>JANYJY010000001.1 GCA_025358295.1 Gammaproteobacteria bacterium
GAGCTTGAGTGTGACCACCATCGATATCTATTGATCGCCGGTTAATCGCGCCCATGCGTGGTCGCTACCGCCGACCACGCGAATACTCGTCACCGGCGGGCTTTAGGCTTGGTGGGAGTCAGCACCGTCAAGTTGACTCCATAAATAGTCTGATCGAAAGCAGCGCCGATGTTGACGGAACTTCGTGTCTGGTAATTGGCGTACGGTTTGATCACCAGCCAGCGCCGAGGCTGGTAGCTGACGTCCAGGGTTACGTATTCCTGAATATCTCTTCGGTCAGAACCGACCGGATCGTTGCCCTGCCCCGGGTATTTGCGGTAAGTGAAGGTATAGCCCAAGTTCGCAGCTACCTTGTACGTCGCCTGCCAGTTGACGCTAAAGGCAGCAGAAGTATCGACCTCGGCACTCGCGTTCGTGACATAGCTATTCAGCGCCCGGCTGAGCTTTGCCTGTACGGAAGTTTTGGCAGTCAATTGGTCCGTCACGGCGAAGTTGCCCGTGATGCCGGACGTGTCGTTGGTGCCATTGGCGGAGGTGCGGCGGGTATAGCCGAGCTGACCATCCAAGGTAGAACGGCCGGATAGAAAGCTGGCGATTACGCCTTCGGTGTTCTGGCGATAGCTGGAATTTCCGGTCCCGATCGTCCCCTGAAAATTGCCTGATGTGACTTGCGCATTTACGCCCATGGTAAAACCGGCAACCCCAAGATATTTGGCTGCCACCGAGCCGGACGTTTCTTTTAATTGCAGATCGGGTTGCGCCGGACTCGGCTGGTTCGACGTGCTTGTGGCGGCCGAGCCGACGATTCTCCAGTTAGAGGGCAGCGTCAAACCGATCTCTGCAGTTTCCCGCTGTGTTGTGTTCAGCGACAAGGTCGTTCCATTGAGGTCGTAAAACTGGACCATGGTGCGAGAACGCGCGACGTCAAATCTCCCGTCCAGAAGATGGCCGAGCGCCCATTTCAGTCCCGCATCGAGATTGTAGTCGTTGTGATCCAAATCCGTGAAACGCTGGTATTTGAATTCCGTGGTGCTCGCCGCAGCGTAAAGCTCCTGCATGCCCCAGAGATATTTGAGGTTGAAACCGCCCTGGTATGCCGCGAGGGAGTCACTCCCGCTACGGGCACTCTGGCCCAGTTGGAGTGCCCCGGAAGTGAGCGCGAACACATTCGAATTATGCTCGTATTGAACCGACCCCGACGCTGACCCAGCGAATTGGGCGCGCGCCGTGATAGGGATGACGAGCAGTACGACGGCCGCAGTTACCACCAAGGTTCGCGCGACGGACAGCAGAATCTTCCGACGAAAGCGGTAGTTCAAGGTAACGATATCTCCCCGCCGGCCCAAACGTAGTGGTTATAGTCGCCGGTGAATTGTAATACAGACGGCGGGCCAGGACGGAGACAACTGCCCGCTTCGGATCTCGGCACCCGAGCCGGTGATACCGTGCCTCCCGGCCGCGAAGCAGCAACCGGTTATCTCACTTTTGTCATTGAGCCGCCGCCGGCCCACCGGCCGGCCGGGGCCACACCTTGACTTTCACTTCGGGAAAACGGCTCGAAGCGCCGTCGAGCAGCGGTTCGGACTTACCCTGCAACTCGCGCTCGAAGAAACCGCAGACATACGCGTTCACGACTTCGAGCGCGCGAAACCGGTCGATGGCACCGCCGTCACGCAGGCGCCGCAGCGGCGAATGCAGATTCATATCGGTAAAGTTTAAGTGAGTCGTACCCGGCACGGCCACTCGGGTCCCGCCGCTCCGTTCGAGGACACGCTGCGCGTTGACGTATTCCATTTGACCGTGTTGGGCGGCATACCGGGTATTGAGATTCGGCGCCACTAGCGCCTCGGTCGGCATACCTGAGGTTTCCGACAAGTATAGATACGGCCGCGGCACACCTTGTTGCAGCGATTCCAGCCAATGCCAGCCATCCAAGTTCACTACGGCCTTGAAACGCGGCTCGAGCCATCCGGCCTGCGCCGCCACGCCGCCGCCCATCGAAAAACCGAGCACGCCGGCATGATCGAGAGCCAGTCGCCCTCGAAACTGCGGTAGCGCGCCCTGCTCGTTCACGGTGCCGAGCAAATCCAGCATGGCCGCGGCGTCTTCGGAGCCGTGCCGCACCCGGGCTTCGAACATCTGATTCATGTGCTGGGCGGCCGCTGGAGTTGAATAATCCCAGGGTGTTTTAAACTCCGCGACTTGTTGTGCGAATTCGGCGTCGCTCATCGATGGCAGCTTGCCGGGGTATATCAAGCTAACCACCATGAATCCGCGGCTTGCCAGCTCTCGAATGAGCACGAAGTTCTGAATGTCCGTGCCGGGCCACCCCGCGAAATACAGCACGACGGGAAACCGCGCCGGAGCCGAAGAGGGTATCGCCCCTTCTACGGCGGGATCGCGATCGCGCGGGTAGAATTGCCGGCCAAGCCACGATTGCGGCGGCAAGGGCGCCGTGGGATACCACAGTCGCGCCAGCGGCGCCGGACGCGCCTGCGGATTTGGCGACTTCGGTGTAAAGCGTTCGATCAATTCGGCGGGAACCACCATGGTGCCGGCGGAATAGGGGCCTGAGCTCGGCGGAAAGCTACGCAATGGCAGTACGATGCAGGCGCCGATGCTCGCGGCGAGCAGCAGCAGCCCCCCGCCCAACGCCAGGGATCGCAACGCTTGCGGCAAGCGCTCAACCTTCAACAATGCGGCAATCACCAGCCCGACGGCGAGCGCATAGGCAGGAACGAGCGGCCCACGCCAGCCTTCCAAAGCGAAGGTAGCCGCGGCAGTGCCAACGACCGCGACCAGAGCACGAGGGGTACTCCGGGGCCAACGCGCGAAAGCGAGCCCGCACGCGAGCATGAAAATTGCGTCTATCAACGTCATTTTTGTTCCATATTAGCGCACGATTGCCGGCATCAATGGGTCTACCGTGACCCCGTTAAGTCGGCTCGACGCATCGCGACGCCGGCGGTGACGAATCCATCCCGAAACAAATATGCGCCGGTCACCGGAAGCCTCATTAGATTGGCCACCGCCAGCGGCCGGCAGGCTTGAATCTCGTACAGCGAGCCGCCGGGACCCCAAGCATCGACTCTGACATCCAAGTCCTTGAAATCCAACCATTCACGCGTCAAAGGATACTGACACTTATAGAAGGCTTCCTTTGCAGCGAAAATCAGGGCCACCGCCGCCGGCCGCTCGTGCGTCGGCAATGATTCAAGCCATTTCAACTCCGGGGCCCCGCAAATCGTGGGCCAGATCTCGGCGCTGACGTGCCCGACCACCTCACAGTCGATCCCGAGCGCGGCGACCTGGGACTGGGCGGCCACGGCCGCCAGATACATCCCGGCCGTGTGGCTGATACTCCCCACCACGCCTGCCGGCCATTCCGGCGTGCGATCTTGGCGGACCTTCAAAGCGAAATTGGCGATGCCGAATTCGGCCAGGGCCCTTCTCGCACATAGACGGCCCGCAACAAACTCGCCGATGCGCTTCGGCACGGCGCGCGTGAGCGTATCCGCCTCGCCCGGCAACAGCTGGGATACATCACCGGGTTCGCGCATTTCGGCCACCACCACGCCGGTCGGGAACAGCGCCTGCAGGGGCTGCGATAAGCGGGCGGCATTAGGCAAATGTTGAGATCCAGTTGACACTTTCGCAGTACATTGCCTCAAGCCTGAATTGGTAAGTTTACGCGGAATTGCCGCGAGGCAATCCGATCGGACTAGCGCATCCGAACGGTTAGCTCGCGAATTCCCGCGTCGATAAGCTGACGCGTGCGCGGATCCTCAAGAATCTCGCCGTGGGCCGTTCCCTCGCCGAGGCTGCGCAAGCCGCCCTCCTGCGAGCCTGCCACCAGGCCGCGCAGCAGCTGCTCGTAGAGCTCGTTGGCCGGAGTCCGCTCGCGGAGATCCTGCGTGTAGATAAGCAGTGGAATCGATCCGGGCGGTTTTGCCTCGAGCACCTGTCGGGACAGCAGTCCGATCCGCATCCACTCCCGATCGACTGCCCACCAGTGCGAGAAGCGCAGCAGCACGGCGTGGGCCTTGCGCTCCTGCGTAGTCCGCAACACGAAGCGGCCGCGCCACTCGGCGATGCGGCTCGCCAGGCGGCGGATGCCGAACAGACTGGTGATCGTGTCCTGCAGGAGCGGCCTGAAGTACGTTCGGAACGGGTTGTGTCGCCCGGCAATTCGGCCTTCCATCTCGGGGAGGTCGGGCTCGAGCAGCAGCATGCCCGCCACCCTCTCGGGGTAACGCGAGGCGAAGATCCGCGCGATCGAAGCAGAGGTTGAGTAGCCGACCAAAACGGCCGGGCCCTTGATCCCGAGCTGGGTCAGAACCCCCGCGAGCTCGTCTGCTTGCGCGCCTGCGTCGTGCGCTTTGGAGCCGCGGCTCAGGCCAAGCCCCCCGCGGTCGTAGGTCAGCGCTGGAGCAAACGCGGCCACTTCGGACTGTAAGTTGTGCCACTGCTCGAGGCTGCCACCCATTCCGTTGATGAATACGACAGCAGGACCCGGCTGCTGAGCCCCGTCCAGCCGATAGCGCACCCTGGCACCCCCTGCAACGACATAGGTTTCCGCGGGCGCCAACTCTCGCACGTCTCGCGCTTCCAGCCACTGCTCGGCCACCGCTGCAAGGACCAGCGCACCCCCGAGCGCGAGCAGCAAGCTGCCCAGGCGTCGCCGCAGCGGGTGCATCAACCGCAAAGGATAAACCGCAGAGGACATGGGAGGTAAAGGTACGGAGGTCGCCGAAAGGTAGCAACACCCGCGTTAATGCAGGTCAGCCGACCCGGGTCAGCTCTGCGCGGCGGTCGGCGAACCCTAGCGGGGCTCGTACAGCTCCAGATCCTCGAAGGCGACGGTGCGACGGTAGGTCTGATCGAGCGCGGCGATCAGCTCGGGGAAGCTGGTGAGCACGCTGAACTCGGCGGGGCCTCCGGGCCGCAGTGCCATCTGGGGGATCGCGATGATTGCCGCCCGCCGCGCCAGCACGCCGGCCACCAGATCGGCTCGGTAGCGTGCGCGCCGCTCCGGCAGGCCCCAGACGGTGAACGCCTCGGGGGCGGTGATCGGCGTCAGCGCCGGACGATCGCTCAAGTAGTTGACCAGCGGATCCGCCCAAACGAAGACCTCGTCGCCCGGCCGGGTGCGCTCGGCTACGACGCGGGCGAATCGCAGATCGCGCGTGACTGAAAAGCCGAACGCGTCGTCGGGAGTCTGCCCCGAGAGCCACGGCAGCGGCCCCTCGAACGAGGCGCGATACTCTTCAAGGCTCTGTCGGCCCGCGACCAGGTGCAGCCAGTTGCCGACCTCCGCGGCGGGCACCTTCGCCACCTGGTACCCAAGCAGCAGCGCCGAGGCTGCCACCAACGTCCGCGCCGGGGCGAGGAGCGCCGCTCCGTTGCGCCACAGCCAGCCCAATCCGAGTGCGGCGGCGAGCAGGAGCGGCGGATACAGGGCGTGCAGCGAGTAGTTGTGGAAGAGGAACTTGCGCTGCGCCGCCACGGTCGCCAGCGCGAGCAGCGGCCAGAGCAGCAGCAACAGACCGGCCCGTCGTCGCTGAACGAGGGCGAGCGCGATCCCCAGCGCAGCGCCCGGGACTGCCGGCGCCACGTCGGGATAGCTGGTGAGGATCGAGAGGGTGAGCATCACCAGCTTCGGTATGCCCATCTGCAGATTGGGGTCCGAAGCGAGTCGCTCGGCGTTGAAGCGCAGATGTAGGTCGATCAATGCCGACAACGCCCCGTGGGCCGCGAACCAGGCCGCCGCGACTGCGATCGGCACCGCAAAGGCCACCCCTGCCCCCACTGCCGCGCGGAGCCGGCGCGGCAGCTCCGGCGTCGACCCGAGCGCGGCCGCGACCAGCAGCAAATAGATCGCGTAGGTGGGCTTGATCAGCGTGAGCAGCCCGATCAAGGCGCCGGCTCCGATCACCCTCAACGCGGTGAGCTTCGGAAGCGCGAGCGTTGCGACCAGCACCACCAGCGCATGGGCCGCCCAGCCGTCGGGCTGCGCGGTGTACCAGTTGCCGAAACTTGCGAAGGCGAGGACCATCGTCGCGACGCCAAAGACCGCCACCGCGGGGCCCTCGAAGGTGCGAAGCAGCCGATAACCGGCGAACGTCGACGCCCCCAGCGCGAGCAGGTCCACCGCGCGCACGCTCCACATCTGGGGGCCGAACAGGTTCTGAGCAGATGCATATAGGTAGAGCGCGAGCGGCCCTTTGACTTCCCAGACGTCGCGGTACGGCACTCCCCCGCGACGGATCACGTCGGAGACCGAGGCGAACACACCGTGATCCCAACCGAAGGGAAGCCAGAGCGAGCTCAACGCCCAGACGGCGGCCAGCGCACCCAGCGCTGCGATCACAATCGCTGCGCCCCGGTCGGCCCGGGAACTCGCTACGACGATGCTTTGGGCAGGGGGTAGCAAACCGAGTCAGCTGCGATTCTTGAGTCGGCAGTGGATGATCGTCTCGAGCTCATTTTCTCTCCCGGCCACGGCCGCACCGATTCCGGAGCTCGCTCCTGTGATCACGATCACTTTGGTATCCAACGACCGACTCCTGAATGCTGCGCCGTGCGCAACTATACTACTTTGCGCCGCGGCTCAGGCTTGTTCAATCGGAGCGCACGCCCCAGTCCTGAGGCGGATTCCTTCGATAACTGTTAACCTAGCTATCGCCTTTTCCCGTCGTCGATTGCGCCACAACACGGAAGATGTGATCGTCTATGCAGTCCGCGGAAGTCTGGATCGGTAAGCTTGGCTTTTAGCGGGAATTCCAACTTGGCTGTGAATCCCACCCGTCGCTGTGGCCACGCGTAAACGACACGCGCTGGTTGCGTTGGCTGCCTTTGGCGTGGTGGTGTACATGGCGGTGGCGCTGGCCGCTGACTCCGCTCGGTTGAAGGCCGCACTAACCCAGCTGGCCTGGACCAGTATCGCCCTGGTCCTGGCGCTGTCCTTTGCCAACTATCTGCTGCGATTCCTGCGCTGGCAGCTTTATATCGAAAAGCTCGGTCACCGCGTGCCGCCGCTACGCCATCTGCTCTACTACTTCAGCGGTTTCGCATTCACCATCAGTCCCGGCAAGGCCGGTGAGGCGGTACGATCCGTCTATCTGCGGGATCACGGCGTGACGTATTCGGAGAGCCTCGGCGCATTGTTTGTGGAACGTCTGCTGGATCTGGTGGTGATGATCCTGCTGGCAGGCTGCATCGTAGTCTCCAACAATACTTACCGGCCGCTGTTGCTCGGCGTCGCCATCGCAACGCTGACGCTGCTGGTTCTGGTCGGACATCCGGCCACGCTGGCGCAGCTGTGTGGCTGGGCGGAACGGCTGCAAGGCAAGCGGCTGGGCCGATGGCTGATGGCGCTGGTCAGCATGCAGCGTTCCTCGCAACAACTGCTGCGGCTGCAATACCTGTCATGGGGAACCCTGCTAGGGCTCGTCGCATGGGGCGCGGAAGGATTCGGCTTCTACCTGATCTGTCGCGGCCTGAATCTGCCTTTGACCCTGTTGGAAGCAACGGGTGTGTTTGCACTCTCGACTCTGATCGGCAGCGCGGCCATCTTCATGCCGGCCGGCATCGGCAGCATTGAACTGGCGATGTCCACGTTGCTGATCGCCTACGGCTCCAGCATTCATGCGGCGCTGATCGCCACCGTCCTGTGCCGCCTGGCGACCCTGTGGTTCGCGGTCCTGATCGGTGTCATTAGTGCCGCGTCGCTCGAGTTCTTCGTGACGCGCCAGCGAGTGCCCGCGCCATCATGACCCAGTGCACAGTAGCGCTGTGTCTGGATCTCGACGGCACCCTGACCCAGGTCGATAGCCTGGGCATCACTGCGCTGATATCGATTTGATGTGACATGGCCGAGCCAATTACAAGCTGGCGCAGCGGTCCTGGTTCTTCCTGGGGAAACCTACTCCATTACTCCCACCGTGTCGTTCCACTCACGCACCGTTTCGCTGCGCTGCCGGATTCGTCGCCGTTGCTCGCCTACGGCAATGGACGCAGCTATGGCGACGTCTGCCTGAATCAGGATGGTGTGCTGCTCGCCACCCGCGGGCTCGACCGCTTCATTGCCTTCGACTCCGTCAGCGGTGTGATCGAATGCGAAGCCGGTGTGCTACTCAACGATCTCATCGAGCTCACGTTGCCCTACGGTTGGTTCCCTCCGGTGACGCCCGGAACGGGTTTCGTCACCCTCGGCGGTGCCATCGCCAATGACGTGCATGGCAAAAATCACCATCGCGTCGGAAGCTTCTGCAACCACGTGTTGGAATTCGAACTACAGCGCTCCGACGGCACCGTGTTGCGCTGTACGCCCGAGGAGAACCGCGAGTGGTTCTGCGCCACGGCCGGCGGACTCGGGCTCACCGGCCTGATTCGCCGGGTCCGACTCCAGCTGCGGCCCGTCCCTGGCCCGTGGCTAGGCGGCGACAGCCGGCGATTCCGCAGCCTCGGCGAATTCTTCGAACTGGATCGTGTCTCGGGCGGCAACTACGAATACACCGTCGCGTGGCTGGACTGCGCGACAGGCAAGTCACACCTCGGTCGAGGCGTGTACATGCGCGGCAATCATGTACCTGGCCGCGAACCCGTGAAATCGCGCTTACCCGTGCGCCTACCCCTGACCCCACCCTTCTCGCTGATCAACGGCCTGACGCGGAATTTCCTCAACCAGGCTTACTTTCATCGGCCCGCCGCCGAGCAATCCGCTGCGCGGTGGCACTACCAGTCGTTCTTCTATCCGCTCGACGGGATTCTGGAATTGAACCGCATGTTCGGTCCGAAAGGTTTCTTCCAGTATCAGTGCGTCATACCGGAAGCGGTCGCCGAACGGTCCTTGACCGAGATATTCGAGCGCATCGCCGGCTCCGGCGAGAGGTCGTTCTTGGCGGTGCTGAAAATGTTCGGGCGCATTCCTCCGCTCGGCATGATGTCGTTCCCACGTCCGGGCGCGACTCTGGCGCTGGACTTCCCCAACCACGGCGCGCGTACACTGGCGTTGCTGGAGGCGCTTGACGCCATCACGGTGGCCGCCGGCGGGGCCGTTTATCCCGCCAAGGACGCACGCATGTCGCAGGATTCATTTCAGCAGTACTTTCCCAACTGGCGTCAGTTTAAAGCCTACGTCGATCCGGCGTTCTCGTCCTCGTTGTGGCGGCGTGTCACTCAATGAGGTTGCGCGAGACGTGAGACGCATTCTAATCATGGGCGCCACCTCGGCGATTGCCGAGGCAACCGCGCGCGAATTCGCACGGCGTGGCGATGCCTTGTTCCTCGTCGGTCGATCTGCGGAGCGTTTGCAGGCGATCGCGGCCGACCTCAAGCTACGTGGCGCCACCGCCGCCGAATGCCACGTGCTGGATGCACGCGGCATGGACCGGTTCCCTGCCCTGGTGGACTCGGCCGCCGAGGTCCTCGGCGGACTGGACACGGCGTTGATTGCCCACGGGACGCTTTCCGATCAGGCGGCCTGCGAGGCTTCGGTGGAAACAATGATGCAGGAGTTCGCGACCAACGCTCTCAGCGCCATGGCTCTATGCACGTTACTGGCCAACCGCTTTGCCGCGCAACGACACGGGACCATCGCCGTGATTTCCTCGGTCGCCGGTGATCGAGGGCGACAGTCCAACTACGTATACGGCTCCGCAAAAGCCGCGCTCAGTGCCTTCACGAGCGGGATGCGCCAGCGGCTCCATTCTCAAGGCGTGAGAATGGTCACCATCAAGCCAGGCTTCGTGGACACGCCTATGACCGTGGCATTCAGGAAAGGAGTGCTTTGGGCCTCTCCTGCCACCGCCGCCCGGTATATCGTCCGCGCGATGATCAAAGGCACACCCGTGCTGTATGTGCCCTGGTTCTGGCGTCCGGTCATGGCCATCATCCGCGCCGTGCCGGAGTTCATCTTCCAACGCTTGCGGCTCTGACCCAGTAGCCGTCTGCGCGAAGGCACGCGGCCGTTGCGACTCAGGGAAAGTGCGTCTGCATCCAGCCCTTGATTCGGGCGAGCAGCTTCTCTCGGTCGGCGAGTGCCGTAAAGACGTGATCCGCCTTCTCGAAGTACTCAACCTCGATGCGAGGCTCTCCTCGCAACGTGGGGAACATGTCGTAGAACTGACCCGCGTAGTTGTTCGCGTGATCCGAACCGTAGCCGCCTGAGTAGACAAACAGCATGCTCACGCCGCGCGCCGCCATCGCCGTGTAGTTCTGCGCGAGCAGGTCTCGCGTTGGATAGCTCCGACTATAGATCTCCACCACTTCGCCGGCCTCGCGGATGTGGGGTCTCATGGCGGGAATGTAGCGGGCGAGTGTCCGTAGCCAGTAGCTATGCCAGAAACGCCTGGACCACGGCCGCTTGAGGTACCTGCGCGCGTAGAACTGCGGCGTCGGAAACGAATACCCCTCGATGAAAATCGCGCCAACCACGCGCGGATCCTCGATAGCCACGGCGTGCGCACTGTCCACGCCCGAGCAGAACCCCAGCTGCACGAACTTTCGAGCGCCACTGCGATCCGTGAGAGCCTGCATCGCGTCCTGCACGTCGAGGATGGCCCGCTCGAGCTCTCTATGATTGTCGAGCCGCGACTCACTGTCGCCCATGCCGGAGAGATCGAAGCGCAGCATAGAGTAGCCGACTTTGGCGAGATCCCGCGCGAGGCACACGTAAGATCGATACGGCCCGATTCGGTGGTTCAACCCGACATTCGACGCGATGATCACGGGAGCACCGGGACGCGCGACGGCCGGGTCCGGCTCCGTCAAAATGCCGACAATGGAGCCGCGCGGGCCAAACGTGTAGATCTTCTCGCGCATCTTGCGTCAGCCGAGGCGGTCCGCGATCGCGTTCAACATCGAGTTCGAGAGCAGCGCCGCCTGGAGCTCGTCGCTGCGGGGAGTGACGCTCTCCTCGGGAACAAGGTGAAACGTAACGTTCGCTGCGCGGCGAGCGAGTGACCGATGCAGATCGTGGAAAATGGGGCGATCCTCCGACACCATGATGGCGATGCGGGCCGCCTTCGGCGCCTCCTCCTGCAGGAGGTTCAGACCACGTACCTCGTCCTCCAGCGCAACCGGTAGGGGGAACCCGAGCAGCTCGGGCGGACGCTCCATCGCTTGCCACGGTGGATGCAGATTGCGCTCCAGCTGACGCGCCTGGATGGTCTCGAGCTCGCTAAGGTAGATGCGTCCGTCGACGACGGGTTCCCAGAGGACAAGGTCGGTGAGCGAGAGTCCGGAAGTCGCGGCCAAGGCGGCGCCCAGCCGCAAGCCTATGGCTGAAATCTTGTTGACAGCGGCAATGTCGCGCAGCTCCTGCGCCGCGGCGTTCACGTTGGCCCTCCACGTCGACAGCCTTCCCTCGTCACTAGCGCCCGCCGAGTCGCCCGTCCCGAAGTAGTCGAAGCGGAAGACATGAAACCCCTTTTTCGCGAGCATCGCCGCGAGCTTTCGAAATGCCCAGTGCGTTCGCATGTACTCTTGCGGTCCCGGATAACTAAGTAACACGCCCACGTCCCGCTGCCCTGGGCCCACTGGAGGGTGATAGACGCCGAAGAGCGGCGCCTCGCTGCTGCCAAAAAAGCTGGGAGTCATTTCGAACGTACCGCCCCCGGTCGGCCGCGTATCTTTTCAATTACCTTCTTTATGAGGCGGCTGGCGCGAGAACCGTACCACGAGTTGGCAGATGCCGTGGAGGGGTAAGGGGATGAAGTCGGGCCACTATTGACTTCGGGCATGACCGGCAGGTGCGCGGCGACCTGCGCGAGCGTATTGAGGAGCAGCACTCTGGGGCTGAGTCGGACCCCGGTCCGCTCCTCGATCGCTGCTATCACTTTGAGCGACAGCAGTGAATGGCCGCCCACGGTGAAGAAGTTGTCGAGGGCCGAGACGCGAGACACCCCGAGGGCAATCCCCCAGATCTCGGCTACCAGGCGTTCCTGGGCCGTTCCCGGCTCGACGTGCGAATCGTCGAGGCGAGCCGCAAAGGGTGCGGGCAGAGCTTTTCTGTCGATCTTGCCGTTAGGCGTCAGGGGCAGCTCGGCGAGCTCCACGAAATGCTGCGGCAGCATGTAGTCTGGTAGAAACGCTCGGAGGTGACTGCGCAGCTCCGAGTCCGTGGCCTCCACGCCGGGACTCTTAGTTACGTATACAACCAGGCGGGCGTCGCCCACCCGGTCCTCACGCACCAGCGCGACGGCTTGCAGGACCGCGGGATGCCGCTCGAGCATCGTCTCGATCTCCCCGAGCTCGATTCGATATCCCCTGAGCTTCACCTGGCTGTCGTTGCGCCGCAGGTACTCCAGGCTGCCGTCCGCGAGCAACCGCACCACGTCGCCAGTGCGGTACACCCGCCCGCCCGTCAGGAACGGATCGGGAACAAACCGTTCTCCGGTCAGCTCAGGACGGTTAAGGTATCCGCGCGTCACGCCGTCCCCGCCTATATAGAGCTCTCCCGGCACTCCCATCGGGCAGAGCTCGCCATTACCGTCGAGCACGTAAATCTGGGTGTTCTGGAGCGGTCGCCCAATCCTCACTTGCTCGACCGGGGTCCGCAGCATGGAGCTGGTGCTCCAGACGGTGGTCTCTGTGGGGCCATACATGTTCCACGCCGAGTCGACTCGCTGCGCCAGCTCGTCCGCCAGATCACGCGGCACCGCCTCGCCACCGACGAGCGCAGTCCGAAGCTCCCCGGCTTGCAACCCCGCGGCAAGCAGCAACCGCCAGGTGCCCGGCGTTGCCTGAAGGACCGTCGCGCCCGTGTCGCGGAGACGGGCGAGAAGCCTATCGCCGTCCTCCGCCTCCTCTCGCGATGCGAGCGCGACTATGGCGCCCACCGAGAGCGGTAGCCAGAGTTCGAGGACGGCGATGTCGAACGAGAGAGTCGTCACCGCGAGAACGGTGTCCCGCTCGGCGACTCCAGGCGCCTTCGCGACGCTCGACAGGAAGTTCACGACGCTCCGATGCGGCACCATCACGCCCTTCGGCTTGCCCGTCGATCCAGACGTGTAGATCACGTACGCGAGCGCGTCTCCGACGGGCTCCGATGCCATCGGCAACGGCTCGGCCGTATAGCTCTCAGCGTCGTCCAGGCACAGCACGTGGCCGTCGTGGGGCGGCATCGCGGACTCAAGCGAGTGCTCCGTCACGACGACCCGGAGGCCCGAGTCCTTCACCATGAACGCGAGCCGATCCGCCGGAAAAGCGGGATCGAGCGGAACGTACGCTCCTCCGGCCTTGAGCACGGCGAGCATGGCCACGAGCATCGCAGGGGTCCGCCCGACGAACAGGCCGACCAGGTGGTCACGGCCCACGCCGAGCTCGCGCAGCCGCCGGCCGAGACGGCCGGCGCGCTCGTCCAGCTCCCGGTACGTCATACCAGTGCCCTGGAAGATGATCGCCGTGCGTTCCGGGTGTTCGAGCGCTCGGCGTTCCACGAGCTGGTGAACGCCTGCTGCTCGCGGATAGTCCGCGCCGGTCTCGTTCACGGCGCGGATCGCCCGTCGCTCTGCGTCGGGCAAGATGCAGATCCGGGCGATCGGCTGGGACGGATCCTCACACACGGAGGTGAGCAGCCGGCGCAGCTGCTTCACGAAGCGCGCCATCGTCGCCTGCTCGAATAGGTCCGTGGCGTAGTCGATGCCGCCCGTCAGCCCCTGCCCTGTCTCCTTCGTCCACAAGTACACGTCCGTCGGCGAGACCGGAGCGTGAACGTGAACTTGTGAATAGGTGAGATCGCCCACGTGCAGCGCGCGGTTCGAGACGTCCTGAAACGTGAAGAACGCCTGGAAGACCGGCGTCCGGCTCAAGTCGCGCTGCACGCCGAGGCGTTGCACGAGCAACTCGAACGGCATCTCCTGATGGCCGTAACCTTCGATGGCAACGCTCCGTACGCGCTCGAGGAGCTCCAGGAAGCTTAGGTCCCCCGACAGATCCGTGCGAAAAACGAGCGTGTTGACGAAGAAGCCGAGCAGATTCTCCGTCTCGGGCTGAGTTCGCCCCCGGATGGGGGTGCCCACGAGGACGTCTTCTTGACCGGTGTGCCGGTAGAGAAGCACCTTGAAGGCAGCCAGGAGCACCATGTAGAGCGTCGCGCCCGCACGACGACCGAGCGCCGTGAGCGCGTCCACCTCGGCCTTCGAGAGCACGAACGACTCGGTCGCGCCGCGGTGGCTGAGCTCGGGCGGACGCGGCTTGTCGGTGGGCAGCTCGAGGTTCGGCAGTTCCCCGCCGAGCTGCGCTTGCCAGTATCTCGCCTGACGCTCGAGTTCCTCACCGGCGAGGAAGTTCCGGTGCCATTCGGCGAAATCCTGATACCGAATTGGCAGCGGCGGCAGAGGCGACGGCAGCCCCTTGGTGAACGCAGCGTAGAGCTCATCGATCTCGCCGAGGAAGACGTCGAACGACCAGCCGTCCCAGATGGCGTGGTGCGGCATCCAGAAGAACACGTGCTCTTCCTTTGCCAAGCGATACAGCGATGCGTGAACAAGCGGGCCGCGAACCAGGTCGAACGAAGCAGCAGCCTCGACACGGAGCCGCTCGAGAAGCTCAGCTTCACGCTCGGCGGCGGGCCGCTGCGAGAGGTCCACGAGCGGCCGCAGCGAGACCTGCAGCTCGGCCAGGATCTTCTGCACGGGCTCCCCCGCTTCGGCGTGAAACGTGGTTCGCGTGGCCTCGTGCCGCCGGACGATCTCGTTCACCGCCCGCTCGAGCGCGTCGATGTCGAGCTCCCCCTTGAGCCGAAAAGCGGATGGCAGGTTGTAGACGGCGAGCCCCGGATAGAGCTGCTCGAGCAGCCAGATGCGTTGCTGCATCAACGAGAGTGGCGCGGCACCCGACCCTGCGCGCCGCGGGATGCCGGCGGGTTTATCGGCCGCACCTGCCCCCTTCACCTCGCCGTCGACCAAGCGAGCGAGTCCCTCTGCGGTGGGGGATTCGAACATCCGGCGAAGCTGAAGGATGATGCCGTGATTCTGCTGCAGCCGCGAAAAGGCTTGAGCCGCGAGCAGCGAGTGTCCTCCGAGCTCAAAGAAGTTGTCGTCGATCGATACCCGCCGAACCCCCAGCACCTGCTGGAACACGTCGACGATCGCGGCTTCGGTAGGGCTCCGCGGCTCGCGCTGCTCACGTGCGTCGGCACCGTGATCGAGTTCCGGGAGCGGCAGCGCCTTCCGGTCGAGCTTGCCGTTGGGCGTGAGAGGAAGCGCGCCGAGCCGGACAAAATGCTGAGGCACCATGTAGTCTGGCAGATGCTTGCGCACATGCGCCCGGAGCTCCGTGTCGCTCGGACCTTCGACCCCCTCGGGGACCAGATAGCCCACGAGACGCACGTCCCCCGGGAGTAGCTGGCGCAGCGCGACCGCCGCGTGTTTCACACCGGGCGCTATGGAAAGGCTTGCCTCGATTTCTCCCAGCTCGATGCGATACCCCCGCAGCTTCACCTGATTGTCGTTGCGCCGGAGATACTCGATGCTGCCGTCGGCGAGGTAACGCGCGAGATCTCCCGTCTTGTAGAGACGTGATCCCGGAGTGGAGGAGAATGGATCGTGCACGAAGCGCTCTGCGGTGAGCTCGGGCCGGTTGAGATACCCTCGGGTCACGCCGTCGCCCCCGACATGCAGCTCGCCGGGCACGCCGATGGGCACCGGCGTCATCCGCTCGTCGAGGATGTAGACCGTCGTATTGGCGATGGGCTTGCCAATCAGAATGCGGCCGGAGCCCGTCACTCGGTGGCAGGTGGACCAGACAGTGGTCTCGGTCGGCCCGTACATGTTCCAGAGGCTGCCCGCGCGACGCGTGAGCTCCCCGGCGAGGTCCCGGGGCAGCGCTTCTCCTCCGGCAAGGGCCTTGAAATGATTGTGACCCTTCCACCCCGCGCCGATCAGCAGGCGCCAGGTCGCCGGAGTCGCCTGCATGACGTTCACGCCCTGCTGCTCGATGGTGGCTCTGAGGAGCGCGCCGTCGGTGGCGATCTCGCGGGTGGCCAGCACGATCCGAGCACCGACCGACAGGGGTAGAAAGAGCTCGAGCACCGCGATATCGAACGACAGCGTCGTCACCGCGAGGAGCATGTCGCCGTGTTGCAAGCCAGGTTCCCGCGCCATCGATGTAACGAAGTTCACGACGGCGCGGTGGGGAACAGCGACGCCCTTGGGCTTGCCCGTCGATCCGGACGTGTAGATGACGTACGCGAGATTCTCGGGTGTCGCGTCGTCCGCGCTACCGTGACCAAGCGATGCCGTGCTCTCTTTCAGGAGGGCCGCGGCTTCGGTGTCCAGGCAGAGCACGCGGGCCTCCGTGGACGGCAGCTGCGCGGCGAGCCGCGCTTCGGTCACGAGGACCGGCATCCGCGAGTCCGTCATCATGAACTCGAGGCGATCTCGCGGGAAAGCCGGGTCGAGCGGGACGTAGGCCCCGCCGGCCTTGAGAATGCCGAGGAGGCCCACGACCATCGCGATGGAGCGATCCACGCACAGTCCGACGAGAGTCTCACTTCTCACTCCCATCGCCCTCAGGCGATGAGCGAGGCGATTGGCCCGGACGTCGAGTTCTGCAAACGTGATGCGCTCGTCGCCGCACACGACGGCGACCGCGTCCGGGGTTCGGTTCGCCTGGTCCTCGAAGAGGCGATGGACCGCGATGTCCCGCGGAAAGTCCATGAAGGTGGCGTTCCATTCGTAAACGAGCCGGGCACGCTCCGCAATGGGCAGTATCGGGATCTCGCCGAGCGGGCAGGCGTCGTTCGCGACGAGCCCGCGAAGAATCTCCTCGTACGCCGAGAGCCAGCGGCGGATGGTGTCTTGCGCGAATAGATCCGTGTTGAACTGACACTCGAGCACGACGCGGCCGTCCATCTCGGCCGCGTTGATGAAGATCTCGAAATTCTCGAAGGAACGCGGGTTGGATTGATAGGACGCCTTCAGGCCCTCGAACGCGAGCTCGTCCCCGCTGACGGCCTGATCGACGTTAAACAGCACCGAGACGAGCGGCAGCCGACTCGGGTCGCGCGAGATCTGGAGCCTCTTGATCAGGCTCCCGAACGTCAGGCGCTGGTGATCGTACGCGTCGAGCATCGTCGTGCGCAGTTCGCGCAGGAAATCCGAGAACTTCTGCGTCGAGTCCACCTGCGTGCGAAGCGGGAGGGTGTTCACGCAGTGGCCTACAAGATCCGGCTGCCCGGTCACGGATTGCCCGGCCGCGGGGATGCCCACGATGACGTCGTCGTCCCCGGAGAGACGCGCGACAAGCACGTAGAAGGCGCCGAGCATCGTGGTGAAGAAGCTCGCACCCGCCTTCGCACCGGCCTTCTTCACGCGCTCGACGAGCGCGGGCTCGAGGACGTAGTCCTCGCGCAGCGAGGCGTAGGTTTTCGCCGGTGGGCGTGCGCCGTCGAGCGGCAGCTCGAGCGTGGGCAGGGTACCGGAGAGCTTCTTGAGCCAGTAGCGCTCCGATGCCGCATATTCCGGGCTGGCCTCGAAAGCGCGGTCGTCCCGCGCGTACGTGCTAAACGGCGTGGCGGCTGAAAGATCGGCAGCGACCCCCCGACGACGCGCGGAATAGAGGACGCAAACGTCGCGAAGCAACACGGCCATCGACCATCCGTCGCAGACGATATGGTGGGCGGTGAACGTCGCCAGGTGACGGTGCTCCCCCAGCCGGACGAGTTCGGTGCGAAAGAGCGGACCTTGTTCGAGCCGGAAAGGCGCCTCGACTTGCCAGGCGAGGATGCCGCGAATCTTGGCCTCACGCTCGCGCGCGTCGAGATCGCGGAGGTCGGTGCGAGTCACGGGCACCGCGAGGCGCACCGCGACACACAGCGTCAGTCCGTCCGAGCTGAACGTGGTCCGGAGTGCTTCATGGCGCATCACGAGATCTTGGATGGCCGCCTCGAACGCCGCCGGATCCAGGTCACCCTCGAGCGTCAACGTGACCGACTCGTTGAACGCGGCGGACGCGTCGTCCCCCATCTGCACCGCGGTCCAGATCTCTCGCTGCGCCTCCGTGGACGGAGCGGTGGCAGCCAGCTCAGGAGCCGCAAAAGGGTCGAAGTCGACTTCGCGAAGCAAGTGCCCGCGACTCACCTCGCTCGTGCTCAAGAAATCTCGACCTTCATGTACTTTCCCTGTTCGGCCGGATTCGGCACGAACCAGGCGGGATTGCCGCTGGGATCACGACCGAGACGGGCACCGGGGATCGGCGGCTTGCCCGCGTCGAACGCGGCAGGCACTTCCGCCCTGCGCGGCGCTGCGTGAAAGAAACCGGCTTCCTGCATCTCGTCCACGCTCTCCCGAAACGCGACGATTATGCGGTCGACGTCCGCATCCGTGTGAGCTTCCGTCAGGAAGCAGGGAAACCCGTCCCAGATGTGGATGCCTTTGTGCCTGAGAAAGCAGAAGAGCAAATCCTGCATCGGCTGCTCCTCGACGTGGAACGCCTTCCACAAGGACCCGAAGTGCTTGATCTTGATGGGCGCGCCCACCTTCTCGAGGTGTTCGTTGATCGTCGCCGCGAGGCGATCGGTACGCGCGTTCATCTCTTGCTGAAGGCTCGGCCCGCGCGCCTTCATGTGCTCGAGCGTCGCTTTCGCCGCGATCATGGCGAGCGGATGCCGGACAAAGGTCCCGGCGAAGTAGGTGACTCCGACCGTGGGCACCGAGTCGTCCCCGAACTGCCAGGCCCCGCCGTCGAGGGCGTCCATCCACGCGGCCTTCCCCGAGATGACGCCGAACGGCAGGCCGCCGCCAACAACCTTGCCGTAGGTCACGAGATCGGCCCGGACACCGAAGTGCGCCTGTGCGCCGCCCGGATGAATGCGAAAGCCGGTGATGACTTCATCCCAGATGTAAGCGCACTCGGCTTGCTCGGTGACGCCGCGAAGCTCGCGTAAAAACTCCACGGGGTGGAAATCCGGGCGACGGCTCTGTACAGGTTCCACCATGACCGCGGCTAGCTCGTGCGCGCGCTCCTTGATGATCGCCATTGATTCAGGCGTGCCGTAGTCGAGCACCAGAACGTTCTCCACGCTCTCCGGCAGAATGCCGGGTGCCGCAGGGATGGAGCGGAGGCGCTTCGTCCCGCGCACGATGACCTCGTCGAAGATGCCGTGATACGAACCGCTGAAGAGGGCGATGAGGCTGCGGCCGGTGACAGTGCGGGCGATGCGCATCGCGCCCATGACCGCTTCGGACCCCGTGTTGCAGAACGCGGTTCGGTCGTTGCCCGTCATTTCGCAGATCAGGCGCGCGCAATCGCCCACGATCGGCTGCATCGGGCCGATCTCGTAGCCCGCGTCGATCTGCGCTTTGAGCGCCTGCGCGACCACCGGAGATGCGTGCCCCAAGAAATTCGAGCCGAAGCCATTGAGAGCGTCGATGTACTCGTTGCCGTCGATGTCCCATATCCGCGAGCCCGCGGAGCGCACCGCGACGATGGGATAGACGAGTTCCTTGATGACAGGACGAAACCCGTTCACGACCCGCGGATCGGCCAAAACGCGCCGGTGCTCTTCGGTCCAGGCCTTGGACCCCTTCGTCTTCTCGTTGTAGCGCCGCGAGAACGCCGCAAGCGCGTCCCGCTGAGCGGCGGAGAGCGCGTCGTCGCCGCCGGTGTGGATGCGAGCGATGGCTCCGAACGCCTTCTTGGCGTCGTACTTGACGACGCCAATGGGTTCGTCCCCCTCGAGGTACGGCGAGGCGCTCGGCGGTCCGGTGTGTTCTGCCGACGAGGGGACGGCTGTCCCGTTGAGAAGTTCGAGCTGCTGCTGCATCAAGCGCAGCTGTGTTTCCACGACGTGCTGGATGGTTCCCGGGTCTGCCGCGCCCGCGCTACCACGAACGAGCAGCGCAAGCGCCGCGGGGACCACGGCCGGCTCGGGCTCCGCGGGCAGCACCTGAATCAAGTGAGCGGCGAGGCGATCGAGATTGCCGAGATCCTCCAGCAACTGGCGGAATCCGATGGTGACGCCCAGCTGCTTCTTCAAGGACATTGAGATCTGGGTGAGAAAGAGCGAGTCGAGTCCGAGCTCCAGGAAGGTCATGCTCGGGTCCGCGTCGGCGAAATCAACTCCTGATGCTTCCTCTAGAAGCACCTTGAGCTTCCCAATGATGCCTGCCTTGCGAGTCGCACTCGCGGAACCTGTCGAGGTCTGCATACTTTTCGCCTTGTCCGTGTGAGTCCGCGCGTGTCCGGTGGTATCAGGAGCGGCCGAATGCGCGGGGCCGCAAGCGCGTGCGGGGAGAGGATCTAGCCAGTGACGCTGCCGCTCGAACGGATAGGTGGGCAGCCGGATGCGCCGTCGTACCTCGTGCTGGTATAACTGTCGCGCGTCGATGGCGACGCCCGCGAGCCAGAGCTGCCCTATTGCCGCCAAGAGCGCGGTCCACTCGGCGTCGTCCTCAGCGGTATCTGCGAGTGACGACACGGCCACCTGACGCGCCTTGTCCGTGATTTGCTGGCGGGCGAGTACGGCAAGCGTCGTGCGGGGGCCCACCTCGAGCAACACACGCCCGGGCTCTTTCCAGGCCTCGGCCACCGCCTCGGCGAAGCGAACCGTCTGCCGGAGATGCCGGGCCCAGTACATGGGATCGGTGGCAAGCTCGGCAGTGATCGGAAGGGCCGTCACCGTGGAGATGAAGGGAATCCTCGGCGGGGACAGGGGCATCGACCGAGCGAGCAGGAAAAAAGGCTCCACCGCCGGCTCCATCATGGGCGAATGGAACGCGTGCGACGTGTGGAGCGACTTGCAGACGACGCCTTCGGCTTCGAGCTCTCCTTGAAGACGATCGACGGCGTCGGTTGGCCCCGCAACGACACAGAGAGTCGGCCCGTTGCTCGACGCGATGGCGAGATCGCCCGAGAGGCGCGGCTCGATCGTCGCCGCGGGAAGTCTGACGGAGAGCATCGTTCCCGCGGGCAACGCCTGCATGAGCCGCCCTCGGGCCGCTACGAGAGAAAGAGCGTCCTCGAGCCGCATCACGCCGGACAGCACGGCGCACACGAATTCGCCGATGCTGTGGCCCACCATGAGACTCGGACGTACGCCCCAGCTCATCCAGAGGCTCGCGAGGGCATATTCCAGCGTGAAGAGGGCAGCCTGCGTGAACTCGGTGCGGCGGAGCGTCGCCGCCGCCTCTTCGCTCCTCGGCTCCGACGGGTAGAGCACCGTACGCAGATCGCACCCGAGGTGAGGCAAGAGAATGTCCGCGCACTGATCAACGATCACGCGGAATGCCGGCTCGTCCCGGTAGAGATTCGCGCCCATGCCCACGTATTGCGCCCCTTGGCCCGGGAACAGGAACACGACCGGCGGATCCCGCCTTTCGGTTGCTCTCTTGGCGGACCGACGGGGATCGAGGCTCGCAAGAGTGGCGGACGCGTCGCGGGCGTCGGACGCGACGACGTACCTTCGGTGCGAGAATGCGCGACGGCCTGCGTGCAGCGTGTACGCCACGTCCGCAAGGCTCACGTCGGGATGTTCGCGCAGGAACACGCCGAGGTTGGCGGTGGCCGCTTCGAGCGCGCTCTCCGTGCGCGCCGAGAGCAGGAGGAGCTGTCTCGGGCGGGACGGGGAAGAAGCAGGCTGAACGGGGGCCTCCTCAACGATGACGTGTGCGTTCGTGCCCCCGACGCCGAACGAGCTGACACCGGCTCGGCGTGGCGCCGCGCTGCGTGGCCATGGTGTCGCTCTCGCGACAACGTAAAACGGGCTCTTCGAAAAATCGATGCTGGGACTCGGTTCCCGAAAGTGAACCGTCGGGGGGATGAGCTCGTGCTCGAGGGCGAGGACGATCTTGACGAGGCCCGCCACGCCCGCCGCGGCAGTGAGGTGCCCGAAGTTGCTCTTGATGGACCCGATGCCGCAAAATCCGGTGTCTTCGGTCTTTTCCCGGAAGGCCAAAGTGAGCGCCTCTACCTCGATGGGATCGCCGAGCGGCGTGGCCGTCCCGTGCGCTTCCACGTACGAGATCGAACGAGGGTCGACGCCGGCCAGCGCCTGCGCGGCCGCGATGACTGTCGCCTGACCTTCGACGCTCGGCGCCGTGAAGCTCACTTTGCTCGCGCCGTCGTTGTTCAGAGCAGCTCCCCGGATGACGGCGAGGACGGTGTCGTGGTCGGCGCGCGCGTCCGAGAGCCGCTTCAGCACGACCATCGCCGCGCCGTCGCTGAACGTCGTTCCTCGGGCGCCTGCGTCGAACGAGCGGGTGTGACCGTCGTCCGAGAGCATCCCGCCCTCTTGGTAGAGATGGCCGCTCTTCTGAGGCACGGTGACTGACGCGCCTCCGGCGAGCGCCATGTCGCAGTCGCCGGCAATGAGGCTGCGCACTGCCGTGGCGATGGCGACGAGTGACGTCGAGCATGCGGTGTGAATGCTGAGTGCGGGTCCCGTAAGGTTCAACTTGTAAGCGATACGCGTCGCGACGTAGTCCTTCTCGTTGGCGGCCATCGTGGTGAAGGCGCCTACCCGCTCGATCACGTCGGGACGAGGCTGCACAGTCGTGACGAAATACGAGTTGTTGTGAATTCCGGCGAACACGCCGACGGCTCCGGAAGTGGTCTCGGGCGCGTAACCTGCGCTCTCGAGCGCCTCCCAGGCGACCTCGAGGCCCACACGCTGCTGAGGATCCATGACCTCGGCCTCCTTAGGGCTCATGCCGAAGAAGGCCGCGTCGAACCGATCGGCGTCCGCGAGCACGCCCCGCCTCCGCACATAGGTCGGGTCGGCGCGCTCGGCGTCCGAAACGAGAAGATCGAGATCGCCGTCGGCAAAAGACGTCGTGGTGTCGATCCCCCCCTTAAGCACGTCCCACAGCTCGCCGATGGTTCGCGCTCCCGGAAACCGCCCGGCCATCCCCACGATGGCGACGGCGTCGCCCTCCCCATCCGTACCCGATGCCACTCGACGCAGGCGAGTCGCCGCTGCCGCGAGACGGCGGCTCTTGCCTCCCCCCTCGAGGTACGAAGCAAGCTCGCTCACGGTGGGGTGAGCGAACAGCTGCACTACCGGGAGCTGGATCAGCTTCTCCTGGCGCAGACGGGCAATGGCTTGCAGAGCAAGGAGCGAGCTGCCGCCGAGGTCGAAGAAGTTGTCGAAGACGCCGACGCGATCAATCTTGATGAGCCGCGCCCAAAGCGCGCACAAGACCTCCTCGAGTTCCGTCCGCGGCGCGATGTAACTAGTCTCAAGCTCCGGCCGCTTGCCTTCCGGCCGGGGTAAAGCCCGACGGTCGACCTTGCCGGTCGGCGTTCGGGGGAAATCCCGGACGACGACGAAGACCGAAGGAAGCATGTACTCCGGAACCGCGCCGCCCAGGTGCCGCCGCAGCTCGTTCGTGAGGCCGGCATCGGAGCCGAACGGAATCACGTAAGCAACGAGCCGCTTGTCGCCCGGATCGTCCTCGCGCGCGACAACGACTGCCTGGCGCACCAGCGGGTGTGCGCCGAGGGCCGCCTCGATTTCGCCGAGCTCGATCCGGTAGCCTCGCACCTTCACTTGGTGGTCGAGCCGCCCGAGAAACTCGACATTGCCGTCTGCACGTGTTCGCGCAAGATCCCCGGTCCGATAGAGCCGCGCCGCGGGATCGCCCGAAAACGGATCCGGGACGAACCGCGCCGTTGTCAGGTCGGGGCGATACAAATAACCGCGTGCCACCGAGACCCCACCCAGGTATATCTCACCCTCCTCGCCGGTTTGGACGGGCCGCATGGCGTCGTCGAGCAGGTGGACGGCAGCGCCATCGATTGCCTTGCCTATCGGAGGGAGTGACGGCCAGGTGCTCGGAGCGCCCTCGAGCGTGTACGCCGTGACCACATGCGTCTCGGACGGGCCGTAGTGATTGTGCAGCGTGCAAGACGGAAGTTGCTCGAAGAATCGGGCGAGCGACTGGGTGACGAGCAGCTGTTCACCGGCCGTGATGACTTCACGAAGGCTTCCGGGAACGAGCTGCTCGGCAATCGCCACGTCCGCTAGGTTCTGCAGCGCGACGAAGGGCAAGAAGATCCGCGCCACGCGCCGTTCGTGAAGCAAGCGGAGCAGTTTCCCGGCGTCGAGCCGCAGAGTGTCGTCGACGAGGACGAGTTCGCCACCCGCGGCCCACGTCGCGAACATTTCCTGGAAATGCACGTCGAAGCTAAGCGGCGCGAACTGAAGAGTCCTCTGCCCGGCACCCACGCCCGAGTTCGCGAGCTGCCAGACAATGAGATTGGCGAGACAGCCCCGCGGCATCGCCACGCCCTTCGGCGTACCCGTCGAGCCCGAGGTGTAGATGACGTAGGCAAGATGTAAAGACGTCGCCGTGTCTACCAGTCGTTCAGCCGACTCCTTGAGGATTTCGGCGGAGCGCGCGTCCACACAGACGACTTCCGCGCCGCCACCCGGAAAATCCGCGGCGAGGCGCGAGGTCGTGAGGAGCACGGGGGCTTGGGTGTCCTGCAGCATGAACGCCAGCCGGGAGCTCGGGTAGGACGGGTCGAGAGGTGCGTAGGCCCCGCCCGCCTTGAGCACGGCGAGCACGGCCACTGTCATCTCGATCGATCGATCGATGGCGACGCCCACGAGGACGTCGGGACCGATGCCGCGAGCGCGTAGGTAACGCGCCAGACGGTTGGATCGGGCGTCCAGATCGGCGTAAGTGATCCTAGCCTCGGCGTACGACGCCGCCACGGCGTCCGGAGTGCGGTCGACCTGTCGCTCGAACAGCTCGGGGAGACGCGGCAAGGTTTGGGTGGGCATGGCGAACCAGTTTATCGGAATCTTTCGGCTAACACGGCCCCCCCAAGCCCTACGAAATATATCAGGAGGAGTTTCAAAATCGGCAGCAACCACTTGATTCTACATCGTTCTCCAGCCCACCGTGCGGTCCGGCAATCCAGTTCCGGCCTCGCCTGCGGGCCGCCGCGCACCGAAATTAGGCGGGGTGGGGCCAGCGAGCGAGCATGTTCGGCCGTCTGCACCGCACCGATGCGCATCTCGAGCAGCGCCGACAAGAGCGTACTCCAGGCAGGCCGGCTAGAACCCAGACAACCGTTCCAGATTTACCAGAATGACGCACTGGCGGCCGCCAAGCTGGCTGCCAGCGCTGAGCTTTGCACCCTGGCCCGCTTGGCGGTAACCTGCCGCCATGCCTCCTTTGCTGCAACTGGGCGACGCTCCGTTCGACCTTGACGACATCACCGGCATCCACCACGAACTCGCGGGCCACCCGCTCTTGGCGCTACCGAAGCTGCGCGCGCTGGCCAATCGGCTGCAGACGGTCCGCTACCACTCAGGAAAGCTTGCCGCCACCGACTCGTTCGAGCACGCCGCCAAGGAACACCCCAACGGCCTGACCATGGACCAGACCATCGAGGACCTCGAACACGCGGGGTCGTGGGTCTACTTCTCCCACATCGAGTCCGACCCCGAATACAAGCCGCTGGTCGACGAGGTGCTGGACTGCGTGCAGTCGCAGCTCCCCTCCGGATCGGGTCCGCTCCTCTTGCGGGCCGGATGGGTGTTTCTCTCCTCGCCCGGCGCTGTGACGCCGTACCACATGGATCACGAGCAGAACTTCCTGCTCCAGATTCGCGGGTCGAAGATCATCAACGTCTGGGATCCGCGCGACCGCAGCGTGGTCAGCGAGAGCGAGTTGGAGTCGTTCCACGCGACCTACACCCTCAAGGAGACGAAGTACCGCGAGGAGTTCCAACCCCAGGCGCGCGTTTTTCACGCCAACAGCGGCGAGGGCGTGTACATGCCGTTCACCGCACCGCACTGGGTGACCAACGGGCCGGAGGTGTCGGTGACCTTCAGCTGCACCTTCGTCACGCCGCAGGCGCTGCGCGAGGGGCAGGCATTTGCCGCCAACCACAAGCTCCGGCAGCTGGGGATCTCGCCCAAGCCGGTGGGCAGTTCCCCCCTGCGGGACTCGCTCAAGGGCCAAGTGCTGCGCGCCTGGAAGTCGACGCGCGGGAGCATCGCCAAAAAGCCCTAGCGCGGCAGCAGCGAGCGGTCGAAGAAGTCGCGCAGGCCTGCCACGTAGCGCTCCTTGAGGACACGGCCGAATTCGCCGTGGCCGGCGCCCGGCACCGGCCAGAGCTGCTTGGGCTCAAAGGCTGCGTCGAAGAGCGCCTTGCTCATAGCGAAGGGGATGACTTGGTCTTCCGTGCCCGCGATCACCAAGAGTGGCCGCCCCGCGAGCATCGCGGCCGCCTGGCGCGAGTCGAGTTCTTCCACCCGATAGCCGGCGCGACGGGCGCCGACCCGGGCTGGCCACTGCGCGATGGGTCCCCAGCGCCGATATTCGTAGTCCAGGTGCTCGCGGGCGCTCGCATAGGGCGACAAGAGGGCGATGGCCGCGAGGCGCGGGTCTCTGGCCGCGGCCTGGAGCAGGACACCGCAGCCGCTGGAGAAGGCCTGCCCGCCCAGGTGCAAGACGCCCGGTTGCGCGGCGAGAAACTCGACGCCTGCCTCCACCGCGCCCACGGCCAGCGGCGCCCAGTCAACTCCGCGCCGGCCGTCCAGCGTAGGCAGGTCTATGAGCAGCGCGCCAAATCCGTTGGCGACTGCGTCGCTCGCCTCGGGCCACGCTTGATCGCGCGAGGCACCCCAACCGTGGACGTAGATGATGGCGGCGCCGTTGCGCGAAGGCACATACCAGGCGGCCATGCTGCCGATCGCGATCACGCGAATCGAAGGCGATGGCGGCGGCGGCGCGGGCGCACGCGAGCCATCGGCGTCGGCTTCAGCACGGTAAGCGCGGTAGCCGATCCCCCCCGCGGCGAGGGCGGCGACGCTCGCGCCAGCGAGCAGGAAACAGGCCGCACGCATCAACTGACCGACTTGCCCCGCAGGTTGAGCCACGATCGCATCGCCAGGTATTTCAGCCGATCAACCGCGGGCGAGAGGCCCGCGCCGTTGGGATTGAGCCCTGCCCTGCGCAGCACCTTGTTGGTACGGTGCACATACTCGATGCGCTGCGACGAGCGGGTGTTGCAGGTGACGCTGAAGGAGATGGACACCTCGTCGTGGTTCTTCACCCAATGTGGCGCTGAGAAAGGCATGTACAGGCCCATGCCCGGCGAGATGGTGAAGACCTTCGCCTTCGGCTCGATCTCGGGCCGGTAGACCGTCTCGCGCAGCGTGTACGCGCTGTGGAAGGTCTCGTTCTCGCTGGCCGAGACCACCGAGGGATCCTCCGGATCGAAGACGCTCAACGACTTGGCGCCGCGGATCTGAAAGAGGAAGGTCTTCTCGTGATCGCGATGGTACGGCGTCTCCGCGCCCGGCGATGACAGGAACACCCAGCCGCAGCGGCCGTACATCCCCGGGTCCTGCTTGTTCGTCTGTGGCTCGATCACTCCCAGCACGCCCTGGATCACCTCGTTGTATTCCGGGTCGGTCTCCAGGTTCTGCAGGAAGACATAGGACTTCTTCTCGGCGATGCGGCTGATCGCCTCGTCCAGCGAGAGGTCGCCCTTGTGGCGCTCGGCTACTCCCTCCAGCGCGGAGTAGGCCTTAACGTCGGTGGCGTAATAGAACCGGACCTGGTTCTTCGGTAACCGCTTCGCCAGCACCAAGAGTTTCTCGAGCGTGAAGAGGGGGTGACCGGCAAGCTGGTGAGACAGCAGCGAGGGCTGGTCGTACCTGAACTGCGCCGCATCCAGCTGGACGATATTATTCGCGCGCACAACATCTGACATAGGAAGCCATCCTAGGCGGATGCCGCGCTCACCGTCAACGTGAGAAAAAATCTAGGCAATCCCACTTAATTCCTAGAATGTCCGCCAAGAGTGCGGCCTGCGCAACATCGAACATTGCATAATGGGTTCTACTAACGGCGCTATCGTTGGCGCCGGCGTTCAAAGCGAGCCTGGCAACTGTCAGAGCCCTTTTGCCTTTTCGCACCAAGGCACGTTCGAATGGCGCCTTCGTCACAGAACGATGCCTTCGCGGGCGACGTTCCTTAGAAACCCCGGCCTCGGAAATGCAGCTGGATTTAGCCAATCTTCGATGGCGATGGGCACCGGTTGAACCATGATCCCAGTATCAAGATACGCGTAGTAGGCTAATTCAGCCAACATCATCAAAGTCATCCCATCGTCGCCACGTTCGTGCAACATCAGGGCAACATCTGCATCACTATCCCATCCGCTATAGTTGCTTCACAGAGCGTAACGCGTTACACTGTCACGCGTTACAGGGAGACTGCCCATGGCATTAGCGTCCGAGCGAATGAAGGCCATGCGCGAGCGGCGCAGAGCGAGAGGCCTACGCGAATTACGCTTGATCGTCCCCGACGCGCGCTCGAAGGCCGTCCGCCGACGCCTCGCGAGGGAGGTGGCAGGCTTGGATCGATCGCGCGAGTCGGAGGCACTAGCGTGGATCGAGTCGGTTTCCGAATTTGACGGCCGATGAAGCGCGGCGACGTGGTGACAGTTGCAGCATCCGGCGACTACGGCAAGCCACGACCTGCCGTGATCGTGCAGACGGACGCCTTTCCGGCCGAGCATGCTTCTGTGGTGGTCTGCCAGATGACCTCCGACTGCAGCGATGCACCAGATTTTCGGGTGACCATCGAACCGACTGAGAAAAACGGCTTGCGAGTGAGATCGCAAGTGATGGCCGACAAACCTGTCACGATTCGGCGTGAGAGAATCGGACGGCAAGTCGGCCGCCTGGACGATAAAGACGTCGCGCAACTCAATATTGCTTTGGCGTTCGTCATGGGATTGGCGGACTAACGAGCGGCTACAAGCCTGAAAAAGCTCAGGGCGTGGCGTCCCTAAGGGGAGAAACTTCGAACCAACTTCTGGAAAGTTTCAGCAGTTCACCCCTGCAGGTTGATTATTTCGGCCTAATAACCACGGCGCCGAACGTAGCAAGCGTGCGGTCGATGCTGAGGAGCCGGTATCCTGCATGGCGCGCTTGCGCGTAAAGAAGCCGATCGAACGGATCGCCATGACTTTGACGCAATTCGCACGAGACGAGCAACGGTTCCATTTGAATTGGCAATGGGCGAAGGCCGTTGGCGAATGCCTGGTCGGCAAGGCGCCGTGGTTGGATAGCGATCTTACCCTTGCGCCATTTGAGCCCCAGTTCCCAAATTGACGCTTCGGAAAACCATACACCCTCGGCATTCGCAATGACCGAGCGAGAGGCGGCATCTAACTGCGGTGCGTCAGTAAGCACCCAAATCAGGCAATGCGTGTCGAGCAGCAGCTTCAAAGGTCTATAAGATCGTCGTCCGTGAGCGGGGCATGGAAATCGGCCGATAATTTAAGCTTAGCAGGCTTGACTCCTCCGAATCGAACGCCGCTGCGCGAGTCGGCGGTCGCGACTATCGGCGTAAGCCGGGCTACTGGCTTGCCAGCGCGAGCAATCACAATTTCTTCGCCGGCTTGAGCCCTTTCCAACAAGGCCGAGAGCTGGCTCTTGGCCTGATATATGTTTACCAGCATGCCACTACTCCGGCACTCAGTTGGTCAAATAATAACAAATATGACCAACTGCGCCAATCAGGGGAGTCGACCGCATCGCTCATGCTGCAGCTCCACAAATTAGATATGTTGCTCAAGAAGTGATGACAGAGCCGCCGAATATAGCGATATCAAACTTATGGATTTCCGCCCGTAGCATTAGGCGGAATTTTAGAGCCCCTGAAATATCTTGCATTTACAGAGCTTTACGACGCTCTTCTGACAGACACGCAGGAAGTGGCGTCCCCACGGGGATTCGAACCCCGGTCGCATCCGTGAAAGGGATGTGTCCTAGGCCTCTAGACGATGGGGACGCAGGCCTGAAAAAACTGTCTCTCGTTGTCATCAAAAACTGGTGGAGCCAGGCGGGATCGAACCGCCGACCTCTTGCATGCCATGCAAGCGCTCTCCCAGCTGAGCTATGGCCCCACATGGAGGCGCCGGACGTTACCTGAGAGGCGCCACTTCGTCAAGAAAATGAACGAGCTACGCGCTCCAGGCAGCCAGCGCCTTGGCCAACCGGGCCAATGCCTCGTCTTTTCCCAAAATCGCCAGTGTGGCGTCGATGGGCGGTGAAACCGTGCCGCCGCACACCGCGAGGCGAATGGGCTGCGCCAGCTTTCCGAGGGACGCCCCTTTCGCCGCGGCAAAGCCGCTAATGAGTGCGTGAATCGCGGGCGCCGACCAATCAGCCAATTGACTCAGTTCCTTCGATACCTCGCCCACCCAGGCCCATACATCGGCCGTGACATGCTTACGCACCGCCTTCTCATCGTAGGACGTCGGCGCTATGAAAAAGAACCGGCTATTGACGGCCATTTCCAGTAGCGTCTTTGCGCGCTCACGCTGCGACACCACTATCTGCTCGAGCTGATCGTCACTTGTCGCCTGAATCCCTTCATGCTCCAAATGCCAGCGCAGCACCGGAACGAGGCGGGACGCAGGGGCACGCATCATGTGCTGCTGATTGAGCCAGGCGAGTTTGCCAACGTCGAATGCCGAAGCGGATTTATTGACATCTGCGATGTCAAAAAGACGCACCATTTCTTCGATCGAGAAGTACTCCTGGTCACCGTGCGACCAGCCCAATCGAACCAGGTAATTGAGCACCGCCTCTGGCAGGAATCCCTCGTCGCGGTACTGCAACACACTGACCGCGCCATGGCGCTTGGAAAGCTTGGCACCGTCCGGGCCCAATATCATGGGCAAATGGGCATAAACGGGCGGCTTTTTCCCGAGCGCCAGCAACATGTTCAATTGTCGCGGCGTGTTGTTCAAATGATCATCACCGCGAATCACATGGGTAATTTCCATGTCCATGTCGTCCACGACGACGCAAAAATTGTACGTCGGAGTGCCGTCTGAACGCGCAATGATCAGGTCATCCAGCTCACTGTTTTGAAACACTACGCGGCCATGAACGACGTCATCGACGACTACTTCGCCGCTCAATGGATTCTTGAAGCGCACGACGGGGGCTACGCCCGGCAGCGAATCGGTGCGCTCGCGCCACCGCCCGTCGTAACGCGGCTTCTCGCCGCGTGCAGTCTGTTGGGCGCGCAGCTGTTCGAGCTCTTCCTTGCTGCAGTAACAGCGATAGGCATGGCCCGTTTCAATCAATTCAGCGATCACATCCCGGTAGCGATCGAAACGCTTGGTCTGAAAGAAAGGACCCTCATCGTGATCGAGGCCGGCCCATTCCAGACCATCCAAAATTTGCTGGATGGCCTCGGGGGTGGAGCGCTCCAGATCGGTATCCTCGATCCGCAATACCATGTGACCGGCGTGACGTCGGGCATACAACCAGCAAAACAACGCGGTCCGCAGTCCGCCAATGTGCAAAAAGCCGGTGGGACTGGGGGCAAATCGAGTGCGGACAGTCATTGACCTGGTCTGGGGAAATTGAGGGGGGCAGAGTTTAGCAGAGGCGCCAAAATACGCGCAGGCAAGCGCCTGAATTGCATGCCGTTGTCTTAGCCGGTGGCGGATGTCATACTTCCGCGCTGATTTATGGGCGGTTAGCTCAGCGGTAGAGCACTGCTTTCACACGGCAGGGGTCACAGGTTCAATCCCTGTACCGCCCACCATTTAAATATAAGCAGCTCCTTCACTCAATTCGTTGCAGAAATCAGAAATAACTACGCCTGCCGCGCGATTGGCGAAGTCCAGCGACGCGCCTATGACCCCAAGGTCAGAGCCAGCAGCACCACACTATTCGTGCTCGGCAGCGTGATGCTCTTGAGCGTCTTGGTGTTATCGATCGCAAGCGTGTAGCCATATAGATAGAACGTGCGGTTGTCAGTAGACCCATCCGGGTTGAGTCGATAGGCATAGCTCAGCGCCTGGGTTTCCCCTATGAAATTCTGCGGCGTGCGCCAATCACTAAGGCTCTGCGTAATTGTGCTGATGGTGCCGTCGGTATAGGTCACCACAAAAACCTGGTTGACCTGATTGCCGTTGACACCAGTGGCCAGCATGTAGAGTTTGGAGAAACTACTGGCAGGCAAAGCCAAAGTCGTATCGCTGGCGGCGTCGGCGATCCCCGCGGCACCGAACGAAAACGAGATGCCCGCCCAAGTAGCGGAGGAGCCGAGTAGGGCCGCAGAGTACGCGTGCCCACTACCATCGATGCCCCAATGCAGCACGGGCGAGCCGTCATTGGCTACACCATAGACGTTCCCCGCTGTGCCAAAGGCGACGCTCGCTGTCGACCCTGGCAAAGTGATGCTGTATGTCCCGCCAGCGACGGTGCTGTTCGTACAGCCGGCGGCAGTGGCGAGCGCCTTGATCGTCATCGTCGCCGCGACCGTGATGGGCGCGGTGTACACCGCCGACGAAGTCGTCGGCGTCGTGCCGTCGATGGTGTAGTAAATCGTCGCACTCGCCGTGCCATCCGTCAGTAGTACGGATTGGGTCGCAGTGTAGATCCCCGGCACCGGGCTCAGCACCGGGGTCGCGACCTTGAGCGGCGTGATCATGAAGGTGCCGCTTGAGACGGCGCTGTTCGCATAGCCGCTGGCCGCTGCGAGCGCCTTGATCGTCGTGGTCGCAGCAATCGGCAGTGCGGCGCTGTACTTCGTGGAACCGGTCGTCGGCGTGCTGCCATCGGTGGTGTAGTAAATAATTGCGCCGCTCATGCTATCGGCCAGCGTGACCGACAGGGCCGCCGTGTAAGTCCCGGGTGCCGGGCTGAAGGTCGGTGCCGTGGCGGTGGCTGCAGACGGTAGGAAGTCGATCGCCAGCGTAACGATGTTGCGATTGTTCGGCAGCGTGAGGCTTTGGACTGTCCTGGCGCTATCGATCGCGAAAGAATAGCCGTACAGATAGAAAGCTCTGTTGTCACGCGTACCTTTCGCAAGAACTCTATAGGGCATCGTCACGGCCACCGATTCGCCGGCAAAGCTCTGCGGCGTGTGCCAATCACTCAGGCTTTGCGTGAAAGTGCTGGTGGTGCCGTCGGTATAGGTCACGACGAATTTTTGACTCGCCGCGTTGCCGTTGACCGCCGTGGCCAACAGGTACATCGTCGAATAGTTATTCGCGGGCACGACGATGGTGCCACCCGACGCCGCATCCAAAGTTGCGGCACCGCCCATTGCAAAAGTAACACCCGACCAAGTAACCGATGAACCGAGCAGGGTTGCGGAGTATGCGCTACCGAAGCTATCCATGCCGCCGCCGGCAGGTATTGTGCCGTCGTTTGCTATCGCGTAGACGTTCGCCGCGCTCGATAGCGCGACATTGACCGGTACGTTATTGGCGGACGCAATCGTGAACGTGCCGCTGGCCACGGCACTGTTGGTATAGCCGGTGGCGGTCGCGAGCGCCTTGATCGTCGTCGTCGCCGCAATCGTGATGGGGGCGTTGTACACCGCCGACGAGGTCGTTGGCGTCGTGCCGTTGACGGTGTAGTGAATCGTCGCACCTGCCGTGCTGTCCGTGATCGTTACCGATTGCGTGGCCGCGTATGACCCCGCCGCCGGACTCAACGCCGGCGCCGCAACCGTGGGCAGCGTGATCGTGTAGGCCCCGCTCGTGACTGCGCTGTTCGCATAGCCGCTGGCCGCGGCGAGCGCTTTGATCGTCGTGGTGACAGCAATCGGCAGTGCTGCGCTGTACTTCGTGGAACCGGTCGTCGGCGTGCGGCCATCGGTGGTGTAGTAAATAGCCGCGCCGCTCGTGCCGTCGGCCAGCGTGACCGATTGCGCCGCCGTGTATGTCCCGGGTACAGGGCTGATGGTCGGATCCAACGTGGTCGGTGCGGACGGTACGAAGTCGATCGCCAGCGTAATGACGTCGCGATTGTTCGGCAGCGTAAGGCTTTGGACCGTTTTGGCACTATTGATCGTGAAAGAATAGCCGTACAGATAGAAAGTTCTGTTGTCGAGCGTACCGTTCGCCAGAACTCTATAAGGCATCGTCACGGCCGTCGATTCGCCGGCAAAGCTCTGCGGCGTGTGCCAATCACTCAGGTTTTGCGTGAAAGTGCTGGTGGTGTCGTCGGTATAGGTTACGACGAATTTTTGACTCGCCGCGTTGCCGTGGACCGCGGTGGCCAAGAGGTACATCGTTGAGTAATTATTCGCCGGCACGGCAATAGTGCCACCCGACGCCGCATCCAAGGTTGCGGCGCCGCCCATTGCAAAAGTAACCCCCGACCAAGTAACCGATGAACCGAGCAGGGTTGCGGAGTACGCGCTACCGAAGCCATCCATGCCACCGCCGGCAGGTCCTGTACCGTCGTTTGCTATCGCGTAAACGTTCGCCGCGCTCGACAGCGCGACATTGACCGGTGCGTTGTTGGCCGACGCCATGGTGAATGTGCCGCTGGCTACAGCACTGTTGGTATAGCCGGTGGCGGTCGCGAGCGCCTTGATCGTCGTCGTCGCCGCAACCGTGATGGGGGCGCTGTACACCGCCGACGAGGTCGTCGGGGTTGTGCCGTTCACCGTGTAATAAATCGTCGCACCCGCCGTGCTGTCCGTCAGTTTTACGGATTGGGTCGACGTGTAAGTTCCGGCCGCCGGACTAAATGCAGGCGCCGCCGCCTGCGGTGTGCTGATCGTGTAGGTGCCGCTCGCCACCGCGCTAAGCAGATAGTTGCCGGCGCTTGCGACCGCCTTGATCGTCTTGGTTGCTGCAATCGGCAGTGCTGCGCTGTACTTCGTTGAATTGGACGTCGGCGTGCTGCCATCGGTGGTGTAGTAAATAACCGCGCCGCTCGTGCTGTCGGCCAGCGTGACCGATTGCGCCGCCGTGTAAGTCCCGGGCGCCGGGCTGAAGTTCGGTGTTGCAGTCTTGGGTGTAGCGCTCAAGAGACCAAAACCTGACACCGCATACTGGCTGCCGATGTAGACCTTGCCGTTGGCGATAATCGGCGTCGTCCACTTGACCGCTCCACCGGGAACATCGCGGTTATTCGCGGCTTGGTTGCTGTTGTACAACATAGTCGCCAAATTAGTTGCGTCGTACGCGTACAAGATCTGGCAATTGACGTTACCGTTACATTGGGTATATGAGCGGCTGTCATCCACTCCCCACAGTATTCCGTTCGCCGTACCGTTGGCTGAGATCGAGGGTTGCGGCGCGGAAAAACCAAAGGTCGCTGCGGACTTCGAGGTTGCCGTCGTAGATAGCAAGCCGCTATTGTTGTTATTGAAGGAGAAGGCGGTAATGTGATCCGCCACCCCAGTATCCTTATTGGCGGCGCCCCAGTACACGTAGCCGTTCCAGTACGCCGGCGCTCCCCAGATGCCCACCGTCGCATGCGGTATCTCCTGCACAATCTGCGAATCGGCACCACTACAGGCGGGCGTTTGATTGGGGCAAAACTTCCCTAGATTGCTGCTGTCGAGCAGGTAGATCTTGCCTTCCTTGGCCTGCAGCGCGATCAACTGCTTCCCGTTGGTCAGTGGCGGCAGCAGCACCGGGCCCGTGGACGCGACATCTTGGTCGTTATTGGCCAAAGAGGCCTGGTTATAAGGTGTGAAGTAATCGGCCAGCGGGAATTTCCCGCCGCTCGGTGGACCCAGCTTGACGAGACTGTCGCCAAGATCGGTTGTGCCGTTCCAAGACCCATTGCCGGTGGCAAAATAAATATTGCCGCTGGCATCGGCCGCCATGCCGCTGTTGCTCAACCAAACGCCGTTGCCATAGCCATTGGGAGAGGTGTTGTACACCGCTTCCTGCGCCAGCGTCGTGGCATTGTAAGACATTACCCAACCGTGCCAGGGAGACTGATCGCAGTGCGACGCCCAGCCGATTACGACGTGCCCATTCTCGAGCAACAGGCCGGCGCGCTGACTCTCGTGGAGCGTACTGAAGGTCAGCGTTGTGCCGTCGCCGTCCGCGGCCTTTCCTGTGGCGGTTGCCTGGATATTGATCGGTGCGCCAAATTTCTCAACCGCGGTGGAGATGTCGAGGGCGTGGAGATATTGATAGTAGCCGCTGCCGACTTTCGACGAGGCGACAACGTAGATCGTGCCGGTGTTTATATCGATTACCGGAGTTCCGGTGATGCCGATTTCAGGGGTTAAGTCACCGCAATTCAGGTCGGCTATGCTGCCAATCGTCGATCCACCGGGAGCGATCAGGCTGACTCGCCAGTAAATCGCGCCCGTGTCGGCGTCGATGGCATACAAAGAGTCATGTTCAGTGGCGACGTACATGACGTTGTGGGTGCCACCGTCGATCGCGACATTCGACAGATACAGTGGCTGTGCATACACCCAGCCATCGACGGCAGTGGTGAACAGCTTGCCGAATTGGCTGCTGTTGACGTTCGACGGGGTAAGGATGGATTCCTGCGTGAACTGCCCGGTACGGACATTGTCATTGTGATACGTGGTCACGTTGACCTGAGCACGAAGGGAAATGCTGGCAATGCTCAGCAGCATCGCAGCGAGTGTGCCAAAAGGGCGACTACCGGTTTCCATCCACGCGCTCCGTTCCTTGCAAGACTGTATTTTGCGGGTCTACGCCATACTTCCACGCAAGATATAGTATGTTTAACGCATTATCCGCAAAATGCGACATATCCATTGCATTATTTGCCGCTCGCCGGACGCCACCAAGACCTTGCTATATGTGCCGCGTTGCTATTCCGTGGCCAGCGCGATGACATCGTGGGTGAAGTCATCGACGCTCGAATTCAGCGCCCCGACCAGACGAAGGCGGCCGCTGCCATCCAATACAAAGGTAGCGGTCGAGTGATCGATCGTGTAGTCGCTCCCGACAGCGACCCGCGCATACTGCACGAAGAAACTAGCCGCAGCCCGGTCGATTTGGGCCGGCGTCCCCGTGAGGCCGACAAACCGTGGGTCGAACGCGCCGACATAGTCCTTCAAGACGCTCGGCGTGTCGCGTTCCGGATCGAGTGTGATGAAGAGCACCTGAACGCGCTTGGCGCTGGGCCCGAGCTTCTTCATGACCAGGGCGAGCTTAAACAGTTCGGCCGGGCACGCGTCCGGACATCGTACGAAGCCGAAAAAGACCACGACGATACGACCGCGATAGTCGGCCAGCACGCGCGGCCGGCCTTCAAAATCCATGAGCTGGAACTCCGGGGTAGTGGCTCGTCGCGGCCAAGTCGGCAATCGGTACTCCGTCGGTGGGAGAATGGTGCCTGCGGTCGGCGTTTGCGCACCGAGCCTCTGCACGATCGCCTCCACATGCACTCGCTGTGAGCCCTTGAACACCAGCGTTAAAGGAACACGCTGCCCCTCCTTGAGCGGCTGTTTCAAGTCGATCAGCATGGCATGCAATCCGCCGGGACTGAACAGGATACGTCCCCCGCGGGGGACGTCCACCCTGCGTGTCGGGCGCATTTGCACGATGCCGTCCACCGTGGTCGTCGAGTGCAATTCCACTCGCCGCGCGCTCGGAGTCTCAATGGCCTCTAACTGATCCGCCGCACCCGAGTTGATGATTTCAAAATAGGCGACGCCCACCGACGTACCAGGGGCAGTTGTTCGTGACCACGCGTGAACTACCGTCACGGAATTTGGCGCCGCGCCGGCTGCCAGTGATGCGCTCGCTAGCAGCAGCGCTTGGCAGGCCAGAGTCGTGATCAAGCGAGCCGAGGGCGGTCGCGACAGACCAATGCACGTCATTCGCAGAGCGCCGATCGTAATGCGCCAACCGTTTGCAGAGAGGTGACATTAATACCTCTGAGGCGCGCGTCGCCGATTAGAACACCTTTAACCGCCAGCTTCTGTCCAGCGTGGATCTCGAGATTGAAAGGGCCTGCGCCGAGCAACTGGTACTCTTGTTTGCCGAACGGTTCGTCCTTGGCCGCCTCGAGTTCAGTCAATGACGTCGACTGCGTCTGCGTGACGCCGGGGTCACCGGCCTGAGCCAGCGTCCACCTTCCGGAGGGGTCCCGCGCAGCACAGCCGACGACCTTCACGATTTGCAGCGCCTTCGTGGTTCGCGACTGCATCTGGCCTGCGGCCGGCATTGCCTGGACCGGATCATCACTGTCAATTGAATACTGGATGAGGGGCGTGAACATTTCATCCCAACTCTGATTCTCGTTGCGAAAGTACGCCTGTTTTTCGGGTCCGCATTTACGTGCAGGATCTTTGGCGCTCATCTCGGTTAGATCCTTGTTCTTCAGGGAATTGTCGTAGCGCGCGGTAACGACCAGCTTGCTGCCGGCCGGCAGCTTAAGGGGAGTTTCCAAGTCGTAGGCCAGTTGCCAGTGGAAGTCGTACTGCGGCACGGTCAGTACGGTCAGTTCGCGGCCGTCGGGATACACCACATCGTATCTGAAGTATTTGCCTCGCAAATGCGCATGCGGTTGGAATTGGTAGATCGTCACCGGTTTGGTGTATGCCGTAATTCCTATCAACTCATAGTTATCGGCATACGGCGAAATCGGCGGGATCGCCACGTCGGTGCCCTCAGCCTTCGTCCCGGGCTCGTCGGTGAGTAATTGCCGGCCGTTGGCGATGATGGTTTTTCCGGGGGCAGGGACCCGGTACAGCTGATGTTGCGGCGGTTGCGGCTGAAACCAAAAAGCGAGCTGCGAGCGATCCTTCTCCTGCTTGCCTGTCGCCGTGTAATGAACATTGAAATTGATGTACAGATTCTTGCCGCCCTTCAGCAGCTTGGCATTGCCATCCCCATAGGTTTCGAATGTCGTGCCTGGCGTGTACACGCCGAGCATGTCGAAACTAGCAGGATTTTCGGGATCAATGACAGCCGGCCGAGCCGTCGCGAATGCACCGCTCGCCATGCCCAGCTGTTGGGCGACCCTATCGAGGGTTTCGAGATCCTCAGGCCTCAGAGCGTCGGCCATCGCGACCTCGGTGATCGCCATGTGGTGTACCAGCGCACTGTTGCCAGGACGCACCTGCAAGGCCGTAATCCATCGGTCCCGTGCAAGCGGAACCACGACCCGTACTTGGATATAAGGGACTTCGCCCGACGCCGCCACCGAATACTCCGGCAAAGAAACCACGACATCTGGCGCGCGTCCCCGCGGATGCTGCCATCCTTGAGAAAAATCCGGCATCGGCGGCAGGTCGGAATCGTTTCCTTTGGGGCCGCCCGCGTCGACCCACGCAACCAGCGTATCGATGTCCTGCTGGCTGAGTCGGGCGTCATTGCTGAACTTAACGCTGTGCGCCGAATCTGCCGGCCATGGCGGCATCGTGCGCTTCAAGACTTGAACTTTGATCGACGCGGCCCAGGACTTCGCGGCCTCGTATGAAACGAGCGGCACCCCCGCCGCTACTTCACCTGCGCGATGACAGCCCACACAGTGATTGTACAAAATCGGGGCCACTTGCTTATTGAAAGCCGGCGCTTCCGCCATGGTAGGCGGCGCTGCCAGCAGCATAAGACCCAGCGCGATTGAGGCCAACGTAGCGGCAAGGCGGCGTCGACGTTCCGAAAAGCTACGTAAGTTCAAGATGACAATCCGGAAAATGTATCCTGCTCTGGGCAGCAGTCGGATTGTAGAATGGCACACGCGATACGCCAGAGCCAGATGTAAGAGTCCGCGTGACCTTCGCGGTCTCTCCGAAAAAATGATTCACGGATCGCGTACGGCTGAAAAAAATCTGCGGCCCTCATCGTCGTTCACCGTTGCGCCGAGCCAACAACCGCGTCTCTGCATTTAACTTACTGCATTTGAAAATGTGGGGCGCTATGCGAATCAGCAGTACAGAGGCGCTGACGATCTGTTTTCGTGTGATCCAGTTCCGGCGCTGCGGTAACCTCCCGGTCAACGACTAAGGGGAGTTCGCAACTTGTACTCAAAAGCACTCGGAACTTTTTATAAATCACTGACTGTTGCCACAGCACTGACACTTGCCGCATGCGGCGGTGGTGGCGGCGGCGGCGGCTCGCCCAATCCGATCGGTAGCTCCTCTTCGTCAGGAGGTTCGAGTTCATCGAGCAGCTCCTCTTCAGGTAGTTCGTCGTCCGGTGGAACCTCCTCGTCCAGCAGTTCCTCTTCCGGAAGCTCATCTTCTAGTAGCTCCTCATCTTCCAGCAGCGGCGGCAGTTCGTCTTCAAGCAGTAGCTCGTCTTCCTCCGGTGGCTCCTCCTCATCGAGCGGCGGCGTGGTAACGCCCAACATGACCGGTACAGTAGTTACCGGCACTCAAGCCATCGTCGGTGCCACGGTCAGTTTGTGGTCGAGCGGCATTGCTGCCGCGCAAGTCGGCGCGAGCGCAACAACGGATGCCACGGGACACTTCGGCCTTGTCTTCACCTGCCCCACTGCAGGGACCTTGATGTACGTGATTGCCACGGGGGGTCACGTCGGCAGCGGCGCTGCGAATTCACACATCCAGCTGGCGTCGGGCCTCGGCGCCTGCAGCGCCTTGCCGGCAAGCATCGTCGTAAATGAGTTCACCACCGCGGCCACCGCCTATGCGTTGAGCGGCTTTGCATCGCCGGCCATGGGTGCCGTGAAATTCCAAGGGAAATCGCAGGGGCTTGGCCAAGCGTTCACCACCTTGAGCAATCTCACGGTTACCAGCACCGGCGCATTCGAAAGCACCGGACCGGAGACTAACAAGCCGCTGGTTCAACAAACACTCGACACCCTGGCCAACGCATTGGCCGGCTGCGACGCTTCGACCACTGCAGGCCCTTGTGCAGAATTGTTCTCCTGCGCAACACCAGGCGCCGCTTACGCGGGCACGGGGCAGACTTGCACCACGACCGGTGCCCCGCTCCAGGCAGCCGACACCTTGAGCGCGGCGCTCGCCGTCACGCAAAATGCAGGCACCATCGCCATGCAGGGCATCTTCGATGTGGGCACGACCACGGGCAAACCGTTTACCCCCGTACTCGCCGCCTCGCCCAACGACTGGACGCTGCCGCTGATTTATCCTCTGACGAATTACGGCCCCATGGCCATCGATGGCTCGGGTCACATCTGGGTACTGAGCGCGGACCCCACGCCCCCGCCCCTTCCTGCAATCGCGTCTTTGGCCGTGATCGAATTCGATGCCAGCTTCAATATTCTCTCTCCCTTGGACCACGGTTGGAACGGTGGCGGCATCTCCAGCTACGATCACACGGACCTCACCAATCTGGCCATTGATGGGTCCGGTAATGTCTGGGTGGGGGGCAGCAGTACCAAAATCGCGGTACTGAATTCTTTGGGCGCGCCGGTTTCTCCTGCCGGAGGCTTCAGCACCGGCTCCACGGGTCCCGACGGCACCGCGGGAGTTGCCATTGATTCCTCGGGCAATGCCTGGTTTGCCAGTGGCAAAACGAATGCCACGGTCTATGAATTGGGGCCGACGGGTACTCGACTGAATCTGCCGTCGAGTGGTTTCGCCGCCGACAACTGCCCTTGCAACGGCATCACAGCCGATGCTTTGGGCAATGTTTGGGTGGTCGGCAGCAGTTCGACTCAATTTCTCGCGCGGATCAACTCCAGCGGAACACAGGGGGCCATCCTTCATCCGCCGGGCTTCCCTGGTGCGACCTTCTATTCCATTGCGGCGGACGCCTCGGGAAATCTCTGGATCGCCGATCAGCACGATCACGGCGTGTGGCAATACTCCACCGGCGTCTATCCAGCGACAACCGGCTTTTCGGGCGTTTCGGGCAATCCATTCCCGAACAATGCCGCTATTGCAACGCCCTCGCACCCCAAGGGCATTGCGATCGACGGGGCAGGTCATAAATGGATCGCCAACGAGGGCACCACGGCGATGACGTCGAGCGTGACGGAACTGAGCGCCGACGGCACCGCCAATCTTTCGCCGTACGACGGATTCGGATCAGGCGTCATCAGCGGCGCCTATTCCGTCGCCATCGACGGCGCCGGCAATGTCTGGATTGCCGACGGTGGCACCACCATCATCCAATTAGTGGGCGCAGCGGCGCCGACGAGAAACCCCATCGTCAGCGCGGTGAATAGTAGTTTCGCGCCCTAATTGGACGGTCTTTGCGGGACCGGCGCTGATTCCTCTGCGCCGGTCCCGGCCCCCGTAGGAGCCCGATAGCGCAGGAATGGCAGCAGCGGAATCAATCGCCGCAATAGTCCGTGCTCGTTCATCCAGAGAGCATACGCCACATAGGCTGGATCACGGCTTAAGTGCCTCTCCTCGGTACGCGCACGCAGGTAATAAATCCCGTTCAGCAGCGCCAACAAACAGCAGTCGCGCAGCATCGTGTTCCAACCCATGCCACCGGCAAAGGGCACGGAGATGAGCCACCAGCTCAAATTCTTAGCTAGATAGGCGGGATGCTTGGTGAAGCGGTACGGGCCGCTGGTGATGATCCCTCGATGCGTCAAGTTCGAAAATCGCAGCCCAAAGGACACGGTGCATAGCGCATAGGTGAGTGCCAGAACGATGATGGCTGCCGCCCAAAATGCGCGCAGGGTGGGCCACGCTTGCAGCCAGTTGTCCCAAAACGTGCCTTGGTCGTACTGCAAATAAAATCGGCCAATCACGGAATAAAACGGCTGGTAGCAAATCAGCGCCACGAGCCAACCGGCGACGGTCGGCTCGACGCTGCGGATGTGCGAATCGAAAAGCCGGGTAGTCGCGGTATAGCCGACGACGCAATACAACAAGTCGATCGCGTAGGATAAATGGTAGAAAAGTTGATACGCGGGCATGGTCGCGGGCTCCGCTGCTCCCCACGCGCCGTACAGAGACCTCAGTTCGCTGTCCAAGTACACCGTCATCAGGGGTAGAAAGAAGGCCTTCACGGTCCACCCCAGCAGGTGACGTCCGATGAGCGGCCATTCGGAGGCTGTTGTGCGCCCTAGCAACAGAGACCCGAACACATAGTATTCGTCGCGCGATTCGCCGGTGCGCGGATCCGCCCACAGAAAATACAGCGGCACCAATACAGCGAAAGGTGCGAGGGTGCGCAGAAAAAGCCAGTAGGGACCGTAGAAGTCGCCGTGGTATTCGGGCAGCAACCAATAGACGAATGCGATCAACCCTAGCGTTGCGGCAAACCCCCAGAGGCGCACGCAAACACGCCGAAGATCGAGCGGCCGCAACGTGCGTTGGGTGAGTCCACCGGGCCGTGCGGCGCGTAACCGCGGCAGCATCAGCTCGGCGCCCGCGATGACCAAAATAACTCCTAGACAAGGAATGAGCGGCAGGTATTGAAATGCTCGGCCCATGTCCGGCTGGTGCCAGGGAGCAATTAACCAGACGAGTCCCAGACCGACGGCCATCGCAACGACACTTAGAGCAAAGTTCGTTGCCGATTGCGGCCGGCGGGCCGCGGTCTCCTGAAACTCCCTAGACACCATGATCTGCCCCTCGCCGCTTATTAGATCGCCCGCCGCTCATCACGAGTAACGCCGAACACACCAGAATGGCATCAATCGGCTCACGGAACCGTGCCTCCATCACCCCTTCGCTTTGCAGTGCCAACAGAACAAGGGTTCCCAGCCCACAAATAGGCAAAATCATCTCTTGGCCGCGGTAGCGATGCTTGAACAACGCCACGGCCACGACCGCAATCAATGGCGCCCACACCCAGCGTGTCCACAGGGTCAGCCACCCGACAACGCTCGATCGATCGGAATTTGGCCAACTTTGTCCGAAAAGAAGATACAGCACATCTTCCCCTCGCTGCCTCCAGCCGGGAAATGTGCGTTCGCTCGCCATCCGCTGCTTCTCAGCCAGCCATCCGGCCCGGCCTTGCGTAAGATCGATTGCGATGGATGCGATGCCCCGCCTGCCCGTACTCCAATCGGAGAAGGGATAAAACGTGGGATTGTAGAAACTTGGACAGCCGAAATGATAAGCGCCCTCTGCGCCGTAATTCACTTCGATCTCGCGCTGGCCGCTGGCGCTGTAGATTTCGTTGAAATACAGGTTGCCCAAGGGTGCAAAGAAACCCAATTTGGCTTGCGAATGCAGTCCGGCCGGGATGGCCAACAGCAGCACGATTGCACCGGCAGCGAGAGATTTTGAAATTTTCTGCGCCTGGGTGGCCCAGAGCCAAGCCAGGCAGGCGGCCGCCATAGGCAAGGCGATGGTGCGGGTGAATACCGCACAGGACCATAGCGCCGCCGTCAGAACGAAGGCAGCCAGCGTCCCCTTGCGATGGGCACACAGTGTGGTCCAGAAGCAGAAACCCAACAGCGACAGCAACAGCGTCTCGTTCATGAAGTACGCGTAAATACCGACCGATTCGGGGATCACTGCGATGACGCAGGCCGCCACTAGCGCGCGCTCCTGCGTCAGCAACTCGCGCAGCGCCCGATACCAACCGTAGGGCATTGCCGCACATAAAAGACCGCTGCCAAGCGCCACGGCGGGTGCCGAACCATGCGCGGCGAACCGCAGCAGGTAAATCCACACTTGGTACAGAAACGGATCGATGCTTCCCAAAATGCTCGGGCGCAGGAGCCGCGCGCCGTTCTCCCAATGCCGCTGCGGGTCCGAGAAAAGATGCTCCAGGGGCGAATCGAAGAATGGATACAGAAGACGCAACAGCAGCAACGACGCGAACAGGCGTTGCAGCGACTTCTCTGTTCGTAGCGATGCCGGCACCAATCGGACCCCCTGATCAGCCATCTCCCTGCGCGCAGGATAAATGACTGGCCGGAAATCCGCTTGGATACGCAGTAACGGCCGCGTAGGCCGGCGCTATCCTGCGCCGTGAATCATATAGTCAACGACAAAACCGCTGAGAATTTGCTTTCGATCTTATCGGAATTAAACGCAGTCACCGCAAAATACCAAGTGCCTTGCGGCAGCTTGTTGAGAACTTGGCTGGTAATGCCCGCGCCCTCGACAGAGATCACCGTGCTCAACTGGGAGGAACTTTTGCCGTAATAAATGTGGTAACCCGCTAGGTCTGTCAGACCCGAACCGTCGGCATTGACCGACGGCGCCGTCCAATACAGCGTCAGGGATTGTGTGCCTCCCGTCGTGACTGCGATTGAAAACGGATTCAGAGCGGCGTGGCCTTGCCCGTCGCTGACACTGATCTCAACATGATCATAGACGCCGATATTGGATGCCGAGGGCGTGCCTGTGAGTCGGCCCGTGGCCGCATCGAAGGCCGCCCAGGAGGGTTGGTTTGCAATGGCGAACGTAAAACTCGCGCCAGGCACATCGGTGACCGTGGGCTGGAAACTGTAACGCGAACCCACGAGAATCGAATCCGAAGCGGTGCCGGAAATCGTCAATACAGCGGAAGTCGACGCGGGCTTAACCGCAATCACAAACGCAGCGAGCCCCACGTTCGCGGTTCCATCGCTAACCTTGATCTGAATCTGGGTTTCGTGGCCGACGTCAGCCGCCGTCGGACTGCCGGTGAGCGTGCCGGTGGCAGTGTCGAACAAGACCCAGGCTGGTTTGCCCGTGATCGAAAAAATCAACGCGGCACCGGAAGCGGCGGTGGTCGTCGGTTGGAAAAAATACTTGCTACCGACTTGGATCGAAGCCGGCGGCGTACCCGAAATCGTCAGTGCAGTGGTATTCCCCACCGACTGGCCGCCGCCGGAATTTTGCGCGGCTCCGGAACTGCTGCCAAAGCCGTTGCAGCCACTCAGCGTAGCGCCGAGGGCGGCCACCAATACAAACGCAGTAAAGCGATTAACCGTTATTGCCATGTCCACCTGTTCCCTGAGTTGATGAGTCACACGGGTTGCAGGCAGCGGACACAATATCGGTAGTTCACGGTGACGGTGCTAACACCACCACCGGCAACTCCGCTATCTGCCGCCTGCAGACCGGAAGCTTTGCGCCCTCGCCTCGCGACGAGTTTGCCCCTATGTGTGGCTAGTTAACGCTCACTACACATGATCGGCAAGATGTCGTCGCACGACGACAATTGCGAGTTTCCCTCACTCGCATCGAATAAGATTCCTGAGAAATTTGCGCATGTATGTGGAAATGCGCGAGGTGAACAATATCAGCGGAATTGCCGTCTTATTTGCGGCTTTCTTAGAATTTGAAGTAGATGAAATCGCCTGAATTTGCAGTGCGCAGCACGAGTATGGCGAGAAACAAACCGGTCGCCGTCGCCGTTCGCAACAGCAACGATTTTGCAGCCGCATGCGGCAGTGCGGCGTTGACACCAGTGCGGCCATCCGCAAACCAATGAATGACCAGAGGCACGGAGTAAATACCCACCAAGCAAACGAAATACGCTGCCGCTTGCCAGTTTTGCGCTGTGGCATCCCAAGGCCGCAGCATCAATTCGTTGCGAAGGTAGTGAAAGTCCGTTTCTCTGAACAACAGCCAGCCTATGTTGGTCAGCATGAACATGAAGAATACTTGCAGAGCCCCGACCCAGCGCCGACTCCACATCTGCGCAGGCACTACACCACCTAAGTTCCGCGACACGATGATCAGCAGACCCCAGTACCCGCCCCACAGGACGTAGTTCCAATTCGCGCCATGCCACAATCCGCTCAGCAGAAAAGTAATCATGACGTTTCGCGCCTCGAACAGCCGTCCCTTGCGATTTCCGCCGAGCGGAATGTAGACGTAATCGCGAAACCAACTCGACAATGAAATATGCCATCGACGCCAGAAATCCGTAGGCGACGAGGCCGCATACGGATGTCGAAAATTCTCCACCAGATTGATGCCGAGCATTTTTGCGCTGCCTCGAGCGATATCCGTATAGGCGGAGAAATCTGCAAAAATCTGGATGCAAAACGCCAATACCCCGGCCCACAGCAAGGGGAAGCTCGGGTGTTCGAGCGCAAACACTTTGTTGGCAATGATCGAGACGTTGTCCGCAATCACCAATTTCTTGAAGAAACCCCAAATGAGCAGCAGAAACCCCTCCACCAATAGATCCATCCGTAACTCGCGATTTTTCTCCAGTTGCGGCAGCAAGTGAGTCGCTCTTTCAATGGGCCCCGCCACGAGTTGCGGAAAGAAAGCCTTGAAAAGCGCCACGCTGACGAAATTGGTTCGCGCCTGCACCTGGCCGCGGTAAACATCGATCACGTAGCTCATGCCCTGGAAGGCGAAGAACGAGATACCGACCGGCAGCACTATTTGAAAAACCGGATCGGAGACATCTAGCCCAAGCGCACGCAAGGCGAGCACGAAATTTTCCGCAAAGAAATGAAAATACTTGAACACGCCCAGCATGCCGAGACAGGCCGCAAGACCCATCGATAGAAATGCCTTGCGGTAGGTCGGCAATCGTTCGATGCCGAGTGCGCAACCGTAGACCGCGATGGTCACGAACCAGAGCAGGAAAAGAAACCAGGGGTGCACATAGCCGTAGAATACGTAGCTGCCGGCAAGCAGAAAAAGGCTGCGAAAGCGCGGCGGCAGCAGCCAATGGACGCTGACGACAATCAGCAGAAATACGATGAAGTCCAGGCTCTGGAAAATCATTGGAACACGGCCTGCAACCGTGTCAGGAACAATTGGGTCGATTCCGCCTTCCATTGCGGACGAATATGATCACCGTCCAAATAATGGTCGAGCGTTAATTCGGGGTCGCCGGTGAAATCGTAGTACTGAACGCCGTTTGCGGCGAAATAGGCCCGCAGTTTGGCAATGTATGACCGCAGCTCGGGGCTTTGCGCCGGCGGGCCCGACGCCGTGGGCCGTCGCTGCACCCGGACGAACACCAACTTCACACCGCCCTGCTTAGCCAAGCGAATCATCGAAGGCAGCAGGGACGGATCGATCCGTGCATCGAAATCGAACTCCGCCATGCCCTGATCCCCGAACGCGGTGTCGTCCGCCTCGACGCTGCGCAATTTGTCGAGGTCGAAGAGCCTGTCGTAGGTCGCTCCGGCCGATTGTCCATAGCGGACTCTCCCCGGAGTGACCACTTCGCTCGCGATCCACGACAGAGCCAAACTGGCCTGGTCGCGAACTTTCTGCATCGGATAGATTTCGCCTAATCGGAATTCCAATTGTTCCTGCCAGGTGCGGCTCAGGGTCATCGCGCGGTTCAGCTCGGGCTCGTTGTCATGCGAGAGATGCTCGATCCGCCACCAGTAACGGTCCGTGGCTCGATACGTGGGCTGTGTCAGGAATGCATCTCTGAAGAATATGAAAACGACTTTCGGCCGTTGCCGCGCCGCGAGGACGACATTCTTCAGGGCCTGATGCGTCCAGGCGCTCTCCGCGCCGCCGGTCGAGAGCAGGAAGCAACAGTGCTCCCCCAGACGGGCGGCCAGCACGTGCTCATCGATGCGGCTGGTGAGCATTGAGTTGCCGATGAACACATAGGCGGGACTGACTGCGTCGAGCTCGCTGAGCAATTGGCCGTCGAAGGACAGCTTCCCTTGCGCGCTGGGCCGAATGAGCGCCGGCGGCAGCAGCACGGCCAACATGACGGCAATCGCCGTGAGCACCCGCACGCGGCCGGTCGTCGATCGGCCGGCGCGTTGTTCCTCATCATCGGTGATGGAGCTTTTGTCGACTACATCAACCATTCGCGTCGTACCTGGGTCCGGATAGACTGTATCGCAGGCAGATCCACTCGGCCGCGCTAATCAGGGTGCCAGCCCGTAAACGGTCAACTGATTGCTGTTGCCGAGATACACATGGCCGTTGGCGACCACGGGCAGCGTGAACTTGACTGCGTTGCCCGCCGTGTCGGCGGCGAGGGTCGAACTGTCGTACAAAATCGTTGCTAAATTGCTCGCATCATACGCACGCAGTATCGCCGGCCCGGCAGGCGTGGTTCCGGTGTCCCCCTGGTTCGCAAAATTATTGTTGTCAAGCACCCAGATGACGCCTGCACCGAGCGGCGATGCGGATATGGACGGCGTTGCGGCCGGGTACCCGTATGACTGGGTGCTCATGGTCGACGGCACCGCAACCTGGGTTATCTCGTTGAATAGTCCAGCCGTCAGCGGCAGCGCCATCACATGTCCCTTCACGAGCACGGCGTAAACCGTCTGGTTGTAATAGGCAAATGTACTAAAGATGCAATTCACTTTGCACGAAGTGGTGCCGGTGGTGCCGGGCAATATCAAATATTGCACGACATTATCTGCACCCACATTGAAACCGCTCATGTTGGCGCGATCGATCAGCCACAGATGTCCCTGCTTGTCGGACCCGACCAACAAGTTCGGGTGTCCGCTCGGCCCAATCCCGTCCGGCAACACCGTCACGCCCGACGCCGAAATGTCGAGATCGCTGCCGCTCCACATCGATTCCTTCGACGGCGTGTAGAAATCTTGGACCGCGAGAGTCGCCGGATTGAAATTGATGAAGCTCATGGAGAGATCGTTTTGCGGCGAGACCGGGGGCAATGCGCTCGCTGTATTGTCGAATGTTCCATTGCCGGTGGTGAGAAACATGCCGCCAGCTGAGTCCACTGCCGGCGCCGCGGCCGACATCCAGATGCCGCCTGCGACCCCGTTCGGCGCCACGTTGTACACAGCAGTCTGAGCCAGCGTGGTGGCGTCGTAGCGCATCTGCCAACCCCAATAGGGTGCTTTATCGCAGTGCCCGGACCATGCGATAAACACGCCCCCATTATAAAATGCGAGGCCCGGCCGTTGATTTTCCAACAGCGCGCCGAAGGTAACCCTGCTGCCGCCTGCGCCGCTGCCCGGCACAGTGGCTTGAATGTCGACCGGCGACCCGCTCCGCTCATCTCCCGTTTGGACGTTCAAAGCATGCAGCCGTTGGTGAAAAGTGCCGTGCTCTTTGGTGGCAGCAACGAAGTACAAGGTCTGGCCCGTCGGATCGATCACGGGTGTCCCGGTGATGCCGAACTCGGTAATGTCGTTGCAACCTCCTAGGTCGTTATAGGTAATCGGAACCACGGTGGTGCCGATCACCAGTGTCTCCTTCCAGTACGTCACGCAACTTGGGTCGTCGGCGTCGAAGGCATAGGCAGTGTCATGCTGAGTCACCAAAAATACGACATTGTGTACGCCGCCGCCGATTGGCAGGTTGGCCAAGTACAGGGGCTGAGCATAGATCTCGCCATCCACAGGGCAGGACCATCGTTTGCCAAAATTGCCGCTGCTCACAGTGGCCGGCGACAGTGCATATTCTTGAAGATTCCCACCGGTGCGCGCCAGATCGTTGTGATAGGTGTAAACGCCCGCGAGGTCGGTCACCGCAGCCGTCGCCGTACCGGCCTTCGTCGCGTCGGCGACGCTGGTGGCGAGGATGCTGTGCAATCCCGGCATTGCGGGCGGAGCATACAAGCCGGTTGCGCTGACCGTCCCCACCGTCGTATTTCCACCGGGGATGGCGTCTACGCTCCAGCTCACAGCGCCACCGCCAGGCACTGCGGCAGTGAACTGTTGCGACTGCGACAACGTCAGCGGGGCAATTCTCGGCGTCACGAGGAATGCGGCCGTGTTGGTAATGCTCACGGTGACTGTATTGTTGGCGGGAGTCGTGCCACTCGCCCCGGTGCAAGTGAGCGTATAGCTCGCCGCTGCATTCAACGCGCCGGTCGATGCCGTGCCGCTCGTCGCCTTGGTGCCGCTCCAACTCCCAGAAGCGGTACAGCTGATCGCATTCGTCGTGCTCCAGCTAAAGGTTGCACTGCCGCCGCTCACCACGCTCGCGGGGGACACCGTGAAGTTCAAGGTCGGCGACGCCGGCGGTGGCTGCGTCACCGTGACCGTGGCCGTCGCCATGGCGGGCGTCGTGCCACTCGCCCCCGCGCAAGTCAGCGTGTAGCTCGTGGTCGTGCCCAGCGCGCCGGTTGAGACTGAACCGCTCGCCGCTTTAGTGCCGTTCCAACCCACAGAAGCGGTACACGACGTCGCATTCGTCGTGCTCCAATTCAACATCGCACTGCCGCCGCTCACCACGCTGACGGGCAACGCCGTGAAGGTCAGGGTCAGCGACGCCGGTGGTGGCGGTGGCTGCGTCACCGTGACCGTTGCCGTCGCGGTGGCGGCAGTCGTACCGCTTGCTCCCGCGCAAGACAGCGTGTAGCTCGTGGTCGCGCCCAGCGCGCCGGTCGAGACTGAACCGCTCGTCGCTTTGGTACCGTTCCAACCCACAGAAGCGGTACACGACGTCGCGTTCGTCGCGCTCCAATTCAACATGGCACCGCTGCCTGTCGCCACGCTGGTGGGCAACGCGGTGAAAGTCAGGGTTGGCGACGCCGGCGGTGGCGGTGTCACCGTGACCGTTGCCGACGCGGTGGCATCGGTCGTGCCGCTCACCCCCGCGCAAGTCAAGGTGTAGGTCGTAGTTGCGCTCAGCGCGGCGGTTGACTCCGTACTGCTGGTCGCCTTGGCGCCGCTCCAACCCGTGGAAGCCGTACACGACGTCGCGTTCGTCGTGCTCCAAGTCAGAGTCGCGCCGGCGCCGCTCGCTACGCTCGTGGGAGATGCAGTGAAGGTCAGAGTCGGTGAGGCCGGAGGCGGTGTTACCACCGGCGGCGTGGTCGATGACGCATCATGGCCACTTCCACCGCAAGCGGCGAGCATGACTCCTGCATAAACAACTGCCGCAACAGCTCGGAGTAACGGTAGGCGCGACATCCGGCTAACAGGCTCACTCATCGGCTTCCCCAAGCGCGCTGAAAGTACGTATTGCTACGATACAGGCCGTATTGATCGTCTGCACTGCCATCGAGGCGTGCATTAACATATCGCGATTCAACCTGAGGACTAGTGCCGCAATGGAAACGGATCGGCGGACGAATAGACCGGTGAGTCGTATTTGACCGCATGGTTGTCGGGGCGAAAGGGCTTGCGCAGAAGCGTTTCAAGAATCTCATCGGACCGCGTGTATGGCGTCGGCCGCCGGATCGCACCGGTATTCCTAAGTACCTCGACGGTTATTTCGCCGCTTTGCACCTGCCCCGTCACTCTCCAGCCGATCTTGGGATACTCGATTCGATAGTCCGCCACTTCGACCGGCAGCGCCGCCGGGCGGTCGAACCAAAAATGGTCGCCGGCAGCGTGCATAAATGCCAGCACCAGCGACCGCAGCCCCCATTGGCAGCTGCCACCGCCGGAATAATTATCGAGAAAACGAAGATCGGGCGCGAAATAGCCCTGCGTCAATGCACCATCGAGCAGCACCTCATGGGCGACGAAATATTTCCACACTAGGTCGAGCGCATGTCGCGCGCGCCCCGGCGCCTCGTCCGCCCCGTCGATAAATTCGGCCGCCAGTATTGGCACCGGCACCGCCGTCCGGTAGCAGATGCTTCGCCCCATGATGGGAATGCCGTGCGGACTGATCAGATGCTGCGTGATCCCTGCGCTTTGGCCAATGGCGCCACGGATAAAATCGGCATCGAATTCCGGATCGATTTGCGTCATCCAGAACAAATCGTAGGTTATGCCCCACGCGTTGTAAAAGTCGATCCTGTTCGATCCGTCGAGGAACCAGCCGCTTTCCAGATAGAACGCCTTGTATCGCTCGAAGTCTCGATGTGCCCGTGCAATCAGGTCCGAATCGCGCCCGGAACCCCCCAGATTCGCCACTACGAGATCAACGATGATCGGAAACAAGAGCCAATTATCTTGCGGCGTCGTCGCCCGGGTTGCCGGCAGCAGCCACTGCCCGACCATGAGTTTTTCGTCTGCAGTGAATGTATCCCAGACGCTGGTTCGGGTCAGCCATAAGATCCTCGCGATATCTGCCGCTTCTACGATGCGTTGGTCGTAGTCCGCGACAGGCCCCCAATAATCGAGGGAGCGGCGATCGGCGCCGCTCAATATGCCTGCCTTCAAAACAGCGACGAGATCGATGCTGCGTCCGTCAGCTGAGTCGCGAATGACTCTCTCCCGGCCCGAATACAACCACGCCGCCAGCAAGGGTCCGGTCCGCGCAAAGCCCTCCAGACCATTGAGCGCATAGCTGTTGACACTTCCAGCGCCGCAATATTGCACGCGTCCCAAGCCGGCGCTGCGATGCTTAATGAAGCCGTGCGCAAAATACGCGAACAGTTCGGCGTAACGCTGATCGGCCGGTGCGTTTGAAAGAAAAGCTTGCTGAAGGCGCCGCTCCCCATCGCCCGGGGCTGCACAGGCAACATGCGCATGCCAAGAGGGTTTCACGGCTATCCTACGAACCTCCACAGCCCCCAGGATCAGCAGCAGCACGCCTGCGACCCCGAGAGGGCCGGCGTACCGCCGACGCAGCAGGCCGCGACCTTGATCCGTCATGGGCTAACCGTGCCGCCAAGGTACCGCAAGATCTCGGAACGCATCCGCGCACCGACCGCCGGCCACGTATAGCGCTCCATCGCCAATTGATATCCGGCCGCGCCGAATTGCCGGCACTGCTGCGGGTTCTGCAGCAACTCGATGAGCGCGGCGCTCAAGGCCTTTACGTCGCCCGGCGGCACCAAGCGGCCGGTAACCCCGTCGAGCACCATATCCGGAAGCGCACCCTCCATAGTGGCGACCACGGGCAAGCGGTGCATCATTGCCTCCACCACGGATATTCCGAACGGCTCGAGCCTCGTCGGCAGGCAAAACACCGATGAACGCGAAAAATGCGCACTCAGCTCGGTGAGCGGCACACGTCCGAGCAGCGTGCAATTCGGCAGCGTCAGGAGCGGGCTTGCACCTGCAATCGTCAAATGCGCCTGCGGTGCGACCCTCAATACTTCGCCAAATGCCTCCGCCAATTGCGGGCCGCCCTTGCGCACCCAGTCTTCTCCGACGAAGAGGATGCGTTGATTGGCATACGCCTCATTGGCGAGATCCTCGCGGCCGCCGGCCCTGACATTGCCACCGGCGTATATGCAGATGACTTTCTCCGGCGACATGCCGTAATGCTTGAGCAGATCTGCCGTCACATTGTGGCTGCGCGTAAAAATCCGCGCGCAGTTTTGATAAATCGTGCGCTCGAGGGCCACCCACCGCGGCGGCCGCAAATTTCGTCGGTCGAAAAATGCCGACTCGAGATTCGACAAATGCGTGTGGTCGGTGTAAATGAAATGCGGCACACCGGGTACGCTGGTGTCGAACAGCGACTGAGTCTGTAGGGAAAATACGTGACGCTCAGGATCGATGAGGGACTGCATCGCCTGGCGAATGCGACGGAACAGGTAGCCTGTTCGAAAATAGCTTTCGCGCAGCGTCGCATCGCCCTGCAGAATCCGATCGCCATATTCAGAGACAATATGGTAAAGATTTGGCAACATCCAACGCCGGCGCGCTTTCACCAAATCCTTGAGCACGATATTCTCCAGCCGGTATTCGGGAAACGCTTCCCGAACGGTCTGCTCGATACTGTCACGCGACGGGTGCTCGTACGTGCTTATGAAAGCAATGGTGTCTGGTCGCATGGCAGTGGAGTTATCTCGTGCATCAAACCTATCATAAGTTGCCAACCGATAGTCGGACGGCCTCGCTTGCGTCCCGAGGTGGGGCATGAACCGGCGCGAACGGGCGAGGCATGCGATCGAAGCGCGGGTATATCAAGATGCCATCGGCGCGCCGCCGCCCAGTAAATGGCGCTGCATCATCCCGCTTTTTACAGAACATGGCTATGCGTCCCGGGTATTACGCAAGCGCTTGGGTCTGCCCACTCCCTTGAACACCGAAGACCGTCGGGTTCTCGAGCAAACCATATTCCCCTGCTACGGGGTCAACCCGAGCTTTAAGAACGTGCTTTTCGTGGGGTGCAACACTTACACATCCGACTACCAACGGCTCTACTTCGCGGATCATAATTTCTGGACGATCGAACCGAATGCCGATTTGACCCAATTCGGTGCGCGCCAGCACGTGGTTGCACCGCTAGAGGAAATGGGCCGGCACTTTGCTGAGAACTTCTTCGACCTAATCATCTGCAACGGCGTCTTCGGCTGGGGATTGGACCGCGAGGAGCAGTGCAATGCTGCATTTGAACAGTGCCACACCTGTTTGCGCGAGGGCGGTCACCTGATTTTCGGCTGGGACGACGTCCCGCGTCGCACACCGATCGAAGTGGCGCAAATTGGTAGTCTGGCGCGGTATGGTCGATTCAACTTTCCGCCGCTTGGAACCTGGCGCTATCTGACCGACACGCCCTATCGGCACACCTTTGATTTTTATCAAAAGTGACAGCCGCCGGCCGTCACGGCGCCAACAGCGCGCCCATTCTTGTCACCCAAATAGGCCGGTAATTATGTTGGATGATGGTCGAACAGGACGGCGGCAATTGATTTGATCCTCGGCCGTCGCTGGAATTCAGCTGCAACAGCGGGATGTATTTGCCATCGAAAACCGCGGCGCAGGCCATGGTTGGCTGCTTGCCCAACTTGAGTCGCTGACCGTAATTGAAGAAATCGAGCATGAACCGATTTTTCCCCCAGTAACACAGCGCAGGCGCTTCGCAAGCCGCTCGCCCACCGCCGCTCTCGGCGATGAAACGTACGGCGGCCAGTGTATCGCGCTCACGCTCGTTCAAGGACTGCAAGTCCCGCCATGTACCGTGCAATAGGCTCCCGGCATAGATGACCACCCAGCTGCCGAACAGCAAGGTGAGGGCCGGGCCGACTTGGCAATTTGGCAGTGAACCCGATAATCGCCGCCGCCAAAATGCCTCAGCCGCGAGCGCGGCACACAGGCTCGCGGCAATCACGACGTCGAAATAGGCGTTGATGTCGACGCCGACACCACCGGAGGACACCACCGCCACCAGCGCAGCTATCAAGGCGTATACCACGGCAAATTCCGCAGATTCGCTGCGCCTGGCGTGGGGAATGAGCAGCAGGGTGAGCGCGATGATCGGCGCCAGGCACTGCATTGCCCAGCGGAATCGCACGATTGCCTGGTGGCGGGAAAATTCGCGCGCGGAAAGCAGGCTGTCAAAAAAGGAGCTGCCAAACACTCGCCAAACCAACAGGCTGATCGCAGCAAGCAGCAGCGCGCAGCACCCAGCCCAGGTGAGGAACGCGGATCTGGAACGCCGCATCAGCCACCAGGTGACCGCAATCGGCAGCGGAATCAATAAATGTTTGGTCCACCCTCCGGCGAGAATAAGCATCGATCCGAGCATGATCGCCCGCGTGCTCGCGTTGCCTCGCCACAGCACCACCATGCCCGATGTCATCAGGGCATGTGCCAGCCACTGCGGATCGTCCATGCCGGCGTAGGAACGCGCATAGGTGAGGGCAAAAGCCGCAAATATTCCCGCACCCAGCCATCCCACTCGAGCCGATGCACCGACGGTCCGCAGCCAAAAATAGATGTTTCCGGCGACGACGAACATGCTGATCAACGCAACCGCCCTGCCGGCAAATATATTATCGCCGGTTAGTTGGCCGATGCTCCCGACTATGTAAAACGACAGCGGTGGGTAATTGTTGATAATGGTGCCGCCGGACGACGAATACAGATCGCCCCCCTGAAGCGCTATTTGCGCAAAAAACGCGTTCCAGCCTTCATTCGGATCGAGTGGCACGAAACGCCACAGCAGCGCCACGGGCTCGATGAGGCCCATCAGGACAGCCGCACCGATCAACGATAATCCGCACCAATAGAGAAAATCATTGGCCGTGGTACGCATATGACCGCTAGCGCCGAGCGGATCGGCCGATGGTTGGGAGAGTTTCGCGATCAAAGCGGAGTTATCATGTGACTTGGCCGCCATTGCCGCAGGAGTGCGTGACATTAATCCCGGACCTGAATTGTCGATCATCGTACCGACCTATAACGAACGTGACAACGTTGGCGAGTTGGTTCGCCGATTGTCCGAGTGCCTCGGGGTTTTGCGATGGGAAGTGGTTTTCGTCGATGACGATTCGAAGGATGGCACTGCCGATATCAGCAGAGAGATCGGCCGTGCGGATGTGCGGGTGCGTTGCCTGCAGCGCATCGGCAGGCGCGGCCTGGCGTCCGCCTGCGTTGAGGGCATGCTGGCGACCACCGCTCCGATGCTGGCCGTCATGGATGCTGATTTGCAGCACGATGAGACACTGCTCGCGTCGATGTTTGCCCTGCTGAAGGACGAACCAGAAGTCGATATTGTTGTCGGCAGCCGCTACATTGCCGGCGGCAGCATCGGCGACTGGGACCGGTCGCGGGCCGGCATCAGCCGGTTTGCCACTCGGTTGAGCCGCCTCGTGGTGCCCGCAGACCTGACTGATCCCATGAGCGGCTTCTTCATGTTGCGACGGTCGACGCTCGACCTCAGCGTACGCGGACTATCGGCGATCGGATTCAAGATACTCGCTGACATATTCGCATCGGCGCCGCGCACGCTCGTCTTCAAGGAATTGCCATACCGATTCGCACAACGCCAGCATGGCGAAAGCAAGCTCGATTCCGTCGTCGCGTGGGACTACGGCATGCTGGTGATGGACAAGCTTATCGGGCATGTCATCCCGGTGCGTTTTGTTGGCTTCGCGATCGTAGGCGGGATGGGAGTGGCCGTACACTTCTTCGTACTCGCCGTCCTGTTCAATGTGCTGCATGCGGAATTTGTGTTGAGCCAGGCAGTGGCAACACTGCTGGCGATGACGTTCAATTTTTCCCTGAACAATGTACTAACCTATCGCGACATACGGCTGCGGGGCTGGCGCTGGCTGCGTGGCTGGCTGACTTTTGTCGCCGTCTGCGGCCTCGGCGCGTTCGCCAACGTGGGCGTGGCATCGTATTTGTACAAGGCCAACAACGGCTGGATACCCTCGGCAATCGCCGGCATCATGATCGGCGTCGTCTGGAATTATGTCGCCTCCACCACGTTTACCTGGGGTCGTTCGAAGCGCTAGTGATCGGCGACTCTGGGGGCGAGTACCGGGAAGAATGTGCCCAGGCATTCACGAATGCCGATTTTCAGCGACCGATCGCAGATCCAGGCGGCACCCAAAAAAACAGCGGCGCCGACCGCGCCTCCGACAATCACGCCCCCCGCGCCAGGGACAGTGCGCGCGATGAACCACGCCGCCCCTCCTGACAGCGCGGCGATGGTTGATAGAACGATTCCCGAGCGCAGCAATTGAGGCGCGATCGGCGCAAAGATCGGCGGAGCCACGGACACGCCGGCAACCACAACCACCAGACTGGCCAGTATGCGGGCGATGCCGGCGGCAACCAGCCCGAATGGCCCTGAGAACCACGCCATGCTGCCGATCAGCACTACGTATTGCAACGCGTCCACCAGGAACAACCGCGGCACGGCGCCGGTCGCGGTCAGCAACGGCGCGATGGCTTGGAACAACAATTCAAATAGATAGCCGATAGCCAGCAGCACCACCATGGGCGACGTTCCAGCCCATGCCGGGCCCAACACCGATTTCTCCAAGGGTCCTGCAAGGGCCACCAATAGCGCGGTGGCGGGCAGCAAGAAGCACATCAGCGCGGTGACATGTGAGCGCACCGCGGCCGTCAGGCGATTGGGGTCGTCGCGCAATCGGGCATACAGCGGCATAGCCACCGTTCCCACGGCTTCATTGGCAAGTTGATTGGGCGTTTCCGCAAGCTTGTCCGCGAGCGAAAACAGACCCAAAGACGCCGTGCCCAGTCGCGCCGAAATCAAGACTTTTAAAATCAAATCCGAGGCGACACCGAGAATGGCGATGGCAAACATCCAGCGCCCGAAAGCAATGAGGTGTCGGCCCGCGGCATGCCGAAATCGAAACTTGGGCACGTGCGGCGCCACGACATAGCTCGATACGGTGAGCATGACGGCGCCGGCGACTTTGCCGATTATGATGGCGATTCCGCCCAAGGACGTTGCCAAGAACACGGCAACGCCCAGCTCGACGACAACGGTGCCGATACCGATCATCGCCAGGCGCGAGAAATTCAATTCGCGAATGAGTTCGGCGAGGCGCGGGCTCGCCAGCGAGGCGATGAAGGGCACCAGCGCGAGAGTGCGAATGGGCCCCACCGCCCGCGAGTCGTCAAACAGTCCGGCAATCAAGGGTGCGGCCAGCATCAGCACCAGGCACACGACGGCGCCTCGCAACACATTGATCGTCCAAGCAAGATCGTAATGCGCCTCATCGCGGACCGATGACTGCACAATGGCCGCCGTCATGCCGGTCTCGGTGGCGCCCATCGCGGTTGTGACGGCGACGGCGGCGATAGCCACCAGCCCGAAGTCCTGCGGCGTCAGGAGTCGCCCGAGGATCAGCGTGCCGACAAGATACAGCGCCTTGGATAAGACTTTCTGAACGCCGTTCCAAACGAGTGCGTGTCCCGCACGGCGCTCTTCGCTAGCTTGCACGGAGCCGAGCCACGTTACTTTTCATTGAAACCGGCCGCCACTCCGCGCAGCAAATCGACCACGAACGCGCGGCCGTTGACTTTCCGCAGATAGTCGCCGCGCAGACTGCCCAGCGACCAACGCTTCGAGCCGCGAGCAAGCTCGTAACCTAGGCGAATCAAGAACGACAGGCGACCGCGTCGCAACTCGCGGCCAAACCATCCGCCCTGCGAACGTGCATAATTTGCATAGACCAAGGCCATATTCTGATCGTCTCGCCAATGCAGGTGGGTAATGGTGATCTGGGGCCAATAATGGATCGCATAGCCCTTTTGCAAGGCTCGGTAGGCCCATTCAGGGTCCTCACAATAACGCACCAGCTCGGTTTCATCCAGCGGCCCAACCGCTTGAAACACCGCGAGTTCGGCGCCGAAATTGCCCCCGCAAAAATGATCCCCTTTCAACGGCACCGAGGTGAACAGGCGGGCCGCGGCTGAGGTCGATGTCGATGGGGCGCCCGGCTCGTCGGCGAGCACCCGGCCCGTGGCAATTTCCATCGGCTGGGCCTCGAGCACAGATTTCAATTCCTCCACCCAATGGGGATCGGCAATGCAGTCATCATCCGTGGTTGCAAAGAACCGCGACCTCACGCGGGCAATTCCGGCATTGCGGCCGGCTGCTGCACCGCGCTGGTCGGAATGGACGTACTGTACCCGCAGGCCAAGCGCTGCAAATTCCTCCAGCATCGGCGCCAAGGCACCCGGCACGCCTTGATGCGCGAGTATGATCTCTACCGGCCACATTGAGCCCTCGGCGAGGGCACGAACGGAAGCGCGCAGGCAATCGCGCCCCAGTGTTGGGATGACGACGGTGAGATTGGCGGCGATGGGCTTTGCAGACATGGAGCTTTGTAGCGAATCGCTGGGGCACCGGTCAACCGAATGCCGAGAGTTACGTTAAATCCACCGCCGGATTATGCGACCTGCGTCACGCTTCTGCCGAGCTATCGATAGCAACGCGCGTCGTAAAGCGCATAATTTGACGGATTCCCGTCATTGGATTGATAGCAGCGTCGCTCCGGCTGGTTACATTCATCTCGCGTAAGCACCGAGTTGTCACGCGGCGATCGAGAAGAGCAATGGCAGAACTACTGCCGCACGATTTATCGGGTCGATTCCAACACGATGGCTTCGCCGTGGTCGATGAATTGACGACGGCAGAGGATATCGGCCAGGTCAGAAGCCTATTGGACCCGCTGTTCGATAGATTCGATTCGCTCGGCGAGCGGGCTTTCGACTTGGCCGGGCCAATCCTCCCCGGCGCGTCGCCAAAATCACCGGAAGTCAACGAAGCGGCGGTGCTTGAACCGAAATTGCGCGCGACCTTGACCTATGAGCGTTGCCGCAAGATCGCGCGCCATCTACTCGGGGTGCCGGTGGGCTACCAATTCGACCATGCCATTTATAAAGCACCTCATAACCAGGCGCCGACGGCTTGGCACCAGGATGAGGCCTACAACCTTGAGCCGATACCGCTGCGTTCGATCCATTTTTGGATACCGTTGCAACCCGTCAACGTAGAGAATGGCTGCATGTGGTTTATTCCCGGATCTCATCACGGCGGATTGGTCACCCACGGCCTGGCCAACCGCCGTGGCGCGGGGGGCACGCGCGCGGTCGAGAACCTTGATTCCAGCAGCGCGGTCGCCTGCCCGCTCAGCGTGGGCGGCGCCACCATTCATCAGCCCCTCACCCTGCACTATACCGGCGCGAACCAATCCCATGAACATCGCCGCGCGTGGATCCTGCACTTCGGCGCTTATGGCAAAATGCGACATCTCTTGCATCCCACGAGCATCGCTGCGAGGCTACGGGCATGGGTACCTCGCCGACCTACTCTCTGAAGCCTCCGCGGCCATCCGTGGGGCACGGGCCATCAATGGCCACCGTCAATACATGAGGCCTGGGAGTTGACGGCCGACAATCGATGGCCTGCCCTCGATCGGGGGCGAATCGTGGTCATCTCGCCTCATATGGACGACGCAGTCATGTCCACGGGCGCCACCATTGCAACCGCAGTTCGAGCCGGCGCGAAGGTCGATATTCTCACCGTGTTCGGCTATGGACCTGGGTCAAATACGCCGGCGGACGCCTGGGACAGCAAATCCGGGTTCGCCACCGAGGGCGAAGCATGCCGCGTGCGGCGGCTTGAAGACCGCGAGGCCTGCGGCATTCTGGGGGCTACGCCGCAGTGGTTCGACTTCGGTTCAGACGGTTATGAGCGCCACGGCAGCCGGCAGGAGATTCTATCGAGCGTGATTGCCGCGGTCGCGGGAGCCGACTGTGTGCTGATTCCGGGATTCCCCCTGCTGCATCCCGACCATGACGAACTCACGCGACTACTATTGGGGGCGAGGTTGCACACTCAGATCGGTTTGTACGCCGAACAGCCTTATGCTTTTTGGGAACGCAAGCGAATCGACCCTGCCATGCAGGCCCCGGCACTCGAGAACACACTTAATTCGCCACTGCTATGGACCCGCCGGCGCACCGACCGCGAGGCGCGCTGGATGAAGTGGCGGGCGGTTCGATGCTACCGATCGCAGCTCTATCAATTGGGCCTGGCTCGCGTCGGCCTATTTCATTTGCTATGGCACGAATCGGCGCAGGGGGGCGAAGCCATCGCCTGGCTGCCCTGACACTATCGGCCTGCAGCAACCGTAAGATCCGCTCGCACTAAGTGCAAGGCATCGAGCTTGCTGCCGGGCAGTGGAAATAAGGCGCCGGACGGCGCTTCGCCGTCCGAGGAATACGCCATCCATAGAGTCCGGCCATCCACGCTGGTCCATGCATTGACGATGTGGACCCCGAGCGACTCGCCGGCAGCCGTCCCGAGATTTCCCCATCCACCGCTGCCGTTTGACGCATCGATGTTGTGGTAGGAAACCTCAGCCCACGGGCCCCAAGGATTGGTCGCTTCATAGAAAGAGGTCTGCGCCAGGTAGTCACCCTGCGCCACGCCGATATAGCGCTTCAGCGCGGGGTCGTATACAGCCTCTTCCAAGGTGCTCGACATGGTGCATTGCCCGCCGCAACCGGGCTGCGACGGGTTGCGGTCGGTGAAAACAGGCTGCACTCGGTTGACGTCGGTACTCCACACAGGTCTGGACCGTGAATCCAGGCCGGCAAAGTACTGATACGCCGCTTGCACCAACAGCGCGCTGCGCTCGACTCTGGCGAGGTAGGTCCGCGCACCGGGCGCGTCTTGGCCGGCGCGCCGATCGGCTGCGGGCGAGTTCCCATACATATATACATAGGGGCCTGGAGCCCCGGCATTGCCGCGTCCAAAATTGACGAATCCGGCCGGGCAAAACGCTGCCGCGAGCTGTTGCGGCGGCTGGTCAAAATTGCAGAATGTCCAGTCGCTATCCTGCCAAGAATGCGCGTTGTGCCGGGAATACACGATTTCCACGTGTCCGGGACTGCCGGATATTGGCTGCGGATCGCCACCCTTGGGATCAGCTCTGCGGTAGATCCCAGCGATGGCATAGAAATCCGACCCTATCGCGATGAGGGAGCGCGCCTTGCCGCTCAATAAGGCCGGATGACCGGCCTGATAGCCGCCGTAGACATTCTCCGTGGCGACAGGCGGCGGCGGGCCGTTGATCCTGGCGATGCCGAAACTGGTGCGGCCCCGGCGGTCATCGCCGCCGAATCCGCCACCGTCGCCGAAGAACGCGTACACATTGCCGTCTTGACCCCAGGTCACCGGCCACAGATCGCTGCCCTCCGCCGCCCGATAGGCGTGCGGCCAATCCCATACCAACGCGCTGATCAGCGCGCTCGGGCAATAGGGGGCATCACCCAATCGAGTCGCGGGCGCAGTAGTCACTTTGAGCGGACCGGACGCGGCAGTATTGCCCGATGCATCAAGGGCACCGATGACATATTCGTAGGTCGTGGACGCCTCAACCGAGGTATCGGCGAAACTTGATCCGCTCGCGACGCCGACGGCCAGCCCGTTGCGAAGAATTCGGTATCCGATCACGTTGGCTGAAACGCCGCGCCAGCGCAAGCCGATCACGGCCGCCGTTGCACAATCGATGCTCACCGCTTGCGGCGCCTGGACTGCACCGCCAAACAGACTGCAGCCGGACACCACGATGCCGAGCGCGACCGGCCCCGCCCATCGGCCCATGCGACTGCTGATGGCGACTATCGAACGACAGGCTCGTTGCATAACTCACTGTAACGCTCAGCCACCAACCGCAAGTCGAACGGCGCCGCCGAAGCGCGGCCTGCCTCGCCGACCTGCGGCCAGCGCGGTTTCTGTTCGAGCGCCAAGCGCAGCACCGCCAGCATCGCCGCAGGATCCTTGGGCGGGAACAGGTAGCCATTGCGGCCGTGCTGAATGAGGTCGGGCGCGGCGCCGACCGCCGTCACCACCACCGGCATGGCGCAAGCAAGCGCCTCGACCAACGCGAGACTGAAACCCTCATACTCCGTTGGAAAGACGAACAAATCCGCGGCCTGCAGATATTCGTGGACCCGGTCGCTCTCGCCCGCGAATTGAATGGAGTCTTGCAATTGCCGCAGCCGGACGAACTCGCGGATGCTGTCCTCGCAATCGTCGAACGACAGTTTTCCGGAACCCACGATCACCAAATATAGCTCCGGGTATTGCTGCAGCAAGGCCGGCCATGCCTCGACCAGCATCGGCAAACCTTTGGCACGCGACAGCCGGCCGGAAAAAATGAGCACTGTCCTGTCGCTGGGCAAACCGAAAGCCGCACGCAATCGCTGCTTCGTTGCGGCCGAAACGGGGCAGAATTTCCCGGTGTCCACCGCATTCGGGATTTGGCGGATGCGCGACTGAGCCACCCCACGCTCGAGCAATTGCGCACGAATTTCAGCAGAGATCGCAATGACGTAGTCCGCCCGTCGAATCATGCAACAGCGAATTGCGGCGGCGATAGCGCCGATGCCGCGGCCCGACGCCGCATGCATGGTCTGAAGACTCTCAGCGGAGACGGCTTCATGCAGCTCAAAAAATGATTCGAGCCGCAAAATGCAGCGTTTTCGCCAGATGAGGCATATGGGCACGGCGACCAACGGGATGATCTTCACCCCCGATACGATGATGACGTCGAACTTGTTGCGGTCCCGGACCAGCAACATCGTCAGTCGCGCCAGGAAGCTCAACAGCGGTAGGACCGCCCGCCAGCCCTTCCCCTTAAGAATGCCGGCCGGTGCGATGCGGCGCACGTGTACCGGTCCAATCGTCTCGGCGGGCGGCGCCGACGGCACCGACTGCCGGGTAATCACGCTCACGATGTGCCCGCGCTCGGCGAGTGATTGCGCCACGCGAGCGACAAACAGCTCCTGGCCGCCCACGATCGGCGGATAGAATGCTTCCGTCAGCCAATAGACGCGGCAGGGTTCGTTCATCCGAGAAAGTGCCTCACCGTGCGCAGGAATTCGCCCGCTGCGAAAATGGTACGTTTGCCGTCCAGCAACGTTTTATCGCCGAATGTCGACAAAGTATGCAAGCCGGCCGGATATCTTCCCTCGGGATCCGGATCGACTGTCGCCGCCACTTCTTCAAAAAAATCATCGGGCGTCAATGCCAACACTCGATTGATGGTGACTCGGGCACCATAGGTACTCGAACAATCCTGAGCTGGGCGGTACAACACGCCGCCGGCGACAAAAGGCGTTCCGGCCGGCCGCGCCGAGCGCACGTCGATTTTGACGGGGTTGCCTGTGTGCGCCTGCCACGGGCCTTCCGGCGCAGGTGCAAACCAAAGATACAATTCGCTGTTGGCGCCTTTGTCGGCCACGTCGGAGGCCGACAGCCACCAGCGCCCCTGGTATTGGAACAGGGTGGCATCTGCAAACCCGCGTCCCTCGATCAATGTGGCAATTCTTCGCCAACGCTGCGGAAACTCTTCGCTCTCATACAAGGCGATCTCTTTCGCCGCGCTGCTTTCCGGTACGCACAGCAACCGGCCGCCGGCCTCGAACAGAAATGGATACGACAAGTGCACCGGCATCTGCGGGCCAATCCGTACGCGAATCGCATCGTCGGCGCGCTGTGCGTCGAATGCAACGATATACCCCAAGTTCTCGCCGTAATTGTAATGTTCGCAGAAGATCATCGGCCGCCCGCCAAACACGATGCCGAAAGGATCTGCGCGCATTTCTGAGCGGCGGGTGGCCGGCAGCCAACAAATCTCGGGCGTCGTCGTCAACGTCAAAAAATCCGCGATCGGCCGATCGACAATCCCGACATTCCATTGATCATGACGAAACAACGCGCGAAAACCAGTCGCCGCAGCGCGCGCGGCAATGCGCGCGGCAAGCAGTGCTCGTTGCCACAACGTCGGCGATCGCGGCCGGCGAATGCTTTGCAGTACCGTCGGCGCGCGTCCGCGCCCGGCTCCGCCTGCGGCGATGGCTCGGCACTCTTGCGCCGGCCAATGCGTAAATCGCTCGAGCATCTGCTGCCGATTTTTCCGCACCGACAATTGGCGCGTGCGCAAAAATCCCTGCCGCAATACAACCACCGTATCGGGGTCGCGATGCACTCGCACCAGCATTGCGCTGGTAACCTCGCAATGCTCGTATACCTCCCAAAACCCCGGCGACCCTCGGTAGTTTACCCAATCCCCGAACTGGTATCGCCAGACACCATGGCGCGGCCGATCGATGATCTGCGCCGGTAGATCTGCGTCGAGAAAACAGATGATGAAATCGAGATCGTAGTCGCTGAGACGCCCGCCGCTCATCGGAACATTCGGCAATTCCGCCGGCGCACCTCGCAAGGGAACTTGGGGCGGCTCCATGCTGATGCTTACCTCTGCACGCACCCCGGGCACCGACATGAGCACTTCCAGGCAGCGGCTCTGCCAATCCTCCAATGCGCCTCCACCATAGAGAATCCCGAATCGAATGACGTCGGACTTAGGCTCAGGGGTGGTCAAGGCTGTTGAAGAGCGCCAGAACTTGCGTGGCGCACTTCTCCCAACTGAAATCCGACGCCCTTTGCAGGCCCCTTGCTATCAACCGGGCGCGCAGGCCCGTATCGAAGATCACCTGGCGCATGCCTCGGGCAATATCCTCGACGCGCAGCGGATCGACCAACACTGCGGCGCCATCGGTCACTTCCGGCGGCGCGCAGGTGTCGGCGGTCACGATGGGGCATCCGCAGGCCATGGCCTCGATCAGCGGAATGCCAAATCCCTCATACAGCGAGGGAAATGCAAACAGATCGGCAAGCGCATAAACGGCAGGCAAATCCGCATGCATGACCCACCCGGGAAACAACACGCGATCCTTTATTCCCAGACCCTCGATGACCTTTAATTCTTCGTCCGTGCTCCAACGTTGCTCTCCGGCGATGACCAAGGCATGAGGAATTTCGTGCTTCAGCTGCGCAAAAGCCTGCAGCAAGCGCGACACATTCTTACGCGATTCGATCTGCCCAACCCACAAGATGAATTTTTCCGGCAGCCGATATTTCTCGCGGATCTCCCGCAATTGACCGGCATCAGAAACCGGCCTGAACAGGGTGGGATCGAAGCCATTGTGGATCGGCACGACCTTGTTTGCATCGACGCCGGTGTGTTCGACCACATCCCTCTTCACCGCGTGCGATACGGCAATGAACGCATCGGCCCGACGGCAATACACCGGCACAAAATTCTTGAAATACCATTGATCGTACAGGCGAAAATGCTCGGGAATCACGAACCATTCGGAGCCATGCAGCACGAAGATCTTCTTTGCCTTACCGAGGATGGGCACCGTGAACTTCGGATTGAATATCAGATCAAGCCGCTTGCGGCGCGCCACCCAGGGCACCGCCACCTGATCCCAAAGCACGGTACCGGGCAAGGCGACCGCGACTTCCTCGACGTTGGGATATTCCGCATAGGTCCCCACTAGCTTGGGATTCTGATAGATGAGCACATAGCGGTGTTGCGCGCCCATCGACAACAGCAAGGGCAGCAATTTCTTGGTGTAAACCTTGACGCCGCCCTCTTGCTGTTCGTAATGGCGCAGCATGATTCCGATCTTCATCCACGTATCCTCATCCGTGCCACAAGCGTCTGATTCATGCGGCCGCGCGCTGCGATTCGCCGAGAATCCTCATGCGATACCAAACTTCCGTATTGATCAACAACCATAGTCGATTTCCGTGATCCTCGTGTCCGGCAAGATGCGAGGCAAGCAACGCATCGATGGCCTTGCGTTCGAATACGCCCGCCTGCACCAGCGCCGAATCGCGCAGATAGTGATCGTAAAGCTTCTTGTATTCATCGCGCAGCACATACGGCAAGGCCGAGGAGAACCCTTGCTTGGGCCTGGCTAGGATCTCCGGCGACAAATAGCGGGCTGCCAGCTTGCGCTGAATGTAGCGCAGGGATCGTCCCCGTACTTTAAGCGACGAGGACAGCCGCGCGGCAAACTCCGCCAGGCGATGGTCCATGAACGGGCTGCGCGCCTCCAATCCATGGGCCATGCTCATCCGGTCCGAGATCATCACGGGATGGTCGGGTAGGCGAACTTTGCTGTCGGCGTATAGCATGCGATCGAGGGAATCCCCCTGGAGCCGGTCGAAGGGGGCCTTCAAAACCAGTTCAGGATCGAAACCGGCAAGTTCGGCGCGGGCACCCGGTGACAGCAACTGATCGCGCATGGCCGAATCGAAATAGAAATACGACAGGCTCGCCGCATAGCGTTCCCCGCCGGACAAAAATGACAAGCGGTGCAGCCACCGCATTTGATGGCCCGCGCTCTTATACCAACCCGAGGCCGGGACCAGAGAGAGCGCGGGCCCGAAGACATGGCGCCGCAGCGCGGCGGGCACGCGGCTGTAGTATCCAGCGTACAGATTCCCGTAGTAGCGGTCATAGCCCCCGAAGAGTTCATCACCGCCGTCACCGCCGATCACCACCTTGACCGTCTCGCGCGCGAAGCGCGCGACTTGATAGGCGCACAGTGACAAGGGATCGGAGGGCTCGTCCAAATGCCAGATGAGATCCGGCAACAGGCCGGTAAGGTTCAGAGACAGCGTGCGTTCGTGATGTTCGGTCCCGTACATTTCTGCGACGGCGCGCGCGTACGGCGCCTCATCGTAGCGCTGGTAAGGCAGACCGATGGTGAAAGTGGGCAATTCCTTGACGCCGACTCGCTTGGCGAGCATCGCCACCAATAAACTGGAATCCAGGCCGCCGCTCAAAAATGCGCCGACCCGGACATCGCTCACCATGTGCAGCCGCAGACTCTCGACTATGCGCTCGTCCAACTCATCGATTAGGTCTTCTTCTGTTCCCTGGATTTTCGGCTCGAATTGCAGATCCCAATACGCCCGGATCTGTGGCCGCGCGCCGCGCTCCAACGTCAGCAAATGCCCCGGCGGCAGCTTGCATACGCCTTTGAACATGGTCAGCGGCGGTCCGATGAGCCGCAGGGCAAGATATTGTTCGAGCGCCTGCAGATTCAACGTGGATAGGCTCGAATCCAAGGCGAGCAAACTCTTGATCTCAGAGCCGAACGCAAAGCGATCGGCCTGGTCGACATAGAACAGCGGCTTTTGGCCCAAATGGTCGCGAGCCGCCAGCAACCGCTGCTTGCGCGTATCCCACAATGCAAACGCAAACATTCCGCGCAAATGATCGAGCAAGGCGTCGCCGTAGCGTTCGTACAACCCGATGATTACTTCGCAGTCGCTGTGGGTGACGAACTGATGGCCGTCGGCCACCAGTCTCGCGCGAAGCTCGCGGTAATTGTAGATCTCTCCATTGCACACCAGCCAAATGGTCTTCTCGACATTGTGCAACGGCTGACGGCCGCCTTCGAGGTCGATGATGGATAGGCGTCGATGGCCCAGAACCGCATACCCATCGGAGTGCACGCCCTCCCCGTCGGGTCCGCGATGCTCCAGCGCGCGCAGCATCCTGCGCATATCCGCACCGGCGGGTTCAAGCGCTCCGACAATGCCAGCGATGCCGCACATTACTTGCCTCCGCCTTGCATGATGATCGCCTCACGGAACAGCGCCTCGTAGCGTTCGGCGCAACGATCAATGAAGAACTCCTCTACCGCCGAGAGGTTGTACCGGCCCATGTCGCGGCGCTGCTGGGGATTATCATGCATATCAATAATTGCCTGCGTAAAAGCGCCGAAATCATTCAAACGGAGCACGTGACCGGTCTTGCCGGTGGTCAGGAAATCCGTCTGGCCGCCGTGGTCATAGCAAATAATCGGCAACCCATAGGCCATGGCCTCCAAGAATACCAGGCCGAAGCCCTCATGCTGGCTGGTGGAGGCGAACACGTCGGCGGCCGCCAGGGCGCGGTATTTCGTGGCATCGCTCACCTGACCCAGCATATGCACCCGATCGGCAACGCCCATCTCGAGCGCCACACGCCGAATGTCGGGTGCATCGGGCCCGTCTCCGACCAGCAACAGGTGCGCAGCCGGGCATTTTGATGCCGCCAACGACCTCACCAATTGAGTCGTGCTCTTTCGCGCCACGAGCCTGCCGACGGAGACCACTACGAATGCGTCGCTGGGCAAGCCGAATTCCGCGCGCGCCACCCCGGAGACGAGCGGCGGCCTTTCGATCCCTAACGGAATCAGTTGGACCGGGCGAGTTACGCCGTAGATCTGCTGCACGTGACCGACGGTATTGCGCGATTGCCCAACCACCACATCCGCTGCGCGCAGAAGCTTGCGCACCGCAAAGCGCAACACTGCGTGGCGGTGCGGCGAGAGCTTTTTGCTCGGGTCGTACAGATCTCCGCCATGAATCGACAGTACATTGGGTATCCCAAAGCGCGTCGCCAGCACCTGGCCGACAGGTCCGGTCGGCACGGCGAAATGCGTATTGATCACATCGAATTTAGAGTGTTTGGCAAGCGACGCGCCACGCGCCATGGCCATGGGCAGGTAGGCCAGCATGGATGGAAAATTGGCGACCGCCAGCTGCTTCCTGAAGAATACCGGGACTCGAATCACCCGCACACCCTGATCGGATTCGGCCGCCGGCAAAGCCGCGGCGCGCGACGTCAACACCGTCACTTCATGGCGGCGCGCCAGTTCGCGCGCCAAGGCGGCCATGACGACGCCGCCGCCGCCGCCCAGGGGCGGATATTCGTAATTGCAAAACAGGATTCTCAAACAGCTCGTACTCTTAAGCAGCGTCAATCCAGCTCTTTCCGTCGGTTCACATAATCGGGACGCGGCCACCTATCCGAGTGGCGGCGACGCGTCCCTACTCTATACTAGCGGCGCGGAGTCAGGAGAGTTCCATGTCGACAAATTCCCAGCCTTCAGTTCTATCGGTGGTGGCCCCTGCGCGCCCCGGTACTAAGCTTTCTGCCCGCCTGGAGCCGTTTGACTCCTACTGGCAGGCGCCCGCCGACGTCGATAAAGGGTACAAGTCCTTCAGCGCGTACTATCGTGCCAATTACCTGCCGCACGTCCCGGCCGACCGGAACGCGAAAATCCTGGTGATCAGCTGCGGACCCGGCTACCTCGTCGATCTGCTCGCCGCGAACGGCTACAAGGATGTCCTCGGCATCGATTCCGACGCCGCCAAGGTGGAACACGCACGCCGCCGCGGCCTGCATTGTGAAGTTGCCGAAGCGTTCCCCTTCTTGTCGCAACTCCAGAGCGGTGAGTACGACAGCATCATTCCGGAACAAGAACTCAATCATCTCACCATCGATGAAACCATCGTATTTCTCGACATGTGCCGGCGTGCGCTCAAGCCCGGCGGTCAGATCATCGTGTATGCGATGAATGGCGCCAATCCGCTCGTGGGCTCGGAAAATCTCGCGCACAACATCGACCACTTTTACAACGTCACCGAATACAGCATCGGGCAGTTGCTGCAACTCGGCGGTTTTCAAAACGTTCGACCCTTCGCGCTCAAGCTGTATGTGTTTTGGAAAAATCCGCTGAACTATGTGGGTCTCGCGGTGACCAGCCTGATGGAAGCCGCCATGCGGGTTGTATTTACCCTGTATGGCAAGAAAGTACGCATTTTGTCGAAGAAGATTGCGGCAATCGCGGAGCGGCCGCGGACCGGCGCCTAGCAGCCTGTAGGACTGAGATTTTATGGTAGGTGCGAAGCGCGGCTTAATAACGCGCAGCACGGAGCCCCACGTAACGTTCACGTTGTTTGGGCGGCCTTAATGGGAAAAACCCGATAACAATCCCGCCCTCCTGGCGTGCTCTCTGATCCCCTGGAAGCATTGGTTGCTATATATATATCGTTTAATGATATATTAAACCATGCTTGATGAGCCGATGCGTCGCCTCCTTACGACTATCGACGCTACTGGCTCGTCAATGGCTGGAGTGTCCGATTTCGGATTGCGGAAGTCGAGGCCAGCGCGGCGCGGCCGGATGGCATCAAGTACGCATTCACGCTGCATGACGTGGATGGCACCCGCTTGCTGGGGTACGACAATGCGCACGGTGTGCCGCGCACGCAAGAGTACGACCATCGTCATCGATTTCGGCACACCAGGGAGCTGGTGGCCTATACGTTTCGTGGTGCCGATGAGCTGCTCTGTGACTTCTTCGCTGCGGTCGAACAGGCCTGCGCCGAGGAAGGCAGCGAGTTCGAGGTCGACGAAATCGAGTTGGAGGCTGAGGAGGACGATGATGCACAAGTCTATGACTGAGTTGAATGAGGAAATGCGTGCGGTGGCACGAGGCGAACGGCGGGCTGCACCGCTGCCGGCAGCACCCCTTCTCGCTGCTTTATCGCGAGAAGCGCTGGAGCTCTTAGGCGTCTTGCTGCGCGAGCACCCTGCAAACGTGACCGAATTGGTGACGCTCACTGGCCGGGCTCAGTCGAACATCTCCCGCTCGCTGCAGCTGCTCGCCAAACACCGTCTGATTAGGCTCGTGCGCGAGGGACGCGAAATCCGCCCGGAGGCAATTGCCAAGACCGTGCGCGTGGATCTCGCGACGGGCACTTATGAGACGACCCCCCTCTCAGAATCGGCGGCGGCCTGACGACGGTCGCCGGCCGTTTGCAGCTGTTTTTTGCGTGTCGCCAGCCTCACTCCCCAGTGGCCTTCGAATCCGAACTACAGAAGCCCGTTGGCGCGATACCAAGTCGCCGTGTCCACGGTGCCCTGGGCAAAGCTTAACGTGGGCGAAAAATCCAACTGCCTGTGTGCCTTGGCGCTCGACAAGACGAACGATTTGCGAAAAAAATCCAGCCGCCGACGATGCAGCGGTGGGTTGATGCCCATGGGCTTGAGCGTGTATTCCATCGTCACCGCAGCGGCCAAAAAAGGCCACAAGGGGGCGCGCCAGTGCGGGGCGCGGCGCCCCAATGCGTTTGCCACTGCTTGCACCATCTCGCGCGTAGTCATGGTTTCTCGGCCCGCCATGACGAATGTCTCACCAATTGCCGCCGGGTTGGCCGTTGCCTGCATTAATCCGCGCACCAAGTCCGCGACATGAATGGCCTGCCGCCGGTTCAGGCCGGAACCGATGATAAAGAACCGCCCCCGATCGAGGGCGCGAAACAATTTGAGCAGCCGGAAGTCCCCCGGACCGTAGGTCTCTGAGATCCTGACGATGCAGGTCTCCAAGTGGTCTCGGTAGGCAGCAACCTCGCCTTCGGCTTGCAATTTGCTGCGCCCATAGACATTCAGCGGCCGCGGCGGGGTGTCCTCATTCAGTGCCTGACCGCTGTACTCGCCATAAACGCCGATGGTGCTGCCGTATACAAACCGCCTAACGCCGGCCAGCCGGCTGGCTTCGAGCAGGGTGCGGGTGCCATGGACATTGACGTCGAAAAAATAACTATCGGCGACGTTCGCCTCGTGCTGCGCGGCGGCGAGATGAATGACGACCTCGCAACCCGCGGCGACGCGTCGCGCAAAATTCAAATCTTGCAACGGGCCTTGTTCGATTCCAATGCCGGCGCCAGCAAGTTCCTGCGCGCGCTGCTGTTCGGCAGCGCTGTTCAACTGCCCCGCCACGACCACCTGGTGCCCCCCGCGGTGCGCGTCGAGCGCGAGTCGCGAGCCGATGAATCCCGTGCCGCCAGTGACCAATAATTTCATGCTCAGACTCCACCCATGACAGGCTCGGCCGCGCGGTGATGCCGCAGCATCGCCTGCGTGTCCGCAATTTCCTGGGTGCGCTTAGCGTCGGTCCAGCCGTGCAGCTGCTGCATGCCGTGAGCGACGATGCTGATGGCCGAAGTTCCGGGATGCGACCCGGAGCCAAGATTGGTGCGTCGCAGGACCACATCCGACAAGTGCACTGCCATTTCCCACTGGACCGCGTAAGTCACCTCAGCCATCACGGTATCGGTCTCGCCCACGCGCTGCGCCAACCCCGGCGAGCGGGCCAACGCCGCCAATTCACCATATTCGGTCCCATAGTTACGTAACCACGCCTCCAGAGTTCGTGTCGGCACCGTTTCCGGCACACACTGCCGCGCGCTGGTTTGAAGTGCCGCAAAATCGTTAATGTCACCGCCGGCGAGTGGGATTCGCGCCGTAGGCGGCGCCTGCGGGGCTCGCGGATGCTGTTCCAGCAACAAGTCGATCGCCGTTGAGGCATCGCCTCGAGCGGTCGTGTAGCGAATCCCAATCAGGGTAACCAAGCCTTGGATTCCCTGCGTGCGATGATCGATGAAACGAGACTCCTTGCCGAAGCTCAATTCTCCGGTCGCGCTGCTGCCGTCGCCGAAAGGCACCAATCCGCAGTTCGCGTAAATCACGTCTTGACGGGACAGGCGCAGCGCAGGGTAGGACGCATTCATTTCGGCGATCCAGGCGGCCAGTTCCGATTCCTCGACTTCGGCCGTATCCGGCCGATCGGCAAACAAGCGATGCCATACGCCGATCAAGGTGTAATCGCGCCACGGCACGGCGAACAAATGTCGCGCCGCACGGCTGACCACGGCGTCGCTGTCCCGACTCCAACCCGGCACGGCGAGCGCATACTTGGACTGCGGCTTGCGATTGACCAAAAAACAGGCATCGCGCGAGAAGTGCCCGCGCGGGTGCTGTGGAAAATGCCGTGGGTCATTCAGCAGGTACTCGGCCCACGGTCCCGCCGCGTTTAGCACCAGCTTCGCGCGGATGTCCAATTCTTGGCCGCCGGCACGGTCATGAGCCCGGACCCCGCACACGCGCTTGCCCTCCCACAGAAACGCCGACGCCTGGACGTAGTTCGCCGCCACAGCACCCTTGTTGACGGCCGACTTGACGAATGCGAGCACCAAGCGCGCCGCGTTGTACATCTGGCCATCCTCGAAAACCGCTCCACCCGTCAATCCCCGCTGCTCGATTTCCGGAAACAGTTCCAATATCCGAGTCTTCGACAGCAGTTCCATGCCTGAAATCCGCCGCGTCGGGTCGCTAATGCCGGCGTTCCTGCCGAGCGTCAACAAGTCGTATGCAAGCATGCCCGCCGCGAGGAACGCCTTGCCCTGGCGGCCATGTCCGTAGGTGGGTATGACAATGGGTAGCGGGGTCACGAGATGCGGCGCGATACGCAGCATGGCCGAGCGTTGCGCGCACGAAAAACGCAATCGGCGGACATCGCCATGCTGCAAATAGCGGATGCCGCCGTGCACCATCTTGAAGCATTCGGCCGAGGCGCCGCTGCCAAAGTCATCCTGCTCGATCAGAGCCACCCGCAGTCCGCGCAGAGTGGCATCCCAAGCAGCGGCGGCGCCAAAAGCTCCGCCGCCGATGATCAGAACATCAAATTGTTCTGCAGCGAGAATCGCGAGTTCGCGTTTCATGCCGGGCGCTCAGGTATTCTCGAACACCTTCAAAGGATAGTGCTTGTCGGTGGTATCGCGCCCTTTCACCAACTTCACTTTGTCGTGCTGCTCGAGATAGGACACGCGCGGCACATGCGGCGTGGGTTTAACGTCCGTATAGTCGATGTAACTGTCAAAGTCGATCTTTTGACCGAGCGTCACTTTCAGCTTGTTCTTCAATACCCAAAGCAACGGGCCGGCTTTCGGAGCCTGCGGAATTAAAGTTGAGCGCATGGCGGTACGGGCGGTGGTGACCATCCAGCAGTTCTGCTCGCAGGCACGCACCTTCGCGATCGACGTTTTCGACGTATCGCTCGCAACAATATCCTGCCAACTCTGCCTGGCGAGATTTCCCATCGGCAGATCGCTGCGGACGTTGCAAGCCCACACATCCGACCATGGGTCGATAAACGCAAATCCAGTCCCCGCTACGCAAGGAATGAGGCGCGGATGGCCGAGAATTTTTTCCACCAGTCCGAGATTCAAATAAGCTCGAAACCAGTTCTTAAGTTTGCCGCTCTTGAGCATCACCGTTATCAGGCCTTCGACCTGACGCGCGACCTTTACCCGATCGTAGAAGTAGTTGTCATTCTTGTAGAATTGCCAGGCGTTGTGCAAAGTCGACGTGGCCAATTCGAATCCATGCGAGCGGGCGAATTCGTACGTGCGGACCAACTGATCGACATTTTCATCCTGAATCACGAATGCAAAGCCAAGATCGCGCCCGCCGGCTTCCTGCAGCATGCGCAATCCTTTCACTTTGATCGCATGCCCGTCCTCTTCACCGCGGATCCGATTGCTGGTAAACGCGTCGCCCTCCAGACTGAAGCGCACCTTGATGTCCGGATATTTCTTGATGATGGGCACCAGTTTTTCCGCGTGCAAGCCGTTGGAGCTGATCTCCATAATCCGCGCTTTCGGATACAGCACGTCCACCAGGGTGGCCAGATCGCGACGCAGGGTCGGCTCACCGCCCGATAGATTCAGGTTGTCGAAGCCACCGGGCAGCTTCGCAAGCGTTTCGGCGGTGACTTCCAACTTCGGTTCGGTTGGATTTTTCCAGATGTAGCACATCTGGCAGCGCGAATTGCATCGGAATGTAGGAATTACCGTCAAATCCATTGATAGGCCTTCTAACGCCCCGCGGCGAATGTCCTGTTCTCGCGGTGGCGATTTACTAGATTATGGAACGCCCTCACTATAAGCCACCGCCCTGGCTGTAACCACTCGCGGTAGCCAAAAAACTGCGTAAAAGTATTCAAATCGGAAACTGGGTCACATGCTTCATGGCATATGGCAAGTCGCGACTGTGACGCATGCACTACCCATGAACCCAGCAATATGCTCTAAGGCAGTGGCGCCGTGTTGGTGTTAGGTCCGAAGGTTGGCTATGCCTCGATTGCTGTCGATCAATAATTACTACTACAGGCGAGGAGGGTCGGAAGCGGTCTATTTTGAACATAACCGTCTGTTTGAGGAGGCCGGCTGGGAGGTGGTGCCGTTTTCCATGCACAACCCGCAGAACCAGCCCTCGAAGTGGTCAGAGCATTTCGTCCAGGCCGATGACGCGCAGTCCCCCGTCAACACACTGTCGCGCGCGGCCGCCGCGATCTATTCCACCCAGGCTGCACGGCGTATTAAGGAGCTCATTTCACTGGCTCGGCCGCAGATCGCGCACGCCCACAATATCTATCACCATTTATCGCCCTCGGTGTTGGTCGAATTGCGGCGCCAAGGTATTCCCGTCGTCCTGACGCTGCACGACTTGAAACTCGCCTGTCCGGCCTACAAAATGTATGTCCGCGGTGCAGTATGCGAAGCCTGCCGCGGGGGGGCGGTGCGCAACGTAGTCAAAAATCGCTGCATCAAGAACTCCGCCGCCATGAGCGCCCTCGTGTGGCTCGAAACGACCCTGCACCGGGCAGTCGGTATCTACGAGAAGGCCGTCACCCGATTTGTCGTCCCCAGCCGGTTTTTTTTGGCGAAATTCGCCGATTGGGGTATCGATACCAGCCGTTTCACCCATATCCCGAACTCAGTCGATGTCGACAGGCTCATCGCAACGGATGAACCCGGTGACTCGTTTGTGTACTTGGGCCGGCTGGTCGAGGAGAAGGGAGTGGACACTCTGATCAAGGCTGCTGCCTTGGCGCGAGTGAGGTTGAAGATAATCGGTACCGGGCCCGAGGAAGCCAGCTTGCGGCGATTAGCCGCCGCGACGGGAGGCGACGTCGAATTTACCGGCTATTTGGCCGGATCCACTTTGCACGCGGCGATTTCATCGGCGCGCGCGGTCGTCATACCCTCGGAATGGTATGAAAACGCGCCCATCAGCGTCATGGAAGCGAGCGCGCTTGCTCGGCCGGTCATCGGCGCCGACATCGGGGGCATTCCGGAATTGATCAAACAGGGGGAAACAGGATTTGTATTTAACAGTGGCAACGTCGACTCGCTCGTCCAGGTACTTACGCAAGTCGACCGTTTGTCCGACACGAAGTTGCGGAGTGTAGGACTCGCCGGCCGGCACTGGATGAGCACAGATTTTAGCCCAGCCACATACCGCAACCGCATGCTGGCGCTCTATCGGCAAATTGACACAGCACAGTAAATAATGGTGCACAATGGCGTTAAGGGGAAAGACGAAATGAAGAAGGCTCAAGGTGGCGGCCTTGAAATATTTGCACTTGGGCTGCGCGGCATTCCTAACGTGCCGGGTGGCGTCGAGATGCATGCCTCAGAGCTGTACCCGCGACTGACCGCGCTTGGTGCGAAAGTGACGGTCCTCGGGCGCACACCGTATCGGCCAGAGGGCTCGCCTGACTCATGGAAAGGCGTGACAGTCCGTTGGCTGTGGTCGCCACGGGTTCAGGGGGTAGAGGCTCTGGTACACACGTTTTTGGGCGTGCTATATGCCGCCATACGCCGGCCGGACGTGCTACACATCCACGCCGTCGGACCCTGGCTAGCCGTACCGCTCGCCAAGCTGCTGCGACTCAATGTCGTCGTCACTCATCACGGCCAGGACTACTTGCGGGAAAAGTGGAATGCGCCCGCGCAATCGATATTGCGGTTGGGTGAACGCCTGGGCATGGCCTTCTCCGACGACAGGATCGTCATTTCTCAGGGCATTTTGGATTTAGCCCGTTCGAAGTACCACCGCGACGCCAGCTTGATTCCCAATGGCGTGGGAGATCTGCAAAAATTCGCCAGCCTGGCCCAGGTCAACAAGTATGGCCTGACACCTCAGCGATACGTCATCCAAGTCAGCCGGCTGGTTCCGGAAAAACGCCAGCTGGATCTCATCACCGCCTTCAAGGCCGCAAACCTTCCAGGCTGGAAACTATTGTTGGTTGGCGGTGCGCAGGGCTCTCAGGACTACGCGGATCAGGTCATCAAACAGTGCGTCGGCAACGAGGCCATCGTCATGACCGGATTCCTTCCTCCGCACGAAGTGCATGAACTGCTATCGCATGCGGGCATCTTCGTACTCCCTTCTTCGCATGAAGGCATGCCGATCTCATTGCTCGAGGCGATGAAATTGGGTACACCGGTGTTGGCAAGCAATATTCCCGCAAATCTGGAAGTCGCACTCGACGAAGCCAGCTATTTTCGAGTTGGCGATACCCGGACTTTGGCGACTCGCATGCAGGAACTTGCCGGACTGACTGCCGACGGCCGCGCGGCGATAGGGCAACGTCTGCGCGCCTCGTGCAAGCGCTATGATTGGGACAGTATTGCTGAATCCACATTCAAGGTGCTGGAGCACGCCACCGGGAAGCACAGAGTGAGGGTCGTTGCGTCGCCATCCAGCAACCGTGCCGGCTATGTAGCGCCGGCCATACGCGACACTGATAGGGTCGGGACGGGCGCGAGGATGGACCGATGAGCTTCCTCAAAAGACTATTCGGTGGCGCCACCAAGCCGAGCCGATTGCCGCCCGCAAACAACAAGGCAGCACAGTGGATTTCAAATCCGTGGCACGCGGTGTCTATCGCCCCAAGCAAGCAAGCCTGTGAGGCGGCACGGCAAGCGTATCGCATGCGGTTTCTGTCAAAAGACGCACCACAACTGCCGTTGCCCGGTTGTCATGCTCGCAATTGCCAGTGCCATTACCGGCATCACGACGATCGGCGAAGTTCTCCGCGGCGCGCGGCGGACAGTTCGTCACCAAATAAACTTTGGCGAGGTCAAGAGCGGCGCAGTACCGCAGAACGTCGCGCCACGGATGAGGCCTGACGTCCCGCACAGTAGTAATCGCGGAACCAATCGACGAAATTGCGTACGCCGACTTCAATCGGTGTATTCGGCTTGTAGCCGATGTCCTCCTCCAGATCGCGAACATCGGCAAATGTATCGGCGACGTCACCGGGCTGCTTAGGCAGGAAACGCTTGTCGGCCTTGCGGCCCAGGCAATCTTCCAGCACCTCTATATAGCGCAGCAATTCGATCGGCCGGTTGCTACCAATGTTGTACAAGCGATAGGGAGCACCGCCACAGGCCGGGTCCGGCATCGCGCTGTTCCAGCGCGGATCGGGCTGCGCTACTCGATCCAGGACGCGTACGATCCCTTCAACGATGTCATCGATATAAGTAAAGTCGCGCTTGTGCTGCCCATGATTGAACACCTCGATCGGCTGCCCGTCCTGAATCGCACGCGCAAACTTTAATAGCGCCATGTCGGGGCGGCTCCAGGGTCCGTAAACCGTAAAGAAGCGCAGACCCGTGGTCGGCAAGCGGAACATGCTCGAATAACTGTGTGCCATGAGCTCATTGGCGCGCTTGCTCGCGGCGTACAGCGAAACCGGATGCGAGGCGACGTCATGCTCGGAATACGGCAGTTTTGTACTGGCGCCGTAGACTGAGCTCGACGATGCATAGACCAGGTGTTCGACGCCATGATGCCGGCAGCCCTCCAGGACATTGAGCGTGCCGACGATATTGCTCTGGATATAACTATGCGGGTCAAGAATCGAATGCCGCACGCCGGCCTGTGCGCCCAAATGCACGACTCGGGCAAACTTCTCGCTTGCAAACAGGGCCTCAATCGCAGCCCGGTCAGCGAGGTCCGAATGCACGAATTTGAAGCCGCGGTTCGCCCGTAGACGCTCCAGCCGCGCCTGTTTCAGCGACACGTCGTAATAGTCGTTCAGATTGTCGAGGCCAAGGACTTCATGACCTCGATCGAGCAATCGTTGCGCGGTGAAGGATCCAATAAAGCCGGCGGCGCCGGTAACGAGTAATTTCATCTTGGACCGAAAGTATACCGACGCCAAATCCCCGCATCGCACAGATGACAAATCCCGAGTACCGATCGACACTTGGAACACACATATGTCACATTAGTCGGCTTAGGTTTAATCGCTGATACCTGCTTAATCGTTGCACCGTGTGATAAATTGCCGTTGCTGAATCGAAGTGTTCGGCACTTAGTTCGACTGCTGTTTTCCAACACGGAATTGCCACGAAGAATCGCGTGTCTTCGCCCCTCAAACTATCTGTAATCGTCCCCTTCTATAACGAAGAGGACAGCATCGGCCCCATGCATGCCGCAATCGTCAACGCGGTGGCGCCGTTGCGTATTCCCTTCGAAATGGTATTCGTGGACGACGGCAGTCGTGACGCCACGGCGGCACGAGCCGAGGAAATAGCGCGCGGCGATGCGCGCGTGAGATTCGTAAAATTTCGCCGCAATTATGGCCAGACGGCCGCAATGGCCGCCGGCATTCAATACTCACGCGGCGAACTCCTGGTGACCATGGACGGCGATCTGCAGAATGACCCGGATGATATCCAGCACTTGCTGGCCAAGATCGACGAAGGCTACGACATCGTCGTCGGCTGGCGGCACAAGCGGCAGGACAAGTTGATCTCGCGCAAAATCCCATCGGTCATTGCAAACCGTCTGATCGGCAAAGTGACCGGTATTCCCATCACGGATAACGGCTGTTCCTTGAAGGCTTTTCGCGGCTCCTTGATTCGCAACATTCCTCTGTATTCAGAAATGCATCGGTTCATACCTGCGATGACCTCGATTGCGGGACCCCGAATTGCGGAAATCAAGGTGCAACATCACGCCCGTCAGTTCGGCACGTCCAAGTACGGCCTATCGCGCGTCTACAAGGTCCTGCTCGACCTGATGGTCATCAAGACATTGACTTCATTCATTTCGCGGCCGCTGCTGTGGTTCAGCTTGATTTGCGTGCCTCTCACGTTGATAGGCCTCGCCACGCTGAGCGCCGGACTACTGGAAGCGCTGGTGCCGAACGGCCGGATATCGTTGCCTCTGACCGGCAGCGGCATCATTTTTCTGACTGCCGCAATCACCATGATGGCAAGCGGCACACTGGGCGAATTGATCTTCAAGCTCGGCGACGTGCGCCCAGAGGACTTCGCCCGGCTCACCCAACGCCTGGTTTCATCCAAGGAAGATTCCGAACAAGCATGAGTAATCAGAATATCCAAGTGTCCGTGATCGTGCCCGTCGGCGAACGCCAGAGCGAACTGCGCGCTCTGTACGCCGAATACAAATCGGGGCTCGTGTCGCTCAACCTGCCATTTGAGTTCGTATTCGTGCTGGACGGGCCGCAACCCAGTTATGAGCGGGAGCTCGCGCAACTCGTCGCAGACGGCGAACCGGTCATCATAGTCTCGCTGTCGCGTTATTTCGGCGAGGCCACTGCCATTATGGTGGGATTCGATCATGCGTCGGGTGCCGTTATTTTTACGCTCCCGGCATACCTCCAAGTGCAGGGCTCGGAAATCAAAACGATGTACGCCGCGATCGGCACGGCGGATCTTGCGGTGGGCCGGCGCGAACCGCGGGCCACCCGTTGGTTCCAGAGTGTGCGGCGCCGCGCCTTTCACGGTTTATTGGGTTTCGTGACACGCCTCAATTTCAGCGATTTGGGCTGCAACGTCCGGGCAATGAAACGCAAAGTTCTAGAGGAAATTCGCCTGTACGGGGATCAGCAGAGATTTTTGCCCGTGCTGGCGGAGCGGCAGGGATTCAAGGTCGCCGAAGTTGAGGTCAAGCAATCCATCGATGACAGGCATGATCGGGTCTACGCGCCGCGCAATTACATGCGGGCGTTTCTCGACATATTCACCGTGTTTTTCTTGGTCCGCTTCACCAAGAAGCCGTTGCGCTTCTTCGGCATGATAGGCGTCGTGACCTTGAGCATCGGGTTCCTGGAGCTGCTGTATCTAATATTCGCGCGAATCGTCTGGAGTAGCCCCCTCGCCGACCGCCCTGCACTTCTGCTGGCGTCGTTGCTGATTGTGCTCGGCGTGCAAATTTTCGCATTGGGACTTCTGGGCGAGCTGATCATCTTTACGCATGCCGGCGGCAACAAGGATTATCAGGTTGATCGAATCGTGCAATACCCGGATGCGGCCGCCCCTCACCGCAAACCCGTGCCGGACGCCAACCCCGTCAAGGTCGCCTAGCCGCAGCCGTAGACCGGTCTAATGTTATTCAACAGCGGGATTTTTGCGCTATTTTTTGCGGCTTTCCTGCCGCTGTATTTGTTGTGCAGACGCCACGTCACTGCGCGCAATTTATTGTTGATCCTCGCCAGCTATGTCTTTTACGGTTGGTGGGACCCGCGCTTCTTGATTCTGGTCGCTGTTTCCACCGCCGTCGACTACGTCGCGGCTCTTGGCGCCGCGGGCAAGCCGGTACGCACCGTCGACCTGCTGAAAAGCGGCGCATTCCTCCTGGCCGTCACTTTGGCATCCCTCGCGTTTGCGGCTGCCGACATCTGGCTGTTGGTCCCGGTGGGCGCGGGCATGCTGGTCCTTGCAGCCGTGATCCGGCTGATCCTGCGCACCGACGGACCGGCGAGAAATAAATATTGGCTGCTGCTGTCGCTGACGACCAACCTCGGCATCTTGGCATTTTTCAAATATTGCAATTTTTTTGTTGGGTCGATTGTCGCCGTGCTGACCGATCTTGGCATCGACGCTCATGCACAGCGATTCTCCATTATTTTGCCCGTCGGACTCTCGTTTTATACCTTCCAGGCAATCAGCCGCACCATCGATTCCTATCAGCGCCGCTTCGAACCGCAGTATTCGATCGTCAATTATGCGGCGTTTCACGCGTTTTTTCCTCAGCTAGTCGCCGGCCCCATCGAACGCGCCGGCCACCTCATGCCGCAATTCGAGTCAGTGCGGCCGTTTGACGGACGATTGCTCGCCTCGGGTGCTCTGCTCTTTTTATGGGGGCTGTATCAAAAAATCGTGATCGCGGACAATGTCGCGCGTATCGCCGATTCGCTGTTCACTGCGCCCGGCGGGCAGAGCGGGGGCGCGACACTGGCGGGGGTGCTCGCGTTCGCGGTCCAGATCTATTGCGATTTCTGCGGTTATTCGAATATGGCGCGCGGATTGGCGCGCATCCTTGGATTCGATCTGATGATCAATTTCAATCTGCCCTATTTCGCACGGACTCCCGCGGAATTCTGGCAGCGGTGGCATATCAGCCTGTCACGGTGGTTGCGCGACTATCTTTACATCAGCCTCGGCGGCAATCGCGGCGGCCGCATGAAGATGTACCGCAATCTCATGATCACGATGCTGCTGGGCGGCCTTTGGCACGGCGCCTCGTGGACCTTCGTCGCGTGGGGAGGATTTCACGGTGCAATTCAGGTGGCCTACCGGGCGCTGGGCATCGATACGCGCATCGAGGGCTCACGCTTTGCCAGCGCGTCGGGATTTACGATTCAGGTGGCGTCCTGGTTCGTCACCATGACCCTGGTCTGCATCGGCTGGATATTGTTCCGAGCCCACACTTTCGATGACGCCGTCGCGATATTGCGCAACCTGTTCGCAACCACCGGATATACAACGGCGCAATTCTCCGGACTGTGGGGATACACTGCACCGCTAATGCTGATAGAGGGATTTCAGCGGGTTTCTGGCCGGCCCGAGATCCTCATGGTGGGACCGTTCTTGCTGCGGTATACATTGACGGTGATCTTGGTGCTGACGCTGTTTGCATTTAGCGTTCACGGCAGCCATGAGTTCATTTATTTTGATTTCTGAATCGCCACCGCCCCGGCGCTCCGCGATGCTGTTCAGGCGCATCACGCTCGGGATTCTGCTTCTCTTGTACACCTTGGTGCTTGCGGAGGCCTATTTCCGTGTATTTGACCCTCAGGCTCTAATGCCTCGGTACATCACCAGTACGCCATGGGGCGTGCGCGGCAATATTCCCAATGCGCGCTATTGGAATCACACCCCTGAGGTCGACGTCGAATACCGCATCAACAACCAAGGCCTGCGCGCCGACCGGAGCATTCCGCTGCATAAACCGCCCGGAACTTGCCGCGTGGCCGTATTTGGCGATTCGTTCTTCTTCGGCATCGAACTGCAATTGCCGGAAACATTCGAGGGACAGCTGGAGAGGCGACTCAGGGAAGCAGGCTTTCGCGCCGAAGTTCTTAATTTCTCAGTCGGCGGCTTCGGAACCGCAGAAATGCTGCAGAATTTCACGGGATTCGGGCAGCAATTCGAGCCCGACGTGGTGATATTTTCTTGGGACGATTCCGACGTCCAAGATAATGTCAGGTCGGGCCTGTTTCGCCTCAACGACGGCCAGCTGCAACCGGCGGATTCCAAGTACCTGCCGGGGGTCAAGACTTCCGACTGGCTCATGAGATTCCGCCTTTACCGTGCAATCGCGGATCACAGCGAATTCTATTCATTCATCCGCGAGAAAGCGGGGCTGCTCATCAAGCGGCAAATATGGAAATCAGGCAAGTCCAGCCCGAATTCAGCGCCCGTGGAGCAGACCAACATCGGTGGGGAGGCCGCCGAGGAAGAGTCGAATGCCGAGAAGAAGCGCGCGGCACTCGAACTGTCGTCGGCCCTGCTGCTGCGCGCTCACGATGTCGTCTCCGCACAAGGCGCAGACTTTTACGTGGTCGAAATCCCATACAAGTTGTCTAGGGTCCGTGTCAGGCCGTCCGTCAACGCCCTGTCCAGCGACGTGCAATCACACATCAAAGTCGTCGGTACGTCTGCCGCCCTCAATAAGGCCGCCCGCCCCGATCTGAAACTATACTTTGAAACCGGCCAGGGGCATCTCACCCCCGTCGGTGTCGGCATTCTCGTTGATGAGACGATGAAGAAGCTTCATTCCTCGCCCCAGCTTGCAGCCTGTGCGGCGCCACCGCTTCAATAGATCGCCACCGGCTCGCTGCTACTTGGGATAATTCGCGGGATAGGTCGTGTTGGTCAACGGGTTGCTCTGCAACATCTGCACCAGATTCGACCAGCGAGCTTCGTCGGGAATATTGCCCGAGACCATCCTGGTCCAAAAGGCATGTGTGGCCTGAAAGGTTTGATTCAGCGAGTGCAGGATGTCGAGGGGCGTGAAGGGTCCGCCATATTTGTGGAAGTAATTCGTCGACATGTCTCCCGACTCTACGTCGAACATTGCCGCCATCTTGGGCCGCAGATCGACGGTTCCGCCGTTTCTGGTGTTCACGCCCAGGTAGGCCTGCAGGCCGTCGTTTACACCTGCATAGCCATAGGTGCTGATGCCGGATTGACCCAAGGTATCGGCCGTGCCCGCTGCAATGCGATTGTCGGCCATCCATTGTTCCAATGCGACGGCAGTGACGCCGCTGGCGAAATAGGCATTACCCATGATCACGCTGGTATGAGGAAATGCCGCAGTCGCCGCCGTCAGCAATCTTTGCTGCTGGGCCAGCCAGACGCCGTCGCTGTAGTGCGGGTCGTTCACTCCGAAGCCTGCCGCCGCCTGCACAATGGCGGAATTCTCCTGAATGAATAAAGCTTCGACATTCGGATCGGCGTCCAAATGATGCCCCAAGGCCTGCACCGTGGCGATTAGGCGATCCATGACCGGGGGGTAGTACACGGCAGGCGCGTACATGCCGGTGGACGCACCACTCGCGTTCTTGCCCCACCAACCATAGGTTCCGGAAACAGGGCTGGCCCCGTAGGACGAATCGTCCTGGATGTATTTTGGTATGACGCTGCCGTCGCCGTGCGAAAACGACCGCGGACTGTACCAAACCAGCATGACGACCAGTCGCTTCGGTTTGTTGTAGGCCGTCTTCAGACGCGTCAACGCGGCGTCGATCGCCGAGAAGTCGTATTGGCCCTTACTCGGCTCGATCGCGCCCCACGTGATCAACATGCGATAGCCGAGCACGGAGTCCTGATTGTTAAGGTCGTTCATTTCGTTGGCCACGAACGACGTCGAGCCGCCGCCCGTGATGATGCCGTAGGAGGCCATGTAGTGGCCTGGGTTCCACTTGATTGTCCCGCCCCCTGTCGCCGGCGGCGGTGAGGACCCGGCACTCGTGACGCACTGGTCCTTGACGCATACCATCGGCGGCGGACTCGGCTGGGGAGTGCCCTGTGGGGCAGCCTGAACCCGACCGGCCATGATGAATACTGCGATGCCCAACGCTGCAGCGCCCGCAATGATGGTGTTTTGGCTCATCAATTTCGCACCTGACATGAAGATTCCCTCGATCGAATATGCTCGCCGGAAGGCGCAGCGCTTATGTTCAAAGTACTCTCTGCCCGCCCCATCGATCAACTGTCGACGCGTTGCGACAGTACAGATTTGCGATGCTGCAAACTACGGAGCAAAGCAGCATATTTGCTGCACTATGCGCGAATAGCCGCATCTTCGGCACTAAGGGAATCCGCCACAAGGCCGCGGCGCAAGGCCTCGCGGCGGGCGCAAATGACACCCGAGAAATACCAATACAAGTAGGTAATGGAGACGAAGAAATGAAAATTATTGTAAAAAATGGACACCGCAAACACCGCCACTACGCCGGTCCAACCGGCAGCCAACCCTCCCGTCAGCGAGTGATCGCGCCGGGACACGCTCAGGCTGTCGGCGAATATCATCCAATTCAAGGCACCGATGAGCAGTACTCCCAAGAGCCCGAACTCAAGTAGAAAAAACGTGAATGAGATGGTCAGCACGCTCTCGAACAGCTTGAAATAAGCGCCCTCAAAATTCTTGCCGGACAACGAAGGCGACACGTTGCCGAGACCCAGACCGAATGCAAGCGACACCGGGTCCTTCGCCAGATACTTCGTCGGTATGGTGATCGACTCGCCTCGATGCGCAATCTTCTTTCCGCCTAGGCCCACTCCCTTGCCGCCGCCCTGCGATACCAGGTAACGGTCGAGAGTTTTTTCATTAGTGAAGAAATCAATGATGTTGACCTGGCCCTCCTCGAACCGGTTATAAATCGGTACGAATATCGCCCCGAACAGAACCAGCACGGCCATCGTCAATCCCGCGTACTGCAATCTCCTGCCGCGCTCGGCGCCCAAAATCAAGGTCACCAGGAGCCCCAACGGCACCAGCACAATCGTCACCTTGGTTTCGTTGATCGTGGTGGGGAAAAGCAGCAGCAGGAAGACAAACGCATATCGAACCACGCCGATCCGGCGCTTCAGCACCATGCCGGTCAATATGAGCGCGCCGCAGATCAAGAACATGGACAAGACTCCGGAGTCCATGATCGTGCCGCGCACATCGTCACCGGAAACGCGATCGGCGCTGAAGATCACCCATCGTTGATATGCCGCAACCGGTAATTGAACAAAAGCCAGCACCAGCAGCAGTTTTAGCTGCCTGCCAAGCTGAATGTCGGTCATCGGATGCACCATGGGCAGCAGAAAAAACGGCGCCGCCCGGAAATAAAATCTGAGGCCGCTGATCAACGGGCCCGGGCCGGGATTATTGTTGACGACGCTGCAAGCGATGACGAGCGCCAACCCAAACAAAATCACCCAGTATTTTGGCGCCACCAATTGGAACCGTTCGCGAGTACCTGCGACCAGCACCCACAGAATCGATATGCCGGACATCACTTCAGGCAAAAATCGCAGCAACGGCGGAAGGTTGAATCGCTGTACCAGAAAGTCAGACAGCGTCACACAACACATCATGATAAGAATAAATGCTTGCATAAACGAAAAGTCAGTCATCCCCCATGCGCTTTTTGGCGTATTACGCCGGGTTGTCACCCAGTGATCGCCCCCCGTGATCATAGCAACTAACGGCACGCTTACTGGTCCGTGACCGAGCACTTTCACCAAGCGGTATCCTGTACGCCGCAATAATGCTAGATTCTGTCAAAATGAGCGCCCTGCAAGCAGTGGACGGCAACGTCGCCACCCCGCGCGTATACCCGGACAACAAGATCAAGTCGCTGGAGAGCATTCGCGGCCTGGCTGCAGTCCTCGTTGTCATCCATCACGTACCGAATTGGAACTCTCTCGTACACAACGTCAGATTTATCCAAAACGGGTATCTACTGGTGGATCTGTTCTTTGTCCTGTCCGGCTTCGTCATTTACAACGCCTATGCCGACAAGATAGCAACGGTGCCGCAGTTGGTGCGTTTCCAATTTCTGCGCTTCGGCAGGCTGTATCCCGTCCACCTGCTGTTTCTGACGGTGTTCGTTGCCATTGAGGCATCGAAGTATTTCGCCCATTCGCGCCTCGGCATGGCGATGCCGAATACCACGCCGTTCAAAGAAAGCGGCTGGACAGCGTTCGTGGAGCAGATTTTTTTGGTGCAGGCCATCGGTCCCACCGGCAACGCCCTGACCTTTAATTCCGCCGCCTGGTCTATCAGTGTCGAGTTCTACACGTATCTGATATTCGGCTTGACGATATTGTATGCGTACAAAGCAAAACACATCGTTTTCATCATTTTTGTATGTATCACGGTGCCTCTGCTCATCACCCGAACCACCTTTGGCTCCACCGATTTCATACGCTGCATCGCCGGGTTCTCCACCGGGTGTCTGACCGCGATTGCCTCGCGCCGATTTACGCTACGAATGCATCCGGCGATGTCGTCCCTGGTGTTTATTGCACTGATGCTTTTTCTAGCCGTGGAGACCAATGCGCATTACAATTCTTTGACCTATTTATTGACGGCTGCGCTGATCGTGTCGTTGACCGCATCCCAGGATGGATGGCTGCATTCTTTGTTGAAGCTACGATTCCTGACTTGGCTCGGCACTATTTCGTATTCCATCTACATGTCGCACACCGCCGTCATATGGGCATTCAATCAAGTATTTCGCGTGGTGTTCAAACGACCCGTTCTGTTTCTGGACGATCGCATGACTCCGCAGCTGCCGCTTATTGCCACCGCGGTCTCCTACATACTCGTGGTCGTCTGCGTCCTGATATTAAGCCATCTGACTTACGTGCTGGTTGAGGATCCGTTGCGAAAAAAATCGCGAAAGACGGGATTTCCCGGCAATTTCGAGTATCGGCGCTGAGCGGGCGCGCCTAAGGATTGTCGGCAGTCTTGTTACGGCGCCTCGAAAACACCAACCTGCTCGAGAGCAAAAAGTTAATAGACAGCCCTGCCAGCGAGCCGGCCGCGACCGCGGCAACTGGAATCCATCCGGTCGCCCCAAACCAGGCGATGATCGCGGCATACAGCGACAAATTGATCGCCGCCCCGAACGCATTCGTGAGCAGAAACGCCGCGAACTCCCGCCCCGGCGGGCTCTGCGACCGAAAATTGAATCGACGATTGAGCCACCAGGTCGTCGTTACGGCGAAGAAATACGAGCACAGGCGCGCTTGGTAAGCACCCCTACCGAGCCCCCGGACAAGAATCGCCACCACTCCCGCATCGACGACAAAGCCGATCACGCCGATAATCGCAAATCCAATGAATAACGATTGACGGCTCCGCATGCGCAGATTCAGCGCCGCGGCAGTCGAATCGATTGTGTCAGATAGAACAGGCGCTTCATTTCATTGCGGGCCCGCGTCACGGTGGCGAGAACCAAGCCACAAACCAGGCTCAACAACCCAGACACGAACAAGCCGACGATCAACACGGCGGTTGGCAGGCGCGGCACCAGATGCGTTTCCAGGTAGGTCAGCCATAACGGCACTGCAAGCAGTACTGCCGATAGCACCAGGAGGCCGGCGACAACTCCAAAAAATGCCAGCGGCAATTCCTCTTTCACGAGAAGCGCTATGTATTTGAGGATCCGGTAGCCGTCGCGATACGTCGATAACTTGCTCGAGCTTCCCGGCGGCCGTTCTTTGTAGGCAGTGCGCCGCTCAACGATGGGGCAGCGCAGCTGCAACGCATGCACAGTCAATTCAGTTTCGATTTCAAAGCCCGACGAGAGCGAGGGGAAACTCTTGACGAAGCGTCGCGACATGACACGATAGCCGGACAACATATCCCGCGAACGATTGCCGAATATATAGGCCACCAGGCTGGTCAGCAGCCAGTTGCCGAATCGATGTCCGCGCCGGTAGGCAGCGCTGCCGCTTTCTTCGCGAATTGCGGTCACCATATCGACCGACTCGGTCAACAAAATGTCGATCATGACAGGAGCGGCCGATGCGTCGTAGGTGTCGTCGCCGTCCACCATGACATAGATGTCAGCCTCAACGTCCGCAAACATGCGCCTGACAACGTTTCCCTTGCCCTTTTGAGGTTCGGATCGAACCACCGCTCCGTGCTCTCGGGCAACGCGTGCGGTATCGTCGGTCGAGCAATTGTCGTAAGCGAAGATGGTCGCCTCCGGCAACGCGGCGCGAAAATTGTCGACCACTTTGCCGATGGCGACCGCTTCGTTATGGCAGGGAATGAGTACGGCGATGAAAGGTGCGGTCTGCGACATTTTATGTTCTCAAACGGGTAAGCCCGCGTGGTGCAAAGATACCGACGGCCACTGCCAGCATTCCCGGCACCAACACCACTGAATATCGGGCCAGAGCAATCGTCGGCAGATGGGCGAAATAATACAGAACAATCAGGCACACGCAGATACCCACGCTACCCTTGAGTTCGCTGCGGCGGGTAACGAGAAACGCGCAAAACCAGGCCAACAGCGGCAGTTGGAACAGCGCCACCGCCAGCGATTTGCCCGCGGTATCGCCGAATGTCCAAAAGAGCAGCAGATCGTAGCTGATTTTCTTGATGAAAAAACTGGGACTGTCCACGAGTTTTTGAATGGCCGTGTGGCGGCGGGCGTCGTCGAGCTGAACATGTTTCTGCAACTCGCTGCTGCCCGGCGTAAAGTCCACATCCTCCTCTTCCCGCATTCGCGCGACGCTCAACGGATAAAGCGCAGAAACGGAGAAGGGCGCGCGATTGAAATCTTCGACGAAGTCATTTCCCTGATGAAGAGTGAACCCGGTATTTCCCACCTCCGGCGCAAATACTCCCGTCAGCAGGCCATTGCGAATGGTCCAAGGCATCACCACCAACACGCCGGACAGCAAGACGAGCAGCGCCAACAGGGGAGAAACCCGCTTGCCGAAAGGCAGCGACAATAACAGCGGAACAAGAACCAGAAATGGCGTATACACCGATTTGGCCATGACGCTCAAGCCAACGATCAGGCCGACCAGCAATGCGGCGCCGCGAGTCGGTCCCTGCTTGAACTGCACAACAGCTGCGATCAGCGCGGTGAAAAGAAACATCATCAGCGGCTCAACCCATATTCTGCTCGTATACCAGATCAAAAAAGGGTCGATGGCGCACAGTCCTGCCGCGAGCACCGCCAGCTGAGCATTCCAGAGGGCTTTGGCCGTCCAAAAGACAATGACGCAGGTCAGGCCGAACAGCACACATTGCACCAATTGAACCGACGCGGGCCACCAGCCGCCGCTTACTGCGAGAGTTCCGGCGATGAGCAGCGGATAGAGCGGCCCGCGCGCCGAAGACGACTCTGTGCTGGGGTAATAAGAAAACGAGTGATTCTTCCAAATACCGAACCCAAGCGGACCGTGCAGATCCGGATCCAGTACGGCGTGGTGGTAGTCGCCGATCGCCGGATAGATGCACAGCGCAAACGCCAGCGACACTGCTGCTCCGGCCAGTCCGATGTACCAGCCGACACCGCGCAAGCCGCCCAAACGGCGCAGGAAGTTCATGGCCCGGACGCCGCCGTGATCAGCAGCACGTCCGCCGTGCCCGAGTCTGCCGTCCATACGCGCGTCACCGACCAGCCCGCCGTGGCGGCGTAGCCCATGATGCTCTGCTCCGCCACTGCAAAGACGGTGGCGAACACGCGATGCTTCGCTGCAACCACAGGAACCAAGGCGGCAAGCGTGTAGATCACGGGCCGATTGGTCCAGCGCTCCGTCTTACCGTCCGAACAGACATACGTCTCGTAGCGGGCGTCTCCCACGTCGAGAAAGGAATAATCAATATGCGCGTAATATTGGTCCAGACTTGGAATGCCCGTAATGACCGCATCGCCGGGTTGAACATGTGCGTCGAGCCACTCTGCGGCGCCGCGCACATCGTTTCTCGGGTAGTAGTGCTCGGCGCGGTGCCTCGGCATGCCGACCCGAAAATTGGTTCTGGCTGAGTCCACTTCCAGGATGTGGCGCGGCTGAAAATCCTCACTGAGTGCAAAACAAAGCAGCGGCACCGCTAGCGGGAACAGTATCGGCAGGCGGCGCATCCTCTCCCGCTCCTGCATGGCCGGTAGGATTGCGCAGATGGCAAAAAGAGCGAGCAGTGGGTAGAGAAAAAAGGTGTAGCGGGTCTCGATACGATCCGTGGGCGAGGCACCTACGACAAGCACCAATACGACCGTCAGACTCAGCAGCACCGCCACCGGGTCGCTGCCACCGCGATCGCCGGCAATCGCGCGCCGGCATAAATATACAATCGCCGCGACGATTCCCAAAGAGAGAAAGGGTGCGGTACGAAGCCACGGGCGCACGACGTGATCGAGTACATTGGGATATCCCCACAGAAACCAGATTGCTTCGAAATCCCCCGCCTGGGGCGTGACGCCGGGCACTGCATGCCCAGTGAAGCCGAGAGAACTTGCGGCAAGAACGCCCCACAAAAGCAGCCACGCGGCGAGCATGAGCCAAAAATATCGGGCCCGACGCCAGCTCAATTCTTGTGGTTCCAGGAGGCGCATCAGCAGCATCAGCAGTACGAGGCCGGCGACAATAAGAAAGCTATGCACTGCCGCGGCAATCAAGACCGAACAAAGTCCCCAGAAAAGCAGACCGCGCCGCTGAAATCCGGCGAGCCATCTAGCGACCGGGACAGCGCACGACAGCGGCAGCAGCAACCCGACGCTCAAGGCCGGATGCTGGATCAGAGGAGCGAACCACTGAAAAAATTCCCGCAGCGGCGATGTGGGCTCGTCCCCGGGTCCGCCGGCCGCAGGCGGTTCGGCAAAGCCACGCAAGTCACGCGTCGCCAGATAGAGCAGCGCCAGCAACACGCATAGAAGCCCCAGCCGGCGCCAGTCTTTGAGTTTCAATTTCTCGGCGTTATTCGCGGCGACGATGGCGAACAGATTCGCGACTCCGAGCAGGACTCCGCCCTCCCAAATCAGCACGCCGAACACCGACAGGATCGCCATCCACGCCAGACCCGCAGCACGCTTATCGATTGTAAATCGCAGATAGGCGACGAGGTACCAGGCGAACAGCGTTTGAAACGGCGCATACATCCGGGCAAATCGGGCCATCTCGATTTCCCAGACCGACAAGCATAGGACAATGACCAGCAAATATCCCGCCAACGGCCCCTGCAGCCGTTTGCCGAGAAGAAAAGCTGCCGGCAGCAGGGCCAGGCTGCAAAGGCCGGCGACGAAACGGCCGGCGAATTCGGGCGACATACCGCCCAAGCGCAGACCAGCCACCACATACTGATAGGCTAAGCCGCGCGTGTAGTAGCCGCCGCAGGGGAATGCCGGCAAGCCGCTGCGCAACACATTGTCGATGGAGCGCGATATGTAGAATTCATCGGCGCCAAGTGGCCACGTGCCGATGCCTTTAAAACGTCCGTAGACCCCCGCCAGCAGCGCCATGGCGCCCAACAGGAACATTATCGCGGCCACGGCCGGCCGGCCTCTCAATGCCTTCCAGCCCCCGCTCATGAGGTTCCAGTCGCTGCTCACGTAGTCGACCGCTGCCGGCAGAAAAGCGGACTAATGAGGCGAAAAATGCGCCGCATTGCGCTTTTCTCGGCATCTCGGGCATAGTGATTGACGATGAATACGCTACTCGAAGATCTGAAAGCCCAACGCGAAGGCCTGCTCGGATTGGGATTTTGGGCAGTCCTGGTGTATCGCTTCGGGCATGCCCGCTTCGTCATCAAGAACAAAATTGTTCGTGCGCCCTGGACCATTGTCTACCTCATTCTACACAAGCTTGTTGAGATCTTTTGCGGCATCAGCATCGGCTCAACGGCGACAATAGGCCGGCGCTTCAGCATCGAACATCACGGCTGCATCGTCATTCACGGCAATAGCGTCATCGGCGATGATTGCTTGATTCGTCACGGCGTTACTCTCGGCAATTCCGGATTGGACGATCTGTTCGGTGCCCCCAAACTCGGTAATCGCGTGCAAATTGGCGCGGGCGCCAAGCTACTCGGACGCATCAACGTTGGCGATGACGCGATCATCGGAGCCAACGCCGTGGTCGTTCGCGACGTGCCGGACAAGGCAGTCGTCGGCGGAATACCGGCCAGGATATTGTCACGGAGCGCGCCCAACCCACCGGTCGATGAGCCGCACTAATTCCTGCGCGTTGCGCAGCGAGTGGCGGGCCACGGCGTGGTCGCGGCCTCGATTGACGTAAGTGGCCCGCACTTCAGGATTCTCGATGAGGCGCCTGACCGCCGCAGCCAATCCGGACTCCGAATGCGCCGCGATCCCGACTTGGCCGCGCTCCAATACCTGATCCGGGTCGACGTCCAAACTCACCACGGCCGCATCGCGCAGCCAGGATTGTATGAAGGTATTCGGAAATCCCTCATGCGAACTGGTATTGACAAAAATGTGAGCACGAGCAAGTAATTCATTCACCTCGGCATGCGTTTTGGAACCCACGTACTCCAGGTTCCCCGTGGACGCTACCGCCGTCATCAAGGATTCTTGCCACCGAAGATTCCCGCCGGCCTCGGCCGGCGCGCCAACCATGATGAATCTGGCGCCGGCGCAGTCCCGAAGATTGGCCGCCAAGCGCACGAATATCTCGGGCCGCTTCCATGGCTTGAGATTTGCGATCCAGACCACCGTGGCGGTACCGGACTTGTCAATCGGCTCCGACGCGGGTGGATGAAAATTCCCAACGACTGCATCCGCCGCACGCCCGAAGTTCCGCCTCAACAGTTGCGCCTGATGTTCGGTTTGGACAACGATCCGTGTGGCGCGGCGCGCCCCGTAGTTGACTGCGCGTTTTTCCAAATGAACCCGCAAAAGGTTGCGGCCGGGATCGAGCGACAGCGGAGCGACGTCCGTATCGTGCGCAACATGCCAAATCATCGGAATGGAATGACGACGCGCGTAGGCGGCACACAGACCAGTGTACGCGCAGGCGACCCTTTGGTAGATCGCAGCAGGGGCAATCTTAGTTAAGCTCCGCCACAGTGAAACGGCATCCATGACATATCCCAGCCGCGGTACGCCGCCATGGCCGACCCGCACGACTTGATATCGACGCGTTCGCTCGCGCTCGTCCATAAAGTGCGTGAGATAGTAGATCTCATAGCTGCCAGAGGCAGCCAAAGCATCAATCAATAGGCCGATTTGATACTCGGCGCCCCCGCCGTGTTCATACGGGTTGACGATGCAGAGCTTGCGCTTCTGGTCGCTCAGGTGCCGCCCTCGGCGGTACGGAGCAGCCGCTTTTCGACGATGTCGGCGATGACGCCGTAGGCCCGATGCCCGAGCGCATAGCTGCGTCCGCGCTGGCCCATCGCCAATGCCGTTTCGGGGTTCTGCAGCAGCGTGACGATGGCGGCGGCAAACGGCGCCTCTTCGTAAGGGACGCAGTATCCTGCAGCGCTCTCTTCAATGACTCGTCTTTGTTCCGGATGGTCATTGGCGACGACCGCCTTGGCCATTGCCATATATTCAACGAGTTTCGTCGGCGAAGTGGACCGGAGCACCGCGGTCGGATAGAACGGCGAAACACAGACATCCGCCTCCCGCACATATTGCAGCGCCTGCGGCTGCGGCAGCTGGCCGACGAATATGACCGATGAGCCCAATTCCAGGCGCTCGACCTCCTCTTGGAGCAAAGCGAGGTCCTGCGGGTCTTCACCGCGGCCCACGATGTATAGACGCGCCGCCGGCACAGCGGCCCGAACGGCCGCAAAGACCCGTATGAGAAAATCCAGCCGACGCACTTTGTCCAGCGTGCCCAAATACATAACACAGGGCACCCCGGGCGGCAGCACCCGGCGAGCCTCGGTCGACTCGGCGGCCGCATACATGTCGACTTGAATGCCCATGGGTACGGCGGTCATTTTCTCGATCGGAATGCCCGCCGCGGCGATGTCCGACCGCATCTGCTCGCTCTGCACAAACACGTGGTCGGCTGCCGGCAGCAGACACCGGTATAAAAGCCAACGGAATGCATTTCCCCGCAACGAATATAGCAAGGGGTACCGGGCAGTGCCGTCTCGAGCGCGCAGCAGGTAGTACTCTGGAAACGGGAAGGACAGCCAGTAAACAAAACGGATGCGAAATATACGTCGCGCCACTATGGCTAACAAACCCGCCAGGAATTTATCCTTGACCTCGACAATATCGTATCGCGCGCTGCGCAGGACGGAGAACATACGCCAGTCGTTGGCGATCCCCAGCGCATGTTTGCGCAGGCGCCGGAACAGCGACTGTCCCAGGTCGGTGGCCCCAACCCAAACCCGGCCGCCTCGCCACTCGGTTGTATACCCGCGACGGCACGCGGATTCACTTTGTAGAATCCAGTCAATCTGATGGCCACGGCCCGCCAGCTCCGTACCGAACAGCACCGAGACGTCGACGCGGGTCGGGGGGAAAGTATCCGAAGAGACGACCAGTAGCCGCAGTCGCGTCATGACTCGCCTTGGCTTCAGCGGGCGCCGGAAGCGCCGGCAGTATTGAGCAATCCGAGCACCCGCAACACCCGCATTTCCTTGCCCGGAAAGAGCCGTAGCAGCATGTCCCGATCGGACGCACAGAGAATGGGTCCTCGTAGATGCACCAAGGCAAAGGCTGCGAAGACGGCGCCACCCAGCAGCAGCTGCAACAGCGGCGGCGCCACGAGCAGCGCTTTTATCCCGTAGCAAACCAACACCGCGGCGCCCCATAAGGCCACGCCGGCGAACAAGGAGGTGCCGGCGTTGAGCCACACCGCCTGGCGCCGCATATGCCACCACACAAAAGAATTCTTCAGCACCTGCGAAGAACCGATGGCCAGCGCCGCTCCATATAACCCCATGTAGGGGACGAGAACGAACAAGGCGATGATGTTATAGACGGCAAACATCTTGCTCAGCAACTGAATATGCGCCTTTTCCTGGTACTGAGCGACCAGCGCAACGGGCGTCGCAAAGCTGTTGAGCGTAGCGAATCCCATGAATACGCACAGCAGCCACGATTCTTCGATGAATTTTCCGCCGAAAACCACCCGCACGAGTTCCGCGTGATAAACGATGGAATAGCCCAGCAGCGGCCACAGGACCAGAAGATTTATATTCAGTAGAAAAGTGAAATATTGCGGCACGCGCTGCGCCGCCTCATCCGGTTTGATGGCAAAGAACATCGGCTGGATGATGTTGTCGAACAGGCGGCTCGGCAGCATATTGATCGCCATTTCAGTGAGGCGCAGATAAAACGAATAAATACCCACCGATACGGCATTCATGAATCCGGCAATGAAAAAATTGTCGACTCGGGACTCCAAGAAAAAGGTTCCCGCGTCGTTGAAATTGTTGAACAGACCGTATCTCAGCAGCCGCTTGCGGTCTGCAGGGCTGGGCTTGTAGTCAATTTTCGCGGGCAACGCCGCGACACAATGGCGCCGATAGACCACGCGCAGAAATAGGTAGATGGTGAAGTAAGCCGCAGTATCCGCATAAATGGCAGTACGCAAAGACAGGACACCGGCAAAGGCCAACGCAGAGTAGCTGATGAGTTTTGCGTACGACAACATGGCGACGGAACCCACGCTGAAACGGTGCATCATGTGTGCGGCCATCGTCAGCTGCAAAATCTGAGTCTGGAAATACACCAGAATCAAGACGCAGAACAGCAGGAACTGAGTTCTATAAGGGCCCAATCCAAAAAACGGGGCCACCTTGTTCCATGCCAGCAGCACCAATAGAAGCACGGCGCAATTCGACACGAAACGCAACCGGGCGATTCTTTTCACCAGCCACGCCGCGGCGACGGTGTTGCCGACTTTAAGGAATTCAGGCTGGAAACGCCGAAGAGTTTGCTCCAACCCCAGGGAAGCGGCGGTGCCGACCAAGCCAACGAACGAATACAGCAGATTTAAAACGCCAAAGTCTTCCTGGCGCAGGGCGCGAACCAGCACCACATAGCTCAAGACCGTCGCGAGTTGCGATACGAGGCGGTAGGTGATCGTATGGAACAGCGAGCGGCGCGCTTTGGCCCGATCGTACAGCGGTGCACTCATCGCAGGCTACCTACGTTTGGCGCCCTTGCCTTCCGCCTCATATCCATAATCGTATCCCGGCGTAGTTTCGATCGCTCGATTCAGCACGACTCCAGCGACCGTAAACTCAGCCAGCAAACTCAATGTCCTTTGAAAATCCGTCCGATTGGTCTGACCTTCGCTCGCGACGACGATGATTGCATCGATTCTCGGCGCAACCACCAACGCGTCGTCGGTGACGAGCACCGGCGGTAAATCGATCAACACCACCGGATCTACCGTGCCTTGTTTTAATTCCCCGATCAGCTGATCGAAACGAGGCGAGGATAAGAGTTCGGACGCCTGGTCCGTCGGCACGGTGCTGCCGGCGATATACAGATTGTCTCTGCCGACGGAAAAAAACATGTTATTCGTACCGCCCGCGAATTCCAGGTACTCGCGCAACTGCCGCCCCGGTTCGACACCCAAGGTGCGGCACACGCTGGGGTTGCGCATGTCCATGTCGAGGAGCACGATCTCCCGACTCTTCTCGCGCGCCATGCTGAATGCCAGGTTCAATGCGGTCAAGGTTTTGCCGTCATTGGGTCCGGCGCTGGTAACCGCTATGGTCGTCCACTCGTTGATGCGCGCCTTATGCAGCAGGCGAGTCCTCAACATCCGGTACGCTGCGATCGCAGCGCCGTCATTTGCCTCATCGCCATCGATCAACAAGCGCCGCTCGCGGCAGTACTCCAGATCGATCGGCGCCGGCACTGCGTGGATGCGCACATCCGCGGCAATCGCCGCCGCTCCCTGCGCCCGGGCCATCGAACGATCCGCCTCCGCCGGTCGTGCGCGGCGCGGCGTCCCGCCGCCGGATTTCATGCCGCGGTTCTTCTCAATTGCACGTTCGACGATCGACATATTTACCTACATTTTACCGAGGCTTATCGATGCAGCGCCGATACTATCACAGCGCCCGCAACGAACAGGGCGAGGGAATAAACCGCAATTACGGAGCCCACTTTGAACACACGGGCATGCCGATCGCGCCGGTTTTTGATGAATGGAATGCTGGCAAGGATCGGAATACCGTCCGGCAGAGGCAAATCGCGTGCTGTGCGAATATTCTTATCCAAGGTCTCAGCAATCGCCACTGCAATGCCTGAAAGCGCTACCCCAAATACCAATCCCAGCAGGATCAGGCCCAGCCGATTGGGATATGAAGGCGATTTAGGTTCCGCCGCCGCACGCAGCAGCGTAAAGCGCTCGCCGCCTTGCTGGCTCTCGAATGTGTGAGCCAAATTGGCGCTCTGGAGTTTATCTTGCGTCTGCTGATACTCCGTTTGCAGCACCTGCTTGCGGCGCATCACCTCCGAGAATTCGTGCTCCGCCGTCGGCGTCTGCGCAATGGCAAAGCGGCTGTGTCCAAGCTTGCTCTGCAGCGAACCGAGCTGGGCCCGCAGACTTTCGAGCCCGTTGCGAGCCGCCTGAAGTTGAGTTGCGGTTAAATTGTATTGCGGGTTGTTGGCCGATTGCACGATCCCGCCGGTGGCGCGCGTGCCCGCAGATTGCGCCATCAGAGTCTCCAGCGCCCTGCGCAGGCGCTTTACTTCCGGATGATCAGGCGTATAGCGCTGTTCCGCCTCGGTTAATTTTGCGCGCACCGTCGCTATATCCGTCAGGTCGCCCGATTGCGTGATGAGATTCGGGCTCATTTGACTGAGCTGCAGACTCAATACCGATTCCTTTTCCTGGGCGGCGAGGATCTGCGGCTGCAAGTTATCGATCTGATGCTGCGTCTCTTCCAGCGAAGCTTCATTGCGCGTCAGCATCTCCGGCAGCGCATCGCCATATTTGCTGCGCAGCGCCGCGAGCTTGGCGTCGACCTCGCGCATTTGCGCATTGATGCTTTCCGATTGCTTCTCCAAAAATCCCGCCGCTTCGCCGGCCGCCTGAGTGCGCCGGACTTGGTTGTACGTCAGGAAGAGTTGTGCCAGACGCGCGTCGATTTCACGGGCCAATGCGGGGTTGCGATTGGTATAAAACAGCGAGAAGGCGTTTGACTCGGCCTGCGGCTTGAAAGTGACGGGATCCACGCGCTCAACGGTCGAGTCATCGAGAATCCGCTGCGCTTTCTCGGCGGCGCTCCATTCCTTGTGCAAGGGGTAAGGATCGATGTCATGCACGATCTGCAGCAAGCTGTCGACGGTCATGACCCGTCCTTGCACGATCTCGATCTGCTGATCGGAATAGCTGATCACCGTGGTCTCGATGATGTCCTTGGGAACCGATGACGGCTCCAGCAGAATCGTGGACGACGCCTGATAACGCGGATGGATGGCAAATGCGGCGATGACGCAGATGAAAATCACGCCGGGCAGAATGGTGGCAACGTACATGTAACGCCGCCGCAAAATCCCGAAGAAATCGCCGACGACCGGTGCGCTGCCTGGCGGCATATTCATGTATTACCTTTGTTGCCCTAGGCCTTGATAGCCAATCTGCAGATAAATTCGGTTGTTTGCGGCCGATTCGGGATCGTTCTGATATTTCTGCCAGACGTATTGATAACCGCTCTGCAGAAAAAGCCGGCTCGTCAAAAACCAATGCGCCTCGATCAGAGTCTGAGCATATTTCCGATCGTCGCCGCCCAGATTGGGGGTCAAGCCATGGGTGCGTATGCCAACCACGGCTCCCGTCATCGAGAATCGCGCGGTAAACGCTCGATCGTATTGAAACTGCACGCGATTGGTCGTGTAAACGCCGCCGCCGCCGGATGGCGCGACCGATCGGCGCGCAATGAAGTGGAATCTATCGAGACCGGTCTTATAACTCAGGTCGAATGAGCCTCCAAGCCGGTCAACTTCCGCCCGGCTCGGCGTTGGAATGTCGGTATCCACGCGCGTGCGCTGGTAGAACAACTCGACGTTCGACGTCAGCAAAGGCGTCCAATTGGAATTAAGACCCAGGAATGCACCGCTGCCGGTGGCTTGAGAAAATACATTCCGGGTCTCGAACTTCGAACCAAGCCCGCCCAACGTCCACTCGGACCTTTGACTCGCCGCCCAGTTCAAGAAAGCCCGAGCCTGGTAGTAGTCGAAGTTGCGGTGGCTGGTGTTGTCCGAGGGCGAGTAATTGACGATTTGATATTGCCCCGACGCTCCCGCGCCGAACGTTGGACTCAAGCTATAGACAAATTTTGGCGAAAGCACCGCGCTGTCGCGGGTCGCACCCACGACGGTCCTGCCGGTGTCGGCAGGAGGCTGATTGGGATTGACGTCGTTGAATGTCGCGGTGGTGAATTCCGCATTGAATTCGTCCACGTGCAGCACAGTTCCGGCAATACTCGTGATGCTTCGTTGCGTCCTATAGCTGCTGATGAAATCCAGATACCCCTCCAGACGATCGTCGCCGGGGTCTTTCGGATAGTAACGGTAGACGGCTCGCGGGCGGATCGTCGTGGTCGAGTCCGGTGTATCGATGCCTATGTTGGTCGATACGTCGGCCAGATAGCCCTGAACCTGCGGTTGCTTGCCGCGGTCCAAATCGATATTGGAATTGGTCTCCGCCGACAGTGTAACCATTGGTTGATAATAGACCTCGGCTGCGGTCGCTGAAGTCGCCCCCACGCCTGACGTAGCAAGCAGTATTGCGCCGCCGACCTTGACCGTTCGATGTCTCATGTCCAGCTGCTCACGGGACCACGACGACATCGCCGCTCTCCAAATCCACGTTCTGCGCTAGATCCTTGCCCGCGGCCACTTGGCCGTACTTAAACGGCAGGATGCGTTGCCCGGTGGGCGTGGTGCGAATCACGATGATCCCGTCGAGTTTGGCATAGGGATTCCCGCCTCCCGCCATGCTCAATGCCTGCAACACGTTGATGGTGGGGTTCATGACGAGTTGACCTGGCTTGAGTACTTGCCCTATGACGTAGACGACGTTGCCTTTGGTGTCCGTCACGATCACGGTGGCGATCGGGTCAGAAATGTACTTCTTGAGCCGTACTTCCATTTCCGTTCGAACTTGTTCGACCGTCTTACCGCCGGCCATCATGACGCCGGCCAACGGATAAGAGATCTTACCGTCCGGCGATACCGTGATTTCTTGGGGCAGGAGCTTCGGGTCGTCGTAGACGCCGATGATCAGCTTGTCCCCGGGATGGATCTTGTAATCGGGGACCGATTGCGCGGACGCGCAAGCGTTCCACATCGGGCTTGCGGCAGCACCGGCAACTAAAAGTACCGACCAAATCCGCTGCGTGGCGGACGCCACTTTGGATCGCGCCTTCTCCATCGTGAATCCCCTCTTACTTCTTTGAATCCAAGCAAAAATTAAGGTTCATTCGGGCTTAAAGCCCGCTGTTCTCACCGAGTATACAGGCCGAATCCGCCGACCAAACAAGGTATTGATGGGCTGGGGCGTCTCGACCTACCCATTGAGTGATGCGCCCCGCATTCGCAGAATAGATATGTCAACTGTCACGCGAGTTCCTCGAGCCCCAAGGTCAACCGCCGCTCGATTTCCATTCTATACAAGCGTGCAATATCCCAAGCTCGGCAAGCCGCAGGCCGGGGGCGGCGAAATATATTGCTCACCGCAATTATACCGCACCGCAACAATTCGCGCGAGTCAGCCGGCCTCGACTTCCTGACCGCAACGATCATTGCCGCACCAAATCTGCCTCATTACCGACAGCGATTCTCAGCGCCCGCGGCACTCTTTGCGTGGGTGCAGCGAGCCCGCTTTACATAATGGCTGCCCTGTTGCGCCACGCCGTTTACTTCTATAATTTCCGCGCGTCACCGCAGCCGATCACGAGCGAATCCGCAGGAGGGCTTCGATGCCCGAATCCACGGCAAGCACGCGAAGCTTGCCAGCCGATGAATTGCATATTCGATTACGCGACATAGACCATCGCGCCCCCGCATTGCTATGCAATGGCGCCCTCCAAGACAAAGCTGTTCGCTTCGGCAACCTCGAGCCGGCTCTCGTCACCTTATTGAAGCAGCGCACGTTGCCTCTGGTTGCGGCTCTGACTCTTTATTTTTGCGCACTCCTCCACGGACTGCCGTGGTCATCGGAATTGTGTGCAGTGGGACTCGTGGGCTTTCTCATTACCGCCCAGGTTTTGAGTCCCTTGGATCTGCGCAGGCGCAAAGTGTCGCAACCGCTGCGCAATGTGGTAATCAGAGTCCTGCTGCAGTGGAGCTGCGTTGTCGCAGTCATCGCATTCCTTGCGGTCTCATTCAAGCTCACGACCGTATTGCCGAGAGACGTCATTTTGATCTGGTTCCTGGCAACGCCCGCGGCGCTGCTCCTGGTCGACTCACTCGGCGTTCGCATCTTGAAATTGCTGGCAACGGACCAGTCGGCGATTCAACGCTACATCATCGTTGGCGCGAACGAAGTGGGGGTTGAACTGGCGCGGCGCATCGAGCATAGCCACGCACCCGGTAATTTTTTTGGCTTTCTCGATTTTCGCAGCGCCGACCGGCTCATCGACGTGCTTGAAAAGCGGGTCACGAGCGGCTGTACGGCGCAAGACTTGGCGTATTTCGTCCGCAAAAATTCCATCAGCAGGGTGTACCTGGCATTACCCATATCAACCTCCCCACGAATCGCAGAACTGGTCAAAGAATTGCGAGACACGACGGCTTCTGTTTATTTCGTACCCAACATCTTCGCGTTCGACCTCGTTCAAGCCCGATGCGTGGCGATTGACGGCATGCCGGCGTTCTCGATTTGCGATTCGCCCTTGGAAGGAATGAACGGTGTCTGGAAACGGCTGTTCGACGTGATCCTTGCGTCGCTCCTGTTGATATTGATATGGCCGGCGCTGCTCGCGGTCGGCCTGGCGATCAAGTACACAACGCCGGGACCCATACTTTTCAAACAGCGGCGGTATGGGCTCAATGGCGAGGAAATTTTGGTCTATAAATTCCGCAGCATGACGGTCTGTGAGGACGGCCCGGTCGTGGCACAGGCTACCAAACAAGATATTCGCGTGACCCGGATCGGCGCGTATCTGCGTCGCACGTCATTGGACGAGTTGCCGCAAATTTTCAATGTGCTCGAAGGAAATATGAGTTTCGTGGGACCACGGCCGCACGCAATTGCACACAATGAAGAGTACCGCAAGCTGATCAGCGGCTACATGATGCGCCACAAGGTGCGGCCCGGTATCACAGGCTGGGCGCAGGTCAACGGCCAGCGCGGCGAAACCTCGACGATCGACATGATGCAACGGCGGGTTCTGTACGACCTGGATTACCTGAAGAACTGGTCGTTGTGGTTGGATCTGAAAATCATTGGCAGGACCGCCATGACCGTCCTGCGCGCCAACAACGCCTATTGATCACGGCCAATCGTCCCCGCTGGACGCTAAGGCGGTGGGAGGGCCTGGGAGTGGACCCCCGACGGCGCTTCATCCGTCATCTGCGTCATCGAGCTCGCACCACGCAATCTAGGCACGAACTTAATTCTCCAAAGGAACAGCAAGATTCTCGGGCCGCGCACCAAATACCGTCTGGCCAAGCGAACCGGGTCGTTGCACAAACGATAAACCCATTCAAATCCAACCTTCTGCATCCAAAGCGGCGCGCGTCGTTCGACGCCGGTCAAAAAATTGATGGACGCCCCAACGCAGAGCGCCAAGCCTCGGTCGCGATCTCGTCGCAGCAACTCTCGACCCAATAGCTCCTGTTGGGGACAACCGACTGCCAGAACGCAAAAACGAAATGGACTCTCTTGTTCGATGAATTGGAGGCAATTCTCCACCGCCCGTGGGTCTTCGATGAACTTCATCGGCGGATTAAAATGCTTCAGCTGGCGCAATCCATAATTGTCCGCCAACGTCCTCGCCTGCGCCTGGGTGCCGCCGATCATCACCACCTTGTCGTCCGCTGAAACCACCGATGCCAGCAATTGCTCGGTGACATCGCTGCCCGGGCACGAGGCCAGACGAACACGCTTTAATACACGAATCACGATCGCAAGAAAGCGGGAGTCGAGCAGCGCGAAACCGGCGGCGTCGTAAAGCTCGCGGAATGACGCGTCTTCGCACAATCGAATCACATGATCGGTGTTTGCGGTGACCACGTACGCGTATTTGTCGCAGCCAAAGTTCGCGGCCACCCGCAAAAAATCCGCTACGGTATAGTTATTCAATTTGAGCGTTATCCGCATGTAACTCTCCCGGTCAGGCCGGCTGGGGTGCGGAGAATAACGCTGTTCTGCGACGACATTGTGTCACTCGAAGGTCACTTAAGAAGTCACTCTACATGATCCGGACGCAAAATCTGAACAGGCAGCCGCCACTGCACAGGCGACCCTTATACCATCCAGACGGGGTATTGATTTGACATATAGTATAGCTGCGTGGGGTGGGATTGTCTGATATCGGGCTGAATTGGCATGTGTTTTGTTCCTCAACTTTGGAATTCTTGCAGCTTCGAGCCGTACCCATCATGAGGCGCGCCAAGTTGGAAAAATCTCCGGATCGACCCCTGCCGAACACCTATTGGGTGGTTCCCGGCCGTTTGCTTGCCGGCGAATATCCGGGCGGCAGCGATTCCTCGGATTCTCGTAACCGACTTGCGCGACTTGAGGACTGTGGTATCGATTACATAGTCGATCTCACCGTCGAGGGTGAACTTCCGGAATACCGTCACCTCTTGTCGCCACGCACCACGTATCTGCGCTTTGAGATTTTGGATACTTGGATACCTGACAGTGTTCAACAGACGCGGCAGTTATTGGCGGACATTCAAACCGCGTTGGCGGCGGGACATTGCATTTACGTGCACTGTCGTGCCGGCATCGGCCGTACCGGCTTGATCATCGGATGCTTCTTAGCGCAGACCGAAGCATCGGGCAAGGCGGCGCTTAAGGACCTGAATCGTCTGTGGAAACAAAGCGACCGCTCGTCAAGCTGGCCCAAGCTACCCCAGACACCGGAACAAGCTGAGTACATACGGCGTTGGACGAGGTCAGGGTAGCCGCCGTCGTAGCGAGCGGCCCTCCTCTCGGCCGGAATCCGCGGTATCGCCGTCCCAGACCCCTGAGTCCTGCAGAATATTGCATCGCGCCTGCCGAGACAGTGATACCTTGAAGGCCTAACGTGCCAGGAGAGTCGAGTGAATCAATACAAGCCCAGCCCTAGTTTTGGACGCCCCTCGGCACCGGCCGGCGACGACCCGATGATGGATTTTCGAGCGCGCCTGATACACAGCCAAGCCGAAGCCGCGGAGCGCCGCCGCATGGATCTCGCCGAGCAGTCCTCGAGATTGAAGACCGCCGAGGAAAGAATCCGCATTTGGGAACGCATCCACGAAGTCACGCTGCCGCGCGATCCGGCGCATCGCTTGATCGAGATCATAGCGACCAATACCGGCCTTACCGATGTCGATGTGCGCGATGAGCAGCAGCGCCGCGCCTCATTGCGGGCTGCCGTCTAGGTTCCTATTCCCGGTATTTCGCGGGAGTCTTGCGGCGCAATTCGTCGGCCGTGACGCCGGGAGCAATCTCGATGAGTTTGAAGGAATCTTTTCGCGTGGGCCGCGAGAAGACCGCCAGATCCGTGATCAACATGTCGACCACATTGGTCCCGGTCAGAGGCAGTTCGCAGCGGGGCTTGAATTTCGGATCACCGTCCTTCGAGGCGTGATCCATGACCACCACCACGCGCTTGACGCCGGCGACCAGATCCATGGCGCCGCCCATGCCTTTGACCATCTTGCCGGGAATCATCCAATTGGCCAGATCGCCGTTTTCGGCCACTTCCATGGCGCCGAGAATCGCCAAATCGATGTGACCGCCGCGGATCATGCCGAAGCTGTCGGCGGATGAAAAATACGAAGTCATCGGCAGTGCCGTCACGGTCTGCTTGCCGGCATTGATCAGATCGGCGTCTTCCTCGCCCTCGAACGGGAACGGGCCCGTTCCCAGCATGCCGTTTTCCGACTGCAGCACGACCTTCATCCCGGGCGCAATATAATTGGCCACCAGAGTCGGAATGCCGATACCGAGATTCACATAGAAGCCATCGGACAGCTCGCGCGCCGCTCGCGCGGCCAATTCTTCACGTGACCACGGCATTCGCCTTCTCCTCACGCTTGCGCACCGTGCGCTTCTCGATCAATTTCGTATAGTGCACACCCTGAATAATGCGCTGCACGAAAATGCCCGGGGTATGGATATTGTCCGGATCGAGCGCACCCACCGGTACCAGCTCTTCGACCTCGGCCACCGTGACACGGCCGGCGGTAGCCATGTTGGGATTGAAATTACGCGCGGTCTTGCGGTAGATGAGATTGCCTTCGGCATCGCCTTTCCAGGCCTTGACCAGCGACACATCGGCCACCAACCCCTTCTCGAGCACATAGGTCTCGCCGTCCACGGTTTTCGTTTCCTTGCCCTCCGCGACTAGGGTGCCCGCGCCCACCTTGGTGTAGAAGCCGTAGATGCCCGCACCGCCGGCGCGAATGCGCTCCGCCAGCGTGCCCTGCGGATTGAATTCAAGCTCCAATTCCCCGGCCAGATACTGCCGCTCGAACTCCTTATTCTCGCCCACGTAGGAAGAAACCATTTTGCGAATCTGGCGGGTTTGCAGCAGCAATCCCAAACCCACGCCGTCGAGTCCGGCGTTGTTGGACACCACGGTGAGCTTGCCGACTCCGGACGCCTTCAAGGCGTCGATGAGATTCTCCGGTATGCCGCAGGCGCCGAAGCCGCCGCACATCAGGGTCATGCCCTCCTTGACCACTCCCTGCAGCGCCGAGGCGGCATCCGCATAGATCTTGGAATTCGCCGCGCTCATCTCTCCCCCTAGTACCGATACTGATCGACTTTGTACGGACCCTGTTTTTCGACGCCGATGTAGCGCGCCTGCGTGTCCGTCAGTTCGGTCAGTTGAGCAGCCAACTTGGACAGCTGCAGACGAGCCACTTTCTCATCGAGATGCTTGGGCAGCACATACACGCCGACCGGATATTTCTTGGTGTTGGCGAAGAGTTCGATCTGCGCCAGCACTTGGTTCGCGAACGAGGAACTCATGACGTAGGAGGGATGTCCCGTGCCACAGCCCAAATTCACCAAGCGACCCTCGGCGAGCAGGATGATCCGCTTGCCGTCGGGAAATATCACATGATCGACCTGCGGCTTGATGTTGTCCCAGGCGTACTGCCGTAGAGACGCCACTTCGATTTCATTGTCGAAATGCCCGATGTTGCACACGATGGCCTGATCCTTCATGCGCTTCATGTGATCATGGGTTATCACGTGAAAATTGCCGGTGGCGGAGACGAATATGTCGGCCTTGTCCGCGGCATATTCCATGGTCACGACGCGATAGCCTTCCATCGCTGCCTGCAATGCGCAGATCGGATCAATCTCGGTGACCCACACCTGCGCCGACAGGGCACGCAGAGCCTGGGCTGAACCCTTGCCCACGTCGCCGTAACCGCAGACCAAGGCGACCTTGCCGGCGATCATCACATCGGTAGCCCGCTTGATGGCGTCCACCAGGGATTCGCGGCAACCGTACAAATTGTCGAATTTGGACTTGGTGACCGAATCGTTGACATTGAATGCCGGGAAGGCCAGTTGCCCGTCCTTGGCCATTTGATACAGGCGTTTGACGCCGGTGGTCGTCTCCTCGGTCACGCCCTTGATCTTCGCGAGCCGGGTTGAATACCACTTCGGGTCGACGTGCAGCTTGGCCTTGATGGCGGCGTACAGACACTCCTCTTCCTCATTGCTCGCCCGGGCGATCAGCGATGCGTCCTTTTCCGCCCTGGCACCCAGATGCAACAACAGCGTGGCATCGCCACCGTCGTCCAGGATCATGTTCGTGTGCCCGCCGTCCGGCCATTCGAAAATACGATGCGTGTAGTCCCAGTACTCGGCCAGCGACTCGCCCTTGATTGCGAATACCGGCGTGCCGCCGGCGGCAATGGCCGCGGCCGCATGGTCCTGGGTCGAATAAATATTGCACGACGCCCAGCGCACCTGCGCGCCCAGGGCATTCAAGGTCTCGATCAAGACCGCCGTTTGAATGGTCATGTGCAGGGAGCCGGTGATGCGCGCACCGCGCAGGGGCTGCTGCGATGCGAATTCATGGCGGATCGCCATCAGGCCGGGCATTTCCGTTTCCGCGATTCTGATTTCCTTGCGGCCCCAGTCCGCCAGACTCAAATCCTTGACGAGAAAATCGTTACTTTGTTTGATTGCTGCATTCATTGGTCAATACTCCTTGTCGGTGCGCCTTAGGCGGCGCGCGTCGCTTTAAATTCGGCGGCGAGCGTGCTCGCCTTGTCGGTGCGTTCCCAGCTGAACTCTGCTTCTTTGCGGCCGAAGTGCCCGTAGGAAGCTGTCATTTGATAGATCGGACGCGCCAGATCCAGCATTTCGCGCAGCCCGAACGGTGTGAGATCGAAATGCGCGCGCACCAGCTGCGTCAAACGCGTGTCGGGCAATTTGCCAGTGCCGAAAGTCTCTACCATGATGGAGGTGGGCTCAGCCACGCCGATGGCATAGGAGAGCTGCACTTCGCAGCGCTCGGCCAAGCCCGCGGCGACGATGTTCTTGGCCACATAGCGCGCCGCATAGGCCGCCGACCGATCGACCTTGGACGGATCCTTGCCTGAGAACGCGCCGCCGCCATGGCGCGCGAATCCACCGTAGGTATCCACGATGATCTTGCGTCCCGTTAGGCCGCAATCGCCGACCGGGCCGCCGATGACGAACCGGCCGGTCGGATTGATGTGGTACTTGGTGCGTTTGTCGATCCATTTTTTGGGCAGTACCGGCTTGAGGATTTCCTCCATCACCGCTTCGCGCAATTGCTTGGTGCTAATACTGTCTTCATGCTGGGTCGACAGGACCACCGCTTCGAGTCCCACCGGCTTGTCGTTCTCATAGCGCAGGGTCACCTGGCTCTTGGCGTCCGGGCGCAGCCAGGGCAGCTTGCCGCTCTTGCGCACCTGCGCCTGGCGCTTCACCAGGCGATGCGCGAGGGTGATAGGGGCCGGCATCAGCACATCGGTTTCGTTGGTGGCGTAGCCGAACATCAGTCCCTGATCGCCCGCGCCTTGCTTGCGCTCATTCTTGCGGTCCACGCCCTGGGCGATGTCGGGCGACTGCTTGCCGATAATATTGAGCACACCGCAGCTGGCGCCGTCGAACCCCATGTCCGAGGTGTTGTAACCGATGTCGAGTACGGTCTTGCGCACAATGGCTTCTACGTCCACCCACGCACTGGTGGTGACCTCGCCGGCCACGATAACCACACCGGTTTTGACCATGGTTTCACAGGCCACCCGACCCTTAGGGTCGGCCGCCAGAATGGCGTCCAGGACCGCGTCCGAGATCTGATCGGCTACCTTGTCGGGATGGCCTTCGGAGACCGATTCCGAGGTAAATGAGAAGCTTCTGCTCATAACTTGAGTTCCTTGCGCCTAGCCAAAATTATCCCGGAAGCGGCGATCGAATTCCTCCCGGGTAAAACTGTGATTCTGCGGTCCGCGCGATTCGATCTTGATCGCGCCCATCAGGGATGCCGTTCGACCCGTGGTCGGCCAGTCTAACCCCCGCAACAGGCCGTGAATTAGACCAGCCCGATAGGCATCCCCGCAACCCGTGGGATCCACCACCGCCTTCGGCTGGGCGCAGGGCACATTTAGCGTTTGTCCCCGGGTGTGGATGACCGAGCCCTCAGCGCCCCGCGTGATCACCAGGGCATCGACCTGAGCCGTGATATCGCTCACTGAATAGCCGGTTCTTTCCTGCAATAAGCCCCATTCATAGTCGTTGACCGCCACCCAGCGAGCCTGTCCGATGAAGGTTTTGAGCTCCTCGCCGCCGAACATGGGCAGGCCCTGACCGGGGTCGAATATGAACGGGATCTTGGCCGCCGCAAATTGCGCCGCGTGGGCAATCATGGCGTCTCGCCCGTCCGGTGCCACGATGCCAAGGCCGATCCCCGGTCCGGCGTCGGACACCGTGTTCAGGTGCGCATGCTGCATTGCTCCGGGGTGGAAGGCGGTGATCTGATTGTCATCCAGATCGGTGGTGATGAAGGCCTGGGCGGTAAAGGTGCCGTTGACGACCTTGATGTGATCGACAGGGATGCCCTGTGCATGCATACGCTCGCGGTAGGGGCCGAAATCGTCCCCCGCGGTGGCCATGGGCACACCCCGATCGCCCAACAGATGCAGGCTGTACGCGATATTCGTGGCACAACCGCCGAATTCGCGGCGCATTTCGGGCACCAGGAAGGACACATTCAAGATATGAATCTTGTCCGGCAGGATGTGCGATTTAAATCGGTCTTGAAACAGCAATATCGTGTCGTAAGCCACGGAGCCGCAAATCAAGGCGGCTTGTCCACCCAAGCGATCCTGCACCATCCACTCATCCTGGAGTAAAACGCCTATTCTACAAGTAAATCCCGTAGAGCCGCTGTAGCGAATCGCGACCTGTAGCAGCCCGATCGTGCCGCCAGGCCCCGCGACGCGAAATAATTGCAACCATGCCCCGGTCTTATCGGGCAGGTAGGCTTTGTAAGTTGTTCAACCGAAGGAGAGCACGATGATCAAGACCAGCGCGGCCGTGACCGCCATCAGCAGCCTGTTAACTCTGGGGGCGGCCGCTTTCGCGACACCGGCGTTTGCCGCCGACAAACCCGAGATGGAAAAATGCTACGGCGTCGTGAAAGCCGGCAAGAACGACTGTGCGGGTCCCGCCCATGCCTGTGCCGGACAAGCCACGACGGACTCCGGAGCCAAGGAATTCGTCGCACTGCCCAAGGGCACCTGCGCGCGGCTTTCCGGCGGCAGCCTGGCGCCGAAATAGGCGTCGAATCGGTGACGGATAACCCCGCTCGCCGAAAGCCTCACGGTCCGATGCCGGCTCGCGCCGGCATCGGACTGCGGGCTCAACACCATCTGCAAGTCATCGCCGAATCGCCCGACGTGGCCTGGTTCGAAGCGCACACCGAGAATTACTTTGCCGACGGCGGCGCGCATGTCGAGGCCCTAGTGCATATCCGCGAGCGCTACCCCCTGTCGCTGCATGGCGTCGGCCTGTCGTTGGGTTCGGCCGATGAAATCAACCTGCCGCACATGCAACGGGTGCGCAGCGCGATGCAGCGCTTTGAGCCGACGCTCGTCTCCGAGCATCTGTCATGGATCTCGGTGGATGGCCGCTTCGCCAACGACCTTTTGCCGCTGCCCTACACCGACGAGGCGTTGCGGCATGTGAGCACACGCATCTCGCAGGCGCAGGATTTTCTAGGCCGGCAAATACTTATTGAGAATGTGTCGAGCTACCTGCAGTTCGACTGCTCACGCATGCCCGAGTGGGAATTTCTCGCCGGGGTCGCCGCGGAGTCGGGCTGTGGAATCTTGCTGGATCTGAATAACATCTACGTCGCCGCGTGCAACGGCGGCTATGAACCCCTGTGCTACTTGAATGCCATAGATTCCGGCGCGGTCCAAGAGATCCATTTGGCCGGGCACGACAGAGTGGCGATCGAGGGTGTGCAATTGCTCATCGACACGCACGGCTCGCCGGTGTGCGATGCCGTGTGGGACCTGTATGCGGCGGCGCTGCGGCGATTCGGCGATGTGCCGACCTTGATCGAATGGGACACGAACATTCCGACACTCGAGATACTGACAGCCGAGGCCGCCAAGGCGGATCGACTGCGGGCGGACGCGCATGCTCTCGCTGCATGAACTGCAGGTGAAAGTTTTACGCGCCGTCCTCGACGGCAAGCCGGATGCTGCCTGCGGCATCACGCCCCCCCACGCCGTGGGCGTTTATGCCCGCACGGCGCGGGGCAATTTCATCGACAGCTTGAAATCAAGCTATCCGGCGATTCAACGCTTGGTCGGTGAAGAGTATTTCGAGCAAACGGCGCGCCACTTCCATGCGCGCCATCCTTCCCGTTCGGGAGATCTGCAACCGGCGGGAAGGGACTTTGCGCATGCGCTTCGCGAACTGCACGGCGAGGATGAATTTCGCTACCTCAGCGATGTGGCGCGTTTTGAATGGCTGGTGCAGGAAGCGCTCCTCGCCGCCGACCACGGACCGCTCGATCTTGCGCGGTTGGCGGCGCAGGCACCGAGCCGCCACGAGGAGTTGCGATTCAAGCTGCATCCCTCCGCCCGCCTGTTCGAATCGCCGTTTCCCTGCCGGGCCATTTGGCAGGCCAATGTCGCTAGCGACGCGGACCCGGCCGTGATCGACCTCGATGGCGGAGCCGACCGACTGCTCATGGTCAGAACATGCGGGCAATTGAATTTTCACGACTTGAGCCAGGGTGAGCGTGATTTTCTGCTCGAGCTTAAGGCCGGCCGCTCCCTGTCGGCGGCGATCGACTGCGCCGCCGGCCCCCTGCCCTTCGATCCCGCAGCCGCCTTGCAGCGCTTCGTAGCCTGCGGCGTCGTCGTCGATTTTCAATGACGCACTGAAACAACATCAAGGACTCGCTTCATGCCCATGCTCGACAAGATTTTAGGCGTCGATAGGTTCGCGGCGCGGCTGCTCAATCCGCTGCAATCCCTGTTCGCGCTGGGTGCCCGGCTGTACGTGAGCTGGCAATTTCTGAAATCGGGTTATCTTAAAGTGACTTCCTGGGACAGCACCCTTTACCTGTTCGAGAACGAATACCACACGCCCCTACTGTCCCCGCATGCGGCCGCAGTCGCCGGCTCCTTCGGCGAATTATTCTTTCCAACCTTGCTGGTGCTTGGCCTCATGGGGCGGCTGAGCGCCATCGGCCTGTTCGCGGTCAATGCCATGGCGGTCATCTCGTATGCGCACGTGCTGCTGGCGGAGGGCTCCGAGGCCGCACTCGGGCAACATGTGTTGTGGGGTACACTGTTGGTGTTTCTCATTATCTACGGCCCCGGTAAATACTCGCTGGATCATCTGCTGAACAGGTCACGCCTCTGACGCTCGGCCGCGATAGCTGCGGCTCTTGGGATAGCGCCTGCCGCTATGAATGGCTGGTGACGAACGGCCTTGGCGGTTTTGCCTGCGGCACGGTGTCCGGCGCCAACACCCGCCGCTACCATGGATTTCTGATTGCGAGTCTTAAGCCACCGGTGGAGCGCACATTGCTGGTGGCAAAGATCGAGCTCGCCGTGCACTACCTCGGCGTAGAGACCGATCTGTCCGCCAACGAATTCCTGGGCGGGGCACTCAGCGGCCAGGGATTCGTGCACCTGGAATCCTTCGCCGTGCAAGACGGCATCCCGACGTGGCGTTATGCCGTGGCGGACGCGTTGCTGGAGCAGAAGATTTTCATGGCGCCCGGCGCGAACACCAGCTATCTGCGCCTCGAATTGCTGCGAGCCTCGGCGCCTTTGCGCCTCACGTTGAAGCCCCTGCTCGCGTACCGGGACTACCACTCGCACAACCGCGGCGCCCAACCCTTCCAACTCGAGGCGGACGCGGCAGAATGCCGCATCCAGGCATTCGCGGGCGCAAGGCCCTACCGGTTGTCGATCACGGCGGGCCGATTCAGCGCGGCCCCCGAATGGTATTGGAATTTCTGGCATCGAGTGGAAGCGACGCGAGGCCTCGACGCCGCGGAAGATCTGTTCATGCCCGGCACCTTCAGCGTCGATTTGAGCCTCAAGTCGCCGGTGCACCTGCTGGCAACCGCCGAGCCGTCGGCTCCGGCGCCCGGTGCGGAGGTTCTGCAGGGCCTGAAGAGAAGTTCGCAGCAATTGACCGCCGCATTGCCCAATACCGCACCGGCCTGGATTCATTCGCTGGCCCAGGCGTCGGATCAATTCATCGTCCATCGGGACGCAGTGGACACTGCCGGCGAAGGCGGCGCTGCTGCCTGCAGCGTCATCGCGGGGTACCCCTGGTTCACCGATTGGGGCCGCGACACCATGATCGCACTACCGGGGCTCGCGACCGCGCTGCGCCGCTACGATGTCGCGGCGGGTATTCTGCAAACCTTCGCCGGCTTCGTCGATCGCGGCATGCTGCCGAATTGTTTTCCCGAGCGCGGCGCAGCGCCGCAATACAACACTGCGGACGCCACTTTGTGGATGTTCCACGCGCTCGACGATTACTTGCAAGCCAGGCGTGATCCGGCGCTCACACAGAAAATATTCCCCATTCTGATGAGCATCATTCACGCGCATGTGGACGGCACCCGCTACGGGATTCACGTGGATCCGGCTGACGGACTGCTGTGCGCCGGTGAGGCCGGAACTCAATTGACTTGGATGGACGCGAAGCACGGCGATCGCGTATTCACGCCGAGGATCGGCAAGCCGGTCGAAATCAATGCGCTGTGGCTGAACGCCTTGGACGTGGCCATGCGGCTCGCGGCGCGCGTGCATGATCTCCCGCAGAAGCGCTTCTGCCAAAGCTTGCACGCCCGCGCCGGCGCGAGTTTCGGCCGCTTCTGGAACCAGCAGCGATGCTGTTTGTACGATGTGCTCGATGTCGAAGGGGGATGCACCGCTGACGACAGCATTCGGCCGAATCAGATCTTGGCCGTCTCTCTGCCCTACTGCGTCCTGGACCCGGGGCAAATGCGCGCGGTGGTGGACTGCTGCGCCCGGGAATTGCTGACCAGCCATGGACTTCGCAGTCTCGGCCCTCAAGAACCGGGCTACATCGGCCGCTATAAGGGCGATGCCTCACAACGCGACGCGGCTTACCACATGGGCACAGTCTGGGGCTGGCTGCTGGGACCCTTCGCCCGCGCGCACTATCGTGTGTACGGCGATGCCCGGCTGGCGCAATCATTTCTCGAACCCGTGGCGCAGCAGCTGCACAGCGCCTGCCTGGGAACGCTGAGCGAGATATTTGATGGTGATGCACCTCACAATGCCCACGGCTGTTTCGCGCAAGCTTGGAGCGTCGCTGAGATACTGCGTTCTTGGCTGTACCTCGACCGCAAGATCGCGACCCTCTAAGGAAGAAGAATGAACACCGAGCGCGAGCGCCTGCTCGCCAACGTGCCGGGCCACGATGGCTGGCATCACTGGGGTCCCTACCTCAGTGAACGCCAGTGGGGCACGGTCCGCGAAGACTACAGTCCCGGCGGCAACGCCTGGGAATACTTTCCTCATGAACACGCGCGCAGCCGAGCCTATCGCTGGGGCGAGGACGGCATTGCCGGTATCTCCGATGCCGACCAACAGGTATGTCTGTCGCTGGCGATGTGGAACGGCCACGATTCGATTTTGAAGGAGCGTTTGTTCGGACTCACCAATGCGCAAGGCAATCACGGCGAGGACGTGAAGGAGCATTATTTCTATTTGGATGCCACCCCCACGCATTCCTATTTAAAGATGCTCTACAAGTATCCGCATGGCGCCTTTCCCTATGCGGACCTGATCGAGGAGAACGCCCGCCGCGGCGCGGAGCTCCCGGAATACGAACTTCTGGACACCGGCATTTTTGAGGAGAATCGCTACTTCGACGTGTTCGTCGAATACGCGCAAGCCGAGCCCGGCGATATGCTGATGAAGATCACCGTCTGGAATCGCGGCGCCAGAGCTGCGATGCTGCATATGATCCCGCAGCTGGTGCTGCGCAATACATGGACTTGGGAGCCGGGCTCGGGCAAGCCGCGTTTGTTCGCGGCGGGTGGCGGTGCCGTCGGCATCGAACCGGCGGACTTGGGCATGAGCCGGTTGTACTTTGACGGCAATGCCGACGTCTTGTTCACGGAAAATGAGTCCAATGCGCCGCTGCTCTGGAATTTGGGCGCCCCGGGCTACTTCAAGGATGGATTCCACGAACGCATCGTCGGCGGCCGCACCGACCGGGTTAACCCGGCGCATGTCGGCACCAAGGCAGGCGTGTGGTTTCAGTCGACCATCCCCGGCGGCGCGAGGCAGGAATACCGTCTGCGCCTGTCACGCCGCACCCTCGATGCACCCTTCGATGAATTCGAATCCTGCTTAGGGTTGCGGCGTTCGGAAGCCGATCGGTACTACGCCGATCTGCAGAAAGACATGGCCTCGGCGGACGAGCGCGTGGTGCAGCGGCAGGCTTTCGCCGGACTGATTTGGAGCAAGCAGTACTACTGCCTGGATGTTTCGCGCTGGCTCAAGGGCGATCCGGGCCAGTTCGCACCGCCGGAGGCGCGGCTGCACGGCCGCAACATTGAATGGCGAAATCTCAACAACGCCGACATCATTTCCATGCCAGACAAATGGGAATATCCCTGGTACGCATCCTGGGACCTGGCCTTTCACTGCATCCCCTTCGCCTTGATCGATGCGGAGTTCGCCAAGCACCAACTCGTGCTGCTGACGCGCGAATGGTACATGCACCCCAACGGCCAAATTCCCGCCTACGAGTGGGCCTTCAGCGACGTCAATCCGCCGGTGCACGCCTGGGCGGCCTGGCGCGTGTACCAGATCGATCGCAAACAGAACGGCGGCAAGGGCGACCTCGAGTTTCTCGAGCGCGTATTTCATAAATTGATGCTGAACTTCACTTGGTGGGTCAATCGCAAAGACAACCTCGGCAGGAATATCTTTCAGGGCGGTTTTTTAGGCCTGGACAATATCGGCGTGTTCGATCGCAGTGCGCAGCTGCCCACCGGCGGCTACATCAATCAATCGGACGGCACCAGCTGGATGGCGATGTATTCGCTGAATTTGATGCGCATCGCGCTGGAGCTCGCCGAACACAATCATGTGTATGAGGACATCGCCAGCAAATTCTTCGAACACTTCTTGAATATCGCCGAGGCCATGAGCTGCATGTACAGCGCCGACATCGGCCTGTGGGACGAAGAGGACCAGTTTTTCTACGACGTATTGAATCTACCCGACAACCAGAAAATACGGCTGCGGGTGCGCTCCATGGTGGGGCTGATCCCGCTGTTCGCGGTCGAGACCCTGGAGCCGGAATTGCTGGAGAAGCTGCCGGGATTCAGAAAGCGACTGGAATGGTTTCTGAGCCATCGCCCCGATCTTGCGGATCTGGTGTCTCACTGGCAGTCGCCGGGGCGTGGCCAGAGACGGTTGTTATCGCTGCTGCGCGGCCACCGCATGAAAAAACTCCTGCGGCGCATGTTGGATGAGTCCGAATTTCTCTCCGACTATGGCGTGCGGGCAGTGTCGCGTGCGCACCTCGACCAGCCCTTCGTGCTCAAAGTCGGCGATGTGGATCAGTCCGTCTGCTATGCGCCGGCCGAATCCGAATCGCGGCAATTCGGCGGCAATTCCAACTGGCGCGGCCCGATTTGGTTTCCGCTCAATTTCCTCATCGTCGAGTCCCTGCAGAAATTTCATCATTACTACGGCGATGACTTCAAAGTGGAATATCCGACGGGCTCGGGGCGCTTTCTGACCCTCGATGAAGTCGCCACCGAGTTGTCGCACCGCCTGTCGCGCATATTCCTGAAGGATGCCAACGGCGAACGCGCCGTGCTGCGCCACCAGCCCGCGTTGCAAACCGACCCGCACTACGCGGATTGCATCCCGTTCTACGAGTACTTTCACGGCGACTCCGGCCGCGGCGTCGGCGCGTCGCACCAGTCGGGATGGACGTCGCTGATCGCCAAACTGCTCATGCCGCGGGCACATGACTGACCGCCCTACTCGCCCGGCGCGTTCCCGACCCCGCTGATTCCGTGCTAGGTTGCTTTCTATGCGCCGGACTCGGCAGATAGCGAAACGGGGTGGCATGGTGACGAATTCGCGAAAGCATCGGATCAGCTGGGCGCGTTACGCGTCCGCGATCCTGGCACTGGCGTCGCTAGGATCGGCGCATGCCCAGGAAATGCCCAAATCCGTGGCACAGGCCGAAGCCATGGAAACGGCCGATCGCCTGCCGCTCACCGATTTTTACTCCACGCCGGACAATCTTGCGGCGTCCAAGCCGGGTGCTCTCTTGCGCAAGGAGGCATTCACCGGCTATTCGCTGCCGAAGGGCGCCTCCGCCGTAAGAATTCTTTATCACTCCCTGGATGCCACCGCCCACGATGTCGTCACCTCGGGCGTGGTGCTCATACCGGCAGGAACGGCGCCGCCCGGCGGCTGGCCCCTCATCGCCTGGGCTCACGGCACCTCCGGCGTCGCCCGGTTGTGCGCGCCCTCCGCCATGAAAGACGTCTACTACGGCGAGGAGGGCCTGATGCCCATGGTTGCCGCCGGCTTCGCGGTGGTGGCGACCGACTATCACGGCCTCGGCACCGAAGGGGCGCACCAGTATGTGAATAAGGTCGCGCAGGCTAACGATGTCCTCTACTCGATTCCGGCTGCGCGGGCGGCGGTGCCCAGCCTGGGATCGAAGTGGGTCGTCGACGGACATTCGCAAGGCGGCCTCGCCGCCTTTGGGGTGGCCGAGGCGCAATATGATCTTAAGGATCCCGATTACCTGGGTGCGGTGTCGGTGGCCGGCGTCGCCCGGGAAGTGGATTTTTTCGCCCATCTGGCCGATACCCGTGGAGTTGGTTTTTATCTAGCCTTCATGGCCGCCGGCATCCACGCACGCTATCCGGAATTCAATCCACGCGAATTATTATCGGACAGCGTGCTGCAACACTATCCGGACGTCACCACCAAGGGTTGCTTCTTCTATGCGTATGCAACCTACGCCGACGCCCCCGGCTCGCAATTGCGCCATGACTGGCAGAAAAGCGCGTGGATACATCATTTCTTCGAAGGCAATGTGGTGGGCGCCAAACCCATCGGCGGTCCCTTGTTCGTGATCGCCGGCGAGGCAGATCAAACCGTTCCCCTCGCCGGAGTGCGCGCCGCCGTTAAGCAGCTGTGCGCCGCCCAAACGAACGTGCGGTTCCGCAGCTATCCCGGGCTCGACCACGATCCGGTCATGGAGCGATCGACGCCGGAGCAGCTCAAATGGATCCGGGCCCGATTCGCGGGTAAATCGTCCAGCTCGAATTGCCCCAAGGGCGGTTAAGGCCGGCCGCGAGCGGCACCCCTGAGCCTGGTTTGACAGGCCACCCTTCCTCGGTGACAGCGGTGTTCGCTGAGCCGCGCCGCTATATTCGGTGGCCGCTAGTGGAAGCGATGTCGTCGATGATCTTCCCCGCCCCGCCGCAGTACTCGCACACGGTGACGTCGATCGAGAAAACCCGTTCCAATCACTGCGCGTGCGGTGCGGTGCGGATCTATGGACGATTGCAATACCTACAATCAGCGTTAAAAAAACCGCGATCAATCCCTAATCTTCGGTGCTACCCTTTGTCACTACCTTACGAGGGATGAAATGACTGCAGCGCACAACATTGCGGGTACGAAAACAGCCAAACGTCGCCGGCCGAGCGCGGACGGCGGGGAACTGGTTGTCGCGTGGATGGAAGATCTGTCGCGCGATCGTTGCACCGCGCAGGAATTTTTGTCTGCGATGTTCGATCACTTCCGCGAAAAAATCGACGGGCATTGGGAAGTTCTGTCGTTGCTCGACCAGTACTACCGCCGCGCCAAGATAAAGCCCGGGATTTATCGAATTGTTAAATCCCGCGTCGATGATTGGATACTCCATGGGGAGGCAGACTCGCCGTCCGTGACTGCACCCACGACGTCGGCCGCGGCCTCTACTCCTGCTGCGCCAAAAAACACAGTCTCGTCATTCGCAAATGTGCCGCATAAGGCGGCGCCGACGGCACCCGGCGGAGTTCGGCGTGTAGCCGTCGGCGACGTACTGCGCAGCCGGTATCGGGTCATAGGAGTATTGGGACGCGGCGGGATGAGCACGGTATACGCAGCGGCGGATAAGTATCGACTCGACTTGCTTCCCGCCGGACAGCACATCGCCGTCAAAGTGCTGCACACGATGGTTACCGAGCGCGAAGAACTGCTCTGCGAGCTGCAACGCGAGTTTCAACATCTACAATCGCTGTCGCATCCCAACATCATCCGCGTGCACGAATTCGATCGCGACGGCGACACTGCTTTTTTCACCATGGAATTGTTGAACGGCGTACTGCTCAGCCGCTTGATCAATGCCCGGCGGTCGGCAGCGTTGCCTCGAGCCCACTCACTTTCCATCATCCGCGATACGGGCGCGGCACTGGCGTACGCGCATTCGCGCGGCGTCGTGCATGGCGACGTCAACCCGCAAAACATCTTCATTACCAATGAGGGCGAATTGCGCGTGCTGGATTTCGGCGCTGCACACTCGATGCGGCGCACTGGCTGGTCCGCAAACGATGATTCGTCGTTCGCGATACCCGTCGCTACTCCCGGCTATGCCAGCTGCCAAGTGCTCGAAGGCCAGCGTCCCGATGCACGCGACGACACATTTTCCTTTGCCTGTGTCATCTACCTGTTGTTGTCGGGGAAACACCCCTTCCCCGGCTTAAGCGCCGTCGAGGCTCGGAACAAGAAAATCCGCACCCCACGGCCTGTTGGGCTGGAGGGTTCGCAATGGCGAGTGCTGCGCGAAGGCTTGAATTGGGATCGCGCCCGACGTCCCTCCGATGTGCAGAACTGGCTGGAGAGGCTCAAGTTGCTTGGCGCGGCGCCCCACCTGCCGCCTCTGCCGCATTTGCTCACGAGTCCCACGCCCCGAAGCAGCAAAGCACTACTGTCGGCGGCCGCGGTGCTATTGCTTGCCCTGCTCGCAGCCGGTGGCTATTGGGTCGCCGCGATTCATCATCCGCTGTCCGACGCTTCGCACGTGACATCCACAGCGCCGGTAGTACCCGCGGTGACTCCGCCCCTGGTTGCGGTCCCCGCTGAGCTGCCGTCTCCGACGTCGATGCCTGCCGCCGTCCCTGGCTCCAGTCAGCCGCCCGTCGCGCGCGCGATAGAGGTTCCCGCCCCACCCGACGCAGACACGTCCACCTCGGCGCAGGTCGCAGTCGCTGGCAAGGTGCGCATAGAACTCGTCGCGGACACGGTCGATGTGGCCCCCACTGAGAGAACGGCGCACATTGTTGTGCACCGCAAAGGCAGTCTGCGCGAGGCGGCCAGCTTTAACTGGTGGACCGAATCGGGTACTGCAAAGCCCGGCGTGGATTTTGTCCCCGCCATGCCGCACACCACGGCGATCGAAAAAGGCAGCAGTAGCGTCACTTTGGACGTCGCTGTTTCCGACAGGCCGCGCCACCAGCCCAAGAGTTTCTATGTGGTGATCGATAAAGTGGAATCGGGACCCGCACTGGGTGCTCGCACGTTGACCATGGTGACGATACTGCCGCCCGATTAGTTCGCCCAAAGCCGGCCACGAGGATGACCATGAAAATTAGTGCACAGAACTATCGAGTGCGGGAAGGCGAGAAAGTAACGCTGCGATTTTCTGTGGCGCGCGACGCGGGTAGAGCTTCCAGCTCGAATTGCCCCAAGGGCGGCGATCAAGGCTGGCCGCGAGCGGCGCACCTGAGCCGGGTTTGAGACGGCAGCTCGCTAAACAGCGAGCGATAATGGCTTGAAAACCGGCTCCAATGCCAGACCCCGCGGCGGGCGGCGATGACCCCGATCGACGTGTCGGCGCTCTGTTCGGCCAGCAAGTCGCGGCGGATCTGGTTGAGCTGCAAGGTGCGGACGAAATTGCCGGGGCCCATGTCGATGACGGATCGGAACACGGACTCGAGCGATCGCCGGCTCACGCCGACTTCCGCGCAGAGCGCAACGATGGCTATACCGTCCTCCAGGTTGTCGTGGATGTAATCGCACGCTCTTCTGAAAACCAGCATGGTCCGCGCGTTGCTGTAGCGCCTGCGTCGCCCCAGACCGCGTTCGCCCGAGGAATTGGCTATTTGCCATACTAAATCGCCCAAGGAGGATTTGAATCCCTTGACCGCGGCGGGGTAGCTCGACGGATATTCGAGAGTGGTAAAGGCGGTCAATCCCGAATGCACCACTTCTCGAAGTTGTCGCGACCTCGCCGGGTCCGCCAGGATCTGCACCGTGCGCATCTCGGATCCATCGTCGGGCAACAGGCTGCAGGAGATGTCCATGCAACAGATACTCATACCTGCCGCAGTTTTCCCCTCCAGAGCATGGCTCTCCGGGCATAATGCGACGCTGTTTTGCGAGAATGTCGCGGCGTTCAGCGCGCAGGGTGGCGATGTCTCGCTCAGCAGGCAGGCGGCATAGCGCCCGGCCGGAGTGGATGCCCTTTGCGCGAGCTCACGGTTAGCCATCTCGAAATGGATGCCCAGGTCGTCGCCAAGATCGAAGGAGCGGAAGCGCCCCTCGAACGGGCCGGGGCTCAGCTGCTGGTATTGCTGATCGTAGCCATGCAATTGGGCCGCTTGCACATCGATGTCATGGAAATGCCCGCCGGATTCCCAAGCTTGCCGTTTTACATTTGGGTCAGTCATTGGAAGGGCATCATAGCAAATGGGCCCCCAGCGCCCTCGCCTGCGCACATTTGCGCAAAGCGGATAACGCTTGGCTTGCCGCAGCGGCTATTTTAGATTTCACGCCGCCGCCGGCCGCCGGCGCGGACGAATACGTACAGGTTCTTGAGGAGAGAAGGGATGAAGAGACGCGCATGCCCCCTGTTGGCGGTGGCACCTTGGATATTTTGCGTGCAGACGGCGATTGCCGATGCCCCGGCCGATTCGGATCAAATCCCCGAAATCGTCGTCACTGCGCAGAAGCGCGTTGAGAACCTGCAAAACGTGCCGGTGTCGATCACCACCTTCGGCTCCGCTGAACTACGGAATCGAGCCGTAGAAAGCTTCATCGACTACGCAACGTCGGTGCCCAATCTGGGGTTTGGCGCCTCCGGGGACGGCGCCGCAAATTCGCGCACAATTTCGATCCGCGGCGTCAGCGGCGACAACACCACCGGATTCTATTTGGACGAGACACCGCTGCCGGACTCGCTCGATCCGAGAGTCGTCGATATCGATCGCATCGAGGTGCTGCGCGGTCCGCAAGGAACTCTGTACGGCGCGCGTTCCATGGGCGGCACGGTTCGACTCCTGACCAACCAGCCGGACCCCAATCAATTCTCGGCCGCGGCCCATGCCGGCCTCTCCTCGACCGACCACACCGTTGCGCCCAACTACGTGGCCGACGGCGTGGTCAACTTGCCGCTGATCCAGGACACGCTGGCGCTGCGCATGGTCGGCTTCTTCGATCGGGAAGCAGGCTACTACACGCGGGAATTTCCGACGACGCCGGGAGGCAGCACGTTGTCGACGGTGAAAGATGTCGGACGTTCGGTGGTCCAGGGAGGTTCGCTGTCGCTGCTGTGGAAAGTCAATGACGCACTGACCGTAACGCCGCGCATTCTGCATCAGGAAAACGCTTACAACGGCCTGCCGTTCGCCGACGGCACGGCGAGCGATTTTCGTCCCACGAATTTCGTGCAGAGGCGTTTGTTCGATGATACGGAGGGCGGCAGCGACCGTTGGACGCTGTACTCGCTTGGCGTTCACTACTCGCTGCCCTTGGGCGAACTGGTCTCCTCCACGTCCTACTTCGACCGCGAAATCATCGAGCGCGAAGATGAATCGGATGTGGTCTCGATGTTCTTCTTCACGCCCGCGGGCCTGGCGCCCGTGGAATCCCAGATCACCGAAATCAAGCCGCTGCACCGCTTCGTCCAGGAGCTGCGCTTCGCCTCGCAGCTGCAGGGCCCCTGGCAATTCGTGCTCGGTGCCTACTTCTCGTCCACGAACGGGCAATTTACTCCCGGACTGTACCCGCACACCGTAGTGCCCGGTCTGACCGCGGTGTCGGGATATCCGGGGGATCTGTTTTTCTACCAAAACTATCCGAGCACCATCCGCGAGCCGGCGGCCTTCGGAGAGCTCTCGTATCAGGCCACGTCGCAGTTGAAATTGACGGCCGGCGCTCGCTGGTATGAGATCAAATCAACGGCAAGCGGCACCGAACAGGGCGCCGCCGTCGGGACCATAGTCACCGATACGGCCGGCTCCTTGACCGAGGTGGGAGTCAATCCGAAGGTGCAGGCAGACTATCAGCTCAACGCCGATGCCATGGTGTACGCGACCGCCGCGAAGGGATTCCGTCCCGGCGGCATCGTCCCCACGGTGCCGTCCGCCGCGGCGCTGGGTTGCCCCGCGCAGCTGGCGGCGCTCGGTTTGACCACGGCGCAGACGCACCAGTACCAATCCGATAGTTTGTGGAACTACGAATTGGGTGCGAAAACATCCTGGCTGGACAACCGCCTGACCGTCAATGCGGATGTTTTCTACATCGACTGGAGCAACATCCAGCAGCAAATATTGCTGGCCTGCGGCTTTCAGTTTCGCACCAATGCGGGTGCAGCCAAGAGCGAGGGCGGCGAATTGGAAGTTCATGCGCGCCCGTTGCACGGCTTGGATATCTCGGGCGGCGTCGGTTATCAGCACGCCGTGATCACCAAAGCCGGCGCGGGCGGGGCGGCCTCGCCATTGCAGCCCGGCGACCGTGTGTACCAAGTGCCGGACTGGACCGCCAACACCTCGGTCACCTATTCCACCGCGCTCAATGCACGCCTCAATCTCGTGAGCAACCTGTCGTATTCCTATGTCGGCGACAGCAAGAGCGCAAACAACGATCCGTTCAATCCACGCACCCGCGCGCCCTACGCGCTGTTGGATGCGCGCCTCGGGCTGGCCCTTACCGGCTATGAGATTGCCCTTGTCGGGAAGAATCTGACCAACGAACATGCCAATCTCTCGGACAATCGCTCCATTGCCGTCGAACTCCCGGGACGTCCGCGCATCGTGACCAATCAGCCCATCACCATCGGCATCGAAGTGCGAGCAACCTTCCATTGAAACGCACCCCGTCAGAAATACCTCCCCTTTGCACCGCCGGCGCATTGTTAGCGGCGGCGTTCGGCCTGCTGGCGGGTTGCCGGCCCGCCGACTCCCCGGCGCCGGCAGCCGCCCCGCTGCCGGCGGCAGCGTTCGGTGCCATCGACGCCGACCGCATGAAGCATGCGGCCGAGCAACCCGGTGAGTGGCTGACGGGCGGCGGCGACGGCTCGGGCGCCTACTTCTCGGCGCTGGCGCAGATCAACGATAAGAATGTTCAAGATACCGGGTTTGCCTGGGATTACGCTCTGCACAGCACGCGTGGCCTGGAGGCGACGCCCATTGTGGTCGACGGCACCTTGTACACCTCCGGCAACTGGGGCCGTGTGTACGCGCTGGATGCGGCGAGCGGCAAGGAGCTGTGGGTTTACGATCCCGGCGTCGACGCGCAATGGGGCCGCTATGCCTGCTGCGATGTGGTCAATCGCGGTGTCGCCGTCTGGCAGGGCAAAGTCTACGTAGCCTCGCTCGATGGCTATCTGCACGCGCTCGATGCCGCCAGCGGCCGCCTCCTCTGGAAGACCGATACCCTGCCCGGCCGGGCATCCAAGGACTTCCATTATTTTGTGACCGGAGCTCCCCTGATCGCCGGTGATTTGGTGGTGATCGGCAACGGCGGGGCGGACTTCAAGGGCGCGCGCGGCTTCATTTCAGCCTTCGATCTCGCCGACGGAAAATTCCGTTGGCGCTTTTACACCGTGCCGCGCGATCCGGCTCTGGGGCCGCAGGACCAGCCACATTTGAACGCTGCCGCCGGCACCTGGGATAAGCACTTCGATTGGAGCATCGGGGGCGGCGGTTCCGCGTGGGATGGCTTGTCGTACGATCCGGATCTGCATCTGATTTATTTCGGCACCGCGAACCCATCGCCGTACGTCATTGGCAAGGATTCACCGCAGGGCGATGCGCTCTATGCGGCCTCCATCCTCGCCGTGAATGCGCAGACCGGCACCCTGGCGTGGCATTACCAGGAGGTTCCGGGAGATGGCTGGGACTACGACGCCACTCAAAAAACCGTACTCACCACGCTCGACATCAATGGCGCAAAACGCGCCGTGCTGCTGCAGGCGGCAAAGAACGGCTACCTGTATGTTTTCGATCGCGCCGACGGCGCATTGCTGTCGGCGAAACCGTTCGCATTCATCAATTGGACCAAGGGCATCGACCCGAAGACGCAGCGCCCCATTCGCAATCCCGCCGCCGACTACGCGAAGCTTCCGAAGCTCATCTTCCCGGCCATGACGGGCGCGCATAGTTGGCAGCCCATGTCGTACAGCAAGACTGCGGGACTTCTCTATATTCCCGTCATCGACGTATCCATGGTGTATATCGACACCACGCAGCGGCGCGCCGGACTGATCGAAGGCAACTTCAACGTGACGGGAGTGATGCCGCAGGACTACGACCCGCAAGGTCTGGCCAGTTTGTTAGGGCCACTGCCCGCCTTAAGTGAGCTGAAAAAAGCGGTGCCGCACGAGCTGCAGTCGCGGGGCGTGCTGCGGGCGGTAGATCCGCTCACCGGCCGCGTGGCATGGGAGCAGCCCGGCAGCATGTGGGATGGCGGCGTCTTGTCGACGGCAGGCAACCTCGTGGTGCGTGGCAATGCCGGCGGCGAATTGAACGTCTACGCGGCCGACAGTGGCAAGCTGCTGAAACGCATCGATGTCGGCACTTCCATAATGGCCGCGCCCATGACCTATAGCGTGCGTGGCGAGCAATATATTGCCGTCATGGCGGGCTACGGCGGGGGCACCCTATTCTTGCCCTTTCCCGCCGACAGCGCTGCGCGCAAGAACGGCAATGCCGGCCGTATCGTTGCGTTCAAGCTGGGAGGTGGCGCGGTGCCCAAGCCCGCGCCGCGGTCGGAGGCACCGTTTGAGCCGCCGCCGCCACGGGAAGACCCCCAGGCCGCCGCCGCGGGTGAGGTGCTGTACAGCCGGTTCTGCGCCCGTTGTCACGCCTTCGGCAATGCCCTGTTGCCGGACTTACGACGTCTCTCGGCCCCGACTCACCAATTGTTCTATGACATCGTATTGCATGGCGCCTACGCCGCAAAAGGCATGGCGCGCTGGGACGATGTCCTGACGCGTCAGGACGCCGAGGCCCTCCATGCCTACCTGGTCGCACAGGCCTGGGATGCCTATTCCCAGCAAGCGAAACTGTCGAGCCGGCTGCCCAGTCGGTAATCTCCGGTTGTTTCGACCTGGCGAGGTATGCAATTGTGACCCTTCCGGGTTGCGAGAACTTCCATGAACGATGCTGGAGTGATCACGAATGTGGCTGATACGGCGCTATGGATGGCGTATATCAGGGCCATGGAGAACCAGCGGGCGGGCGCAGTCATTCGCGATCCCTTGGCGGCTCTATTGGCCGGCGATCGGGGCCGCAAAATTGCTCGCTCCATGCCGCACTCAGCCACAACCGCTTGGGGAATGATTATCCGGACGTCGGCGATCGATCGTTTGATTCTTGAAGCCCTGCCGCTCGGCGTGGACACCGTCCTGAATCTGGGCGCGGGCTTCGATACACGGCCCTACCGCATGGAGCTACCGTCCGGCATTCGTTGGATCGAGGTCGATTTACCCGATCTCATCGAATCCAAAAACGCCATGCTCCGTTCCCACGCGCCGGTGTGCAGCGTGGAGCGGATTGGCATGGACCTCTCGAATCGCTCGTCTCGGAATGAACTATTTGCCAAGTTTGGTAAGGAAGCGAAGAACGGATTGGTGATCAGCGAGGGCCTAATCCCCTATTTCTCTAATGACGCCGCCGCCCAGTTGGCTACAGACCTGTATGGCATCCCATCCTTTTGTCGTTGGATTCACGATTTCGATGATGCCGGCGAGCGCCGGAAGATGCCCAGGAGTTGGGCTCAGAAACTCGAGGCCGCACCCTTTCTGTTTCAAGTGAAGGATTGGTTTGAGTTCTTCAAGCAAACCGGATGGCACGCAAACAAAGTTATTACCAGCGCCGACCAATCAGAGCGGCTTGACAGGCCGTTTCCGCTGGCTTTCCCATTGGGCCTGTTGATGTATGCACTGCCAAAGTCCATGCGTCGCCAAGTACTCAGCGCAACGGGCGCGGTGATGATGGAGAAATCGAGACTCTAAGGCCCCTACCCCTTATGCTCCGCCTTCCACTTCGCGACGGCGGCCATGGTGTTGCCGACATGTTTATCGGGATTCAGCGCCGTGTATTCATAGATGATCTTACCGTCCGGGGCGATCACATAGGACGTACGGTCGGCATACTCCGGCTTGACGGCAAGGATCGCGTCATAGGCCTTCGTGATGCTCTGATCCGCGTCCGATGCTACCGCGAACTTGTTACGGCATTCGCTCACGGAAAATTTGTTCAGCGTGTCGATGGGATCATGCGACACCCCGATGACCGTGGCGCCCAAGGCCTTGAACTTGTCCGTGGCTTCGGCAAATTCATGCGCCTCTACGGTGCAGCCCGGCGTGAATGCGGCCGGATAGAAATACAGCACGACAGGGCCGCTCTTCAGAGCCTCCGCCAAGGAGAACTTGAATGGCTTGCCGGCGAGAGTCGCCTGGGTGGTGAAATCAGGGGCTTGAACGCCGGGCTTCAATGCCGCGTACAAGGGCGCGGCGAACGCGGCGCAACCTAAGGCGAGAGTCACTAGACGCTTCATGATGGGGTTCCTTTGGAGCTGAAACTGCTCACAACTAGTCTGCGCCTTCCCATTTTTGGCCGCAAGCCGGCGCAATCTGCAGCGTGGATGTGCCAATGGGTAGGCCCTATTTCAATACGTCGCGCAGCTCACGGCAGACGCGCGTGACGTCCTCGTCCTGCATCGCAGGAAACAGCGGCAGGGTCACCGTCTCGCGTCCCACTCGCGCTGCCACCGGCGTGTCCTCGTCGCGATAGCCCAAATCGCGATAATATTTGAGGCTGGGAATGCTGGGATAGTGCACACCGATACCGATGCCGCGATCCGCCATGATTTTCTGGAATGCCGGCCGCGTCATGCCGCGCGCCTGGAAGTCGATGAGCACCTGAAACATATGCCAGCTATGGCCCGCATCGCCGCGCGCGGGCATCACTACGCCCGAGTAACCCTCGAATTCCTCGAAGTAGCGCCCGGCCAGCTCACGCCGTCGCAGGTTGAATCCGTCCAAGCGGCGCAATTGATCGATACCCACCTGCGCGGCGATATCGGTCAGATTGCTCTTCGCGCCCGGGAACATGACATCCACTTCGCCCGCGGCATTGCGCTTGATCCCGTGGAAGCGGTACTGCTCGAATAATTCCGCGGCTAGGGCATCGCCGGTGCTGATGGCGCCGCCCTCGATGCTGGTCATGTTCTTGTTCGGATGAAAACTGAATACCACCAAATCCCCGAAACTGCCAATGGGCCTATCCGCGACGCGCGAGCCGATGGCATGCGCCGCATCTTCCACCACTCGCAATCCATGATCGGCCGCCAGCCCGTACAGCGCATCCATGTCCACCGGCAAGCCGGCGAAATGCACCGGCATGATGGCGCGCGTCTTGGCGGTAATCGCAGCCGGTACCCTGTCCAGATTGATATTGCGGGTGTCGAGGTCGATGTCGACGAACACCGGCTTGGCACGCAGCCGTGCCACCACATTCGCGCTCGCCGCGAAGCTCATGGCCGGCACGATGACTTCATCGTCCGGACCGATGCCGGCCACTTCGAGCGCCATCTCAAGGCCGGCGGTGGCCGAGGTCATCACACGCACCTGGCGGTTGCCGCCCAAATACTCAGCCAGCGCGCCCTCGAAGGCCTGCACCTTCGGTCCGCTCGCCAATTGGCCCGAGCGCAACACCTCGCCGACAGCCGCGATGCTCTCGGCATCGATGGACGGGCGCGTGAAGGGAAGAAACGGTTTCAAGCCGAACTCCTGGAAACGAGAACCACACCGGCGCAAATCAGGGCAATGCCGCTGGCCTTGGCGAACCCCAGGCTCTCGCCCAGCCAGAGCACCGACACCGCAGCCACCACCACATAGCCCAATGACAACATCGGATAGGCGGTGCTGACGGGCGCTTTGGACAATGCCGCCAGCCACACACACACGCTGGCGCCATAACAGACCATGCCGGCCCAAAACGGCGGGCTCTTGGACAAAATCACAATACTTGAGACCAGAATGTCGGCATTAAATTCCGCGAAATGCGCGAGCGGCCGGGTTGCCAGCTTGAGCAGCAATTGCGCGGCGGCGTTCAAGCCCACCCCCGTCAAGATCAAAGCCCAGGTAATCCAACTCATCGTCGCGCCACCACTACGCGATTCGCCGTCTCGGCGAGAAGGTGCATGGGCACGTCGCGGTTTGTTAAGTCTTGATACAAGCATTTCTCCATCACCGCGAAGGCCTGAGACTGCTGCGACCAACGGCCCAGGAACTCCCCAAGGTCCGTGATTTCTGCGCCGGGCGTCTTGCCCAGTCCATAGTCTAGTTCGCCACGATAACTCACCAGCATGACGGTTCGCCGTAAATAAAACGTCAGGGATTGATCGTAGGTACCGACACTGTAAAGCGGTGCCTTGGCGTCACGCCCGGCGAGCGCAGCCGCGAGATCCATTCCCGAATAAACCGGCGCCAGCGCACTGGCGGCACGGATCAGCAGCAGCCAGGCCAGAGCCCAGCCCACCGCCAGAAACACGCCGCTGCCGGTGACATCACGCACCCGCCTCAGCCAGGCGAAGACCCCGGATACCGTGAGCAGCAGCGCGATCAATCCCAAGGGTTTTGCCAGAGGCAAGAAGTAGGCGACGCGATCCGACTGCGCGATCACGGCAGGCCAATTCAGGCTCGCCACTCCCAACGCGATACCGGCGATCACCGTCATGATTGCCGTGAATTGAAAGTCGCGCTCGCGCGCTTTCACGGGCAGCGCAGCGATGAGCATGGCCAGAGGCGGCATGAGCGGCAAAATATAGGGCATCAGCTTCGAATCGGACAGCGAGAAAAAGACGCCGATGAACACCACCCAGATCCAAAGGAATAGTCCGGGGTTGAAGGCAGCGGGCAGTGATGATCGGCGCCATCCACCGGCTACCGCCCGCAGCGCCGACAGGGTCCAGGGCATACTGCCGGCCAAGAACACGGCGCCGAAGAACCACCAGGGCTCCTGGCGATCGGCGAGCGGGGTCAAGTAGCGCGCCAAATGCTCGCGCACGAAGAAGAACTCCAGGAAATCCGGCAGCCGCCGCGCGGCCAGCCAATGCCAGGGTACGGTGATGGCGAGAAACAGCGGCAAACCCCAGACCAGATACAGACGCCGCCATGGCGACCAGTCGCGCGCGTACAGGCTGTAGAGAATCAGCACGGCCACCGGTATGGCGGCGGCCACCAGGCCCTTGGTAAGTACCCCTAAACCGGCGGCTGCCCAGGCCAGCAACATCCAGGATCGCGGCTGCGAGGCCTGCTGCGCCAGCAAAAAGCCCACCAGGCTGAGCGTCAAATAAAACGTCAGGCTCATGTCCAAGGTCAACAGCTGCCCCAGCGCCACGAACATAAGCATGCCCGACAAGACGGCCGCGGCACGCCAGCCGGCCTGCTCGTCGAAGAGCCGGCGCGCGGCCAACCACACAAGAAACAAGGTTCCGAATGCCCCCAGGGTCGTATAAAGGCGAGCCGCGAATGCGTTCGGGCCTAACAGCCGATAACTCAACGCCGTGGCCCAATATTGCAGCGGCGGCTTCTCAATGTAAGCCACACCATTCAAGTGCGGAATTACCCAATCGCCGCTGTTCAACATCTCCCGTGGGATTTCCGCGTAGCGCCCTTCATCGGGATTGAACAGCGGACGATCCGCCAAAGTCGCCAGCCAGACGAGCACCAGCAAGGCCGCAGGCACCAGGTAAATCCACGGCTCGCGCGCAGCCCGCGCTGGAGGGTTCACGCCGGCGCTGCTGCGCTGGGAACCTGGACGGCCAAGGTACCGGACCGCCCGGCTATTTCGCCCAAGACCACCGACCGGATGGGCAATGGCCGGCGCACGGCCAGCTCGTGAATCTGGGCCATGCGCGTGATGGATGCACCCGACTCGCGCCATTGTCTCAGCAGCGACTCGAAGGCATCGAGCAACAGCATGCCCTCCAGTTCCGCGTGCAGGGTGAACACCTGCAAATCGACCTTGTCAGGACCTGTGGCCGCGGCCAGGGACAGGCCATGCAGGGTGTCCGCGATGCTTGACTCGTTCACGCCGGCGACGCCCAGGACTTCATCGAAGGTGGGCAGTGTCGTCGGCAACTGGGGACAGGAGCTCATGGTCTGCACGAGCTTCGGTAGAAACGGCGGACCTCCACGCGTATCGCTGGCAAAGGCCAAGCCGTATTCCTGTTCGAGCGCCAGACCGTGATCGTTGATCTGCCATCCGGCAGCGGCATGCGATCTCGGCAGGAAACCGAATACCCGCTGAAAGGCCGCGAGCCCTCGCTCGAATTCCACCCGCGTCCAGGCTGCATCGGCCTTGGCGACATAGTCCTGCCAGCGCACATGATCGAAGGTGTGCAGCCCCACCTCGAAGCCGGCGTCATGTACACCGCGCATCACATCGCCGGCGCGCAATCCAATATCCGGCCCCGGCAGCAGCACGCCGTACAGCAGAGTTTTCAGTCCGTAGTGCTTGAGCACCGAGGTTCGCGCGACCTTCTGTGCAAAGCCCTTGCGAAACACGCGGCGCATGGCGCGCCCGGTGTTGTCCGGCCCCACCGAAAAATAGAAGGTAGCATCGATGCCGTGTTTCTTGAACAGCCTCGTCAGGCGAGGCACGCCTTCGCGCGTGCCTCGCAAGGTGTCCACATCGACCTTCAGGCCGATGTGCGTGCCCTCAAGCATCGCGCGACAACAATGCCGATGCCGACGGCAGACTGTCAGCGTAAGAATCGAAGATGGCGCCCAAGGCGGTGCGCATGTCGGTCTTCGGAGTCCAACCAAAATCCGCCGTCGTGTTCTTGATGGACGGCAACCGCGCCGGGATATCCGCATAGCCCTTGCCATAGTAGTCGAGGGCGGAAATATCGATGAGTTTGGTATTGCGCGCGGTGGGCGCGTATTCCCGCCGCGACAGGGCGATCTCCAACATCATCTCCGCCAGCGCGCGGATCGAATAGGAGTTGTGGGGATTGCCGATATTGTAGATCTTGCCGTCGGCAATGCCGCCCGGATTGTCGATCACTTGGGTCAGGCACTCCACCGCATCGTCGATGTAGGTGAACGCGCGAGTCTGGTTGCCCCCGTCGACCAGCTTGATCGGCTCGCCGCGGACTATGTGGCCCAGGAATTGAGTCAGTACGCGTGAACTGCCCTCCTTCGGATCGTCCATGCTGTCGAGGCCGGAGCCGATCCAGTTGAACGGCCGGAACAGCGTGAACTGCAGTCCTTGTTGGCCATAGGCATAAATGATGCGATCCAGCAGCTGCTTGACGCAGGAATATATCCAGCGCTGCTTGTGAATCGGGCCCAACACCAGCTCGGTGGTGTCGGAATCGAATTCCTTGTCCTTGCTGGCGCCATAGACCTCCGAGGTCGACGGGAATACCACGCGCTTCTTGTATTTGACGCAGTGGCGAATGATGGGCAGATTGGCCTCGAAGTCCAATTCGAAGACCCGCAACGGCTCGCGCACATAGGTCGCCGGCGTCGCGATGGCCACCAGAGGCAGGATCACGTCGCACTTGCGGACGTGGTATTCCACCCACTCCAGATTAATGGTGATGTCGCCTTCCACGAAATGGAAGCGCGGATTGCTCAGCAAGGTGCTGACGCGCTCGGATTGCAAATCCATGCCGTAGATATGCCAATCGGTGTGAGCCAAGATGTACTTGCTCAAGTGATGACCGATGAATCCATTGACCCCGAGAATAAGAACGTTTTTCAAAATGAACCCCTAAGGAACAGCAAACTCGACATAGCCACCTGGCGTCATACTCTCAATCACTTTGACCACCGCGGCGGCGCAATCTCTAATACGCGGCCAACTCGTACTGGCAATCACAACAACCGCAATTCGGCGGCCTCGGACAGCAACGCACCAATTTTGAGGGTGCCCCAGTTCAATTCAAAAGCCGTGCTGACCTGATGGGTCGAGAGGTGGCTACGCAGCGGCGCGGGGGTTCCCTGGTCGAATAGAATGCGCACTCACGCGACTTCCAAAGACTTGGTCGCATGCTCCAACACGCTGCGCGCCTGGTGCGCCGTAACACCCGGAAACCACTCCAGAAAGTCTTGCACCGTAGCGCCATCTTCAACGTTCTCGAACAGCGCTGCGACTGGTACGCGAGTACCACGAAAAACCCAAGCGCCACTGACTCGATCAGCGTCGCGTTCCACAGCAGGGCAAGAGGACCAATCGATCATTGGTAGATGCTACGCTTTGAAGCGGACGCCCTCAACAACAGCTTCAGACAAGCGCCAACGGCTGCTGCGCCAAAGCGGGCGGCGCATTCGCCGGCGTCACAGGCGCACCGTCCAGCGCCAGCTGCAATATCCGCAGCCTCCGGCCATCGACACAGTCCGCGAACCACTCACCGCCCTGCGCATACAAACAGGGTGACTGCCCCGCATAGCTCGCCGGTTGCGCATCCACGCGTGTCTCTAGGATTGCAAGCCTACACCCGTTGACATCGGTAAAGGCGCCCGGAAACGGCGGCGCCACGGCCCGCACCAGGTCGTGGACGACCCGTGCTGGAGAGCGCCAATCGATGCGCCCGTCCTCCGGGCGCCGTCTGCCGAAATAGGAGCCCTGCGCAAGATTGAGCGGGATCGATGCTGCGTTGCCGGCAATCAGTGCCGGCAGGCTGCGCCGCAGCACTTGTTGGGCTGCCTCGGCCACCTTCAGCGATATGTCGAGGGCGGTGTCATTCTCCAGAATGGGCACCGATTGCTGGTCCACGAGCGAGCCTGCATCCGGCTTTTCAAGCATGTAGTGCAGGCTGGCGCCGGTCGCGGCCTCGCCGTTGAGAATGGCCCAATGGACCGGCGCCCTGCCGCGGTACTTCGGCAACAGCGAGCCATGCATATTAAGAGCCCCACGCCGTGGTATGGCCAACCATTCCTTGGCCAGCATGTGGCGATAGTAGAACGAGAACAAGAAATCGGGTTTTACCGCCGCCCCGGCCGCCAACCACTGCGAGGTATTCGGGTCATCGGGAATTTCGACCTTGAGGCCGTGCGTACGGGCCAGCTGCTGGACGCTGCCGAACCATTGGCTCTCGCCGGGATCGTCGGCATGCGTGAACAGCAGCGGAATTTCCACGCCCTGCGCCAATAGCTCCCGGACACAGCGAAGGCCTACTTCGCTGTATGCGAATACCACCGCACTAATCACGGTCGGTAGCCTGGC
>JANYJY010000017.1 GCA_025358295.1 Gammaproteobacteria bacterium
CTCGATACGGAGTCACACGCGCTCCTCGACGAAGCGCTCGAGGGCGGCGCCAGCTACATCCAGAAGCCGTTCGGGCAAGAGGCGCTCGCCCTGAAGGTCCGCCGCTTGCTCGATGGGGGCGCTCAGGGCACCGAGACGCGAACGTCTTTGAAGATAGAGAGCGGCAACCCGTAAGTGTACAGGCCGATCGATCTTCCGGTCGCCGTGGGCGCCTTGTGGACCAAATCGTAGTCGGCAGGCTCGGGCAGCATCGTGTCCCAGAGCTTGGCGGAGATGGAGGTCCCCTTGGCGTTCACCTTGAGGTTGTACTCGTGGTTCACGACGTAGACCCACGGGCTCGCGACCGCCAAAAGCGAACAGGGCGAAGACGCCCGGACCGGATTGGCGCGTCGAAGACCCTAATTTAGAACTCGAAAAATCGCGCTATGCAGATCCCATTGCGAGCCGCGAACTCCTGCTGAAACACCTGGCCGACGCGCCTGAGCCCTTGACTGCGGCGCGTCTTGCCAAGCGACTCGGATTGCACACCGCCGCACAACGCGAGGCGCTCGCCAAGCGTCTGGCTGCGATGGTGCGCGACGGACAGGCCATCGAGGGACCGAACGGTTTTGCGACCGCGGGCGAAGGTGAACGGGTTGCCGGACGCGTGCGCGGTCGTCCCAACGGCGATGTGTTGCTGATGCCGGACGATGGATCCGCGCCCCTGGTGCTGGCGCGAGCCGATACGGCGACTCTGATGCACGGCGATCGCGCCGAGGTGCTGGCGGTGGGGATGAACGAGCGCGGGCGGCGCATTGCCCGGTTGATACGGCGCATCGGCGATGCCAATCCGCGCGTCGGCGGGGTCTGGCACAACGCCCAGCACGACGGACGCGTGCAGCCGGAGGATCCGGGCCATTGGTATTCCATTGATGTGGCCATGCACGACCGGCATGGCGCCAAGGACGGCGACGCCGTCATCGTGGAAGTGACCAGGCGCCCGCAAGGCGAGGCCGCGGCGCGGGGCCGTGTGGTCGAAGTGCTTGAGAATCTGCGTCCCTCGGATCTGGCGGCGCGCTTTGCCATTCTAAGGCATGACCTGCCGGGCGAGTTTCCGCCCGAGGTGCTGCGGGCCGCCGGTCGATTCGCGCCCATCGTTCAAGAGGCCGATTGGCATGGTCGAGAGGATTTGCGCGACACGCCATTGGTGACCATCGATGGCGAGGATGCTCGCGATTTTGACGACGCCGTGTATGCCGAACCTCAGCGCGGTGGCGGTTGGCGGCTGATCGTCGCCATCGCCGATGTCAGCAACTACGTGCGTTTCGGCAGCGAACTGGACACGGAAGCGCGCGCGCGTGCCACGTCGGTTTATTTTCCGGATCGCGTCATCCCGATGCTGCCGGAAAATCTCTCCAATCACCTTTGCTCGTTGATGCCGAAGGTTGAACGCTTGGCCTTCGTTTGCGATATGCGCGTCAGCAAGAACGGCAAGCCCGGCAAGAGCCGATTCTACGAAGCGGTGATCCGTTCCCACGCGCGGCTGACCTACGATCGGGCCTGGGCCTATCTAGAGAACCCGCAGAGCGCCGCGGCCGAGGATTTGGCGCCGGCGGTGCGCACGTCGCTGCAGGCACTGTATGCGGTGTATGGCGCGCTCAAGGAAGCGCGCGATGCGCGCGGCGCACTCGACTTTCGTGGCGGTGAAGTCAAGGCGCGGATCGGTGCTGACGGCAGGATTGAAGGATTCTATTCGGTGACGCGGAATGATGCGCATCGCCTGATCGAAGAATGCATGATCGCTGCTAATGTCGAAGCAGCGGTGGCGCTGCGGCTCGCCAAGGCGGGAAGCCTGTACCGCGTGCACGGCCAGCCGGAAGACAAGCGGGTCACCGAATTGCAGAAGGTCTTAAATGCGCTGCAAATCGGTGCGCAGTTCTCGCAGAAACCGACCCCGCGTGAATTTCGCCAATTGGTGGAGCGGCTCGCCGCCCGTCCCGACGGCGCGCTGCTCGAGAGTCTGGTGATTCGCTCGCTGGCGCAGGCCGTCTACCAGCAAACCAATATCGGCCATTTCGGTCTCGCGCTCGAGGAGTACGCGCACTTCACGTCGCCGATCCGCCGTTATCCGGACTTACTCGTGCACCGCGCCATCAAGGCAGCCATGCTGCCGAATTCTGCGTCGGGGCATCGCTATTCCACGGCGGAATTGCAAACTCTAGGTGCGGAGAGTTCGCAGCGCGAGCGCCGCGCCGACGATGCGTCGCGCGATGTGATGGGATTTCTCAAATGCCTGTACATGCAGCCGCGAGTCGGGGAGACCTTCGATGCCACGATCACCTCAGCTCTCGAGTTCGGGTTGTTCGTGCAATTGAAAGAAATGCCCATCGATGGCCTGGTGCACGTCACCGCCATTCCGGGAGACTACTGGGAGCTTGAAAACGGCGGCATGGGACTGGTGGGCCAGCGCACGGGAAGGCGCTGGCAGCTGGGAGACGCGGTCAGGGTGCGTTTGAACAGGGTGGATCTCACCCAGCGTCAAATCGACTTCGAACTGCTCGATGCGGAAGGTTCGACCGCCTCCGGTACGGTGCGCGCGCCTCGGCGTGGCGATTCCGCACGGGGAGGCGGTTCACGGCAGGGACGGGGACCACGGCGGACCGGAGGGGCTAAACGCGGGCGCGGCGGGCGTGGCTGATTTCAAACGCAACTTCGTTTACGGCCTGCATGCCGTCAATGCAGTGCTGGAGCGGGCGCCGGAACGGCTGTTGGAGCTGTGGGTAGCCCAGCCGCGCGATGACGCTCGTGCCCGCGAGTTGCGCGAACGGGCTCAAACAGCGGGGATACGGGTTCAATCCGTGGGCGGGGAGGCGTTGGCCAAGCTGGTGGGCGAGGTCGTGCATCAAGGTGTTGTGGCGGCGGTACGCCCGCTCAAGGCCTGGGACGAGCACGATCTGTTGGATGCATTAAGTCAAATCTCAGGGGATCCCCTAATCCTGGTGTTGGACGGGGTCACGGACCCCCACAACCTGGGAGCCTGCCTGCGCAGTGCCGACGCCGCGGGCGCGCAGGCGGTGGTGATTCCGAAGGATAGGGCCGCGGCCGTGGACGGGGTGGTGCGCAAAGTCGCGGCTGGAGCCGCTGAATTCGTTCCGGTGGCGAGCGTGACCAATCTCGCCCGCGCGCTCGATATGTTCAAGGAACGTGGGATTTGGGTGGTGGGAACCGATGGAGAAGCGCCCCAAACCCTGTATTCGGCGGATCTGAATCGCCCGCTCGCGCTGGTGCTGGGAGCCGAGGGCGGGGGTATGCGGCGGCTTACCCGCGAGCGCTGCGATTTTCTGGTGCGCATTCCCATGGCCGGTCAGGTGGAGTCGCTCAATGTGTCGGTTGCCGCCGGCGTTGCCTTGTTCGAGGCCCGCCGGCAGCGGGCCCGTTGAGCAACGGTTGACCTTTACCCGTCTGAACGAGTATTCTTCGCGCTCTTTTTTGCCCGGGTAACCGGACGCCGCGCACGCGGCATTACTCCTTGCCTCACCGCTCGCAACGGGAGGTTTAAACCGTAGGGAGCCTACAATGCGACATTATGAAATCGTGCTCCTGGTCCATCCGGATCAGAGCGAGCAAGTTCCTGCGATGGTCGATCGCTACAAAGGCATGATCGCTGCCGGCGGCGGTTCGGTACATCGCTTCGAGGATTGGGGCCGGCGCCAGCTGACGTTTCCCATCTCCAAAGTGCACAAGGCGCACTACATCCTGCTGAACATCGAATGCGATCAAAAGACGCTGGACGAACTGACCGGTTCGTTCCGCTTCAGCGATGCGGTGCTGCGCAGCCTGGTTGTGAAAGTGGACGAGGCCGTCACCGAGCCGTCGCCGATGGCGCGCGCTCCGGATGAAAACGCCCGCCGCCACGATGACTTCGGCGACGACGGTGATGACGACGACATGCCCATGGGCACTCGGTAAATTAGGAGACCAACATGGCACGTTTTTTTCGCCGCAAGAAGTTCTGCCGATTCACGGCCGATGACGTCAAGCAGATCGACTACAAGGATCTGACGACGCTCAAAAGCTACATCACCGAGACCGGCAAGATTGTACCGAGCCGCATCACGGGAACGCGCGCTCACTATCAGCGCCAGCTGCAGCTCGCGATTCGTCGCGCGCGCTTTCTGGCCCTGTTGCCGTACACCGATCAGCATTAAACGGGCGAGCTAGCACATGGATATCATATTGTTGCAGAAGGTCGCGAACCTCGGCCAAATCGGCGATCGCGTCAAAGTGAAGTCGGGCTACGCCCGCAACTTCCTGGTGCCCACCGGCAAGGCGACCATGGCGACGGTGGCCAATATCGCCAAGTTCGAGGCGCAGCGCCACGAACTCGAAGCCAAGGCGAATCAGGAATTGGCCGCAGCGCAGGCGCGCGCAGTCAAATTCGAGAACTTCAAATTGGAGCTCAGGGCCAAGGCGGGCGCGGAAGGCAAGCTGTTCGGTTCGATCGGCACCGCCGATATCGCCGAGGCGGCAGTCAAGGCCGGCCAGCCCATCAGCCGCAGCGAAGTGCGCATGCCGACCGGACTGATCCGGACCACCGGCGATCATCAGGTGCAGTTACATTTGCATACCGATGTTGATGTAACCTTGGTGGTCACAATCGTCGCCGAAGAATAGTGGGGGGCAATCGCGTCCCCTAGGGGTTGCGCATGGCCTCTCGCGTCAGTAATCGTACATTCGGGCTAGGTGGTGGGGCCTCCGGCGACGGTCTGCGCCTGCCTCCTCACTCGATAGAAGCCGAGCAATCCGTGCTCGGCGGTCTGATGCTCGATGCTGCTGCCTGGGATCAGATCGCCGACCGGGTGCGCAGCGAAGATTTTTACCGCAACGATCATCGGCTGATATTCGAAGCCGTAGCCGGCTTGATCGAGCGCAGCCAGCCCTGCGATGCTGTCACCTTGTCGGGACACTTGGAAAGCCAGGGAGTACTCGACCAGGCAGGCGGTCTGTCCTATCTGGGATCCCTGGCGCGCGACACGCCCACCTCCGCCAACATTCGCGCCTATGCTGACATCGTGCGCGAGCGCTCGGTGCTGCGCCAACTCATCACCGCGGGCAACCTCATCGTCGGCAGCGCGCTGGAACCGGAAGGCCGCGAGGCACGCGAAATCGTCGATGAGGCTGAACGGGCGGTGTTCGAGATTGCCGAGGCGGGTTCGCGCGGCAAGGTGGGGTTCAGAACGATCAAGAGCATTTTGCCGGAAGTCGTCAACCGCATCGATGAGTTGTATCACTCGGACGGCAAGATGACCGGCGTCTCCACGGGTTTCAAATTACTCGACGAGTATACGTCGGGATTGCAGCCAGGCGACTTGATTATCGTCGCGGGCCGGCCATCGATGGGTAAGACCACACTGGCCGTGAATATCGCAGAGAATGCGGCGCTGGGTTCGAATAAATCGGCGGCCATTTTCAGTATGGAAATGTCGGCCGAGTCGCTCACCCTGCGCATGATTTCTTCGCTCGGCCGCATCAACCAAAGCAATCTGCGCTCGGGCCGACTGCAAGAAGAGGACTGGCCGCGTATCGACTCGGCCATGACTCAGCTCGGCAATGCCAAGATCTACGTCGATGAGACGCCGGGGCTATCGCCCACTGAAATCCGTGCGCGTGCGCGGCGTTTGAAACGCGAACGCGGCCTCGACCTGATCGTGGTGGATTATTTGCAGCTCATGCAGGTTGCGGGCACGAAGGAGAATCGCGCGACCGAGATTTCCGAGATCTCACGATCACTCAAGGCGCTCGCTAAGGAACTCAAGGTGCCCATCATTGCGCTGTCGCAGCTCAATCGCGGCGTGGAGCAGCGTGAGAACAAGAAGCCGGTGATGTCGGATCTGCGTGAGTGCGTCACCGGAGAAACATTGGTGTGCTTGGCCGACGGGCGTCGCCTGCCCATACGCGATCTGGTCGGTCAGACGCCCGAAGTATGGGCCATGAGCCCGGATCAAAAGATCGTCAAGGCGCAAAGCGATTTGGTCTGGTCCAAGGGCGTGCGGCAGGTATTTCGCGTGGCGCTCGCCAGCGGCCGTACGCTGCGCGCGACCGCCAATCATCGGGTGTTCACGGGAGACGGTTGGAAGGTGGTGGGGGAATTGGGTCTCGGATCCCGAGTGGCCATAGCGCGGCAATTTCCCGAAGTGGCAAAACCGGTGGTGTGGTCCGAGGAGCAGATTTGTTTGTTGGGCCACTTGAATCAGCGCTCGCATCAAAAGCATTTGCCGCCCGAAGTATTTCAATTCAGTGATGCGCACATAGGCTTGTTGCTCAAGCATTTGTGGGCGACAGATGGTTCCATTCATGTACGCCCGAAGGGGCAACGCGGCAGTTTCCATGCCTTCTTTTCAACGCGCAGCGAACCGCTTGCTCGAGACGTTGCCGCGCTGCTGCTACGTCTTGGTATTTTCGGGCGCATCAATCAGGTCCGACAGGCGAGCCATCGGCCTCTTTACAATGTCGATATATCCGCCGGCGAACAACTTGCTTTGTTCCTGGCAAAGGTTGGCGCGTTTGGTCCGCGCGAAGCACCTGCGCAGAAACTCGCTGAACGGATCGCAGCCCCTCATTCGAATCCGAATGTAGATACGTTGCCTCAAGAAGTGTTTGCACAGGTTCTATGCGCCATTGGGACGAAAGGAATGTCGCGACGCGACGTGGGAGAAATGCGCGGCCCTACTTTCTCAAGCAGTAATGTTCAAAAATCACCCTCGCGAGATACTTTTAACTCTTCCGTCAAACTGCTCGACGACGACGTGCTGAAGGCTTGGTCGAATTCCGATCTGGTCTGGGATCGTGTTGTTGCCGTGGGTCTTGAGGGCGAGGAAGAAGTATTCGACATGACCGTTCCTGGCCCCGCGAGTTGGCTTGCTGACGGAATCGTCAGTCATAATAGTGGTGCGCTGGAACAGGATGCTGATGTCATTCTGCTGATTTACCGCGAAGAATTTTACGATCCAAACACCACCCGCAAGGGCATTGCCGACATCATCATCGCCAAGCAGCGCAACGGCCCGACGGGCGATGTACAACTCACCTTCCTTGGGCAGTACACCAAGTTCGAGAACTACGCGCCGGAGTCATACGCCGACGGCGTATTTCGGTGACGCGGTGGTGATTTTCTCGTGATGCCGATGGTCAGCGCGACGGTGGATTCCGGCGCGCTCCGTCACAATCTGCAGGTGCTGCGGCAATGGGCGCCGAGATCGCGGGTGATGGCTGTGATCAAGGCCAATGCGTACGGACATGGGCTGGTCGCCGTGGCGCGCGCGCTGGAATCTGCCGATGCCTTTGCCGTGGCGCGCGTCGATGAAGGGCTGACTCTGCGCGCCGCCGGCATCAAAACACCCACGGTGCTGCTCGAAGGAGTCTTCGATCGCGAGCAGCTCGATGCGGCGGCGGCTGCTAATTTCGAATTGGTCGTGCACACCGCCGAACAGATCGACCTGCTGCGCGCGGCCGCGACGGGCGTCAAATTCAAGGTGTGGCTCAAGTTGGATAGCGGCATGAATCGGCTTGGATTCAAGGGAGCCGAGTTTGGTGCTGCGCATGCGGCCTTGAGCGCCTTATCGGCCGTGCAGTCGCCCGTGAATCTGTTCACGCACTTGGCTGCGGCCGACGAGCCGGAGCTTGCAACCACGGCGGATCAGCTGGCTCGGTTCGATGCCGCCACGCGCTTTCTTTCAGGCGAACGCAGCATCGCCAACTCCGCCGGAATGCTGGGTTTTGCCGAGGCACAAGCGGATTGGGTGCGCCCCGGATTGCTGCTGTACGGCGTTTCTCCCATTTCTGGAACGATCGGTGCCGACTATGGTCTGCGGCCCGTGATGACGCTGCGTTCGCATGTAATCGCAGTCAAGGATCTCGCGGCCGGAGAGCAGGTGGGTTACGGTGGCGCCTGGACTGCCGACCGGGCCACCCGCCTCGCGGTGGCGGCGGTGGGGTATGGCGACGGCTATCCGCGTAACTTAGGCTCCGGCACGCCCGTGCTGGTCAATGGCGAGCGCACGGGATTGGCGGGCCGGGTGTCCATGGACATGATCGGCATCGATGTTACCGAGCTGCGCCGTCCACCGGCGCTGGGCGATCCTGTGGTGCTGTGGGGGGAAGGTCTCCCGGTCGAGGAGATCGCGGTCTGGGCGGACACCATTCCCTATGAGCTTCTGTGCGGCATCAGCCAGAGAGTGGCGGTAAATTTGCGCTAGCGCGCGCGGTCGAGGCACACTCGTGTTGTGAATGTCACAACACGGACGTTGATTTCTCGCCACTTGATGGGCGCCGTTGCTGTCGCGCTGATGGCTGCCTTGCTCTCGCCCCCGGGGGCAAGGGCCGCATGCACAGTCGCCAAGACTCCCGATCTGCCCATTGTCATGTCCGGCATGCGCCCCTTGATTACCGCCAAGATCAACGACGTCGACGCTCAATTTATATTGGATAGCGGCGCATTCTTTAGCATGATCAGTTCGGCCACGGCCGCGCAATTCAAGTTGCGCCTGGAGCCCGGCCCGCGCGGCCTCACGGTCAGGGGTGTCGGCGGTACATCGGAAATCTCGTTGACCCGAGTCAAGGTGTTCACAATTGCGGGCGTCCAGATTCACGATGTGGAATTCCTTGTCGGCGGCAGCGAAGCGGGCGGCGGCAGCGCCGGTATGCTGGGTCAGAATTTTCTGGAAAGATGGGACGTCGAGTACGATTTCGCAAAGGGCGTCATGCGGTTGCTGCACGCCGAGGATTGCAAGCGCAGGAATTTGGCCTATTGGGTGACGCCGGGGCAATCCGTGTCGATGATGGACATTGACTCGATAACCCCCGCGGCGCCCCACACCATCGGCACCGCGTTCATCAACGGCGCAAAGATTCGCGTCATGTTCGACACGGGCGCCGATACCTCGATTATTTCCCTCAAGGCCGCCGCACGCGCAGGCGTCACGCCGCAAACACCCGGTGTCTTGGATGGGGGCTACTCGAGCGGCATAGGGCGACGTAGGGTCAAGACGTATATCGCCAATTTCTCCAGCTTCAAGATCGGCGACGCTGAGGAAATCAAGAATACCCGGCTGCGTATCGGCGAGATGGATTTTCTTGACGCTGACATGTTGGTCGGGGCGGATTTCTTTCTGTCTCACCATGTGTACGTCGCCAACAGCCAACGCCGGCTGTACTTCACGTACAACGGTGGTCCGGTATTTAACTTGGAACGAGCGGTCGACGCTGCCGTGCGCGCCGATGTTGCAGACGCGCCCAGATCCTCTGACGAACCGGCCGATGCGGCTGCTTATGCCCGGCGCGGCGCGGCGTCCACCGGCCGGCGTGATTATGCGCATGCCCTGGCGGATTTGACTCGAGCCTGCGAATTGAGCCCAAATGAGGCTGAGTATTTCTATCAGCGCGGCGTCGCGTATTGGGAAAATAGCCAATCAGTGCCTGCGATGGCTGATTTCAATCGAGCGATCGAACTGCAGCCTGACTATTTGTCCGCGCGCATGTCGCGTTCGGAATTGCTCATGGGGAACAAGGACGAGCCCGGCGCCGTCGCCGACCTCGATGCCGCAGATCGAATTGCGCCCAAGCAGGCCGACATCCGCTACACCCTGGCGCAGCTGTACCGACGCACCGACCGCTTGGGCCCCGCGCTCGTGCAATACGATTTATGGATAACCAACCACCCCGATGACTCGAAGATGGCACAGGCGCTGAGCGCGCGATGTTGGTTGCGCGCGCTCCAAGGACAAGAACTCGACCAGGCGCTCAGTGATTGCAATGCTGCGTACCGGCGCGTCGATAAATCGACTCGCGCCGTGGCCGGCATCCTTGACGGCCGGGGCCTTGTGCGCCTGAGAATGGGAGACTACGACAAAGCAGTCTTGGACTATGACGATTCGCTGAAAATCAACCCCGACAGTGCTTGGGCTTTCTATGGCCGGGGGATTGCCAAGATTCGCTTGAAGAAAAATACGCAGGGCGAGGCGGATCTTGCGCAAGCGAGCACAATGTCGTCGACGGTCGCCGACGATTTCAAGAGGCGCGGGATCAGTCCCTAGAGCCGCTAACTCTCGAAGAACCCCATTTTGACGCCGGCCAGCTGCACCACATCATTGTCGTTCAGCCGCCTCGCCTGGGGTCCGATCGGCACGCCGTTGACCTGCGGGAAATCATCTTCCTTGCCGCTGTCCACGTGCACGATGAAATAACCCTCGGCTCGGCGGGTGATGGCCGCCACTTGTACGCCGGGACGCCCAAGCGTAGTGAGTGCCTTGGTCAGCTCCAGCTCGCGTCCGGCGAAGGCGCCGCTCAGCACTTGGAGCTTGGCCTTGGGTAATGCCGTGGCATTTTCAGGCACGCCGGGACGTTTGTTGGTGGCCGCAACCGCCTTGGCGGCTTGGTCGACCGCAACTCCGACTCGGCGAATACGATCCTCACCCTGCGAACTTGGGGTGATGACCATGGTCTTTTCGAATTCGTCCTGCTCGGCTTCGCCGTCCTGGCTGTCGACGAAGCGCAGCTGGTGATGGCCGACGGTGATCACGTCGCCGTGCTGCATGGCGTGTTTCTTGATCAGCTTGCCGTTGACGTAGGTGCCATTGGTACTGTTCAAGTCTTCCAAGAAGGAATCATTGAGAATATTGATAATGAGCGAGTGATGGCCGCTCACCGCCGGATTGTCGATACGAATATCGTTGTCCGGCAAGCGCCCAATCGTGTAGCGCTCCTTATTCATGTTGTATTCCGCGAGGATCTGACCGTCCAAGCTGAGCATCAGGCGTGCCATTAATACTCCATATCCCTAGCCGAACCATCCCAAGATTTTGTCAAATATACGCCGGTGCGCGGGGAACGGCTCGGTTACATGAGCCATGATCACCGACACATTGTCCCGCCCTCCATTATCGTTGGAGAGCTGTATCAACTGTTTAGCAACTGTATCAAGATTAGCACTAAAGGTGCTGATTGTTAAGTGAATATCCTCATCCTCGATCATGTCCGAGAGGCCGTCCGAGCAGAGTACGTAGTAATCGAACTTCTGGACCGGCTGTTCGTGGATCTCCACATCGACGTTTTGTTCGACCCCTAAAGCCCGTGTAACATAATTCTTGTTGGTCGCGCGCTGCGCTTCCTGCTGGGAATAAAAGCCCCGGTCCACCAGTTCCTGCAGCAGAGAATGGTCCAAGGTCATCTGCTCGAAACGGTTGTCGCGCAGGCGGTAAAGCCTGGAATCCCCGACATGAGCGATCGACATTTTGTTGTCGTGAAACAAGCACGCCACCACCGTGGTGCCCATTCCCTCGCATTGAGGCTGGGTCTTGGACGTGTGGTAGATGATTTTGTTGGCTCTGTGAATCGCATCACGCAAGATGATGCTTGAGCGCGTCAATCCGGTTTCTGGGTCGGGCACGCTCAAGTCCTCGCGCACGACCGCGTCTCGGACCAAATTGATAATGGTTTTGACGGCGATTCCACTCGCCACCTCGCCGGCGTTGTAGCCGCCCATGCCGTCAGCCAGGACGAAAAGCCCGATGTCGGCTTCGGTGCCGATCATGTCCTCGTTGTGTTCGCGGACTTTCCCCGTGTCTGTCAGGGCAACGCTGGTGATTTTCCCCTTCAAACTCATGGGCTATTTCCAATCATGGCAATCCACTCGGTATTCGTGACCGACAGTCTTCTAAGGCTGCGGCCATTTGGCCCCCAGAGTCGTACCTGGCATCAGGATTCTTCGCGAGCGCGCGATCGATGATGCTCTCCACGCAGGCAGGTAAATCCGGCCGGAAAGCCCGCAAAGGCGGATGCGGCGCTTCTGCGATCTGCTGCATCAGCCCGGTCATCGAATCGGCAACAAAGGGAAGTTGACCGGTCAACAATTGAAATAGGCTAACACCCAGAGAAAACAAGTCCGAGTGACCTGTCACAGTTCGTCCTTCGAGCTGTTCCGGCGACATGAACGACGGCGTGCCGAGCACGATACCCGTGCGTGTGCTGCCCGCGCCGGACAGGCGGGCTATGCCGAAATCAGTGATTTTCAGGATGTCAGAGCTTGCGTCGTACATGAGGTTCGCCGGCTTGATGTCGCGGTGGACCACGTGCTGCTTATGTGCGAATCCCAGGGCCTCTGCGGTGCGGCCGATGATTTCCAAGACCTTGCGAGGCTCCATGAGGCTGTCGGATTTTGCATAGTCGCTGAGGTGCCGCCCCTTCAGGTATTCCATGGCGATGTAGGCGAGCCCGCGTTCCTCGCCGACATCGTAAATGGTCACGATGTTCGGGTGATTGAGGCGGCCAGCGGTTTCTGCTTCCCGGAAAAAGCGCGATCGGGCCTCGATCAGTTCCGCGTCGCTGAATTCGCTCGCCAACGGGATGGCCTTGATCGCCACCATGCGGTTGATGGCGGTATCCCGGCCCAAGTACACGATCCCCATCGCGCCGCGCCCGATCTCGTGCTCAAGGTGATAGCGGCCAAGCCGCTCCGTATCCGGTGCTGTCGCCGCCGCGGGCGTAGAAGCGGCGGCCGGCGGCCGGGGCGGAGTGGCGCTTGCGATGATTTTCGGGTGTGCGGCGGCAGGCGCCGGCGCGGCCTTCGGTTTGGCCCGTTCGGCGTCCATGAGGCGCTTCAGCCGTGTGGCGACATCCCGGTAGGTATTGTCGAAGCGGGCCAGATGGCGATAAACAGCGGTGGCCTGCGGTGCCCGGCCGCGCTGTTCGAGCTGCGCACCGAGAGTGTACAAATCACCGAGCACGGTGGCATTGGGCTTGCGCCCCTTGAGTTCGGCGAAGCGTTGCTCGAAATTGTCGAGCAGCCTGGCAGTGTCGGTGCCCACGGGAACGGGAATCCGCGGAATGGGTGCCGATTTGGAGGCGCCGGCGAGGCGTGACCACAGCAAAAGACCGCAACCGGCAGCCAACAGGGCTATCCCCGGGATCCAGAGCCAGGTATTCAGATTTGCGAATAGCCGGAGCAGCAGGCCCACGCCCAATGTTCCAAATCCGACAATCGCCGCGATCAGCCCCAATTTGCGCATGCAATAGACATAATCCAAGTCAATAAGCCCGGCAGTATAGGTGATCAGGCTGTAATAACTGCAATGCTAAGCTCACAAATCGATGTTAAGGAAGCTCATGGCGAAGTCGAAAGATGTCTTTATCTGTCAGAACTGTGGAGCGTCTTCGCCAAAATGGCAGGGGCAGTGCGCCGGTTGCGGCGAATGGAATACCTTCCTGGCCGAGCCTGCTGCGGCTAATTCCCGCAATCCGAAGGGATCGGCCGCGAGCTTAAGGACGGATGTCCCGACATCGTTGGCCGCGGAGGCCGTCCTTGAGCAGCCTCGATGGAGTACGGGTTCCACGGAGCTCGACCGCGTGTTGGGCGGCGGTCTGGTGCCGGGTTCGGTCACACTGATAGGTGGGGATCCGGGGATCGGGAAATCCACGTTGATGCTGCAGGCTGCGGCGGCGCTCAACCAGTCTGGGCCCGTCCTGTACGCCAGCGGCGAGGAATCTTTGAAGCAGGTCGCACTTCGCGCCCGACGCTTAGGGTTGGAGGCTGCCACTGCGCGGCTGATTACGGATACCTGCGTGGAAGACATTGTGCGCGTGGCCACGAGTCTCGCGGCGCAGGTGTTGATCGTGGACTCCATTCAAACCATGCATTCGGAGCGGATTGAATCGGCGCCGGGCGCGGTCTCGCAATTGCGCGAGTGCACCGCTGAACTCGTGCGCTTCGCAAAATCCCGCGGCACCGCCGTTTTTCTCGTCGGCCACGTCACCAAGGAGGGCCAAATCGCGGGACCCCGTGTGCTGGAACACATGGTCGACACGGTGCTGTATTTCGAGAGCGATACGGGCAGCCGTTTTCGCGTGCTGCGTTCGGTGAAGAACCGCTTCGGCGCGGCCAATGAAATCGGAGTGTTCGCCATGGTCGAGCAGGGCTTGCGCGAGGTCACGAATCCGTCGGCAATTTTTCTGTCTCGGCACACGGAGCCCGTTCCGGGCAGCGTCATCACCGTGATGCGTGAAGGAACTCGCTCTCTGCTGATCGAGGTGCAGGTGCTGGCGGATGCGAGTCTCGGCGCGAATCCACGCCGGGTGGCGGTGGGCATCGACGGCAACCGCCTGACCATGCTGTTGGCGGTGGCGCATCGCCATGCGGGGTTGCAATTGCATGGACAAGACGTTTTTGCCAATGTCGTCGGCGGCGTGCGCCTGGCTGAGACCGCCGGGGATTTGGCCATCGTGATGGCGGCGCGCTCCAGTCTGCGGGACACGCCGGTGCCTAATTCACTGATCGCGTTCGGCGAGTTGGGTCTGGCCGGGGAGATCCGTCCGGTGCCGTTCGGCGAGGAACGGCTGCGCGAGGCTGCAAAGCACGGCTTCAAATTGGCGGTCGTGCCGGAGTCGAATGTGCCGCGGCGGCCTCCCGAAGGCATGACGGTTCGCGGCGTAACGCGCTTGAATCAGGCTCTCGACGCCTTCTAAGGATTGCGCCGCGAGGTGCGCCTGGCTGCCGTCAGTTGCCGGTGCGAAACCGGGTCCATTCACGCGTCACCAGGCGGGAATACTCCGCCGACACGGATTTGTTGGTGAACAGCCGGGCGCGAATCGCCGCATCCGGATAGATGCTTTCGTCGCTCTTCAGAGCCGGCAGCACCAGCGGCAGTGATCCCGAATATCCATTGGGATATTTGAGGTAATTGGTGATTCCGGCAATTACATCCGGCCGCATCAGGTAGTTCATCCAGAGATGCGCGTTGTGCGGATGCGGCGCATCCGCCGGTATGCCGACCATGTCCACGGTCATCAGTGCCCCTTCGCGCGGCACCAGGTATGCAATGTTAACGCCCGTTGACGCCTCTTTGGCGCGGCTGCGCGCCAAACCCACATCGCCGGACCATCCCAGAGAGAGGCAAATCTCGCCATTCGCCAGATCCGCAATGTACTGCGCCGGGTCGATATAACGCACGTATGGGCGAATCTTTTGCAGCACTTCGGAGGCAGCGGCGATATCTGCAGGATCGCGACGATTCGGGTCGCGTCCCAAATAGATCACCACCGATTCGAACACGTCCAAGGCAGAATCGACTATCGAAATGCCGCAGTCCTTGAGTTTGGCCGCATTGGCGGGATCCAACAGCAGCGACCAGCTATCGAATGTCGCTGAACCCAGCCGGGCCCGTACCTTGTCGACGTTGTAGCCAATCCCGGTCGTCGACCACAGATAGGGTATGGCGTATTGATTGCCCGGGTCGTGCACCGCCATTCGGCTGAGTATGTCCCGATCGCCGTTGACCAGATTCGGCAACGCGGATTTATCGAGTTTGCGGTAGACGCCGGCGTGCAGCTGTCGGTCGAAAAAATTTTCCGTGGGCACGACGATGTCGTAGCCCGTATGGCCGGTCAAGAGCTTGGTTTCTAGCACCTCGTTGTTGTCGTAGGTGCTGTAGTTGACCTTGATGCCGGTTTCTTTCTCAAAATTTCGCACCGTGTCCGGCGCGATGTAATCCATCCACGAATAAATGTTGAGCACTTTCTCCGTGTCGGCATTGTCTGCGGTCGTCGGCGCGGGTGCGCCGGCTTGGCGGCTACAAGCGCACGACGCCGCCAGCAGCGCACCGTAGACGGCGATGCGAAGCAGGCTTGTGATTCGGCGCACGCGGCTACGCCACCGGCTCGGGCGGGCGTATGCGGACGGTCTTGATGGCGTTGTCGCCGGTCTGTAGAACTTCAAGCATGTAATCGGCCAGCTTCAACGTCGTACCCGGTTCTGGAATGGTCTCCAAAAACTCCACGATCAGGCCGTTCAAGGTTTTCGGGCCGTCCGTCGGCAGGTTCCAGCGCATCGAGCGGTTGATCGCGCGAATGGTAGCCGAGGCATTCGCGACAAAGCTGCCGTCGGCCTCGGCGTGGACATCCTTATGCATCATGGTCGCAGGATCCGTGGTGAATTCGCCGACGATCTCCTCGAGTATGTCCTCGAGAGTCACGAGTCCCTGAATATCGCCGTACTCATCGACGACGAAAGCCATGCGGCGCTTGTCGCGTTGAAAATTCAGCAATTGGGTGTTGAGGGTCGTGCCGGAGGGTACGAAGTACGCTTCGCGCGCGCGTGACACTTCGATCAGCGTTTCGCGATGCAGCCGGCCG
>JANYJY010000023.1 GCA_025358295.1 Gammaproteobacteria bacterium
CGAAATCCGGGCAACTTCGTTGCTTGCGGCAAGAGAACGGGCAGTCCGGCGCGGGACGCGAACACATCGGCATGGGTCTGCCACCCGGCGCGCATCACCACGACCGGTATGCCGGCCACCGGTATGCCGGCCGCTGGGTTGCCGGCTGGCGTGAGCCGGTTAGTGGGGACGAGTTTCAACCAAAAGGAAGCGCCGCGGCTGTGCAATTTCTTGCCCGCCAGCGGCTCGAATTTGTCGTCGAGCGAGCCGTCGACCACTTCAGCCGTCGTCGGATTCGCCACCGCCGCATCGAGCGCTTGGATACTGAAGCTTGACGCGGCCGCCATCGCCGGCGGCGGAGCCCAAAAGCCGCAGCAACCGAGAACGCACGCCGCAAACAATCTGCGCACAGCGTGCTTTCGCGTCAATACTGCCGCGACAACAGCCAGTGGGCCAGCGACCGCAGTGGGTCTGCGCGCTCGCCGAAGGGCGCCAGTGCGTTGATCGCCTGGCTATGCAGCAGCCGGACGCGCTGCTGCGACGCTGTTATCCCGATGATGGCAGGATGCGTGGGCTTTGCCCGCTCACTGTCCGCTCCGGTCGCCTTACCCAACTTGGACACATCCCCCGTAACGTCGAGCAGGTCGTCTTGAATTTGGAAGGCCAAACCCACCGCAGTCGCGTATCTGGTCAGCCCTGCATACAGACTGGGGTCGAGAGGCGGAGCGCATTCGGCGGCCATCAACACGCTGGCGCGGATCACTGCTCCAGTCTTGCGAGCATGCATGTCTTCCACCTGGCCGATGTCCAGCCGAGTGCCTTGGACCGCCAGATCGATCGCCTGGCCTCCCGCCATGCCGAATGTGCCGATGGCCTGTGCCAGCATATCGATCAAACGCAGACGAACCGTCGGCGAAGCCGAGAGTGCCGGGTCGGTCGCCAATAACTCGAATGCCAGTGGCTGCAGAGCGTCTCCCACCAGAAGCGCCGTGGCTTCGTCATAGGCTTTGTGGCAGGTGGGCCGGCCGCGTCGTAGGTCGTCGTTGTCCATCGCCGGAAGATCGTCGTGCACGAGGGAATACACATGAACCAGTTCGATGGCGCATGCAGCCGCCTCGACCTGATCTTCCGACAGTCCCAAAGTGCGCGCGGTGGCGAAGACGAAGGCCGGCCGTATGCGCTTGCCGCCGCCCAGCACGCTGTAGCGCATCGCCTCGTGGAGGCGAGCGGGCACCTTATCGGCCTCAGGCAGGCGTGCCGCCAGGGCGCGCTCCATGCGGATGCGCCAAATCTCCAGCTGGCCACCGAAGTCATCGGCACCCGCCGGCTCATCCCGTGTCCTGATCCGACGATCCGCGGCGTCGTTCATCCGCCTATACCGTTTAGCCGGCCTCGTGCCTCACGCACTCTCACGGCTCACGCGCTTGATCTCACTGAGGGGGATCTCGGCCACTGTGCCGCCCGGGCGCACAACGTCGACATACTTGATCGGCAAATCCGGCGCCATGGGCCCCTTGATACGCGGCCCGCGCAGCCAGACCTGCAGAGCCTTGATCGGATGGCTGAACGCATCGTTGACCGCCGTGCCCTCGAAGCCGCAATGCGCCATGCAGTTATCGCAGCGTGGATTCTTGCCGACGCCGTACTTTTCCCATTCCGTGTCGTCGAGCAGCGATCGGTAGGTCGGCGCATAGCCCTCGTCGGAAAGCAGGTAGCACGGCCGCTGCCAGCCGAATACGTTGTACGTGGGATTGCTCCAAGGCGTGCACTGATAGGTCTGGTTGCCCGCGAGAAAATCCAGGAACAGAGCCGAGTGATTGAACGACCAAGAGATTCCCGAGGGACGACGCCGCAGGCTGAAAATGCTGCGGAACAGTTGCTTGCTGGCATTGCGCCCCAGGAACACATCCTGTTTCGGCGCGTGGTGATAGCTGTACCCGGGAGACACCGTGATTCCCTCGACGCCGAGCCCGGTCGCCGTATCGAAGAACTCCGCGACGTCCGCAGGATCCTCGCCGTTGAACAAAGTACAATTAATGGTGACGCGAAAGCCCTTGGCCTTGGCCAATTGGATCGCCGCCACCGCCTTGTCGAAGACGCCTTCCTGGCAAACGGACTCGTCGTGACGTTGCCGGTTGCCGTCGAGGTGAATCGAAAAAGTCAGATAGGGCGACGGTCGGTAGTCGTCGATATGCTTCGAGAGCAGGATGGCGTTGGTGCACAGGTACACGAATTTCTCGCGCGCCACGATGCCCGCGACGATCTGCGGCATTTCCTTGTGAATGAGCGGCTCGCCCCCGGGAATCGAGACGATGGGCGCCCCACATTCATCGACCGCCCGCATAGCGTCTTCGACGCTAACCCGCTTTTGCAGGATTTCCTTCGGGTAGTCGATCTTGCCGCAGCCGGAACAGGCCAGGTTGCATTGAAACAGGGGTTCCAGCATGAGCACGAGGGGATAGCGCTTGTCGCCGCGCAGCTTGCGGCCGGCGATGTAGCGCGCGACCTTGTACATTTGAAGCAGTGGAATGGCCATACGCTATCTTACCGTGAGCGGCCTCATGTGCCCAATTCAGATTGCAGACCGAGCACCTGGGCACGGTGGTCCCGCCACACCCGAGCCCACTCGATCTTGAACCACGGCGTAAAGCCCGTGCCTTCATCGGCAGCCATTTCCGCCTGCAATGCTCCGGGGCTAACCCATCGCCAGGCCAGTATTTCTTCGTTGTTGATTTTGACAGAATCGGTGCACCGCCCGATGAACACCGAACAAAGCTCGTTTTCGGCGCCCGTTTCATCGAATTGCGCCTGATATTGGAACTTGAACAGGTAGTGCAGCGGACAGCGTACGCCCAGTTCCTCGAACAGCCGGCGCTGGATCGCCTTCTCCATGCTCTCGGATCTGCGCGGATGGCTACAGCAACTATTCGACCAAAACAGGGGCCAGAGGCGCTTGGATGCCGACCGCTGCTGCAGCAGCAATTCACCACGGGCATTAAATATCAGTAACGAAAATGCCCGATGCAGGATGCCGCTGCCCTCGTGGCACTGCACCTTGCTCAGATGTCCCACGCCGCGATCCGCCTCGTCAACCAGGATCAGCGCATCTGAATCCGCCGTGTCGTCGCTCATGCGCAAATCGTAGACGCTCGCCCCGGCCTAAGCCAAAAGCCCGCGCTCGCCGAACCATCGCAGGGCATCCTCGAACGCCGCCACGGGGGGACGCCAGTGGTAGCCCAATTCATTGACCGCCTTACTGCTCGAAAAAAACATGCGCTTGCGCGCCATGCGCACACCCTCGAGCGTCACCCGGCCGCTGCGGCCGGTGACCTTGGCCACTGCCTCCGCGACGTACGCGATCGGCAGCACGGCCGCATACGGCAGCCGGATGCGGGGCGGCTTGCGGCCCGCCAGATGCGCAATCTGCGCGAGAATGGCCTGCAAAGTCATGTCCTCACCACCCAAAATATAGCGCTCTCCCGCCCTGCCACGCTCGAATGCCAGCAGGTGTCCCGCAGCAACATCGTCCACGTGAACGATATTCAGACCTGTATCCACGTAGGCCGGCATGCGGCCCGAGGCCGCATCTAACACCAGTTGTCCGGTCGGCGTGGGCTTGATGTCGCCGGGTCCGACCGGAGTCGACGGATTGACGATAACCACCGACAGTCCGGCAAGCGCCGCATCCCTGGCCACTTCTTCTGCGAGGAACTTGGAGCGCTTGTAATGGCCGATCATGTTGCCGATGTCCACGGGAGTCGCTTCCACGCCCGGCGACCCATCCGCGGGAATGCCGACGGTCGCGACGCTGCTGGTGTAGACGACGCGCGGCACTCCTGCAGCCCGGGCGGCAGTCAGAATGTTGCGGGTTCCTTCCACATTGGTGCGATATAGCGGCCTCGGATCGCCCGCGCCGAGGCGATAGTCTGCGGCGACATGAAACAACCCCGCGCAACCTTCCAGTGCGCGCTCGAGTTCAGTCACCTCGCCGAGGTCCCCTGCCACCGGCTCCACCGCGAGGTGCCTCAAATTATCGCGATTCGAACTGTTGCGCACCAGCACTCGAACCTGCCATCCGGCATCGATCAGCGCTCTGGCCACGGCCGCACCGACGAAGCCCGTGGCGCCCGTCACCAATGCCCTCATGCGGCACGCGCGCCGGCGGCCAGGACCAGCGAACGAATCGCCGCCCGATAACGCCGCGCCAGCCGAATCAACTCAACGAGATCGCCGGGCGCCGCAACCAACCCGCCGATGAGGCGCCGAATGCTGACCTGGCCGCCGCGGCTTGCCGCCAAAACGGCGCGCGGCACCCTATCGGCGGCTGTGTCGACAATGACTCGCAGGACGACGAACGGCAGCCCGTGCGCCGCAGCCACCTCCGCCACTCCCAAGCTTTCCATATCCACCGCCATGGCGCCGGTGGCGCGAAAAGCCTCTGCCTTGTCTGCCACGGAATCGAGCGGAGTGGGGCTGGTGAGTAATTGGCCGATGACCACGGTGCGGTCCCTGGCGATCAGAAGATGCAATTTTTCGCGCCACTCAGCCGTCGTCGGAAAGTGCGCGCCCGCCCTGGAAATGACCGCAGCAGGCAGAACCACGCTGCCGACGTTCAAGCGGGGATCAAGGCCGCCGGCCAACCCAAAGCTCATGAGCGCAGACGCCCCGGCATCGACGAGGCGGCGGGCGGCGATCGTTGCCCGCGCGCCGCCCATGCCGCTGACCGCCAGCAATGCCCCGTCGCTCAAGCAGGACAATCCGTCGCTCCGCCGCACCGCCGGCCCTAGGGTGCACGCCTCCGCCGCGAGCGCCGCGACGACGCCCATACCATTCAATGAGCGGTTCCGCGACGCGACAGGGTGCGGTAGGCCGAGAGGGCCCAGAGCGGGAAATACGCCGAGTAGCCGTGATATCTCAAATAGAACACGCGCGGAAAGCCGGGCGCGGTGAAACTCGGATCTCTCCAAAGTCCATCCGCCTGCTGCGTGTGCATCAGGAACTCTGCGCCGCGCTGTGCGGCCTCCGATCGAGCCTCACCGGCGGCGAGCAGTCCGAGCAGCGCCCAAGCACTCTGGTAGGCGGTGCTGGGGAATTTCACGGCTTCGTCGGCATGCTGAGCGTAGGTATCGTTGCTCTCGCCCCAACCGCCGTCCGCATTTTGCTTGAGCTTCAGCCACTGCACGGCGCGCTTCACCGCGGGATCTTCGCCGCCGATATGCGCCTGGGCAAAGGCCGTCAGCACCGACCAGGTGCCGTAAATGTAATTCGTACCCCAACGGCCGAACCAGGAGCCATCGGCCTCTTGCTGCCCGCGGAGATAGGCAATGGCGTGATTCAGCGCCCGTTTGTCCTGGGGGCGGCCGATGCGCGCCAATACCGTGACGACGCGCGCGGTCACATCGCTGGTGGGAGGATCGAGCAGCGCCCCGTGATCGGCGAACGGAATTTTGTTCAGGTAGTAACTGGTATTGTCCGCGTCGAACGCGGCGAAACCGCCGTCCTTGCTTTGCATGCCGACCAGCCAATCCAGCGCGCGCCGCACGCTCTCTTCATAGCGCAGCGAATTGCGCGACTGATGCATGGCCCACACCACCACGGCCGTATCGTCGAGATCCGGGTAGTAGCTGTTCGCGAACTGAAATGCCCATCCGCCGCCGGACAGAGCGGGACGGCCGGCCTGCCAGTCCGCGGGTTCATCGAGCAGCTGCCGCGCTTGCAGCCAATCAAGGGCGCGAATCGACGAGTTTGATGAGTCGGTATCGCCGACCTCCTGCATTGCCAGACTGGCGAGTGCCGTGTCCCAGATCGGCGACACGCAGGGCTGGCAATAGGCGCTCGCGGGACCTTCGACCAGAAGCTTTTGCAGGGCGCGCTTCGCCGTGACGCGGCGTGGATCATCGTCGGGATAGCCCAGAATCACCATGGCCTCCAACGCGTTGACCATGGCCGGAAAAATGGCGCCGAGGCCGTCTTCGCCGTTGAGCCGCTCCAGCATCCACGATTCGGCGCGGCGCGTCGCCGCCGCGCGCACTCGCGCCGGGATCAAGGGATCGATCATCCGACCGAGTCGATCAGCCATCAGGAAAGTCTTGGCCACGAATCCCGTGCGCCGGAAATAATCCTTCTCTTCCTCGGGCGGAGTCGTGAACAACTCGCGAATGTCCACCCTGCGCGGATTCTTGGCGACCGGCTTACGAGTGCACAGAATGAACAACGGCACCATCACGGTGCGCGACCAGTAGGCCACCTTGTCGAGATGAAATGGAAACCATCGCGGCAGCAGCATGATTTCCACGGGAATATAGGGCACGCCGCGCCATGGCAATTGCCCGAACAAAGCGAGCGCAATGCGCGTAAATACATTGACCGAGGCTGCGCCGCCGCGCTCGAGAATCGCAGCGCGTGCCCGCACCATATGCGGCGCGTCCGGATTGTCGCCGGCAAGCTTCAGGGCATAGTAGGCCTTGACCGTGCAACTGATATTGAGGTCGCCACCGTGGTAGAGCGGCCAACCGCCGTGCGCGGCCTGAGCTGCGCGCAGGTAGCGGCAGAGCTTCGTCTGCAGCGCCGCATCGATCTCATCCAGGAAGTGCATCATCATGATGTACTCGGCCGGGATGGTGCAGTCCGCCTCGAGCTCGAATACCCAATGACCTTCCGCGTCCTGCCTCGCCAGCAGCGCATCGCGGGCATCCACCACCGCGCGATCCAAGGGAGAGTCGGTTACGCGCCGCAGCGTGTGCGACACAATATCGCCGCGCGCGTCCGATGGTGTCGCCGGGTAGCTACCCGGCTTCGGTGCAATCCGGCTCACGATCCGGAATTCCCGTAAGAGCGGCGCATCTCGTGCTCCAGGTCACTGCTCGATTCTTCCTGCAGACCCGCCGGCGCCGGACGTGTGTGCCGAAAATCCGAGAGTTGGGCAAGCGGCAGACCGCGCGCGGCCAGTGCGAACAAGCCTCGCAGCAGCCAGTCGCTGCGCCCCGCGGCATCCGTCAAAATCCGGGTCATCACAACCGCCTTTCTCGTCACCTTCACCTGAGCGCCCGCCGTGAAGCGCGGATTCTCTTCGATCTTGCGCAAAGTGAGCACGGCGAGGCCGATAGCCCACAGACAGAAGCGCCGGATGCCGGTCTCCTTGCTCGGAATCAACAAGGTGTACTCGAGCGCATTGCGCAGATGCGCATGAGCCACGCCGATCAGTTCGCTAAACCCGGCGCCGAAGCGCGGGTCGAAGGGCGTGCTTGCCACCTGCCCCAGATCGACGCCATGGCGGCTGAACACATCCTGCGGCAGCCAGCATGCACCGCGGCTGCGGTCCTCCCACACATCTTTGAGAATGTTCGTCATCTGCAAGCCCTGCGCAAAGGAGGCCGCAACGCCCGACAGTGCCGACCGATGACGGGCAATCTCCGGCGAATAGTCGCAAAACAGATCAGTCAGCATTTCGCCGACCACGCCCGCAACGTAGTAGCAGTAGTCGTCCAGGTCGGTGGATCGCGCCAGACCCTTGACGCTGGCGCTGAACTGAAAGCGCGGCATGCCCTCGCACATGAGGGCGACGCAACGCTGGATGGCGGCCCGCTGGGGCTGATTCAGGCGCGACATGACGCGGATCACACGCTGCATGTTGCTCACCAGATCGCGCTCGGTCGCCAGAGTCCGATCCGACAGCCGCGCCGCGATTTCGCGCGCCAGCGCCGCTGGGTCCCCGTGTCCGACCAATACCGCGCTGAAGCGTTGTAAAAACGCCAAAGTCTCAGGCGGCGACAGCGCCGGCTCGTCCTCGATGGTGTCGGCGATCCTGCATAGCAGGTAGGCGCTGGTCACCGCTGTGCGCAGCCCTAAGGGCAATTGCGGTATGGTCAACGCAAAGGTGCGCGAGACAAAGGGGAGAATATGGTCTTGATAGACTTCATCTGAACTGACGGAATCCATGCGGACAGTATCTCGGAAACCCTAGAGAATAGCATCATCTCAGCGGGCCAGCCTTGGTGCAAATTTGCAACATCGGCGTTTGCCGTTGCCACCAAGCAGGCGCGGCAGTATAAACTGCCACGGATGAGCGCCCCGCCTGACCACTACCCCCTCCTTGAATCCATAAACAAGCCTGAGGATCTACGCCGCCTGCCGATATCGAAGCTGGCGGAACTGGCTCAGGAGCTACGCCAATTCCTCATTCAGAGCGTCAGCACCCGCGGCGGACACTTTGCCGCTGGATTGGGCACGGTCGAACTCACCATTGCACTGCATTATGTATTCAACACGCCTTATGACCGCCTCGTCTGGGATGTAGGACATCAAGCCTACCCGCACAAGGTATTGACGGGGCGGCGCGAGCAGCTCCACACCATCAAACAGCACCAGGGGTTGGCGCCTTTTCCCACACGCAGCGAGAGCGAATACGACACCTTCGGCGTCGGCCACTCCAGTACGTCGATCAGCGCGGCCTTGGGCATGGCCGTGGCAGCGGCGCAACGAGGAGAGGATCGCCGTGCGGTGGCCGTCATCGGCGACGGCGCCCTGACCGCGGGCATGGCATTCGAAGCGCTCAACCACGCCGGCTCCTTGCCGACGGATCTGTTGATCATCCTCAACGACAACTATATGTCGATATCCGAGAATGTCGGCGCCCTGTCCAATTATTTGGCCCGGGCCTTGTCGGGCAAGATGTATTCGCATTTGCGCGAGAGCGGCAAGAAGGTCTTGGCGCAAATGCCCACCGTCTGGGAGCTCGCGCGCCGCTCGGAAGAACATTTGAAAGGAATGGTCCTGCCCGGCACGCTGTTCGAGGAAATGGGCTTCAACTACATAGGCCCCATCGACGGCCACGATGTGAAGGCCCTCGTCAGCACCTTGAGTAATTTGCGAAAGCTGCGCGGCCCGCAGTTTTTGCACGTGGTGACCCGCAAGGGCAAGGGCTATGCGCCTGCCGAGGCGGACCCGATCAAATGGCACGGTCCCGGGCCGTTCGATCCGGCAAGCGGCACGATTTTCAAGGAGGCGAGCACCGGTCCGACGTACTCGCAGATTTTCGGCAAGTGGCTGTGCGACATGGCGGAGCGTGATCCGACCATCGTCGGCGTCACGCCGGCGATGCGTGAAGGGTCGGGATTGGTGGAGTACTCCAAACGATTTCCCACGCGCTACTTCGACGTGGCCATCGCCGAGCAACACGCGGTCACTTTCGCCGCGGGACTCGCAGCCGAAGGTCTTAAGCCGGTGGTCGCGATTTACTCGACCTTCCTGCAGCGCGCCTACGATCAACTCATTCACGACGTCGCCTTGCAGAACCTGCCCGTGGTGTTTGCCTTGGACAGGGCCGGTCTGGTCGGCAGCGACGGAGCAACTCATCAGGGAAGCTACGATCTGACCTTTCTGCGCTGCATCCCCAACATGGTGATCATGGCGCCGGCGGATGAGAACGAGTGCCGCCAAATGCTGTACACCGCAACCACGCTTGGATCGCCGGCCGCGGTGCGCTATCCACGCGGCACGGGATCCGGCGCGGCCATTGCGGCTGAGATGACTGAGATCCCCGTCGGGCGTGCACAGATCAGGCGCGAAGGCCGCAGCGGTCTCGCGATTCTGGTATTCGGCACCCTGATCGAATCCGCGCGCAAGATCGCGGAGCGTCTGGATGCGACTCTGGTCAACATGCGCTTCGTCAAGCCGCTCGATGAGAAAGTCGTGCTGTCGATCGCGGAACGGCATCGCGCCATCATCACCATCGAAGAAAATGCCGTCATCGGCGGAGCCGGCGCAGGCGTCGGCGAATTGCTTGCGTCGCAGGGCGTGCAATTGCCGTTGCTGCATATCGGCATTCCCGACCGCTTCATCGAGCACGGATCCCGGGACACCTGCCTCGCGGCCGCGGGCTTGGACCTCGCGGGGCTCAGCGCGAGCGTCGATGGCTGGTGGACCCGGCAGACCCAGGAGAGGCCTCGCTCGATTCGCAGCGTGTGACCGGAACGCGGCAGCGCGAGCACATCCAATGACCGGCCTGAAGTTGATCTCATCGATGGCACCGCGCGAGTTGCTCAAGGAATTGGCCGCTTGTTACCAGGCCAAAACCTCGCATAGTGTGAGCGTCGAAGCCGCCGGCGGCGTGGAAGTCGCCAAGCGCGTCCGCAACGGCGAGGCTGCGGACGCAGTGGTGCTCGCGCGCAATGTCATTGATGAACTGGCACGCGAGGGTGTGCTCCTGGCATCCGGAATCGTCGATATCGCACAGGCCGGCATTGCGGTCGCCGTCCGCGGCAACACTCCGCCGCCGGACATAGCCGACGAGGAAGCCGTGCGGCGCGCGGTTATGGCCGCAGCGTCGGTGAGCTATTCCACCGGACCCAGCGGCGTTTATCTTGAAAAAAAATTTGCGGCCTGGGGCATTCTCGATGAGCTGCGCCCCCGCATCGTAATACCGCCTCCCGGTGTGCCGGTCGGCAGCCTGGTCGCCGCGGGACAAGTCGCGCTGGGATTTCAACAGCTGAGCGAGCTCATCAATGTCCAGGGCATTACCCTATTAGGCCCCCTGCCGCCAGAAATGCAGCAATTGACCGTCTTCAGCGGTTCGGTCACCCGGACGAGCGGCAACCTCGCACGCGCGCGGGATTTACTGCAATTCATGGGCTCGAGTGAGGCGGCCGCGCTGATGCCGCGCTTCGGCATGGAACCCTGCACGATGACGGCGGCCTGCGTCCCTTAAGATCCCCGTTCCGATTTGGTTACGTGAATGCCGGCGAATTCGCTCAGCCATTGAGCGGTCTGCTGCGGTGCCGTCAGCGGCAGCATGTGTCCGCCGTCGACCAGAGTCAGGCTCAAGCCGTTTATTCTCGATTGCATGGCGATGCCGTGCTGCTCATGGCTCAGGATCTCGTCGTGTCTGCCGAAGAGAATCCCGACCGGCACACGAATGGACGCATAGCGTTGCTCCATTGCGGCCAGATCATCGTTGACGCTCGACAAATCCGCACATGCCGCCAAAAACTGGCCCGGCCGGGCAGCAAGCAAGCCGCCGGCGGCCGTGCTGAAATCGGCGGGCACGGCATCGGGCCCAAACACCGACGCCAGAACTTTTGTGCCCGTGGCCAGGGACATGGGCACCGCCACGGTCCAGGCGATTACCGTCCTGAGCAGCTTGGAGTGGATCACGAGATTGCCAAATACTGCGGGAATCGTGTTCTGTACCCGGGTCAACGGCGCGATCAGCGCCACCCCGCCCACCACTGCAGGATGATTCAGAGCAAGCGCCAAGGCCACTGCTCCACCCAAGGAGTGTCCGACGATGACGGGCTTGTCGAGACGTAGCGATTCGATCAGTTCGGCAATCGTTTCGGCCTGACCGAACAGGGACGCCGACACGTGCGCGGGCCTGGTGGAGTAGCCGCAACCGGGACGGTCGATGCAAATTACCCGAAAGTGCGGTTCGAGCCGGTCGACCAATGCGTAGGTGAAATTTCTAAGCTGCGCGCCCAGGCCATGCACCAGTACGAGTGGCGGACCGGCGCCGCGCTCGACAATGTGCAGCCGGGTGGCGCCCACTTGCACGAAGCGGCCCAGGGGCGGAACCGCGGCCTCCACGTATCGGCGCATCAGGTAGGTAAAAAGAATCAGCGCGGATACCACCGCGAGGAAGGCAAGAAGCCCGCCGCAGAGCATCGATACCACACTCATTTGAGGACGCGGCCGAGCAATCCCCAGTAACTTACCGGCATCAGCCTCTCCAAGAGAGCGCCGATCCTGGCGTCCATCCCGACCAAGATGCGGGCTTTTCCCCGCGACACTCCTTTGACTATGATTTCGCCGGCGTCTTGCGCCGGCATGCGCAACATTTTCTCGATCCGCGCGATGGACTGGTCGAATTGCGTCGGTGAGCTGCCCTCGGGCCGTCGCGCATTCCTGGCAATGGATGTCGCAACGCCCCCCGGATGCACCACCGTCAGTCCGACTGTCGAGCCTTCGAGTTCATACCTCAACGCATTCGAAAAACCGCGTACCGCGAACTTGCTGGCCGAATACGCCGTCTGGCCCGGAGGAGAAATCAATCCGAACAGGCTCGATATATTGACGATGCGCGCCGCGTCGCTCTGTTGCAAAACCGGCAGAAAAGCGCGGGTCATATTGACCACGCCCCAAAAATTGATGTCGAACAGCCAGTGAAAATCCGCCGCACTCACTTCTGCAAAGGTGCCGCCGACCGCGACACCGGCATTGTTGAACAGAAGGTCCACCGTGGCGTGCTGTTTCGCCACGGCGGCAGGCAGCGCCGCGACCGCTTTCTCGTCGGCGACATCCACAGGGAGAAGACTCACATTCAGTCCGTGGTTGGCGATGAGTCCCTGAGTTTGCACGAGCCCCGCTGCGTCGATGTCGGCCAACGCGAGATGGCAGCCTCGCGCAGCCAGCGAGATTGCAATTGCGCGTCCGATGCCGCCGCCGGCACCGGTCACCACGGCGGTGCGGCCCTCGAGATTCATCCTGTATGATTATCCTAAACTGGGATCACGCTCAATCATGATTGAATTCAAGTCCGATTTCCTGCGTACGTTGACCGAACGCGGCTACATCCACCAACAGACCGATGCCGCGGCGCTGGACCATCAAGCCTGTTCGGGAATCGTCACGGCCTACATCGGCTTCGATGCGACCGCCGACAGCCTGCATGTCGGCAGTCTGGTGCAGATCATGCTGTTGCGCCGTCTGCAGCAGGCAGGTCACCGTCCCATTGTGTTGATGGGAGGGGGCACCACCAAGGTGGGAGATCCATCGGGACGCGACGAGACGCGCCAACTCCTCACCGACGAGCAGATCAACGCCAATATCGCCGGCATCCGCGAAATATTCGGGCATTTCCTGCGCTTCGACGACAGCCCCACCGGTGCCGTCATGGTCAACAACGACGACTGGTTGTCGAGCCTTAAGTACATCCCCTTCCTGCGCGACATTGGCCGGCACTTCTCGATCAATCGAATGCTGACCATGGACAGCGTCAAGCTGCGGCTGGAGCGCGAGCAACCGCTGACTTTCCTGGAATTCAATTACATGATCCTGCAGGGCTATGACTTCGTGGAACTGAACAAGCGCTACGGTTGCACCCTGCAAATGGGGGGCTCCGATCAATGGGGCAATATCCTGCAGGGAGTGGACCTCGGCCGCCGCGTGCGGGAACAAGCGCTATTCGGCCTTACCTCGCCCCTCATCACCACGTCCTCGGGCGCGAAAATGGGCAAGACCGCGAGCGGCGCAGTATGGCTGAGCGGCAAGCGCCTGCCGGCTTACGACTATTGGCAGCATTGGCGTAACACCGAGGATGCCGATGTCGGGCGCTTCCTGCGCATGTTCACCGATCTCCCAATGCCGGAAATTGCGCGCCTCGAACGGCTGCAAGGTGCCGAGATCAACGAGGCCAAGAAGATTCTGGCCACCGAGACCACGGGTTTATGCCACGGAGAAGGCGTGGCACGCGCGGCGATCGACACGGCCGCCAAGGCATTCAGCGGTGCGACCGCCCAGGGCCTGCCATCGGTATTGCTGGCATCAGGCACGCAGCTGCCAGTGATCGATGCCGTGGTGGCGCTCGGCATGGCGGCGTCCAAGGGTGAGGCGCGGCGGCTCATCGATCAGGGCGGTGTGAAGCTGAACGACAAGCCGGTGCAATCGGCGACAGCCGTGGTGTCGGCCGTGGACTTAGATGAGCAAGGAACGGCACGCTTGGCCGTGGGCAAGAAGCGGCACGGACTGATCAAGCGCGCTTAACGAGGCCTACAGAACGAAAAAACCCCCACCGACTTTCATCGGTGAGGGTTCATTTTCATCAAATTAAGAGCCTGGCAGTGACCTACTTTCACATCGACAAAGTCGACACTATCATCGGCGCAGAGCGTTTTCACTTCCGAGTTCGAAAAGGGATCGGGTGGTTCCCACTCGCTATGGCCGCCAGGCAAAACGGATGTAGAGGAGCTTAAGTCATGCCTTAAGCCCCACCACGAATTCGGACAATTTGTTTAGACGCCAAGATTTTAATGCCTGGTCGCACTCAAGATCAATCAATTGCATCATCCCATACCCGATTTGCTCGTTATAGCAAATCGCTTGGGTGTTATATGGTCAAGCCTCACGGGCAATTAGTACTGGTTAGCTAAACGCATTACTGCGCGTACACACCCAGCCTATCAACGTCGTAGTCTTCGACGGCCCTTTAGAGACCTTAAAGGTCTAGGGAGAT
>JANYJY010000039.1 GCA_025358295.1 Gammaproteobacteria bacterium
CTACGTTCCCAATACGGCGCGGCAAATGCCGCTCGAATATGCCCTTTCCAACTCGTTTGGGTTCGGTGGCACCAACGGTTCGCTCATTTTCCGCCGATCTTGAGCCGCTGACCCTCGTCGAGAGGTTTCCGGCGGCCTATCCGGGACTGCTCGAGAGCGGCGCCGGCATGGCTAAGCTAAGCAGCGGCAGTCGCTTCGACATCCTCCCCATGGCAGACGGCGAGTGCCTGCGTCTGGACGCGGATGGCCGATTACACGGACCGCACGCCGCAGACGGGGGATTTCTCAACGCTCTGGAAAAATGGTGGACCGCGCTGCGCGTGCCCGAGACGGCATCCCCCTTGCCCTTTACCGGCGGATGGCTGCTGTACCTTGGCTACGAAGTGGCGGCGGAAATTGAGCCGCGACTACGCTTGCCGCGCAGTAGCGACCCGATTTCCGCGCTGGCGATACGTACGCCGGCGGCGTGGATTCGCGACCGAGCCACGGGCCAAGCCTGGCTGATCGCCGAAGCCGGGTTCGAGGCGCTGATCGACGAGTTCGAGCAGCGTGTGCGCGACTTGGGCGCGTCGCGCCCCGCGTCCGGCGCCGCCTTTCGCATTGAAGAGGACCGGCCCGAGGCCTTTCTGCGAGCCGTGCGCAGTGGACTCGAATACATCGCCGCCGGCGACGTCTATCAAACCAATTTGTCACGTGGCTGGCAGGGTCGCTCCACGACGGCGGTCGACCCCGTCGAGGTCTACAAGCGCCTGCGTGCCACCAATCCCAGTCCGTTTGCGGCGCTGCTGCGCCGCGGCGATTTCGCCTTGCTGAGTTCTTCGCCGGAACGCCTGGTATCCATCCGCGGCAATTGCGTATCGACGCGTCCGATCGCGGGCACCCGGCCGCGCGGCGCCACTGCTGAGCGAGATGCGGTGCTGATCCGGTCGCTCTTGGACAATGAGAAAGAGCGTGCCGAACATGTGATGTTGATCGACTTGGAGCGAAACGACTTGGGACGCGTGTGCGCCGGCGGTTCGGTGCACGTCGACGAATACATGAGCGTTGAAACCTACGCGCACGTGCATCACATCGTTTCCAATGTCAGCGGGCGATTGCGCGCGGACGTGTCGCCGGTTGCAGTCATACGCGCACTGTTTCCAGGCGGCACCATTACGGGTTGCCCCAAGGTTCGCTGCATGGAAATCATCGCCGAGCTCGAAGGCGTGGGGCGCGGCGCCTATACCGGGTCCATCGGCTATTTGAACCGCGACGGCAGCTGCGATCTGAATATTCTGATTCGCACCATCACCGCGCAGGCAGGCTTGTATAAATTCCGCGCCGGCGCGGGTATCGTGGCGGACTCCGATCCGGCGCAGGAATTGGCCGAGACGCGCGCCAAGGCTGAGGGTCTGTTGCGCGCGCTGGTGGAGCAGCCTCCGGTGGCGCCGCCTTGAGCATGTGGATCAATGGCCGCAAGGGGACGACCATCGATGCTCGCGATCGCGGCCTGCAATACGGCGACGGGCTGTTCGAGACCATGCGCGTGCGTCGCGGCAGCATCCGGCTGCTGCCGCATCATCTTGAAAGGCTCGAGGAGGGTTGCCGCCGCTTGAAAATAGCGGGCCCAACCGCCACGACGCTGCGCGCCGAGCTTAAGAAAATCGTCGGCAACCGTCGCGAAGGAATTCTGAAGCTGATGGTCACCCGCGGGCCCGGGCGGCGCGGCTATCGACCGACGGGACTTGAAAAATGCACGCGTATCGTCGACCTACATTCCCTGCCACGCACCATCCTACAAGGCGCAGCGATTCCGGTGCGCGTACGGCATTGCGCTACGCCCATGGGAATCAATCCCGCGCTAGCCGGACTCAAAACCCTCAATCGCCTCGAGTCGGTCGCCGCGCGCAGCGAATGGAGCGATGAGCGGATATGGGAGGGGTTGATGGCGGACGTCGATGGAAACATCGTCTGCGGAACCATGACAAACTTGTTTTTGCGCCGCGGCTCCACGCTGATGACGCCGCTGCTCGATCGTTGCGGCGTGGTGGGAGTGATGCGGCGCTGGATCTTGGAGACGGCGGGCGAATTGCGATTGCGCAGCGTTGAACGTCGCGTACGATGGCCAGACTTGCGCGACGCCGAGGAGGTGTTCTTGAGCAATGCCGTCGTTGGGGTGAAGTCCGTCGGACTTATCGTGAATGGCCGTCAGCGGCTGCGGCCAACGGCGTTCGACACCGCGAGCCTGCTGCGCGAGCGGCTGGATTTATTGTGAGGCGAGGCTGGCGGATTGGGTTGGTGTTCGGCTTGCTGTGCATTGCTGCGGTTGCGGCCGCGCTCGTTTGGTTCGGAGCGCGGAGTCTCGATGAGCCCATGCGGCTCGCGGCGCCGGTTCGGTTCAAGGTGGTCCCGGGGACGAGCTTTGCCCGGCTCGCGGCCGGGCTGGCTTCGCAAGGCGTGATCGCCAACCCGCGCGCCTGGGTGCTGTACGCTCGATGGTCGCATTTGGCGCCCGCGGTCAAGGCGGGCGAATACGAGATCCAACCCGGAACCACGCCGCGCGAGCTGTTGACGAAATTGGTAAACGGCCAGGTGTTGCTGCACTCTTTCACCATAGTGGATGGCTGGAGAGTGCAGGATATGTTGACCGCGCTACGGCGCAATTCGGATATCGTCGCCAGCCTCGGCGACAAGGCGCCCAATCTCATGGCGAAACTGGGCGAGCCGGGCGCCAATCCCGAAGGCCAATTTCTGCCCGAGACCTACCGGTTCATGGGTGGCACCACGGATCTGGAAGTGCTGCGCCAGGCCCATGCCGCGCTGGTCAAGGAACTGGCCGATGCGTGGAGGGATCGTGAGCCGGGGTTGCCGCTGCGCGATTCGCACGAGCTGTTGATCATGGCGTCCATCGTTCAAAAGGAGAGCGGACTGCCGCAAGAACTGGGGCGTATTGCCGGCCTTTACCTGCATCGCCTCGCCATCGGCATGCGACTGCAGGCGGATCCCACGGTCATCTATGGTTTGGGCGATGCGTACGACGGCGATATTCGAACCGCGGACTTGCGCGCCGATACCCCGTACAACACCTACACGCGCGTCGGGATGCCGCCGACGCCCATAGCCTTGGCGAGCGCGGCGGTGATCCGTGCGACCGCGCATCCGGAGAAGACCGATGCGGTGTACTTTGTTGCCTCAACCAAGGGCGATGGCAGCCACGTATTTTCGGCAACGCTCGAGGCGCACAATGCGGCGGTTGCCTCCTATGTGACGCATCAGCGCAAGAAAGCGGCGGGGGACAAAGTCCGATGAACGAGAACAGGGGTCGGTTTCTGACCATCGAGGGAATCGAAGGTGTCGGCAAATCGACCCAAGTGGCGCGGCTGTCTCAAGCGTTGAGCGAGCGTGGCATCGATCACGTGGTGACGCGCGAACCGGGCGGCACGCCGCTGGCGGAGAGAATCCGCGAGATTTTGCTCAACTGCCGCGATGAGGCGCTGCCGCCAGTCGCGGAACTGCTGCTCATGTTTGCCGCACGGTCCGTACACGTGAACAATCACGTGGACCCGAATCTCAAGGCAGGCCGATGGGTGGTGTGCGATCGTTTCATCGATGCCACTTACGCGTACCAGGGCGGCGGCCGACGCTTGGGCGTGGAGAGCATTCGGCAATTGGAAGCCATGGTGCTGGGCGCTCGCCGTCCTGATTTAACCTTGCTGCTGGATGCGCCGGTGGAGCAGTCCTTGCAGCGCGCGCGGCAGCGCAATGCGGGCGCGGCCGCGGATCGCTTCGAGAGCGAACGCGTCGAATTCTTCGAACGCGTGCGCGATGCCTATCACGCGCGGGCAGCGGCCGAGCCGGATCGAATTGCGGTGATCGATGCGGCTCAATCGGCCGATGCAGTTGCCGCGGACATTCTCACAATGCTGGAGGGGCGTGCATGGATATCCTGAGTGCGGTCTCCCTGCCGTGGTTGCAGGGCGCGCAGGCGCGGCTGCGCAGCGCCCACGCCGCGCAGCGCCTGCCGCACTCCCTGTTGCTGCTGTCGATGCCCGGGTTGGGCGCGGAGCAATTGACGAATTGGATTACGGCGTTGGCCCTGTGCGAATCAACAGGCGCGCGTCCCTGCGGTGCCTGTGCGTCCTGTCTGCTATTACGCTCGGATAGTCATCCGGATTCGCATGTGGTGCGCATCGAAGAAGATGCGTCTCAAATCAAGGTGGACCAGGTGCGTGGCCTGATCGAGTCGTTGACGCTCAAGAGCTATCGTGGCGGATACAAGGTGGGCGTCATCGAGGGTGCCGAATTGCTCAATGCGAACGGCGCGAATGCTTTCTTGAAGACCCTGGAGGAACCTACCGCGAATACCGTGCTCGTCATGATTGCGCGGCCCAGCCATCGGCTGCCTGCAACCATTGCCAGCCGCTGCTTGCGCCTGAGTTTATCGCCGCCCTCGACCCAGGACGCCATCGCATGGCTCAAGCAACGGGGCGGAGAGGGCGAGCATTCCTGGAACGCGGCCCTGGGTCTGGCCGGGGGAGCACCGCTTCTGGCCCTGGAATTGCGGACCGCCGGAGTGGCGGATCTCGATGGGGATATGCGGGAATCCTTGCAGCAGCTTGCCGGCGGAACGGTGGATGTGACCCTGCTCGCTGAGCGCTGGATGAAATCGAGCCCGGGCCTGCGTCTCACCTGGCTTGAGAACTGGATCACACAGCGCGTACATGCTGCCCTCGGAGCGAGTGATTCAGGTCAAAGTGCGGAACCGGTCCGCTTGCCTGCCGCTTTACTTAAGCCCAAGATAAGGGCTCTATTTGAGCTGCTGGACGCCGCCCGTGAGTTGCGCCGTCTTGCGGTGACGGGAATGAATCAACAACTAGCGCTCGAGGCCTTGCTGCTCGGTGGGCGGACGGCGTTGGGGAATTAGCGCTTATCGTGGGAATGGCAGGAATTGCGAAGTCCAAGTAACAAACCGGGTTTGCTGACGCTGACGATCAAGGACAAGAGTGCGCTGTATCTGGCGTATATGCCCTTCGTGAAGAACGGCGGCTTGTTCATTCCCACCAACAGCAACTATCGCTTGGGCGATGAAGTATTCATGCTGTTGAATTTAATGGGCGAGGAAGAGAAGTTGCCCGTTGCGGGCCGGGTGATCTGGATGACTCCCAAGGGTGCGCAAGGCAAGCGTACCGCGGGCATCGGCGTGCAATTCAGCGATCAAGATCGCGGCAATACTCAAAAGAAGATCGAGAACTATCTCGCCGGTGCGCTCGGCGGAGATAAACCCACGCACACGATGTAGATTCAGGCCGACCCTGACCTATGGGAGACCATTCGGTCCTATTCGTCATGGACTCTGCCGGCGGAGCGGCATAACACGGGTTCGCGAGCATTGCGACGTCCGTAGCCGAAACCTTCTCGCAAATGGTCGAAAAAAACATCGCGACCAACTAGAACGCATACCAGCCGGCCGGGTCCGCATCGTGCACTAAATACTCCTGTCTGGTGCCGAGGCCTACCCTTGCGCCGTTTGCGGTCTGGAATTCGCCGATCATCGATCCCCCGCGCCCGCAGTTCCGCCTGGTCGTGTCGAACTCGTAGAGCGTGTATTATTTGGATGCCTGCGGGCGCGAGCTCGCGAGGTCATCCGCGACTTGGAGTAAGGTGACAGTTATGGGCTTCCGCTGCCGCCGCTCGATACGAATTCTCCCGGGTATGCGCGTGAATTTCAGCAAGCGCGGCGTATCGGCCAGCGAATTAACGCCGCCTTCTTCTCAGTCAAATCAATTAGAGAAAAACTATTCAGATAATCCCAGGGCGTTCGTGACATTGGATGGGCTACGCGGAATTGCGGCGCTCATGATTGCGGCGCGTCACGCTCCCCTCACTTGGCAAGCAGGAGTTCCCACCGGTCCACTCCTACAGAGTTATCTTGCGGTCGATTTTTTCTTTGTACTGAGCGGATTTGTACTTGCCTATGCATATGGGGATCGATTTTCGATCGATCTATCTACGCGCCAATTCATGATTATAAGGCTGATCCGCCTCTACCCGCTTTATCTGTTAGCGTGGTTGTTTTCTGTGGTTTTACTCATTCCCGGCTTACACTCGCATTGGGCGTATGCCCATACAACCCTGTTGAATTCGCCGTTCGCCTTACTGTTTCTTCCGACCCCTTCCATACACAGCGAAGACGATTTGTTTCCGATGAATAGTCCAGCATGGTCCTTGTTCTTTGAACTCATCGCCAGTTACGCGTTTGGGTTGGCTGGACGGCATCTAAGAATACGGATGTTGGTGGCGGGTGCAGCTGCGGCTGCTTTGATGCTAACGCTTGCGGTCTCTTTGGGCTGGTTCGGGTTTGGCACAGGACACGGCGCAATGGATGCTGGAGTAAATTGGCGTTCTTTCGGCGCAGGCTTCGCTCGCGTCGCTTATTCATTTACTGCAGGAGTGCTGGTTTTTCGGCTGTGGAAAATAAATCCGCCCACGATCCGCCTGTCCCCCGTGATCTTACTAGCAGCGCTGTGCGGGGTTCTTCTGGCTCAGCCTCCGGCAAGATTTCAAGCTATATTCGATCTTTCGATGACGCTCATTGTGTTCCCTGGTTTGGTCTACATTGCCGCGAGCAGTGTTCCAAGCAAACGCACGATCGCCGTGTTGGCTTGGCTCGGGGGAATCTCCTATGGCGTTTACGTGCTGCAAATGCCGCTATTCAATTTTCTCACACGCGTGGTCGCGCACACTGTCGGCAGTAAGGCCGCTCCGTCTCTTTTTTGGGGTTGTGCATTCGTCGCCTTTGTCGTAGCTGCGACGGTTTTCGCCGACGAATATGTTGACCGACCGACCCGACGTGTAATGACGCGGCTCGTAAAGCAAACCGGTTGGTTCAACCGAGCGTCCAACTCCGCATCTTGAGCGTTGCGGGTTCTCGCCCTCGCGCATCATGGCACGCAAATATATCGCGGCTCGCGGCTATCGGGCCGGTGTCTGCGGCAATGCCTCGATGTATACCGATTGAACCGGCGGCGGCTTAGGCTTTGGGGCGCGCATCACCGACCAGACGAAGTACACGGCCAGCAGGAAAGCCACAATCCAGAAGGCGATCGCGAGAGGGCGGTATTCCTCCGCCATGCTCTTGGCTTTGTATTCCTTGAGATCGCCCGGCTGCGGGCCGTTGGGTTCTTCCCCGCGAAATACTCTAGGCACTCTGCATCAACCTCGGTTTGAGCGGGCAGCCTCGGTGGCGGCGAGTCCGCCCTTCAATACGTAGGCTTCGAAGCCGCGCTCGCTCAGGATATAAGCGGCGGCTGAACTGCGGCGGCCCGTGTCGCAGCACACCACGTACTGAGTGTTCTTATCGAGGGCATTGAGCTTCAGGCGAATGAAATACAGTGGAATGTTCACGGCGCCATCGATGCGGAAATTCTGAAATTCGCTGGGCAGCCGCACGTCCAGCCACTTGCCGCCCTTGGCGACGATTTCCTTGGCCTTGTCCTGATCGACCCACTGCAACAGAGGCTCGTTGAGCAGAGTCTGAAAATCGTTTTTGCCCAGACGCATGAGCGTGCCTTCGGCCGACATGGTCACCGTGGCGTTGCGCTTCGCTTCGGCAATCAGCGCTTCCTCGCCGAAACTATCGCCGGGGCCCAGCTCGGCCAGCTTGATACCTTCCTTGTTGAGCGGGGTCTCGCGCGTGACGACGCACTTTCCCGCCACGACCACGTAGAAATAATCGCCTTCCGTGCCTTGCTTGATGACCACATCGCCGAGACGGTAGTTGATGCGCTGCATGCGCATGAAGATGGCCTGGATATTGGCGGGCGGGATGCGGTGAAAGGCCTTGGTCTGCAGCAGCGTGGTCATCCAGTCGCCGGTCACATCGAGGCCGTCGCCGCGCAGTTCGGCTACTTCGTACTGGCCGGTTTGGTCCCAGGTCAGAAGCACGTCGAGCAGATCGCTGTCGATCATGATGTATTCGAGGTCGCCCGCGGCGCGGGCGGTAAACTTTCGCGGCAGGCCGGGCGCGAGCGCCGCGCGCGCCTCCGGCGTGCCGGAGCGAATGGAGCCGATGAGTTTGTCGTCCTGACGCAGCTCCACATGCCCCGAAACGAGATAGAAAGTGCGCTTGTCAGTATCGCCTTCCTTGAACAGAACGCGGCCGGCGCCTATTTCGCGAATGTGGGTCTTGCGGGCGAGCGCGTGCAGGTTCTCGGCTTTCAGGCCGTCGAGCGGCGAGAAAGTCCTGAGTATTGCAAGATCTAGAGGTCGTTCATCCATCAATCTGTACGCCGCGGCTGGGGATCAACCCTATGATTTTGGCTGGGAATCCTACCATACAGGACGGTCAATCCGACCACGTAGTGGGTCACAGAGAGGCCCGGATTATCCAGAGAATTGCTGCCAACCCGCATCAGGCCGGAATCGCTCGCCATGGCGACGTGCGAGATCCTCCAGCCGGGCAGTGATATTGGCGACGCCACGGGCCTTTGCATACTGGAGCGGGCCACCGCGAAAAGGCGCGAAGCCCGTCGCAAAAATGACCCCGGCGTCCAATAAGTCGGCGTCTGCTACAACTCCCTCGCGCAGGCAAGCCACCGCCTCATTGAGCATGGGCAGTATCAACCGGTCCTCTAAATCCTCCGGAACGGCGTATTGAGCTGACTCCGGCTTGATCGGCTTGCCGTTCCGCCATACGTAGAACCCTTCGCCGCTCTTGCGGCCGAGTTTCTTGAGTTCGACCATCTTGCCCAAGATATCCGGCACCCGCCGTTGAAAGGCGTCGGCCAGAACCCGCCCCACGTGGAGAGACACGTCCAAGCCGACGACGTCGGTCAATTCGATCGGCCCCATGGGCATGCCGAATCCCTTGCCCACCCGGTCGATGACCTCGGCGGGAATTCCCGCTTCCAGTGCAAACAGGGCTTCGTTCACATAGGGCGTCAAAATGCGGTTGACCACGAAGCCCGGCGCACTCTTGCACGGCAACGGCAGCCGGTCGAGCTTGCGGGTAAAGCGCAGAGCGTTTTGAACGACCTGCGCCTGAGTGCTCGCACCTTGCACTATCTCGACCAATTGCAGTTGCGCGACGGGGTTGAAGAAATGGATGCCAACCAGGCGACTGGGGTCGCGGAGCTTCTCAGACAGGGTCTCGATTTTGATGCTGGAAGTGTTGGTTGCAAGAATGGCGTCCGGCTTCAGTATGGGTTCGAGCTCGGCGTAAAGCGCGCGTTTGGCATCGACATTCTCGAAAATCGCTTCGATCACCACGTCGGCATCGGATATTCCCTCACCGGGCACGTCCATCTTGAGGCGCGCAACGGCGGCCGCGACCGCCGCGGGGTCCTTTAGGCGCTTGTCGAAGAACGCCTTGGCGCGGTCTAAGGCTGGCTGAATCAATTCCTGCGAGCGATCCTGCAAGGTGACAGTCAGCCCGCGAAATGCTGCCCACGCGGCAATATCGCCGCCCATGACGCCGGCGCCGACGACATGCAGATGACGAAATTGGCTGGCAGATTTCCCTCCCAGTCCCTTGAGCCGATCTTGCAGCAGGAACACACGCACGAGGTTTCGCGACGTGGGCGTGCACATCAGCTCGCTGATGGAGCGCGCCTCGGCTTCATAGCTTTCCGGTCCGGCGGCGCCATAGCGTTGCCACAGATCGACGATGGCATAGGGCGCCGGGTATTGATCGCGCCGCACGCTTTTCCTCAAAGTGGAAACGGTTTGCCGCGCGATAAAGGGCCGGGCGAGACTCAGATTCATGAGCTTGTCGGCGAACGGGGCCGTAGCTTTCGGCGGCGAACGTAGTAAGCGAGCCTTGGCGCGTTCGCGCAGCTCAGCGGGCGGCACGAGTTCGTCGATAAGGCCTACGTCGAGCGCACGCGAACCCTTGTAGGGCTTGCCCTTGAGCATGAGATCGAGGGCAGGGCGCACGCCGATGAGCCGTACGGCGCGTACCGTACCGCCGAATCCCGGGTGAATGCCGAGCATCACCTCGGGCAACCCCAGCGACAGAGTGGGCCCGTCCGCGGCGACTCGATACGTGCAGGCCAGGGCGAGTTCCAGGCCGCCTCCGAGCGCAAAGCCGTGTAGGGCCGCGACGCTGGGGCAGGGCAGATCCTCGAGCGATTGCAGCACGGCTTGTCCGGCGCGCACCAGTTCGTAGCCATCCTCGGGCGTGCGAATCTGCAGGAATTCCTTGATGTCGGCGCCTGCAATGAAACCGCTCGGCTTGGCCGAGAGGATGACGACGCCGGCAGGCCGTTGCGCAGCAATGTCGGTCAACTGCGCCGCCAGATCCCGCAACACCGGCGCGGACAGCACATTGGTCGAGGCGTCTGGGGTGTCGCAAGTCAGCCAGGCAACACGGTCCGCATCGATCTGCAAGGACCAGGTTTGGGTGTCCGCCATCAGGCAGCCCGCCGGGCATGCTGATGGACGGTGAAATCGCAAATCAGCGGCAAATGGTCCGAGAACTGAACGTCGGGCATCTGAAAACGATTCACCTCGATTTGCTGACTGTGCAGGATGAAATCCAGCTCCTTGCGCGGGCTGCGGCTGGGATAGGACGGCAGTCCTTGGAGATTGGCACTGGCCAGTCCGGCAGCCTGGGTAAACAAATACAGCTCGTGATCGCCCCAATAGGTATTGAAATCGCCCGCCACGATGACGGGCTTCTGAGTCTTGCGCACCAAATCATACAAGTACCGCAGCTGGTATTGCCGATGCCTGAACTTCAGGGACAGGTGCACCAGAAAAATTGCCACATCGTCGAGTTCCAATTCGATGATCAGGCGCTTGATGCCCGTGTCGAAATAATGAAAACGCTCGCCGCGGACACGCGGCGCCGCGAGGAAGGCATTGGCCTGCTTGCGTACGATGGGAACCAAGTGGTTCACCGAGGACACGCCGTATTTGCACTCGAAGGTCGAATAGTGGCCCAAGGAACGGGCAATGAAATCGGCCTGGTTGACCATTCCGGTGCGGATGGAGCCGGTATCGACTTCAATCAGCCCGACGACGTCCGGGTCCTGCTGCTTGATGAAGTCGGTGATGCCAGACAACACCTGCCGGCTGGAACGAAGGTAGCCGGCTCCCGGCACGGGCAGGTGGAAGGCGGGCCCAGTACCGGTGGCATAACGTATATTGTAAACCAGCAATCGCACTGCGCTCATTGTATCGGCGCCCGGGCCTTCGCGCATGACCATCGTCAAGCTACACTAGGCACATGTCGACCCGTGTGAATCCCATACGCCTGTTCGTCACCCATGACTGGGTGGAAAACGACGATTACGCGCGCGTATTCGAATACCTGGAAGCATCGGGCACTTTTTACTACCTGAACACCAGCCAGCCTCAGGCGAAGCGGCCGCTTGACAAGGAATCTCAGCGCGAGGACTTAAGGCGGCAAATCGCGCCCTGCGAAGTCATTGTGGTGCTGCCGGCGGTGTATCAAAGCTCTCCCGAGCTGGTGCTGTTTCAGATGAATTTCGCCAAGGCTGCCGATAGACCGATAGTCGCGATGGAAAATTTCGGCTCAACCGAGGCACTGCCCAAAGCCATCAAGGATTTGGCCGATGAAGTCAGTGCGTGGAACGAACGCAGCTTGATCGATGCGTTGAGACGGCAGGCCAGGCATCAGGAAACGACGCGCTGGGACACCATCGAATTCAAACTAGATTGATCGGCCGGCCGAGGGGCGGGGGCCGGTGCCGATTTAGTTGGCCGCGACCAGTGCCGGAGTTTCGTACTCGACCGGATCCCGATCCACGCCAGGGAATTGCACCACGGTGTTAGCTCGGCTAGTGGCGACATTCGCCCGGCACATCAACCCAAAAATCTCGACGATCAGGGCGGCGCAATCGTCGGCTTCTTGATTCGACATCTTGCGCACGGATGCGGTTACCGCATCTTCACCTCGCAAGGGTTGCACGCCCCGCAGGCAGCGCATGATTTGACCAAAAGTTTCACGGACTTCGCCCGGGAGTTGATCTTCGGGGATTGAGGCGAGGTGGCGGTTGTAGGCGCAGACCAAACGCTGCTTGATGGGGGTCGAGCGAACCAGCTCAAGGGCGGCAAAATGCAGACATTCCCACGCGCTGACCATGTACGCCTCGTTACATAACAAAGACCGAAACCTTAAAGTGGTTTCGAGGATAGATCCCTTACTTGAATCTTGTTAAATCAAGACTCTGCACTCGGAATATACAAGACAATCACAGAAACGCAATGTGGTTTTTATCAACTCTTTGAACGAGTCGACATATGCGGTTAGCGGCGGGCTATGGGCGGGAATTTCGTCGTTTTCTAGAAGTTAAATTATAACAAACCTACAAGTATTTGAATAAGCAGCTAATGAGCCCCTGCAGCAACGCCGGGCGGCAGGTTGATCTTGATGGGTCGGGCCAGCCAAATTACACCGATCAGGCCGGTAAACAAAATGGACGACGCCCAAAACACATCGTTCGCGGCCAGCAAATGCGCCTGCACGTCGATGGCTCGGTTGATAGCCACGCCGGCTTGCTGCAGTGACAGGCCTCCAGCTTGCAATGTTTGAACATAGTTTCCGGCTGCCGAACTCGTGCGGTTGATGTATTCGGTGAGCTGAGCGTGATGCAGGATTGCCCGATGATCCCACACCGTCGTGGCGATGGAGGTGCCTAAGCTGCCGGATAGAATGCGGGCGAAGTTCGACAGTCCGGAGGCCGCGGGCACGCGCTCCTGGGGTAATCCTGAGAGGATCAGGCTAACCAGTGGGATGAAGAAGAACGCCAATGCGCCGCCTTGAACGATAATGGGCACCACGAGGAATCCGAAGTTCGCCTCGGTGTTGTATGCCGTGCGCATGTGCAGTGAAATGGCGAAGATCGAGAACGCCACAGTAGCCAGAATTCGTTGATCCACCCTACTGACCCAGCGTCCGACGAGGGGTGACAGCATGATGGCGAGAATCCCGACTGGCGCGGTGAGCAAGCCTGCATCGGTGGCCGTGTAGCCCATGTACTGCTGCAACCACAGCGGCAGGATCACGACATTGCCGAAAAATACCCCATAGGCCAGCGCCAGCGCGAGAGTTCCGGTCCAGAAGTTTCGGCGTTTAAACAGGCGCAAATCCACCACCGGGTGCGGGTTATCCACCAGCTCCCAAGCAAGGAAAAGGCAAAACACCACGAGCGCAATCACCGCCAGTGCGACGATGGTGGCGGAATGAAACCAGTCGAGCTCCTGACCCTTGTCGAGCATGATCTGCAGCGAGCCTACCCACACGATGAGCATGGCCATGCCCACCCCATCGATCGGCAGCTTGCGCCGGGGAGTTTCCCGGGTCCTATAGATGCTCCAAGTCACTAGGGCGGCGAACGCGCCGACCGGAATATTGATGTAAAAAATCCACGGCCACGCGATATTGTCGGTGATCCATCCGCCCAGCAGCGGACCCATGACCGGCGCCACCAGCGTGGTTACGCCCCAGATTGCCAGCGCCGTCCCTGCCTTGGCTTTCGAGAAGCTCGACAGCAGCAGCGCTTGCGATAGGGGAATCATCGGGCCTGCGACGGCACCTTGAACGACGCGGAACGCAATCAGCTCCGGCAGCGAGGATGCCAGCCCGCAGAGCAGTGAGGCGATAGAGAACAGAACCACCGACGCGGTAAAGAGCCTTACCGCGCCGAAGCGCTGGCTCAGCCAGCCCGTCAAGGGTACGGCGATGGCATTGGCGACCCCGAAGGAGGTGATTACCCAGGTAACCTGGGTAGTGGACACGCCGAGGTTGCCGGCGATCGTCGATAGCGACACGTTCGCGATCGACGTATCCAGCACATTCATGAACGTGGCGAGGGCCAAAGCGAGAGTGCCGAGAATCTTCGCGGCGCCCGTCAATGGCTGCAGTTCACTCATCGTGCCTCGATGAGCTCCGGCTCGCGCGCAGAATGGTCTGCGCCGATCAGCATGTACACCCCCGGCACCACAAACAAGGTGAACACCGTGCCAATCGCCAATCCCGTGGAAATGACCAAGCCGATGGCATATCGCGATGCGGCGCCGGCGCCGCTGGCGAACACCAGGGGCAGCACACCCAAGACCATGGCTGCCGTGGTCATCAAGATAGGCCGCAGGCGCGCACCGGTCGCGGCCAGAATGGCGGCGTGCTTGGACTTGCCGGTTTGCTGTTCCATGTTGGCCACTTCAACGATGAGAATGCCGTGCTTACTGATCAGGCCCATCAGAGTCACGAGGCCCACCTGGGTATAGATGTTCAAACTGGCGTCGCCCAAGCCGAGCGCGATAAATATCAACGCGCCGGCGATGGACAGCGGTACCGAGATGAGAATGACCAACGGATCGCGAAAACTTTCGAACAGGGCCGCTAGCGCTAGAAACACGATGATGATGGCGAACCCGAATGTGGCCATGACGCCGCCGGATTCCTGCACGTATTGCCGGGCCTGGCCGCCGTAGTCAACCGTATATCCCTGCGGCAAGGTACGCGCGGCGAGGTCCCGTAGGTATTTCAGCGCATCGTCCAAAGTCACGCCCGGCAACATGACTCCGCCAATCGTCGAGGAGTTCAACTGCTGGAAGTGATTGAGCGATTCGGGAACCGTGACTGAACGAATTTTGGCGATGGTGGACAATTGGACCGGAACCCCGCCGATGTTGGCAACGGGGTAGTTCAGCAGCTGCTCGGCATTCAAGCGCGAAATGCGCTCCACTTGGGGTATGACCTTGTAGGAGCGGGTGTCCATGCTGAAGTAATTGACGTAGCCGCCGCCGAGCAAGCTGCCCAGCGCCGTTCCCACTTGGCTCATGCTGAGTCCCAATTGGGCCGTCTTGTCGCGGTCGATTTCAATGATGGATTGCGGCTGGTCGATTTTCAGATCCGAATCGAGAAATGCGAATTTGCCGCTCTTCAAGGCCTCGCCGAGAAATGCCAGCGACACCTCGTTCAAGCGGCTTGCAGGCTCGGTGGTCTTGATCGCAAATTGTATGGGCAGGCCGAAGGCGCCGGGCAGCGACGGCGGCTGGAAGACGGCGATCCTTTGCCCGGCGACGGCGCTGAGCTTCTGCTGCAGAAGTGCCGCAATCTCGTTCGTGCCCATTTTCCGCTTATCGCGCGGCGGCAGCGCCAATCCGGTGATCGATTGGCCGGGCGCGTCGATTTGAAAGACGTGGTCGGGCTTGGTGGCTTCCATGATGATGTTGAAGGTCGCAATGTCGTATTGCGCCTTGCGCTGCAGGGTCGCGGTCGGCGGCGAGGCGGCCTGCATCAGCACGAACCCCTGGTCTTCCTGCGGAGCGAGTTCGCTCGTCGAGATGTGGTAGAGAAAATAAATGCTGCCGAGCACGACGACTACCAGCACCGCGGTGATCGGCGTGAACCGCAGGCTGCGCTCTAGCTGGCGCAGATACCAGTTGCGCAAGACATCGAAGCGCTTGTCGATGAACCTGACCAGACGAGTTTCCCAGTCATCGTGGCCGGCGCGGTGTGGTTTGAGCATGCGCGCGCACATCATGGGCGATAAGGTGAGTGCGACGACCGCGGAGACGGTCACCGCGGCCGCGAGCGTGAACGCAAACTCGACGAATAGCGCGCCGGTGAGGCCTCCTTGAAACCCGATCGGCACGAACACGGCGAGCAGCACCGCCGTCATGGCGACGATGGGGCCGGCGAGTTCCCGCGCGGCCAAAGCCGCGGCGGCAGAGGGCGCCATGCCGCCTTCCAGATGGCGATTGACGTTCTCGACCACGATGATCGCATCATCGACCACCAAACCGATGGCGAGCACCAGCGCGAGCAGGGTCAGAAGATTGATGGTGAAGCCCAGCGCCAGCATGATTGCAAACGTGCCGATGAGTGACAGGGGAATGGCCACGATTGGAATTACCACGGAACGCGGCGAGCCTAAGAACGCAAAGATTACCAACATCACGATAACCAGCGCCTCGACCAGAGTGACCGCTACTTCGTGGATGGAGCTGTTCACGAATTCGGTTGAATCGTAAATAATCGCGCCGGCCAGTCCATCCGGCAATTGCGAATGAACTTCCGGAAAAGCGGCCTTGACGCCGCCGATTACGGTGAGCAGATTCGCGCTGGGCGCTACCTGGATGCCGATGAATACCCCGGTCCTGCCGTCAAATGACACGCGTGCCTCGTAGCTTTCCGCGCCGAGGGACACTATGGCTACGTCGCTCAAGTGGATATTGCTGCCGTTGACCTGCTTGATCACCAGGGAGCGAAATTCGCTCAAGCTGTGCAGGCTGGTGGTCGATGTCAGTGTCACCTGCACCATCTGACCCTTGGTATTGCCGACGGCGGAGATATAGTTGTTACTGAGCAAGGCAGCCGATACGTCGCTCGCGGTCAGTCCATAGGCGGCGAGCTTCTGCGGATCGAGCCAGGCGCGCAGCGAAAAATATTGGGCGCCCAGGAGTTCGGCTGTTTGCACGCCGGGGACTGATTGTAGTTTCGGCTGCACGACGCGCTGCAAATAATCTGTAATTTGATTTGCCGCGAGCGTCGTACTCGAGAACCCCAGATACATGGCATCGGTGGTTTGGCCCACTTTGACGCTGATGGCGGGCTGCTGCGAGCCCACCGGAAGCTGGTTGAGAATCGAGTTGACCTTGATATTGATTTCTGCGGCGGCCTTCGACGTGTCGTAGTTCTGGCGCAGGTTCACCGAAATTGTGCTGACTCCGCTTTGACTGGTCGACGTCATGTAGTCGATGCCATTGGCTTGCGCCACGGCCGCTTCGATCGGTGTGGTTATGAATCCGGCGATGGCTTCCGGATCGGCTCCGGGGTAAACCGTCGAAATGGTGACGATGCCGTTCTCAGTCTTCGGGTACGCAAGCACCTGCAATGAACTGTACGAGCGCAGGCCCACGACGAGGATGGCGAGACTGACCACGCTCGCGAGCACCGGCCGGCGGATAAAGATGTCGGTAAAATTCAAGATAGATCTCGCGCTTACTCGTTCGGCGGCGTGGGATTGGTTTCGTTGGCGGGCGTGATGCTGTTGTCCACCACGACCGCTGCGCCATTGCGTAGTTTCAACTGGCCGGCGGTGACTACCACCTCGCCGGCCGCGACGCCGCTGGTGATCGCGACCTGGTCGCCGCGTGTCGAGCCCAATTGCACGAAGCGCTGCTGGGCCACGTATTTTGGCTTGCCGTTCTGGTCGACGCCGCTTTGCTGCACGACGAACACCGTGTTGCCATAGGGGTTGTAGGTGATGGCCGTCTGCGGCAGGGTGATCTGGTTGCTGGCGGCGCCTTTGTCGATGGTTACTTTGGCATACATGCCGGGGAGCAGCCGCCGCTCAGGATTTCCAAAAGATGCCCGCACTTGGACGTTGCGGCTTGCAAGATCAACTTTGGAATTGATTGAAGAAATGGTGCCTGCAAAGTGCACGCCGGGATAGGCATCCACCGTCGCGGTGGCCGACTCGCCCACCTTGATATGGGCTAGCTCCTGTTGGGGGAGATAGAAGTCGATCAGGATGGGATCGAGCGCCTGCAGGGTGACGACGGTCGTGCCCGCGGTGAGATACTGGCCCTGGTCCACTTGCCGGATGCCGAGCCGGCCCGCGAACGGCGCTCTGACCGTCTTTTCCTCAAGCAACGCCTGTTGGGCAGCCACCTGCGCGCGCGCCGATTTCAACGCCGCCATATCCGCGTCAAGAACTGCCTGGCTGATGGCTTGCGCGGCGAACTGGTCCTGATCGCGCTTGTAGGTCTGGTCGGCGAGCGCAGCCACGGCTTCCAGTTGCGCCAGCTTTGCGGGATCGTCGTTGGGCTTGAGCTTGAGCAATAGCGTGCCAGCGGCGACCTCGCTGTCCGAATCAAGATGAATCTCATCGACAACCCCGGAGGCCTGTGCCGCGAGGTCTGCACCGCGCACTGCGCGCAAGCTGCCGATGGCCTGAGTCTGAGGCTGCCAACTGGAATTCTCGGCAATCGTTGTGGAAATGGTTTGCGGGGGGATTACGCCGCCGCCCATCGCCGCGAACATTTTTTTGCCGTTGTGGATCTTGTAGGCGACGACACCGCCGAGGATCGCCGCCACAGCGATCACCAGTATCACCAGCGGGACGATCATTTCCTTGAGAGGCGCCGTGCCGCGGGCGGCACCGGCAACTCCGGATTCCATGGTGCTCACAATTTCCCCTCACAGCAGTCAGTCGAATTGGCAGCCACATCGGCGCGGTTCCACCAACCGCCCCCGAGTGCCTGAAAGAGTGCCGCCGTGTCGGCGTAGCGTAGCGCGCGCGCCTTGACGAGCGCGACGGCCGCGGATTGGTAGCTTTGCTGCGCAGCCAGTACTTGCACATAGCTGGCGGCGCCGCTTTTGTACTGAGCTTGCACCAGCCCCAGACTGTCGGCTGCAGACTGCTCGGCGAGCGCCTGGGCCGCCAGTGCGTCCGCGTCGGCTTGCAGGGCGTACAGGGTATCCGACACATTCTGAAAGGCGGTGATCACTGTGGCCTTATAATTGGCAGCCGCTGCTTGCGCCGCGGCAATCGCCGCACGGCGCTGGTGTCGCAGCTCTCCGCCCTTGAAGATGGGTTGGGTCAAGGCGCCGATCAGGGTCCAGACATTGGAAGCCGGGTCGAATAGCTTGGAGAATTCCGCTGCGCTTTGGCCGTAGCTGCCCGTGATGGTGATTTGCGGCAGCATATTGGCTGTGGCGATTCCCACCTGCGCAGTGGCCTGGTGCAGCAGGGCCGAATATTGGCGCACGTCCGGACGCTGTTCGACGAATTTGGACGGCAGGCTCAATGGCAGATCCTGCGGAAGGCTGAGCGAGTCGAGATCGAATCCCGCGCCCGTATAGTCGGCCGGCAGGCTGCCGACTAATGCCGCCAGTTGATTGCGCTGTTGCGCGAGCTGGCTGCGCAAGGACGGTAGGGCGGCGAGGGTGCTTTGCAAGGCCGACTGCTGCTGCAGGATATCGGCACGCGATGCGCCGCCGGCGGTGACTCGCCGCTTGACGATGTCGAGTTGGGTTTGCTGTGAAGCCGAGATCTGTTCCGTCGCGCTGATCTGTGCGCGCAGCGAAGCTTCGTTGATCGCCGTCGTGACGATATTCGAGGTGAGCGTGAGATAGCTGGCTTCGAGTGCAAAGTGCTGATACTCGGCTTGAGCGCTCAGTGCTTCGACTTGACGGCGAACGCCGCCGAAGGCGTCCAAGGTGTACGACACGTTCACCGATGCTGTGTCGAGGTTGTAGAAATAGGAGCGGGGCAGACCGGGTATGGCGCCGAACGCCGCTCCGGAGGCCTTCTGCCGCTGGCTCGAGACATTGCCCGAGACACTGGGATAGTAGCTGCCGCGCTGAGCCGCTACGGTCTCGTTAGCCTGGCGCAGCGCGGCCTGTGCGGCCTCGATGGTCGGGCTGTTGGCGAGCGCCCGCTCGATCAATGCGTTCAATTGCGGGGACTGAAACAGCGTCCACCATTGACCGGGAATATCCATTCCGGTGACGAAGCGCTGGGCTTGACCACCGGGCAACGCGGTAGTCGCTGTCTCATTGTTAATTTGGCCTGGCGCTGCGAAGCCCTCGGTATGCGGCGCCTCTGGCGCCTTGAAATTGGGTCCCACCGCACAGGCTGTGAGAAAACCTGCGGCGAAAACAACGGCACATGGGCCCATGCCGGCGCGCGTAGAAGGGAGGTGGCTCATGGAAAACGACCGGTCGGGACCCGGGAGGGGCGGTTAGTGCGAAAAACTGACATGGGTCAGGGCGCAACGCAAGAAGTATTTACATACTGGATATTCATTTGGTAAAATATATTCCATTGAATGGTTAGTATGCAAATGAATAATACCGAAACCCAATTCGACAAGCTCGAAAAGAACCTGCATGCCCTGAGCACCCGGATGCCGGATTTGCCGCTCAGCGAGGTTATGCTGTGCCGGCTGACGATGCATTTGGGCCGTGAAATGGCGACGATGCTCGACCAGCAAATTCGACCGTTCGGGATTGCCGAGGCGGAATTTCGCGTCCTGACCACCTTATTTTCACAGCCCGAGGGTGTGGCGCACCCTAGCGATTTATGCGCGCGGGCGGCACAGAGCCCGGCCAATATGTCGCGCATTTGCGATGCCCTGGTTTCGCGCGACCTAATCACACGGGTCATGAGCGCTCATGATCGACGTCGCATGGTGTTGCGCATCACCGAGCAGGGCGAGGAATTGGTGCGCCGGCTGCTGCCCACCATGTTCGCTCCGCTGCGCGATTTGTATTCAGGGATTTCCGAGGAAGAGAAGCGTCATCTGATTTCACAGCTCAAAGGCCTGTACGCAAGAATGCTGGAAGCGCCGAAGCTAGAAGCCGTGGAGCGAGCGGAATGAGAAATTGGCGCGCTGCCACGACTCTTTTGACCCTCTGCGTCGTTGCTTGCGCGGGTCTGCCGCCAAAGCAGAAGCCCGTGCAATTGTCGAATCCCGTACCCCTGGATGGGCTCGAACTCGCGGGTGGCGGCCATTGGCCGGCGCAGCAGTGGTGGAAGCGGTATCAGGATCCGACTTTGGATCAACTCATCGAACTGGCAGTGGCGACCTCGCCGACACTGGCAACGGCTCACGCCCGTTTCGATTCTGCGCGCCAGTCGGTGCGCATCGCGGGCGCGGCGGCCGGCGTCAAAGTCGATGCCAGTGCCGCAATCGATCGGCAGCGGTTGAGCGACAACGGTCTCTTTCCGCCGCAATTCTTAGGATTCAGTTGGTATAACCAATCGGACTTGGGCCTACAAGCAAGCTACACCTTCGATTGGTGGGGCAAACAGCGCGATGCGGTCGACGCGGCCGTCGACCAAGCACGCGCGGCGGAAGCGGATCGCAGCGCGGCCGCGTTGATGCTCGCCGGCTCGGTTGCCGACACCTACTTTGGCTGGCAGGCGGATCAAAGCCGGATCGCTCTGGCTCGAGAGCAGGAAGGCGTGGCCGAGCGGGAGGCAGCGATCGGCGCCGCTCGCGTCGGCGCCGAATTGGATGCGGCGGAAAATATCAATCGCTCGGATCTTGCCGTGGCGGGGGCGCGGGAACAGATCGCGGCTTTAGAGGGATCGGCGAAGCTGCGCATCGTCGCGCTGGCCGCGTTGGTGGGCCGTCCCATGACGGAGCTGCCGTCGCTGCAAGTGAAGCCCTTACCCGCGCTGTCCGGCAACTTGCCCGATGCGGTCAAGATCGATTTGATTGCGCGCCGCGCCGATATTGCCGCGAGCCGCTGGCGCGTGGAGTCCGCGCAGAAAAATCTGGACGCCGCCCGCGCCGATTTTTATCCGGACCTGACCATCAATGCCTTGCTGGGGTTGTCCAGCATCGATGTGAGCAATCTGCTCAAGTACGGCAGCCGGGTGCCGCAAATCGGCGCGGCGATTCATTTGCCGATTTTCGATTCCGGCCGCCTCAAGGCGCGCTATGCAGCCGACCAAGCCGCGATCGATTCGGCGGTGGCAAGCTATCAAGACACCGTGGTCGGCGCTGCCCGCGACGTCGCCTTGCAGGCAACGACCCGGGCGCAAATCGCCGCCGAGCGCGCTCAGCGCGTCATCCAAGTCGACGCGGCGAACCAGCTTAAGAACAGCGCTGCGGCTCGCGTCCGGCAGGGAATCATCGACGCGCGCAATGAACTGACGGCGACCGAGACCTGGTTACAACAACGCGATGCGCTGGTTCAGCTCGACTCGGCGGCGTTATCTGCCGACATCGCACTGCAGCGCGCCCTGGGCGGCGGCTATGAAAGTCCGCAAACGCCCACTAACTCCCACCTGAATGGCATGACGATCACACAATGAACGCAAACGTAGAATCCGCGGAACCGGCACCGGCAAACAGCAAGCGGCGCAACATCCTCCTCCTCATCGCGCTGGTATTCATCGTATTGGGCGCTATCTGGACAGCCTATTGGGTTTTGGTCATCGCGAAGCGCGAGCAGACCGATGATGCCTACGTGAACGGCAATAAAGTGGTGATCTCTGCGCAGATTTCCGGCACGGTCATTGCTGTGCTCGCTGACGACACGCAATTGGTGAAGGCCGGCCAGGTGCTGGTGCGCCTCGATCCAACCGACTCCGAGACGAGTTTGAGCCGAACGGCCAGCGCTCTGGCACAAACGGTGCGCCAAGTTCGCCAGCAGAAATCGACGGCCGACCAGTACGACTCGGTCATCCAGACGCGTAGAGTGGAATTGGCGCGAGCCGAGGCCGATCTAGCCAAGCGCGAACCCTTGCTTGCCGACCATGCCATCGCGCCAGAGGAAGTGCGGCATGCGCGCGAAAGTGTGGAGTTGGCCAAGGCTGCACTGACGCAGGCCGTTCGTCAGGCGACTTCTTCGCATGCGTTGGTCGATGGTACCGAGGTGGAAGAGAATCCGGCCGTACTGCAGGCAAAGGCTGCTTTTCGGGATGCCTGGATTGCCTCGCAACGCAACGGCGTTGTGGCTCCCGTCACCGGCTACGTGGCGGAGCGCAGTGTGCAACTGGGTCAGCACATCCAGGCGGGCCAGGCACTGATGACCGTCATTGCGCTGAATTCGCTGTGGGTCGATGCGAACTTCAAAGAAGTCCAGCTACGGCATCTGCGCATCGGGCAGCCCGCCCAGGTTCGCAGCGATCTGTACGGCGGTTCCTTCATATTTCACGGCCACGTGCAGGGCATGTCCGCCGGCACCGGCGCCGCGTTCTCGTTGCTGCCGGCGCAGAATGCGTCGGGCAATTGGATCAAAGTTGTGCAGCGCGTCCCGGTTCGAATTCAAATTGATGATGCTGATCTCGTGAAATCGCCGCTGCGCGTCGGGCTGTCGGCTACCGTGACAGTAGACACGACGAATCGGGACGGCTCCGTTCTGGCGAGTAGCGCCACCGATACGGCCGTGGGCCACACTCAGGTTTATACGCAGGACCTCGACACGGCCAATGCCGAAGCCGATGCAGTCGTGCGCCGAAATCTCAAGTAATCCCAATCGATAGAGCGGCCCATGGCTGAGCCCGTACAGTCCGCTCACACTCAGGAGCAAGAGTATCCGCCGCTGCATGGCGGCAAGCTGTTGATGCTGACGGTGGCGGTGGCGACCGCCTCGTTCATGGAGATTCTTGACATGACGATTGTCAATGTCTCCGTGCCCGCGATCTCCGGCAGCCTGGGTGTCAGCACGTCGGAAGGCACGTGGGCTATCAGTTCTTACATGTTGGCCGCCGCCGTGATGCAGCCGCTTACCGGCTGGATCAGCCGTCGTTTCGGGGAAGTCAGAACCTTCGTTACGTCGATATTATTATTCATGTGTTTCTCCGCGATTTGCGGACTGGCAACCACCCTGCCGATGCTGGTCGGTGCGCGCCTTATCCAGGGACTGGTATCCGGACCCATGATGTCGGTGGCACAGGCCATATTGCTGCGCAATTATCCAGTCGAGAGGCGCGGCATGGCGATTGCTTTGTGGGCCATGGTGATCATCATCGCACCCATATTCGGACCCATTCTCGGCGGATGGATCACGGATAATCTCTCCTGGCCCTGGTTGTTCTATATCAATCTGCCGGTGGGGGCGTTGGCCGCCACCTCGAGCTGGCTCATTCTTAGGCACCGCGAATCGAAGAAAACGAAATTGCCGATCGATGGCATTGGGCTGGCGTTGCTGGTTATCGGCGTCGGCAGTTTGCAATTCATGTTGGACAACGGCAACGAGCAGGATTGGTTCAGCTCGCCCCTTATCGTCATCGCCGGCGTGGTATCTCTGATCAGTGTCTGCTTTTTAATTCCGTGGGAGCTGACGGACAAGCATCCGGTCATCGATCTGCATATGTTCGCGCGGCGCAACTTCCGAGTCGGGGTACTGGTTACCGGTGTCGCGTACTTCGGCCTGTCCGGCATCAACGTTGTTTTCCCGCTTTGGCTGCAAACCACGGTGGGCTACACCGCCACCTGGGCTGGATTGGCGGTGGCGCCGACGGGGATATTGGCGTTGGTGGCGGCTCCCATCGTCGGTCGGAATATGAATCGCTTGAATCTGCGGCTGACGGCGAGCTTCGCTTTCTGCGTCTTCGGTTTCGCTATTTTTTGGGCCGCTACCCTCAACGACACTGCAAATTTCAGTCAATTCGCCACTCCGCGATTCATGCAGGGCCTGGGGATAGCGTTCTTTTTCCTGCCGTTGAACCAAATCATGTTGTCAGGGGTTCCCCCGAGCGAGTTGGCCTCCGCGTCGGGATTGAGCAATTTCGTGCGCACCATGTCGGGCAGTATCGCGACGGCGATGACGGTGTTCGTGTGGAACCGGCGCACGGATTACCATCATGCGGTGCTGACCGAGCACATTCGAAATTCAGCCGGCGCGTGGACCAACTATCAGACAGAGCTCGGCAACCGTGGGATCTCCGGCACCGGGGCCTTTGACTATGTCGAGCACGTCATTACCACACAGGCGATGACTTTGGGTGTGAACGACGTATTCCATTTGCTCGGGTGGATGTTTTTGCTATTGATTCCCTTCGTCTGGTTTGCAAAACCGCCATTTAAAGCGCGAGGCAGCGAGGCGGCGCACTGATCAATTCGTGCGATTCCGTGTAGGATCCGCACCATGATTGCCCCCTACATCGTTGCCGTCGGCGGTACGTTGCGCGCCAATTCCACGACCGAAAAGGCCATGCGCCACGTGCTCGCAGCCGCGCAACGCGCGGGAGCACGGACCAAGCTCATCAGCGGCTCGGCCCTGCAATTGCCCCTGTACCAGCCGGACAATCCCGAACGCTGCGAGGCGGCCCGAGACCTGGTGACGGAACTGGCTCAGGCGGACGGCATTATTATCGGATCGCCGGGCTATCACGGCAGCATTTCGGGCCTCGTCAAGAACGCATTGGACTATGCGGAGGACTTGCGCACGGACGTGCGTCCATACTTCAGCGGCCGTGCCGTGGGTTGTATCGCGACCGCCGGCGGTTGGCCCGGTGCGGTGAATACGCTGGGCGCCTTACGCGATATTGTGCACGCGCTGCGAGGCTGGCCGACGCCGCTCGGCGCCGCCATCAATTCGACGGAAAGGGCTTTCGACGAGCAGGGGACCTGCCAGGTGCAGCGAGTCGCTGAGATGCTGGATCTAATCGCCGCTGAAGTCATGGACTTCGCACGGCCGATACGGGGAGAGTAGAAGGATGATGACGCGTACTGTATTGAAGATGCTGTGGGCGGTATTGCCTGCGCTGGCGGCAGCGGCGCCGGCGGATCTGGTATTCCTGAACGGCAAGATTCATACGCAAGACGCGAAGCGCAGCGTCGCGCAAGCGATGGCGGTGCGCGGCAACGCCATTGTTGCAGTCGGAACCGATCAGGCCATCGGTGTGCTCATCGGCGCGAACACCCGCAAGGTCGATCTCGGTGGTCGAGTGGTGCTGCCCGGCATCATTGATGCACATGTTCATCCGGCGCAGAGCGCGCAAGATTTGGGCAAGTGCAATCTCGACGATAAGCCGCTGTCGCCTGCGGAAATCAAGCGCAAGGTTGGCGCCTGTCTGAAAACCAATCCGGGCAACCCGTTCGAGTGGTTCGAAGTCGTCATGGTGGATCCGTCCGGTTTGACTTTGAGTCTGGCGGACTTGGATTCGATACTTCCCACCCGGCCCCTGTTGCTCACTGGATCCGATGGACACACTGTCTGGGTCAATTCGCGCGCACTGAGCCTCTCGCATATTACGGCGGCCACGCAGGATCCCTCCGGCGGTCACATTGAACGCGACGTGGCGGGCCGACCCACGGGCACGCTGCGTGATACGGCCGCCGAAATCGCACTGGGTGCGAAGCCGGCCGCCAGTCTTGATCATCAGGCTTCGCAGTTAAATGAGGCATTCGACCAGATGCGGGCGATCGGCATCACCTCAGTCCAGGACGCCGCTGTCGACGATCACGCGATGCAGATCTACAAGCGCTTGTACGACACTCATCGGCTGAAAATGCGGGTACGCGCTTCGCTTTGGTTGAAGGATCTTCATGAGCCTGCCGCAGAATTGATCGGCAAGGCGACTCAGTTTCGCGCAAAGTGGGCCATCGATCCCGATTTTCTGCGCGCAGATGCAGTAAAAATATTCGCTGACGGCGTCATCGAGTACCCGTCGCAGACTGCGGCTTTGTTGGAGCCATATCTGGACGGACAGGGTCATCCTACGAATAACTTCGGCCCTTCCTATTTCGACCAGGCGAATTTGAATCAGATCGTGACGGCGGCGGATACGGCCGGACTGACCGTGCATATTCATGCCATCGGAGATCGGGCAATTCGCTCGGCACTGGATGCATTCGCGGATGCCCGCCGGAATAACGGCAATCTGGACAACCGTGACCAGATCGCCCACCTGGAATTGATCGCACCCGCAGATTTTCCACGCTTCAAGGAGTTGGGCGTGATCGCGAATTTTCAGCTGCTGTGGGCGGAAAGCGGCGACTACACCGACGACGCCACCGTCAAGTACATTGGTCCGGAGCGTTCCAAGTATCTGTATCCTGCACGCTCTTTACGGGACGCGGGCGCACTGATCGCCGGCGGCAGCGATTGGGGCGTGAGTAGTTTCAATGCCTTCGTCGCGATGGAGCACGGCATCACTCGATCGCATATTAAGGGCGAGCCCCCGTTACTGCCGGAACAGGGTTTGACGCTGCAGGACATGGTTGACGCATATACCATCAATGCTGCAAGGGCAATGAAACAAGAGCAAACGACGGGCAGCATAGAGGAAGGCAAGCGCGGTGATTTCATTGTGCTCGACCGGGATATTTTCGCCATCGACGCTTACGATTTGCACAATACACGTGTGTTGTCCACCTATCTCGATGGTCGCGAGGTCTACGCAGCGAAGATCAAGAAGATCAAGTAGTGGACATAACGTGCTTGATTTTTCGCGTGCCGACGCTCGCTAATTCAGTTGCAGGTCAGCGCGTCTTGACATAAATCATTTTTGTCGCCGCGAGGAGACGCCGATCACGGTATCGCAGGTCGCGCTTGGACACTATCGTCACCGAGCTCCAACCGTCCGTGGAAAAAATTAAATTATGTCCAGGCCGATGAATCCGCCATTGACCGGGGAAATTTGGCACCTGAGCATTGAGGACCTGTTTGCCCCTTTGCCGGAAACCATGCGTCTCGGTGGCGAGGGGCCCTTCGTAATTAATCTCAGCACATCAACCGCGCCGATCTCGCTGCCGGTGAAGAGTCTGATCGACTCCGAGCACGCTCATGTCTACCAGGTTCAGCGTACCGAGGACCGGCGGCTGCGTTATCGCTTGCGATTGGGTCCATTTGCAACCGAGGATGATGCGGATGCCGCCCTGGAGAAAGTACGCGACATTTATCCGGGTGCATTGACTGCCACGGCGGATACGGACGACCTGCGCAAGATAGCGGCGCAGGAGGCGAAAGCGGAGGCGCAACGATCGCTGGTCAACAAAAGGTCGGCTGCGGCCAAGCCTCCGCACACCGCGGGAAAGCCGGATGTCCAGGCTGACGAGCCTGCCTTGCCGGCGTCGACGGCCGTAGCGCCTGCCGCAAAGCTGGCTGCGCCTGCGGCGAAAGTCGTAACGCCTGCGACGAAGGTCGCGGATGTAATCGCTTATTCCACTTCGCTGCTCTCCATCGACGACGTAGTACCAATCGAACCTGTCACCAGGCCTGTGGTGGTCACCGCTAAGCCGGTGGAACTCCCGTCGAAGCCGACGGCCGCCTCGGCGCCGACGCTTAGCCCTGCCGCGCCTGCGATGATTATTCCTGACCCGCAAATCGTTAGCGCGGTGCCGGTTGTCGCTGTCGTTGAGCCCGCGGTGGTCGTTGTTGCCCCGCCGACGGTGCAGCACAAAATTCCGGTCCTCGAACACGTGGTCGTGCCCGTACTTTCCAGGCCGGTTGTTCCCAAATCGATACCGTCGCTTTCAGCAATCGCCGCGACGCCCCCTACAAATGCGGCAGTGGCCAAGGTATCAGCTTCGCAGCCGGTGATGACTCCGCCTGTCTTGGCGGCGAAGCAAATGATTCCTGTGCTCACTCTGGAAGCCATGCCGGTGTTGCCGCAAATCGTTGCGGCCAAGCTCGCTGTCGTCGAGCCGCCTAAGGTTACCGTTGCGCCTGCCGTAATCGCGGTTGCGCCCCCGAAGGTGGTCGTTCCGCCGCCAGTGGTGGTCGCTGCGCCACCCAAGGTTACGGCTGCGCCGCCGGTGATCGCGGTTGCGCCCCCGAAAGTCGTCGTTCCTCGGCCAGCGGTTGCCGTTGCGCCGCCCAACGCTGACGCTCCGAAGCAAACGGAGCAGCTCAGTAAGCGCGTCGCGGAGCTCGATACCACTCAAACGGTTCGCGCGCTCACTCAGCTGGAACTGCAAGACAGCCAGGCATCTCGCTGGTTCGTGATTCAGTTGTCGTTAGGCGAGGAGGCGATTGACCCGAATACGGTGCCCATCCTCGATATATTCAGCGTGTACAGGCTGTACAGCGTGGCGGGGATTGATCAAGGTCGCATCGTGCATGCGCTACGTCTGGGTTTCTTTGCAGAGGCGAACGCCGCCGATGCGGTCGCGGGTTACCTTGCCGCCTTCTACGACAAGCCGACCGTCAAGCGCGTGAGCAGCGCCGAACGCGAGCGGTTTGCCGAACAGGTCCTCGAGCCGCGCAAGGATGTCGGTGCGACCGGTTCACATGCGGCCATTGAGATCACCAGCGAGCGCTACATCCGCGAGAAGCGCACCGCCGCCGCGGCTACTAAGTAGGCTGCCGGGCGGCTGGCGCCGCTGTAAAGGACTCGAATTTCAATCCGATGACCGATCCCGAGTCCTGGTGCGGGACGCAAGTCGTGCGATCATTGACATTGCGAGTGGCGAACATGGGCAACACATTATTGCGAAACTGCTCAACTAATTCGCAGTCGCCGGTGTTCAACTCCCGAGGCGAATTATTCGAGAACACCACTGAGCGCCAAATTCCTGCTATCGGCTTGGAGTCGGTGGAGGGGTCGCTCACCAGCGTGTAAAATGTCAGGTCGGCTCGAGCGAATTTGTCGGGACGGCCATAGCCGGCGGCGCAGCCGCCGGCACGGGATATTGCATCATTCCTCGCACCGGCGGCAATTAGCAGTAGCTTAATTTTATCGGCCAACCCGTCGCAGGAGTAGGTCGATGTAAAACCCATGTAAACGAAAGAATATTCGTGTTTCTGCCAGCTTCCGGATTCCGTAGCGGACGGTGCATCGGCCCAGCCGGCGCCCGACACGAGCAGGGAGGCGAACAAGGAGCTGCCGATAAGGGTGGCCGCTTTCGAAATGGTATTCATGAAGATCTCCAAACGCAGTGGACAGTATTGTAGCTGCTGTTGGGACAACGATTGAACTCCTCGGGCGGTTGACGAACGGGAAGAACCACTGTGCGGTGGCCGTTAACAATACCAGCGCAAGCATCGGATATATAAAGCGGAAGTCCCGGCGGCCCAAGGCAGGTGACCTTCGCCCGCCCGATTTCACTCCGGCCTGGAGTAAAAATAAACCAAAATCCAGGTCGCCGCTCCATATAATCCGCTTCCTTTTTACTGGGTGCCGCTGATGCTGTTCAAGAACCTGGTTTTTCATCGCCTGCCCGCGCAATGGACGTTGACTGCTGCCGAATTCGAGGCTCAGCTCGCCGGCCGTACTCTTCAGCCCTGTGGCCCGTTTGAGATGTCATGCCGTGGCTGGCTGCCGGTTACCGCTGGCGGACGACTGCTGCACTCCGTCAATCAGCAGCACATGATCGCGCTGGGGGAGAACCAGAAACTGCTGCCAGGGTCGATCATCCGTCAGGTGGCGCAAGAGCGCGCCGAGGTTTTGGCCGAAGAGCAAGGATTTCCCGTGGGTCGAAAGCAAATGCGCGATCTTCGTGCCAAGGTGAGCGACGAGCTGCGCGCGCGAGCATTGACCCGGCGCCGAGTTACGCGCGCGTGGATAGACCCCCAGGCGGGCTGGTTTGTCGTGGACGCTGCGGGGATTCCCCGAGCGGAGGCCGTCGTCGAGGCCTTGGGGGACACTCTCGGCAGTTTTGCGCCGGTCGCTATCGAGACAGAGCGCTCACCACACGCGGCCATGACTTCGTGGTTGCTGCGCGGTGAGGCGCCGGCACGATTCTCCATCGATGACGAATTAGAATTGCACGCGGCCGATAAGTCCAAGACCGTCATTCGCTATACGCGACACCCCCTCGATGGCAAGGAAATTCAGGCGCACTTATCGTCGGGAAAATATCCGACACACCTCGGTTTGACATGGAACGATCGGGTTTCCTTCGTGCTGACCGATAAGCTGCAAGTCAAGCGCCTGGATTTTCTGGAAATGAGCAAGGAACCCACGGAGGGAGATGATGTGGATCCCGCCGAGCAATTCGACATTGATTTCGCCGTCATGGCCGGTGAGCTCGCGAACCTGCTCAAGGACCTGGCCCACGTCCTAGGCGCGGAAGCGGCCGTCGCTGCCGAGTGGCCGGTGCGAAGTAAGGTCGCGTAAGGCCGGGGACGTACGCGGTCTTTGCGCTTTCGTGCCGGGATCAGTCCAGTACGATCCGAGGAAAGTAGAACGACACGATCCAGTTCGGCACGTCGACTATTTCGCTGATGCGGAGGTCGCCGCAGACGCTACACAGCATGTATGCATCGATGGCCGGCATGCCGTGGCGCCGCCCGAGTAGATCGATCATTGAACGGACAGAGGCGGCGGCGGCCTGCATCAGATCCGGTCCGATACCGGTGGTGACCTCGTATCCCTGGGCATCGAGATGATGGGTGACAGGACCATGGGTTCTAAAGCGCGGGAAGGCGAGCGGCTCTTGTTTGATCAAGTCGAAATTCAATGCCACGCGCATGGGACTTTCGATGGCGGTGCCACACACTTCCCCATCGCCCTGGGCCGCATGCGTGTCGCCCACCGAGAATAGAGCGCCGGCGACTTCGACGGGCAGAAACAATTCGGTGCCCAGGCAAATGTCGCGGACGTCCATGTTGCCGCCGACCCGCCGTGGTGGAACGACGCTGTGCAACCCCGGTTCGGCGGGAGCCACGCCAATGGTGCCGGTAAAAGGCTTGAGCGGCACATTACCCCAGCGGCCGAACGCCGCGGGCGACAGAGTCGCGGAGTCGTAACTCCATACGTGCAGCGCGGGTTCCCGGAAGTCATCGGCCAAGAGTCCGAAGCCGGGTATGTTCGCGGTCCACCCCCACCCTGACGGCAGAAAGGACAGCAAGGTTACTTTGAGGATATCGCCGGGTTGCGCACCGTCGATAAAAATGGGACCCGTGACGGGATTGACCTTGGAGAAATCCAGCCGGGCGATATCGCCCGCCAACGAGGCGGGCGAGAGCTGACCTGCGGACGCATCGGCGACATCGAACTCCAGCGATTCGCCCGGGGCGATGTGCACGAGGGGTGCGATGCTTCGATCCCAACCGAAATGATGTCGATGGATGGTGTGACGATGCGAGGCGGCCATGACCCATTGTACTCATTCGCTGATCCGCCCGCGATAAGGGCATTGCGTTAGACTGCTGCACATGTCGCTACAAGAATTCGGCTACAAAGAACAATTGAACCGAGTCCTGACCACTCGCGATCTGGTCATTTACGGGATGATTTTCATGCTGCCCATCGCGCCTTATGCGGTGTTCGGCTTCGTTTGGGACTCGGCCAAGGGCATGGTTCCCTTGGCGTACCTGGTCGGTCTCGTGGGAATGTTTTTCACCGCGTTGAGTTATGCGGCGATGTCGCGCGCATTTCCCCTGGCGGGCTCGGTCTATACCTATGCGCAACGCGGCTTGCACGAGATTGCCGGTTTCTTTTCGGGCTGGCTCATTCTCCTTGATTACATTCTGGTTCCGGCGCTGTTGTATCTGTTCAGCGCGGCCGCGTTGCGGCCGATTTTCCCAGCCATTCCTGCCTGGATATGGCTGACGGGATTCATCTCGTTCAACGCCGTCGTTAACTTGATCGGCATAGAATTCACGGCACGCGTCAACCGTTACATGCTCGTGATGGAATTGACGACTCTGGGCTTGTTTGTCGTTGTGGGTTTGGCGGCGCTGTATGGCGGCGCGGGCGCCGGCGGGCTCACGTTCAAGCCGATCTACGATCCCCAGGTGTTCTCGTTGTCGACGGTTGCCGGCGCCGCCTCGATTGCGGTGCTGTCCTTTCTCGGCTTCGACGGCATTTCCACCCTCTCGGAGGAGAGCCGCGGCAATCAAAACGCCATCGGCAGGGCGACTGTGATATCCTTGCTGCTGGTGGGAGTCTTGTTCATGTTGCAGACCTGGGTGGCCACGGACCTGGCCCGGGGCATGCATTTTTCTTCACCTGAAACGGCTTTCTACGAAGTGGCCGAAGTTGCCGGAGGAGCCTGGCTCAGGCTCATCACCGTCCTGGCCATCGTGATTGCGCAGGCGATCGCGAATGCCATGGCGGCACAGGCGGCTGTATCGCGCATTCTTTTTGCGATGGCGCGCGACGGCAAGCTGCCCGCAGTCCTTGCCAAGGTCCACCCTCGGTTTCAGACTCCGCACATCAGCACACTCGCAGTGGCGTTGGTATCACTGCTGGTCGGAATTTTTTTCTCGCAGCGAGTGGACGATCTCACCCGCGTCGTGAACTTCGGCGCGTTGACGGGTTTCGTGCTGCTGCATTTATCCGTCATCAATCATTATTTCCGTCGCCAACGCAGCGGCGATTGGCTGCGGCACCTAATATTTCCGCTGATCGGACTGGCGATCATCGTCTACGTACTCTATGAAATGGACCACGCCGCAAAATTTCTCGGTGCTTGCTGGATAGCGTTGGGTGTCGTGTATTACATGGGTCTGACGCTGCGCGCCAAGAAAACGACGGCGATTTGAACCACCGGCAATGTAACAATAACCAGGCCGCGTCAATGCAGTTGATTGTGTAGGACGACGCCGACGTCATGTTCTCACTAATCAGTCACAGAATTGCGTCACATAATCGCCAGAACGTCTCGAACATCTATAGCGCGAAGACTTTCGAATAGCTAACAATTTGACGCCATGAGCCTGAAGTATTCAGCAATGGCGGCAAATCTCACCGGCGTCGCCGCCGAGGCAGCGCAAATGGCAGTGGAGGCGGGCCTGATTTACGTGTCGGACGCCGAGCCGGGCATTCGTCGTTTGCGCGCGGGCAAGGGGTTTCGCTACGTTACTCCGGCGAATCGGCGCCTGGCGGCTGCCAAGGAACTCAAACGCATTGCCGGTCTCGCCATTCCGCCGGCATACCGCGATGTCTGGATTTCCGCGGAGGCGCGTGGCCATTTGCAGGCGACGGGTCGGGACGCGCGTGGTCGCAAGCAGTATCGCTATCACCCCGACTGGCGGCAGGTGCGCGACAACGCGAAGTTCGATCGCATGGTGGCCTTTGGTGAGGCATTGCCGAAGTTGCGTCGCAGACTCGGGCGCGACACGGGCTTACCCGGATTGCCTCGCGAAAAGGTTCTGGCGGTGGTAGTCAGTATTCTCGACGCGACGAGGGTGCGCATCGGAAATAGCGAATACGCCCGCGACAACAAAAGCTTTGGCCTCACCACCCTGCGCAATCGTCACGTGAGCTTCATCCGCGACGGGCGCGCGATCTTGAATTTTCGGGGAAAGGGCGGTGTCCAGCACGAAGTGCTCATCGACGACAAGCGCATTGCGCAGATCGTCCGTCGCTGCCAGGAGATTCCCGGACAGCATTTGTTTCAATATGTGAACGACGATGGGCAACGATGTCCGATCGATTCCGGCCAAGTGAATGATTACCTACGTGACGCCATGGGCGCCGACTTCACTGCCAAGGACTTTCGCACCTGGGGTGCAACCTTGCACGCCATTACTTTGTTGTCGCGTGCGCCGTTGCCGGATAATCCGACCGAACGCGCGCTGAAAGGCGTTGTCGCGGAGGTCGTGAGGCAAGTGGCGACTCATCTGCGCAATACCCCTGCAGTTTGCCGCAAGTCCTACATCAATCCGGCGGTGTTCTACTCATGGCGTGCGGGTCTCATTCACAGGGTATTTAACGGCAGCCTGAGCCTGGCAGCGCCTCGCAAGGCGGAATCGTTGGTGCTGGCATTTTTGCGCCAGGAAACCAAATCCCTGGACGTGCGCTAAAACGTTGCCGGCAATGTCTTGATGAACGAAAAGTAGCGACCGCCGAACTCGTAGACGGGCGGGTTACGCCAAGTACACATACAACCCGATCGTCTATACGTCGCGGGTGCTCGACAAGACCTAAGGACGAATCATGCCTTTGTAGGCATGCCAGGTGGCGTGGCCCAATAGCGGGGCAGCCAGCAAGAGCCCGGCTAGCAGAGTCGCATAGCCGATGATCGTCAGCACCAGAATCAGTGCGCTCCAGACGATCATCGCAGGGATGTTATGAATCGTTGCGCTCACGCTGCCCCGCATGGCTTCACCGGCACTGGCGTGCCGATCGATGATCAGAGGAATGGCCACGACCGACACGGCGAACACGGCGGTCGCTAGCAACCCGCCGATGATCACATAGGACAGAACCTGTGACCGATTGGTCGAATCTAGGAAGCCCCGGTACATGGTCTCGCTGATATCGGGCGCGGCGATGTGAAAGACGGTGCCCAGCAAGAGTGCGGAGATGCCGAACCAAACAGCGGCGCAGATGGCGAGGATGACGCCGAACTCGAACAAGGCGGGCGCATTTCGCCCAAAGCCTTCCAGGGAGTCGTCGAAGTCTGCGGACTCGCCACGAGAATAGCGCCGCGACATTTCGCACAGGCCCGCGGACATCAAGGGGCCTACCAGCAAGAAGCCGGAAATTGCCGCGGCGATGAAGTAGGGGTGTGTGCCGCAAAAAACCAGCAGAGTCCAACCCAGAGCCACGATCAGTCCGCCGTAGCCCAAACTCGTGCCCCAATGCCTGCGCATGTCGCGCCAGCCATCCCGTAACCATATGAAAGGCTTATAAACCGGGACGTGCATGACCTCGACATGCAGAATCTGATCGTGCCCGCCGACGAGAGTAGTGCCCATGGTCGCATCCTCCAATTGAGAGCCACCGAATCACCTGATTCGCAGTCTAGTCCCATTTGTGGGCCCTTGCCCTGCCATCGGGCGGCGCACACCGATGATCCAAGATTTCATGACATTGGTGCGCTACCATCAGGGGTTAACCGACGACCTGCCGCACTCCCGCAACCTTAAGGATTCGAATTGATCGCTAATATGTGTATTGCTGAGCCAATCCCCGGCGCTGCCGGCTCATGAAGAGCAGCGACATTAAAGAAGCCCTCAACAAGGCTGCTCTTGATTACCACGAGTTTCCAACGCCTGGAAAGCTATCGATTACGGCCACCAAGCAGCTACTGAATCAGAGCGACTTGGCGCTGGCGTATTCGCCGGGCGTGGCCGCCGCCTGCGAGGCCATTGTCGAAAATCCGCTGAATGTATTTCGCTTCACGGCACGCGGCAATCTGGTGGGCGTTATCACCAATGGTACGGCGGTGCTCGGCCTAGGGGCCATCGGGCCTCTTGCCGCCAAGCCGGTAATGGAGGGCAAGGCGGTGCTATTCAAGAAATTTGCCGGCATCGACGTGTTCGACATCGAAGTGGAACAGCGCGATCCTGCGAAACTGATCGAGCTGATAGCCGCT
>JANYJY010000050.1 GCA_025358295.1 Gammaproteobacteria bacterium
CAGCTGTACAACGTGGTGCGCCAGAACGTTGCGCTTTCGCACGGCCCAATCATTACCGCCGAACTGGTGCAGCAATCGCTGGGCGGGAATCCCACGCGCCTGCCATCATTCGACGAAGCGCGCGATGAATTCACGCGCAACTACCTATCGCAGATTCTCCAGATCACCGGCGGCAACGTCAGCCAGGCGGCGCGCCTGGCCAAACGTAATCGCACGGATTTTTACAAGCTGCTGTCGCGGCACCAGCTGCTGCCTGACGATTTCAAAAAACCCTAGGCGTAGAACTCCGCGACCGAGGCGACCACGTGCGCAAGCTGCTCCTCGTCCAATTCAGGATAGATGGGCAAGGCCAGCGTTTCCGCCGCCGCACGCTCAGACTGCGGAAAGTCCCCAGCCTGGTGGCCTAAATAGGCGAAGCAGGTTTGTAAATGCAGGGGCATGGGATAGTAAATCTCCGTGCCGATCCCGCGCTCGGCTAATCGGACTCGCAGAGCATCGCGTTTTTGGACGCGCACGACGTACTGATTGAAAATGTGCCTATAGCCGGGCAGCACTTGCGGCGTAGTTAATTTCGCGCCTAAATTGGCCTGGGCAAAGGCCGCGTCGTAAAAAGAGGCGTTACGCTGCCTTCCTTCAGTCCAGCCGTCCAGATATTTCAATTTCACGCGCAATACTGCGGCCTGCAGCTCGTCAATCCGGAAATTGCCGCCGATCACTGCGTGAAAGTACTTGGGCTTACCGCCGTGCACGCGCAGCACCCGCATGCTCTCCGCCAGCTCCGCATGATTGGTCGTACACAGACCAGCGTCGCCGAACGCGCCCAAATTCTTGCTTGGAAAGAAGGAAAAGCAGCCAACGTCGCCGAACGTGCCGGCACGTCCACCACCCCTGTATTCGGCTCCAATCGCCTGCGCAGCATCTTCGATGACCTTCAGGTCATGGTGCCGGGCAATTTTCATCAGGGGGTCCATGTCGGCGCACTGCCCGTACAAATGCACCGGCATCAGGGCCTTGATCCGGCCACCGGTGGCGCGATTGATCAGGCGCCCTCCTTGCACCGCACAGCGGTCATCGATAAAGGCCTGGACGGCGCCTGGCGACAGATTGAAAGTCACGGGGTCGATATCGCAGAACACCGCACGTGCGCCGGTCCGGGCGATGGTTCCGGCCGTCGCAAAGAAGGTAAAGGGCGAGGTGATCACCTCGTCCCCGGCCCCTATGTCGAGCGCCATGAGCGCAAGCAGCAGAGCGTCGGTGCCGGAGGAGACGCCGATGGCTGCCGGCGAGGCGCAATACTGGGCCAGCTCCTGCTCCAGCGCGGTGACGTTCGCCCCCAGAATGAAATGTTGGCTGCTGCAGACCTGATCGATGGCCGGCATGACTTCGGCCCGAATTTGAGCGAATTGCGCCTTAAGATCGAGCAATGGAACCTTGATCATAGCCCTTTAGGATAGCACTGTCCGAATGAGGAGAATCTGCGGACGTCAAGGCCCGATTTAACTTTGCGGAAATAGATCACGCACGCACCGCAAGAATTGACCGATAATGCAGCCTACGAATGTTGCTCTTTCGCTACGCTCACGCGCCGCGAAGAGTGGCCTGTGGCCCAATGGACACCTGATGACCCAACCGGTTCTATTCAAACAGAGCTTTCTCATTGCAATCATGGCCGGAGCGCAAGCCGTGCTCCCCGCCGTCGTTGCGGTCGCCACGCTGTATGCGACCATCACGCTGTTCGGCCAGGTTTTCGACCGATCCTCCGAATCTATTGTCATCGTGGCCGTGCTATGCCTGGTTCTCATTCAGCCGCCGCGCGAAGTCTCGACTCAGCTCACCTCCGCGCGCGTCACCGCCGTTGCCGATGTGATCATCCGCTGGCTGCTGCTGCTCGCCGTATTGCTGGCCGTCGGCTATGTCACGAAATCACTGGTCGACTATCCGCGCCGTGTATTTCTCACCTGGGCCGTGGTCACGCCGCTGGCGCTGATCGGCGTCACGCTGCTCATGCAGGAACTCATGCATCGCTTCCTGATGAAGGCCTTCGATAACCGCAGCGCCATTTTCGCGGGCTACAACAACAGCAGCCTGGAACTGGCGCGGCGGCTGAAGAACAATCCGGCCATGCGGCTCCAGGTATCGGGCTTCTTCGACGACCGCAGCCTCGATCGGCTCGCCATGGAAGCAGACGCAAAATTCATCGGCACCCTCAGCAACCTGTCCGCCTACGTGAAGGAACACGGCACGGATGTGATTTTCATTGCCCTGCCCATTCGCCACCTGAAGCGGGTCATGGATCTTCTCGACGATTTGCGCGACACCACGGCGTCAATCTACTACGTACCGGATATTTTCGTGTTTGACCTCATCCAAGCTCGGTCCGGCGAAATTCACGGCATTCCCGTCGTCGCCATGTGCGAAACACCGTTCTACGGCTACCGCGGCGTCACGAAACGCCTGACCGACGTCGGACTATCCCTGGTGATTCTACTGCTGTTCCTGCCTCTGCTGTTGGTGGTGGCCATTCTGGTGAAGATTTCCTCCCCGGGACCGGTGATATTCCGGCAGCGCCGCTATGGGCTCGATGGACAAGAGATCGCCGTCTACAAATTCCGCACCATGAAAGTGACCGAGGACGGCGAGCAGATCCGCCAGGCGTCGAAATCCGACAGCCGCATCACGCCCATCGGCAGCGTGTTGAGGCGCACGTCTCTGGATGAACTGCCGCAACTCCTGAATGTCTTGCAGGGCCGCATGAGCCTGGTTGGGCCGAGGCCCCACGCAGTCGCGCACAACGAGGAGTATCGCAAGCTCATCAAGGGTTACATGACTCGGCACAAGGTACTGCCGGGCATTACTGGGCTGGCGCAGGTCAACGGTTGCCGTGGTGAGACATCTCAGCTCGAGGACATGCAAGCGCGCGTGAATTACGACCTGGACTACCTACGGCATTGGACGCCGATGCTGGACTTGAAAATTATTCTGCTCACCGCGATCAAGGTGTTTCGCGACGACAAGGCCTATTGAGACTATCGACGGCCTTGCGCAGGCATGCAGCGCCGCGCGAAACCCTTGTTTTTCCGCCTGTATGGATCCTCAATGTAATTGAACACCAGCGTGCGTGACCAGCACGCCAGCCGCCGGGATTCTAGCTGCGTTGCGGGCGGGTTTGAGAACTGGTTCCCTACGCCACCACGTTGGCCGCGTAACATGAAGAACGCGCAGCGCTTGAGGTTGCGGCGTGGCATGCTTGTCAATGATTTTGTGAACCGCTTCTCGGTTCTCCTCAAGTTTCGCTGTCGTGCCGGCCGCCGGCCGCAAGGATGCGCGGAAAGTGTTCCTCAACGCAGCCACGTTGCGGTAAGCTTACGGATGCGGTAGGTGCGACCAATGATGAAAATTCAACCTCTGGCGACAATATTTGCAGTCGCGCTGCTCTTAGTGCTGCGGGCCGCTGCCTCTCACGCTACGAACCCCCAGCCGACCACGGATAGCCGACACGTGAGCCTACTGGGCGCCGGTGATTCGGTCAGCATTCAAGTGTTCGGCCAACCCGATGCAACCAACGTCTATGTGGGCGACGACGGTACAATCAGCGTACCTTTGATCGGCAACGTACAAGTCGCAGGGACATCGCCGGTCGATGCGGCTGCCCGAGTCGCAAAGGCATTGAAGGATGGCGGGTATTTTGTCGACCCGCACGTCACCATCATCGTCACGCAGCCGCGCAGTCAGCTCGTCTCGGTGCTCGGCGAAGTGCAAAGTTCGGGGCGCTACCCCATCAATCCCAGCACGACGATTGTGGAATTGCTGGCTCAAGCCGGCGGAGTGAAAGAAACGGCCTCAGATGTCGGCTATCTACTGCGCACTGACGACAACGGTCATGTCAGCCGCTACGCTGTCAAACTCAACGGACTCTCCGACATCAAGGACGCGCTGCCCACGGCGAGCCTCTTGGGCGGGGATTCACTGGTTGTGCCTCGCGCCGGGCACTTCTTCGTATCGGGCGAGGTCACCGCGCCGGGTAAGTACAGCATCGAACCGGGCATGACCGTGATCCAGGCGATCGCGCGCGCCGGCGGGATCAATGAACGCGGCAGCGAACGCCGCATCCAGTTGAAGCGACTGGGCAAAGATGGCCAATATCAGGTGCTTCATGTAAAACCGGGCGATCCGATCCAAGCCGACGACATCATTCGCGTCAAGGAAAGCATTTTTTGAGTAAATTCAGCCGTACCCCGGGCACCTCGATGACGGTCGCAATCCCGGATCCGATTCTGGCCAGCTATCCGGAACCGATTTCGCACCCGGGCCTGTCCTTCGCGCAGTTTTACGCGATATTGCTCGCCTACTGGAAGCAAATCGTGGTCATTACCGTGGTGCTGACACTCCTTGGCGGGCTGACAATTAAGCTTCTGCCCAAGACATATACCGCGACGACCACACTCATCGTTAATTCGGATGTAAAGGACCCGCTTGCCGGCCGCGACTTTCCCGCGGAGATGATTTCCAGCTATGTGTCGACGCAAATCGAGTTGATGACCAGCTCGATCGTACTGCTGCCGGTCGTCCAGAAACTCAATCTTACCGACGACAAGGATTTTACCAGCGGCTTCAGCGGCACTCCGGATGCCCTTCGAGAGTTCGTGCAGAAGAACCTTGCCTCCGTAATCACGATTACCAGGGGCATCGGAGGCCAGTTGCTCTATGTATCGGCGTCGGCTAAGAGCCCGGTACAAGCCGCGGATATCGCAAACGCGGTGGCAGACGTCTATATCGAACAGGACCGGGCTCGGCTCAATGATCCTGCGGGTGAACGCGCCAAACGGTATACCGAAGAATTGGCGGAACTGCGCGAGAAGACCACCATCGCACAGGATAAGGTGACGGCCTTTCGCAAGGAAAATAGCATCGGCGACATGAATTCCGCCTCTAACGGCACGGAAGTACGCACACTCGACGTTCTGCATCAGCAGCTGCTCGACACGCAGAACCTCAGGCGCTCGCTGGAAGCTAAACTATCGGGGCAGCCCGTGGCCGATGACACCCTGGGCTCGCCTGCTCTCGATGCGCAGCTCGCGCAGCTTGCTCAATTGAGCGCCACCTACGGTCCGCAACACCCGAAAGTAAAGGAACTCAATGCGCAGATCGCACTGACGCGAGAATCCCTGGCCAATCAAAACCACGCACTTTCCTCGAATGTCTACACCGAACTTACCCGAACCAGGGATCTGGAGCGTAAATATCTTCAAGCCGTCGCACAGCAGGAAGCAAAGGTTCTAAACCTGCGCCAGGCACAGGACGAAGGCAGCAAACTTGTCTTGGAACTCGAATCGGCGAAGTCCGTGTACAAACAAGCCCTGGATGGTTTTGATCAAATCATGTTCCAGGCGGTTGCGAGCCACACGAACGTCAGTGTAGTCAGCCGTGCCGTGCCGCTGTTGCGAGACAGCAAACCGAATAAAAGGAAGCTGATGATGATGGCGTTGGCGATGGCGCTCGGAATTGGTGTAAGTGCGCCCTTGGCCTATGGAATGTTTTTCGCCCGCCGCCTGCGATGTCGCGATGACGTGGAGCGGGACTTTGGGATCGCCGTGCTGGCGCAGCTTGAGGTGGTCCCCGCTTTGGCGCCCGCCGCATGAGCGTCGAAGCCGCCGACGGCGAAGTGGTCAGCTGGGTGAGCAGGCTGCGCGACGCGTTGATCCAGATGGGGAAATTGACTCCGGAAGGCGCCGTGCAAATCAACGAGGCCATGCGAACCATGGGGATCGGATTCGCAGACGCCGCCATTCAACTGGGCCTCGTTACTCCGGAGGAACTCGCGCAAGCCACTCAGACGGCACAGGAAATGCCG
>JANYJY010000051.1 GCA_025358295.1 Gammaproteobacteria bacterium
GGTTCGCAACGCGCATTCGCTGAGCCTCTGGGAGCTCGCTGCCGAGGTCCGGCGTCTCGCCGAACGGGCGCGCGGCAATAAGGCAACGCGCGAAGAATTAGCCGGCTCCACGATCACGGTGACCAGCCTGGGCAAGCTCGGTGGCATTGCCTCGACGCCCATCATCAATGCGCCCGAGGTCGCCATTATCGGGCTCAACAAGGCGGTGGAGCGGCCGGTCGTGCTGAACGGCGCCGTCGTGGTGCGCCGAATCATGAATTTATCTTCCTCATTCGATCATCGCTTCGTGGACGGTTATGATGCAGCGGCGATGATTCAGGCGCTGAAAGAGTTGCTGGAACATCCGGCAACGATATTTATACCCAAGGTGAAATCGACATGACTGCGCAGCCCCAACGACCCGCCTTCGGCACGGTGTTGACCTCCCACATGGCCGTGGCGACATATGAAAATGGCCGCTGGAATGGGAGCGAGATGAAGCCGGTCGGGCCGATTGAGCTCAGCCCCGCCGCACATGTGCTGCACTATGCGAGCACCTGTTTCGAGGGGTTCAAGGCGTTTCGCCGTGCCGACGGTTCCATTCATGTGTTTCGCATGGATCGGCACATTCAGCGCATGCAGCAGAGCGCGCGGCAGTTGGTGCTACCCGAACCGGATGCGGCACAACTCGCCAACATGGTGCGCGCCGTGATCAACCGCTGCCGCGAAGCGGTTCCGGAAGCCCCGGGGGCCTTGTACCTGCGTCCCGTGCTGTTCGGCACGACGGCAAACATCGGTGCGGCGGCGACGCCCACCGCGGATGCCTCGCTGATCGTGCTCGCAAGCCCGGTGTGGGATTATTTTGCGGGCGGCATGAAGCCGCTGCGCATCTTGGTGGATGACGAGAACACCCGCTCGGCGGCACAGATGGGCATGGTGAAAACCGGCGGAAACTACGCCGCCGCTTTGGGCCCCACTCTGCAAGCCAGGGCCAAGTTCCAGATCGATCAGGTTCTATTCTGCCCGGGCGGCCAAGTTCAGGAGACCGGCGCCGCGAACTTCGTATTGATCCGCGACGGCGAACTCATGACTCGCAGCCTCGATGCCACCTTTCTGCATGGAGTGACTCGCGATTCGCTGCTCACCATTGGCCGCGACTTGGGGTACAAGATCTCGGAGCGCGCGTTCGACGTCAACGAGATGCTCGATTGGGTGAAAACCGGCGAGGCGGCGCTGTCGGGCACGGCCGCGGTACTCGCCGGCGTGGGGACCCTGATCTACCGCGGCGCCGAGCATAAAGTGGCCGGCGGCGATGTCGGTCCGCTCACCCGCGCCTTACGGGCGCAGCTGGTCGCCGTTCAGCAGGGGCAGGCAGAGGACAAACACGGCTGGCTACAGCCCGTCTAGCCCATGTCGCCGGAGTGAGACGGCGACCCGGGTGCCGGCGGCGCGAGAGCTAGTATTCCTCGCGCTCTTCCTCGTCCTCGTCTAAATCGTCATCATCCTCGTCGTCTTCGTCTTCGTCCTCGTCCCAGTCCTCATCGTCGTCTTCATCGTCTTCCGCGTCTTTCTCGGCCTTGGAGCCGGACCAGCCTTCGGGTTCCTCGGTAAGGTCCAGGTCGAGTTCCGCCCAGCCGTCCACGTCGAATTCTTCGATATCGCCGTCGAGATGTTGAATCTCAACGATTTCCCGATCCTCGTCCACCTTCAACACTTGGAAGGTTTCCTCGTTTTCCAAGTCTTGATACCACTGTCCGACGGTCGGTTCGTACTCTCTGCCCACGCTTCACCTATCTTTGAACTGCTGCTAATTCGGCAAGCGAATATTAGGGGAGGCCGCTTGCTCAAGTAAATGGCAATATTGTGATCTCATGACCGTCGCAGACCGAAAACTCATCGCACGCCGCCTAACCGAAGCAAAACGCGTGGTCGTCAAGGTCGGTTCGGCATTGTTGGTGGATGGTGAAAAGGGCCGCTTGAATCGCGCCTGGCTGGAAAGCTTCGTCGGCGACGTGGCGTCCCTCCGAAAGCGTGGTCAGGAGGTCATTCTGGTGTCCTCGGGCGCCATCGCCTTGGGCCGGCGTCACCTGGGGCTGAATCCCGGCAAGCTCAAGCTCGAGGAGAGCCAAGCGGCAGCGGCAGTAGGACAGATTCGCCTCGCGCATGCCTACAAGGAACTATTAGATGCGCACGAGATCACCGTGGCGCAAATTCTCCTGACCTTGGGCGACACTGAGCAGCGGCGCCGCTACTTGAATGCGCGCGGCACGCTGAACACCCTGTTGTCGCTGGGCGCGGTGCCGGTCATCAACGAAAACGACACGGTCGCGACCGCCGAAATCCGCTATGGCGACAACGACCGTTTGGCGGCGCGTGTGGCGCAAATGGTGGGTGCGGACTGCCTGGTCTTGCTGTCGGATATCGATGGGCTGTACACGGCGAACCCGGCTTTGGACCCGGACGCCGAATTCATTGCCCGAGTTCTCGAGATCACGCCCGCTATCGAGGCCATGGCAGGGGGGGCGGCCAGCGACATGGGCACAGGCGGCATGCAAACCAAAATCGCCGCAGCCAAGATCGCCGTGGGCGCCGGCTGTCACCTGTGCATCGCCAAAGGCGCTGTGCAACATCCATTGCAGCGCATTGAGGATGGCGCGCGCTGCACCTGGTTCGTCCCCACATCGACGCCCATGGCAACCCGCAAGCAATGGATAGCCGGCACGCTGAAGCCGGCCGGCGCCATCGTCGTCGATGACGGCGCCGTGCGTGCACTGATGGGAGGCAAAAGTCTGCTGCCGGCCGGCGTGACGCGCGCCATCGGGCGGTTCGAGCGAGGCGACACCGTGAGCATCATCGGGCCCGACGGCTCAGAGGTGGCACGCGGGATTTGTGCCTATTCCGACGGCGATGCGGCGCGAATCATCGGGCGTAAATCCGCCGACATTGAAACGGTGCTGGGGTTTAGAGGGCGCGATGAGATCGTGCATCGAGACGATCTAGTCTTGATCAAGGCTCATGTGAGCGGAACTCTATGATGCAGGAATCGGTAGCGGATCTCATGCAGGGCATGGGTCGTGCGGCGCGGGCGGCGGGTCTGGTGTTGGCGGCGGCGACAACTCAACAAAAGAACCGTGCCCTGGCCGCGGCCGCCACTGCGCTGCGCAGCCACGAGCCGGATATCTTGGCGGCCAATGCGCGCGACATGCAGGAGGCGCTGGCGAAAGGTTTGTCCGGTGCGCTGCTCGACCGATTGCGTCTGGACGCTGCGCGCGTGGCAGCCATGGCGCGGGGACTCGAAGACATCGAGCAGCTGGCGGATCCGATCGGCAAACACCTGGCTGAATGGTCGCGTCCGAACGGTTTGATTATCCAGCGCGTCAGCGTGCCGTTGGGTGTCATCGGCATCATTTACGAGAGTCGCCCCAATGTCACCGCGGACGCGGGAGCGTTATGTCTCAAGTCGAGCAATGCCGTGATACTGCGCGGCGGGTCGGAAAGCGCCGGGTCGAGTGCCGCCATTCATGCCTGTCTGGAACAGGGCCTCGTGGCCGCCGGCCTGCCGCGGACCTGCATTCAACTGGTGCCCACCACCGACCGTGCCGCCGTCGGCCACATGCTCTCCGATATGGCGGACAGCCTCGATGTGATCGTGCCGCGCGGCGGCAAGAACTTGATCGCTCGAGTGCAGAAGGAGGCGCGGGTGCCGGTGATCGGACATCTGGAGGGAGTCTGTCACGTATACGTCGATCGCGGCGCGAACCTCGAAATGGCGCAGCACATCGTGGTCAACGCCAAGATGCGGCGCACCGGAATCTGTGGGTCGGCCGAGACTTTGTTGGTGGATCGAGGCTGCGCGGCCACGCACCTGGCGCCGCTGATCCGAAGCCTGATCGACGCGGGATGTGAGGTGCGCGGCGACGAGCTAAGTAGTCGCGCCGATGCGCGCGTCAAGGTTGCCACCGAGCAGGATTGGTACGCCGAGTATCTTGACGCCGTGATCGCGGTGCGAGTGGTCGATGACGTCGATGCAGCCATCGAGCACATTCGCCGCTACGGTTCGCAACATACAGAGTGCATCGTGACCGACAGCACCACCGTCGCTGAGCGCTTCTTGGCAAGGGTCGACAGCGCCATTGTGCTGCACAATGCCTCCACGCAATTCGCCGACGGCGGGGAGTTCGGCATGGGTGCGGAAATCGGCATCAGTACGGACAAATTCCACGCGCGCGGGCCCGTCGGAGTGGAACAGCTCACCAGCTACAAATATGTCGTCCGGGGCAACGGACAGGTTCGCGATTAGCGCGTTTTTTTCCGCGCGCTTTACAGCAGGTCTTCCCATGCCCGGCTCAGCCGGATGGCGCAGGTGATGATGCCCACCATGCTGTAGGTCTGCGGGAAGTTGCCCCATAACTCGCCGCTGACGGGGTCGATGTCCTCGGACAGCAATCCGGCGCTGTTGCGTCTGTGTAGCAGCCGTTCGAATAAGGCGCGTGCCTCGTCCATGCGTCCGACCGCCGCCAGGGCATTGACGTACCAAAATGAGCACATGGTGAAGGTGTTGACCGGCACGCCGAAGTCATCGGCGTGCACGTACCGAAATACCAGATCGCCGCGAACCAGTTCGCGCTCGACGGCCTTGAGCGTGGCAATGAAGCGCGGATCGTCGGCCTCGATGAAGCCGAGATCGGGCAACAGGAGCGAGGTGGCATCCAGATCGTCGTCGCCGAATCCACCGGTGAATGCCTGACGTTTGTCGTTCCATGCGCGGCGTAGAATTTCCTCGCGCATGGAGTCGGCGCTGCCGCGCCAAAATGCGGCTCGAGCGCCGATGTTAAGCTGTGCCGCGATTCGCGACAGGCGGTCGCATGCGGCCCAACACATGACCGCCGAAAAGGTATGCCGGCGCTTGATGCCGCGGAATTCCCACGGGCCGGCATCGGGCTCGTCGAACATGCGCATGGCGCGCTCGCCCAATACCTCGGTGCGGGCAAACGCCGCCGCGTCGCCGAGGATGGTCAAGCGTTGGTCGAAAAATACCTGGCGCGCTGCGAGCACGACTGCACCATAGACATCGTACTGCGCCTGCTCGTAGGCTAGATTGCCGACACGTACGGGCCCCATGCCGCGGTAGCCGTCCAGCGTCTCCACCACTCTTTCCTCGATATGCGCTTCGCCCGACAGGCCGTAAAGGGGCTGCAGATCCCCGTCCGGATTGCGGGCGATGATGTTGTCGAGATAGCGTAGGTAGCCTTCCATGGTATTGGTGGCGCCCAGGTGATTGAGCGCGAGAATCACAAAAAAGCTGTCGCGCAGCCAGCAGTAGCGATAGTCCCAGTTGCGCGGGCTCCCCGCCATCTCCGGTATCGAGGTGGTCAGAGCGGCCAATACCGCGCCGGTGTCTTCGTAAGTGCACAGCTTCAGCGTGATCGCGGAGCGAATCACCGCCTCCTGCCAATCGAAGGGGACCGCCAGGCCGCGGATCCACTCATGCCAATAATGGCGGGTCTCCTCGAGCCAGGAACGCGCCAGGCTGAGCGGGGTCTCCTCGATGGTGTCGTCCGGCGCGAGAATGAAGGCGAGCGGCGTGCCGAGCACGAAGGGGCTTTCATCCAATATAGGAGAGAGCGAACTGTTGGTGGTGACGCGGTAATTCAAGGAGGCCGAAATAAAGCGAATATGGTGACTGCCGGCCACGCGTTGCGGCACGTCCGCGCCGTAGTCGCAGCGCGGCCGGAGTCGCACCTTGATGATGGGCCGGCCCTTGATGGGTTCGATCAGCCGGACCAAGGCCGCGGGCCGAAAGTTGCGGCCTCGCGACCGAAAGCGCGGACAGAAGTCCGTGATCTTCAGTCCGTTGCCCTGCGAGTCGGTGAGCGTCGTCTCGACGATGGCGGTATTGCGAACGTAGACGCGCGTCGCCTGCACCATGTCTCTGAGGTCGACCGCGAACACCCCGCTCGCTGCATCGCCGCCGTCGCGACTCAGCAACGCGCAAAAAACCGGATCGGCATCGGGCTTCGGCAGACAGGCCCAGACGATGCGGCCCTGAGTGTCGATCAATGCGGCGACCTGACAGTTGCCGATGACGGCGAGATCCAAGTTCGCTTGTGCGCTCATGCGTGGTGCATGTCGTGGAGAGCGGAGATTCTCCGCAGCCAGTCGCGTACCTGAGCGACGCCCACCAGCATGAATTGCCCGTGCACGCGATCCCCGACGGCGATTGAGATGCCGCCTGCATCCTCGACGGTCCTAAAGCCATCCTGGTCCGTGAGGTCATCGCCCACAAACACCGGCGTCCTGCCCGTGAATGGCGGCTCATGCATGAACGCGTTGATGGCAGCGGCCTTGGAAAACCCGCGCGGTTTTATCTCCAGCATCATCTTGCCGCCCTGAATGTGATAGTTGGTGCCGAGCTGTGCCGCGACGCGCCGCACCAAATCCGCAACCGCCGGCTCGGACTGAGGGGCGAGGCGAAAATGTACAGCGATGGTTCGGCCTTTGTCTTCGAGCAGTGTCCCAGGATGAGCCGCCACCAGCGCCTTCAGCGCCGCGCGCGCACGGTCGAGTTGGGTGTCGATGAAGCTGGCACCATGCATGATGCCGCTCGCCTTGCGCCTTTCGACGCCATGCAGTCCAGCGGCGGGAAGCCGCAGGGGTGCGAACAGGGCATCGAGATAGTCGATGCTGCGTCCGCTCACCAGCGCCACCGCTCCGCCCAGGCGTTCGGCCACGTGACTCAGCAGCGTCGTCAGATCCGCGTCCGCGCAAGAATCAAACGGCGAATCGGCAAGCTCGATCAGTGTTCCGTCAACGTCCAAGAACAAGCACCAAGTGAGCGACGGCGGTGGCAATTCGTTGTGCATGGCGTAAATCTTACAGGATGGCTGAGCGCAATGACCGGTGTATGTGGAATTGCAATGTAACTTTTACACGCAGGAATCGTCGAGATAATCGACACTCATGCAGTGAATTTGGGTATTTTGTGAAGCATGTTTCGTTCAGTCGTGTTGCGTTTCGTGCTGCCGGTGGCCTTCGCTTCGTGCGTCGTCGCGTATTTTGGCTTGCCCTATATCGATCGTCTGCTGGCAGAGTGGTTTCGCTCGGACGTCGAACTGCGCGCGCAGCTGGTGATGCATTCGATGGAAGAGCCCATCACCGCGCTGGTGGAAAAAAATAATGAATCGGGCTTGCGCAATTACCTCGCCAAGGTCACGAGTGACGAACGCCTGCTGGCCATCCTGGTATGCAGTCCGAACGGCTCGGCCATAATCAAATCGGAGCGTGCGCCGGCCAGCGTTTCATGCGCTGCGATCGGCGGCGAGAGCCCCGCCACCTCGCGCATCGTGCAATTGTCTTCGGGCTCGGTACAGCTGTCGCGATTCGATTTCGATTCTGCGCAGCCGAGACCGTTTCGCGTGCTAATGCTGCACGATTTGAGTTTCGTCGACCGCCGGCAGCGAACGGCGCGGGATTTCTTGCTGGTGTTCGTCGGCATTTCGGTGCTGCTGTTGGCGCTGCTGATCGTGCTGGTGGCCTGGCTGCAATTGCGCCGTTGGGCCGAAGTATTGATCGGCGACATCCGCGGCAAGCGATTTCTCGACGATGCTAAGTCGCCGGGGATGTCGCTGCCGATTCTGTCGCAGGTTAGAAAGGTGCTGGCCGAGGCGGAAGAGAAGCAGCGGCTGGAGATTGATTTTCACGAGAATTGGACGCCGCAGGCGCTTCGGCAAGTGGTGCGCGATCATCTGCATTCCGCGCAGGTCATCATCGTCTCGAACCGCGAACCGTATATCCATAATTTCGACGCGGACCGGCACCCGGTCGTGCAGGTCCCTGCAAGCGGAATGGTGACAGCGCTCGAGCCCATCATGCGTGCTTGTTCCGGTGTGTGGGTGGCGCACGGCGCCGGTACGGCGGATCGTGCAACGGTCGACCGTTACGATCAGATCCGGGTGCCTCCGGATGACCCTTCGTATACTTTGCGCCGCGTATGGCTGACGGAAGCCGAGGAACAGGGCTACTACTATGGGTTTTGCAACGAGGGTCTGTGGGCGCTGTGTCATCTCGCCTATGTGAGGCCGGCATTTCGTGCCAGCGATTGGTATTCCTATGAGAAGGTCAATGCGAAGTTCACTGAGGTAGTGGCGGCGGAATCCAACACCGATAGTCCGGTGATATTGATCCAAGATTTCCATTTCGCGCTGTTGCCGCGGCTGATTCGCAAGAAGATACCCAAGGCAACGATTGCGCTGTTCTGGCATATCCCCTGGCCCAATGCCGAGACCTTCGGTGTATGTCCCTGGAAGCGTGAGATGCTGTTGCACATGTTGTCGGCGGATATCTTGGGATTTCACACTCGATATCACTGCCAGAACTTCCTGGACACGGTCGACCGTTTCGTCGAATGCCAGATCGATCACGAGCACATGACCGTCACCCTGCAAGGACATGTGTGCAGCGTCGCGCCGTACCCCATATCAATTGAATGGCCGCCGCGCTGGCTGAAGGGATTGCCGAATGTGGCGGCATGCCGCTCGGCGGTGCATGAGCGGCATGGCATCGCCGCCGATGTGGTCATCGGACTCGGTGTGGAGCGCTGGGACTTTACCAAGGGGATCATCGAGCGATTTCAGGCCTTGGAGGCCTTGCTGGACAGGAATCCGCGGCACCGCGGCCGTATCAGCTTGCTGCAGGTGGCGGCACCTTCACGCAGTCAATTGCCGGCGTACCAGGCGCTGCAACAACAAACTTACGGCGAGGTGGAAAGAATCAACGCGAAGTTTACGGAAGATTCTTGGCGCCCCATTGTGCTGATCGATGAACACCAGGAGCCGTTGCGTATCTTTGAGCTGTACCGTGCCGCCGATTTTTGTCTGGTCAACAGCCTGCATGACGGCATGAATCTGGTGGCGAAGGAGTTTGTCGCCGCGCGCGACGACGAGGACGGCGTCCTGATCCTGAGTACCTTCGCGGGCGCCTCCCGGGAGCTTTCCGAGGCTGTTCTGATCAATCCCTTCGATGTGACGGAGACGGCGGAGGCCATGGAGACCGCCATGCGGATGGGGCGGGACGAAAGGCGCAATCGCATGAGTCTGATGCGCCGCACAGTGAAGGAAAACAATGTATACCGTTGGGCCGGCCGAATGTTGATGGATGCAGCGCGCATACGACAGCGGCAAAGCCTGCCGTCAGCGAAGCGTCGCCGTGGTGCGTCTGATGGTTAGCGGTTTTTGCGCGATGCGGCCGCAAACTCGCACAGTCGCGCGGCTGCGGCTTCAAGCGTCGAGTCGTTCTTGGCGATGCACAGACGCAGCAGGGTCATGCGTGGCGGCGCTGCGTAGAACGGAGAGAGTGGGATGGTCGCGACTTTCGCTTCGCGGATCAGCCGGTCGGCAAAATCCATATCGGCGTCGCCGCTGAGCGCGCCATAATCGACCAACTGAAAATATGAGCCCGCGGCCGGAATGGGTTCGAAGCCTGAGCCGCGCAGACGACCCGCCAGCAAATCCCGTTTGGCTTGAAAAAATGCCGCGAGGCCGACCCAGGCGTCCGGGTATTGGGCCAGGTAACGCGCAATGGCGTATTGCAGCGGCGAGACGATGCTGAAGGTGTTGAATTGGTGCACCTTGCGCAGCTCGCGAGTCAGCAGAGGGGGCGCCACACAGTAGCCCGTACGCCACCCGGTGGCATGCAAGGTCTTGCCGAACGAGAAGACCGCATAGCTGCATTGCCGCAATTCCGGATGCGCCAGCACCGAGGCGTGCCGGCGGCCGTCGAACAGCACGTGTTCGTACACCTCGTCGGCAAGCACGGTAATGGGCCGATCGCGAATCAGCACGGCGAGGGCATCTAGATCCCCGCGATCCGCCACCGTACAGCTGGGATTTTGCGGACTATTAATGATGATCAAGCGTGTGCGATCGCTCAGGGATTGGCGCACCCGGTCCCAGTCGAAGCGAAACGCGGGCGGCGCCAATGGAATACGAATGCAGCGACCGCCTGCCAACCGCACAGCCGGCTCATAGGCGTCGTAGGCAGGATCGAAGATGATGGCTTCATCGCCGGGTCCGACGACAGCTTGGATGGCATCGTAAAGTGCTTCGGTACCTCCGCAGGTGACGGTAATCTCGGTGTGGGGATCGAAGCGATGGCCGTAGCAGGTGTGCAGTTTTGCCGAAATCTGCTCGCGCAACTCAACGACGCCCTCCATGGGTGCGTACTGATTGTGTCCTGCGCCGACGACATCCACCAGGCACGCCGCCAAGCGTGGATCAATCGGATAGTCCGGAAAGCCCTGGCCGATGTTGAGCGCGCCTTCTTCGAGCGCGCGGCGCGACATGACCGTGAATATCGTCGTGCCCACGTCGGGCAACTTACTGGTGAATCGCAAAATTCATTCCTCCAAAGACTGCAGACCACCCATGAGCGAGCGCACCGCATACCCCTGTTTGCGCAGTTCGCGCGCCGTCGCCAGGCTGCGCTTGCCCGAGGCGCATACCAATAGAAATTCGCGCTCGTGAGTCAGTACGCCCGGGTCGGCCAGCAGAGAGGACATCGCGATCTGCCGCGCACCGCTCGGGCGCGCCGCCACCTCGTCGTCCGTGCGAATATCGATCACTTCCAGGCCGCGAGCTGCCGCGTCCTTCAAGGAGCGCAGCGACAACTCGATTTCATGTTCTTCACGGGCAATATGCTGGATGTGCGCACAGTGGGGTGCACTGCACTCGGCGCGCCGCGGTGCCTTGAGCTTGAGGCTGGAGAAGTTCATAAAGTCCATCAGCAGCAGTTCGCCGTCGAGCTGGCCGGCCATGCCCAACAAGATCTTGACCGTCAGCAGAGCCTGCAGAGTACCGAATGTGCCGGGCACGGGACCCAGAACTCCCGCTTCAGCGCAATTCCCCACCACACCGTCAGCTACGGCATCGGGCCAAAGGCAGCGCAGGCAAGCGTGACTGGGCTCGGGCTTGTAGATTTGCAGTTGCCCTTCGTATTGGTAGACGCTGGCAAACACCGCCGGCCGGTGCGTCAATACTGCGGCGTCGTTGATCAGGAATTTGGTGCGAAAATTGTCGCTGCAATCGACCACGATGTCGTACGCACGGATCAGGTCGAGCGCGTTGTCCGCATTGAGCCGAGTGGCATGCTCGTCGACTTGCACGGTGGGGTTGATTCGCTTGACCGCGGCCGCTGCGAGCTCGACTTTGCAGCGACCCACATCGGCCAAGGCAAAGATGGGCTGGCGATGCAAATTGCTGGAGTCCAGCGTGTCGGCGTCGACCACCCCTATGCATCCCACGCCGGCGCCGGCTAGATATTGCAGTACCGGGCTGCCGAGACCACCCGCGCCCACGATGAGCACCCGACTGCTAGCCAGCGTCGCCTGGCCCTGCGCGCCGATTTCCTTGAGCAGGATCTGCCGGGAGTAGTCGGGCTGCATCGCGCCCTACTTGTGCATGCTGTGCGAGGCGGAGTCGTGATGGGGTGCCGCCGCGCAGCGCTCGCAATTCACCCAACCGGAATCGCCGCTTCGATAGTGTTCTTTCTTCCAGATCGGCACGCGGTGCTTCACTTCATCGATGATGTGGCGGCAGGCATCGAAGGCTTCGCCGCGATGCACGGCACTGACGCCGACCCAGACGGCCATGTCGCTTAAGTCCAGGTTGCCGATGCGATGAATGCACAGGGCTTGCCTCACGGGAAAGCGCTGCAGGGCTTCCGCGACGATGCGCTCGCCTTCCTTCACCGCCAGCTCCTGAAACGCTTCGTATTCCAGGCGAGTGACTTCCTGTCCCTCATTGAAGTCGCGTACCCAGCCCTCGAAGCTGACATAGCCGCCCGCGCCCTGGTCCAGGAGCTGGCGCCGCGCTTGGGCGGTATCAATGGCCGTCGAGGTAAAGCGAAATCGCATCAACCCCCCGCGACCGGCGGAATGAAAACGACGGCGTCGCCGGCGGCGAGCCGGCGGGACCAGTCGCTGAACTCGCTATTGACCGCGACTTTCAATTGCTCGCGAGTCAGCGTGAACCGGTATCGGGATGTCAATTCAACGTACAGGTCCGCCGGCGTGGCGGCGGCCGTTTCCAGCATCTCCTCGGACCGGCCGGCCTGCTCGCGCATCAACGCATAGTATTGAACTTTCAATTGCATAAGACGCGCTCAAGGTGGGGCATCGAGGGTGGCCAATGCCTGTGCATATTCCTCGGGCGTATTGACGTTGTCGAGCGCGTGTTGGTCCGACGGCTCGAGCAGCGGCACGGCATGACGGATGAGAAATTTTCGAGGGCACCGACCCCCGTCCTCTTGGTACGAGGCCAGTGCGGGACCGGCCTGCGGCTCCCATAGGGCGCAAAGCGGTTCCGGCAGACCATCGTAGGTGCTGCGATAGGCCGTCGCCACGGCACTTGGATCGCGATGGCGCAAGAGTTGCGACAGAGCGGCATCCGATAAAAAGGGCAGATCGCACGCCACCACCAACCAGGCAACTTGCGGGTGGGCGGCAAGCGCTGAGCGGATGCCGACAATGGGACCGTCGCCGGTGACAGAATCGACAATCAAGGGATGTTGGGCCCGCGAGGGATCGTTAGTCTGGCTGGCGCGAACGGAGACGTAGACCTCCGAGACATGCCGGCTCACCAGATCGAAAGCGCGCTCCAGCTGGCTCTTTCCCTGGTACTGAAGCGCCGCCTTGTCGCGCTGCATGCGTGAACTTGAGCCTCCGGCGAGAACCAGACCATATACCGGAGCGGCAACGCGGCTCATGGAGCTCCTTTCAGTGCATAGCTGCTGCGGCCGCCATCCTTCGTCAGCAGCCGCACCTCGCCGATGACGATGTCATGCGACAGCGCCTTGCACATATCGTAGATGGTGAGCGCAGCGACGCAGGCGCCGGTGAGCGCTTCCATCTCAACTCCCGTCTTATGATGCACGCTCACTGTGCAGTGAATCAACGCTGTGTCGCCGTCGAGCTCGATGGTAATGCGGCAGTTCTCCAGGCCGAGCGGATGGCAGAACGGAATCAACTCGTGCGTGCGCTTCGCGCCCATGACGCCGGCAACGATGGCGGTGTCGAAGACCGGACCTTTTGCCGAGCGCAAGCCGTTGTCGCGCAGTGCCGCGGCGACGCTTGCGGGAAATCGGACCTGCGCCTCGGCCGTTGCTGCCCGTTTGGTCGGCTTCTTGTCGCTGACATCGACCATGGTCGGATGCCGGTCTGCATCTAGATGGGTAAATGTCATGTCATCCGCCGATGTAGTTCATTTCTATCTTTTTGGTTTCGGGTTCAGCACGGCGCAATTCCTCGCGCTGTTCGCTGTAGCGATCGGTTCGGCCGATCCATACGCCGCGAATCATTTGGAGAATTTCCGCGTCGCCGGCCCCGGCTCGCAGCGGCGCGCGCAGGTCAAGTCCCTGAGTTGCAAATAAGCAGGTATAGAACTTACCCTCGGAGGAGAGGCGCGCGCGGCTGCAAGCGCCGCAAAACGGCTGCGACACCGACGAAATGAATCCCACTTCGCCGCCGCCGTCGTCAAAGCGCCAGCGTTGCGCGACCTCGCCCTTATAGTTCTCGGATAGCGGCCGCATGGGCCATTTTTCCTGAATGCGCGCGGCGAGTTCGCGCGAGGGGACAACCAGCTCGGGCCGCCATTTGTTGCGATTGCCGACATCCATGAACTCGATGAAGCGCACGATGACGGGCGAGCCCCGGAAACGCTCGACGAGATCGAGCGCGGTGTGATCGTTCAAGCCGCGTTCGATGACCGCGTTGATCTTAACCGGAGTCAGGCCGGCGGCGATGGCGGCGTCGATGCCGTGTAAGACCTGATCGAGGGCGCCGTACCCTCCACTCATGCGCGTGAATACTTCCCGGTCCAATGTGTCCAAACTGACAGTCACCCGTTTCAGGCCATTGGCCTGCAAATCGACGGCGTGCTGTCCCAGCAAGACGCCATTGGTGGTCAGCGCGATATCGTCGATGCCCTCGACGTCGGTGAGATCGCCCACCAAGTCCGCGAGATTCGTGCGCAGCAGCGGTTCGCCTCCGGTAAGACGCAGCTTGCGCACGCCCAGGCTCGCGAACAATCGGGAGAGACGCACGATTTCATCGAACGATAGGCGTTCCTGCGATTTCAGGAATCGATAGTGCTCGTGGAATTTCTCCTTCGGCATGCAGTACGGGCAGCGAAAGTTGCATCGGTCCATGACCGATATGCGTAGATCGTGCAGCGGCCGGCCGAAGCGATCGAGCGGATTTTGCGGTCCACGAATGTGGTGAATGGTGGAAGTCATGACCCCTCAGGTTACCAACGGTAAACCGTCGTCACGAAGCCCTTGGGGTAGGTATTGGGGCCGGGAGGAAGCTCGACGAAACCATCGGTACCGGTCAGGCTCAGGAAATCTCCCGAACCCTTGGTGCGCCGTGGATTTGCCCAGGGTCGACCCCAATCGTCGTGTTCGATCGCCACCGGCAGAAAATAAGTCAGCGCCGGCTGGAAAGTGACCGGCGAGGCCAGCGCCAGCCGTTCGGGCTGTGCGCGTTTGGTCCCCATGGCTTCCGCAATGGCGGGTATGACGTAACGGATCAGGCAGACGAGAGTGGAGACCGGGTTGCCCGGCAACCCAAACACGGCTTGGCCCTGGGGGCCGATGCCGAACCACATTGGCTTGCCGGGCCGCTGCTCGATTTTATGGAAGACTTGCTGCACGCCGAGCTGCTGCAGCACCTTGGGTACGAGATCGAATTTGCCCATCGAGACTCCGCCGCTCAACACCACGACTTCATGTGTAGTCAGATGTAGGGCCAATCGTTCAAGCATCAAGTGCTCGTTGTCCGGGACGTGATCGTCGCCCACGCGGCCGAAGCCGCGTGTGCGCAGTGTGGCGGCGACGGCATAGGCGTTGGAACGGCGTACCTGGAATTCCGCGATAGGATCCCCGGGCTCGATCAATTCATCGCCGGTGGAGACAATCATGATGGCCGGCTGGCTGCTGACGCGCACCCGCGCCATGCCGGCTGAGGCGGCCACGGCGATTTCCGGTGCACGCAATAGCGTGCCTGCTTCCAGCAGCAAGGCGCCTTGGCGACTGTGGTTACCGCGACGATCGACGTTGGTGTAAGGAACAGCCGGTACATCTTCCCGCAGCGAGCTGTAGCCCTCGGCGACTTCCAGCTGCTCGATCGGTATGACGCAGTCGCAGCCCAGCGGCAGGATCGCGCCAGTCATCACTTCGATCGCAGCGTCACCGTCGGCAAGCTTGACTTGCGGCGTGCCCGCCGCTTGCATTCCTTGGATCCGGAAGCGTTTGATTCCGCGAAGCAAAGCCTCGCTGTCCACCGCCATGCCATCCATGGCGACTCGATCGAAGGGCGGCTGATCGCGCTCTGCGTAAATATTCTCCCGCAGCGTGGCACCGACACACTGCGTTAACGGCAGTGATTCGATCGGCAGACACGTCAGCCGAGAGTAGATGGCCTCTTCGGCCAGACGCGGGGTGATGAGCGTTCCAGCCAGCATGATTGAAAGTTGCGGCGGAGCGACTCCGCCGCACGCACTTACTTCGCCGCCTGCGTGGCTTTGAAAACCTTCAATTGCTCGTTGAAGCGCCCAACAACCGCCTGCAGTTCGTCGACGGCGGAGTTGTTTTTCTGAACCAAAATCTTTTGCTGGTCGTCCGCTTTCTTCTTCTCGTCGGCGGTCAGCTTCTTCGGGTCCTTCGGGGTCGCGGCGTCCATTTCGAGCTTGATGCAATCCAAATAGGAATTCATTTCGCCGTTGTATCGATCGAAGTCATGCTTCGCGGCGATCATTTGGTCCTTGGTCGCCGTGGCTCCATTGGGAGGCGCATCCGGGGCGCGGGGATAGGTGCAAGTCGCCTGAGCGTGGGCGGCAGTGCCAAGTGCGAAAACCAGCGTGAGCGGTATCCAAACCTTCATCGGGAATCCTCTTTATCGGTACGAATGAGTAATCAGAGACCCCCTGATATTACGGCCAAGGGCGAATGGCCGCCAGCATTCAGCGATTTCATTGTAAGTCATTGATTAATATATGATAGTTAAGCCACCGGCAGGAATTAAGCTCCTTCCTTCTGTCGCCCGGGCAGTGATTTAAGGTTGTAGAGTGAGCTGAGGATCATGACTGTCATGGAGCCCGGGGATGGAGTGCTCATGGGGAATTGCGTTACTGGCGTTGCCGCGCTGAGCGGCATGCTGGAGGCCGAGTACGCCTTCAGCCTCAAGGCGCGCGAATCGGTTCGAGGCGCGTTTTTGGATTATCTCGCCGACGATGCGCAGGTGTTGGAACCCACCCCGACACCGGGACGTGCCTTCTATGCTGCCTCCCAGGACAGCTCGGATAGGCTCGAGCGGTACCCGGCAATGGCCGACCTAGCCGGCAGCGGTGATGTTGGTTTCACGGCAGGACCGTGGACTGATACAGCCGGCAGCGGCGGCCTGCAGCAGCACGGTCATTTCGTGACGATTTGGAGGCAAGACTCCAATTGCCGCTGGCGAGTGCAAGTCGATGCAGGAATTTCGCACCCTGGGGAATCCACTGACGAGCCGAGACTTGCGTCGGGTCAGGTGAAATACACCACGCCCGGCACACCGCCGCCGAGTCTTGTGACGCAGGATGCCGCCGGTCATGCCATCGGCGACTTTCAGGATACCGCTCGCCATGACGGAGTCGCAGCGGGCTTGCGCACCTATGCTCGAACTCGCGATTTTCAGCTTTATAGCGACGGTCAGGCGCCGCTGCAGCTGGGTGCCGCCAACCTGTTATTGACCGCGCATCCAATATCCGGGGATTGGATTGAGTCGGCACGCGGCCGTTCGGCCGATTCCAGTTTGGCGTATGCCGTCGGGGTGCTGCGCGACGCGAACCAACTCAGCAGTCACGCCTATGTTCAGATATGGCAATACGAGCCCCGGGTCGCGAATTGGGGGCTGCGGCTTTTATTGATCAATCCGCTGGCGCCCTCGATGTCGAAATGACCGTGTGTCATTCGACTAGTGAACGGCGAATCACGCCGACAAAGGAGATTGAGATGCAGTACCTATTATTGATCTATTCCAATGAAGCTGAACTGTTAGCCAGAAGCCCCGTCGATTTGAAGGCAATGAGTGCGGAGTACATGGATTTTACCAAGGGAATCATCCAGGGTGGCCAATTCAAGGCCGGGGATCGGCTCAAGCCGACATCGACGGCGTCCACGGTTCGCGTTCGCAACGGAAAGTTGGCCATCACCGACGGACCATTTGCTGAAACGCGTGAGCAATTGGGCGGTTATTACCTCATCGAAGCCAAGAACCTCGACGAGGCAACCGCGATCGCGGCGCGAATTCCCGGCGCCAATCATGGCAGCATCGAAGTGCGGCCCACGTGGCCGGTTGAGATGTGACGCGGCACGCTCGCGCATCCTCAGTGAATGAACCCCAGCGTCGTCGATCAGGCCATTGACGAAATCTTTCGCCGAGAGGCGGGTCGTGTGCTTGCGACATTGATCCGCCTGCTCGGCGATTTCGATTTGGCCGAGGAAGCCCGGCAGGAGGCATTCACCGCCGCAATCGAACGGTGGCCGGCGATCGGTGTGCCGGCGAATCCGAGCGCTTGGCTCATCTCGACCGGCCGCAATAAGGCCATCGATAAGATTCGACGCGATGTGGTGTTTCGCACCAAGGTTCTCGATCTCGAAGCCGCCGGCATCGGGATGGACTCCGACGTTGCATCCGAGGATGACCCTACGATCTTCGGCGACGACCGCCTGCGTCTGATATTCACCTGCTGCCATCCCGCCCTGAGCAGCGAAGCGCACGTCGCATTGACCTTGCGTGAAGTGTGCGGCCTCACGACTCAGGCCGTTGCTCGCGCGTTCCTGCTTAGCGAGGAGACCATGGCACAGCGCCTGGTGCGCGCGAAGAGGAAGATTCGAGATGCCGGGATTCCCTACGAAACGCCGGAACCGCACCTGTTCAATCAACGAATTCAGGGCGTGCTTGCAGTGGTCTATGGTGTGTTTACCGAAGGATACGCAGCAACCGTGGGATCTCGGCTGGTCGATGCCGAACTTTGCGGCGAGGCTATTCGCCTGGGCCGCTTGCTCGATGAGCTGCTGCCCATGAATGCGGCTGTCATGGGGTTGCTTGCCTTGATGCTGCTGCATGACGCGCGGCGGCCGGCGCGAGTGACCACCACCGGCGATGTGGTGCTGCTCGAGGATCAAGACAGGAAAGTCTGGGATCAAGCAAAGATCGACGAGGGGCTATCGTTGGTCGATTCAGCCTTGAGTATGTCGGGGCAGGTAAGCCCTTATGCGGTTCAAGCCGCGATCGCCGCATTGCACGTGCGAGCGGCAAAAAAAGAAGAAACGGATTGGCCTCAGATAGTCGGGCTCTATGAAGTGCTGATGCGCTTGCAACCCAACCCGGTCATCGAGCTCAATCACGCGGTGGCGGTTTCGATGGTTGACGGAGCAGCGCGTGCGCTTGATCTGGTCGACTCACTGGCGGCGCGCGGACTGGTCAGCGAATATCACTTGCTGCACGCCGCACGCGGGCAATTTCTACAATCACTTGGACGCTTGCACGAGGCCCGCGAAGCCTATGGCGCGGCCTTATCGCTGGCCTCGCTCGAGCCGGAGCGGCGCCTGCTGAGGGCGCGAATCGACGGAATAGTTACGGCGCCCTCGGGTTCGTAATGACGATGGCGGGTATCCCGAGGATTAGAAGCACGATGCCCTCGGTGAGAAACAGCTTCCAATTCTGCTGCAGGGACTTGGTGAGCGATGCCTGAATTCGACCGAGGTCAACCGGGTTTGTCGCCATGATTGCGTACCCGGGTGTGCCGCTGGTGGCCTGATGCTACTGCTATTTCAGCGGCCGGTGTGAGTCACGAGATGTGGGGCGGCGTAGAATTTGCGTTACACTGCGCGCCTGCGCCCGTAGCTCAGCTGGATAGAGCACCTGGCTTCGAACCAGGTGGTCGGCGGTTCGAATCCGTCCGGGCGCACCATAAAATCACATAATTAATTCCATATAGCTCGCCATGTCCGATCTGCTTTCCGAGTGAAAAATATTAGCGGCGTAGTCCCCCGTAGATTAACAGGGTGTTCGGGATTGCCCCTACTGGACGCATAGACGATATAGCGCTT
>JANYJY010000055.1 GCA_025358295.1 Gammaproteobacteria bacterium
TGGCTTTGCTTGGCACGGCCCAACGAGCCCAAGGCGATCAGCGCATTCCCCTTGTTGGCGTGCGCGAAGCCCAAATCCGGATGCTTTTTCAGCAGTTCTTCCACGTGGTACAGGGCCTGCGCCGGCCTCTCCAGGCGCTGCAGGCACAGTGACAGTGCGTTACGCGCGCCCACGTCGCTGGGAGAAATGGCGACCGCACGCTCCAGCAGCCGCAGTGACTCTTCGTACCGTCCCTCGATCTCCAACCGGGTAGCCAGCACGTTGAGCAGCATCGGGTGCTCGAAGCCGCTCGCGAGGGTCCGCTCAGCCAAGTCTCCTGCGCGTTGAAAGTCGCGATTCTGGGCGTAGCTCAGCACCGTGCGGAGTGTCTTGAGGTCAGCTTCGAGGTCGCGCGCCATCGTGCCAGTATATCTGCTGCTGTAATATCGCGGCTTCATCATGAACACCGCACCACCCACCGTAGTGCCCATCCTCGCGACGCCCTTCGGCGTCGTGCCATTGCCGGCTGCCGCAGTGCTGAACCCGGTGCTGTACTCCCTGTTCACCTCGAGCATGCGCGCCGATGACCCGCGGCCAGGACAGGATCCCCTGTGCTACCGCAGCCGTGATGATCTCCTAGATTGGCCCGAGGAACCGGTGCGCACGCTGGCGGCGGAGATTTATCGTGGCGTATATACCGTGATCAACGCCGTCAACGACTTTACCGAGGCGCAACTGCGCTCCTTCACCTTGCAGGCGCGGGGTTGGTTCACGGTGGTAGAACCGGATGGCGCCATGCCGGCCATCAATTACCCGCAGGCGGCCTGGTGCGCCATCTACTGTGTAGCGGCGCCCGAAACCTCGGCGGCGCGCCAGGACAGTGGGATTTTGCGGCTTTACGAATCGCGCCTCGGCACCATGTTCGCGGATGCCACGACCTCCTCGATGCGTCTGCCGTTCAAGCCGGGTCATTTTGGTTGGCGTCCCGAGCCCGGCCGGCTGGCCGTCTTTCCGGCTTCGCTCACTCACGAGATCGCACTCTTGCGCTCAACGCAGCACCTCGTTCTGGTGACGGCCTGCCTGCGTTTCGTCGCGCCGGGTCAACAGGGAGTGGCGCGATGGTGAACCCGGTCAAGGTGAATCCGCTGTTCGCGGTGCCATTCGCGGAGGCGCGTCTGCCGTCCTGCGAGCGGCTGAATCGACAGCTCGAGTCGCTATTCCTGGAGCGCGAGACCGATGAATTCGAAAACCTCACGCCCAGTCACATTCCGCAGGTCGAGACTTTCGAGAGCCGCTTCAATCTGTTTCTTTGGCCCGATGCCTGTGTTCAGGAATTGCGGCGCTTCGTGCTGGATGCCGTGGCGCGCACGGTGATCGAGACCACGACTCTGACGCCGGAGGATATGCGACGGCTCAAGCTCCATAACCACACCTGGTTCCATATATCCCGGTATGCGGGCTCCTTTATCGCCCACAATCATCCGATGGCCTCCTGGTCCGCGGTGTACTGTGTGCGTGCCGGCGAGGGGGTAGCCGACCACCCGCAGAGCGGCTTACTGCGCTTTCTGGACACGCGGCAGGGCGCGAACGCCTTCGCGGATCCCACGAACCTACCGCTGCGCCGTACCTACGCCTTGAAACCCTTGGAAATTCGGCTCGCCGAGGGCCAGATGGTGGTATTCCCCTCCTATGTGCTCCATGAGGTCACGCCCTATTATGGGCCGGGCACGCGGATCACCGTGGCGACGAATTGCTGGTTCGCCTAGCGGGCCCGATTGGCCAGCAGGCCTGATTGCTAGCGCCCATGAAAAAGCGGCGGGCCATGAGCCCGCCGCGATTCAAGTGCACTCGAAGTCTTTACGCTTCGATTAGAACTTCGCGCTCACATGCGCGTACAAGTATCGGCCCAAAGTGTCGTAAGTACCCACCCAGGTGTTGTCGTTGCAGGAAGTATTCGGGCAGTCCGAATAGTTGCCGTTCGCGACCACCGGCGGCGCCTTGTCGGCAAGGTTGTTGACGCCAAAGCGGAAGGTGACACCCGAGGATCCCGCCGGAATCGACGCCGACAGATCGAAATAGGAGTAACCGCCAATGTGCGAGGTCCCCGGGAAGTAAGTCTGCGAGAGTTGCGGATCCTGGCTCTGCCGGTCGGAACTCACCGGACCTATGTAGCGCCACCGAGCGGTAACATCCAGCCCCGCCCAAGGGGCCGCCCAAGTCGTGTTGACGACGTGACGCCAAGCGGGAGTCGGAGCCAAGCAAGTCGTGCCGTAGTACCCCACGCAGTTGAACGCGCCGCCCGTCGTCAGCGGCTGCGTCAAGAAATCAAGCACTCGCGTGCCGGACATGGATAACCCGAGCTTGCCTCCCGCTCCAATGTCGACTTGGTAATGAGCCGCCAAGTCGATGCCCTTGGTGGACACGGTACCGATATTCACCTCGTTCGTATTCACGAAGTTGGTGTTGTTGAACCACAGGGAACCCGTGCCCGCACCGCGATGAATGAGTCCGCACAGCGTCGGATCGCCGCTGAGGCCGCAATTGTTGATGACCGTGTTCGATGTCAGCGACTGGATCGTGCGCTTGATCACGATACGGTAGTAATCCACGGACGCAACGAAGCCATGCAGGAAAGTCGGCTGGAAGACGATGCCGTACGTGTAGGTGTCGGCGATTTCCGGCGTGAGGTTCGGATTGCCGCCCAAGGAAGTATTGATCTGCGCCGCCGGGTTCGCCAGGATGTTGCCGAATTCACCGGGTGTCACACCCGTGTTTTCGCAGAATGCCAGTGAGTGGCCATTGACCGTACCGTCGGCCGCCTTCTTGCCCCAGCACGGATCAGCCGTACCGCCCGCACCGATCACGGCGGGAGAGAACAAGTCGCCGATGCTTGGCGCACGGATGGCGCGGTTGAATCCCGCCCGCAGACGCGCGTCTTGTACAGGAGCCCACTCGACACCCAACTTGAACGTGTTGGTACTGAAACCCGAGGTGTAGCTCGAATAACGAGCGCCCCAGTCGGCCGATAGGTCATACGCACCCGGCTTTTCATTCATGATGGGGATGCGGCCTTCGGCAAATACCTCGCCGACATGGAACCCGCCGTGAATCGGGTTCTGCGCGCCATTGCCGCCGGCGGCAAAGCCGTTCTCGAAGATATAATCAGGGTCGAAATCGTACGATTCCGATCGATACTCGGCACCGAGGTTGACGCTGAGGCCGGTCGTCGCAGTCGGGATCTGGACGCCGTACTTGCCAAGATCGGCTGTGACCGATCCATCCGCAATGTATTCCTTGGCGGTGATCGTATAGCTCGACGGCACCACCAGGTATTTCAACTGGGCGGCATTCACGCCGCCTGGGGCCCAAATATTCCAGGGCACGCATGTGGTATCGACGCCGGATACGGCCGCGGCGCAAGCCGGTTTACCGGTTTTGGGATCGACCACGGCTTGCAACGCATTGTTGATCTGCTGTTGGCCGAGGAACCCGTTCTCGATGTCTTCCATCTGAGTGATGCCCACCTGGCCGTAGAAGTCGTACGAGATGGCATCGGTAAACTTCCCCTTGACGCCCAGCACTTCGCGCATGGAGTTCGATGAGTAGTTATCGACGCGCGGACCGCTCTCCACGCTGCGGCGCGCGAGATACAAGGTGATGTCCGTTCCCGTCCCGCCGAAGGCAGCCTGGTTGGCGGCGACATTGGCCGGGTTGCACAGAACCCCGCGTTCCTGGGCCGAGATCAGCGGATTGTAATTCGCTGTACCGGGCGCGGAGCAGCTGACGGTCGGCGTGCCGAAGGCGAACTCACCGCTCGGGCCGAAATGGGCCGCTGAGGTATTGCGCGCGTACATGAACTCCGAATAAACGTTCGTGTTGTCGTTGATGTCGTAGTTGATGAATGAGCCGGCCGTATAGCGCTCCGCAGCGCGCTGCAAGTAGCTCAATGCGCCGTAGTTGTAGGAGTCGGCGGAGGTGTAGGGCACATAGCCGCCGGCCTTGACCGTGTTATTGGCCAGCACACCCACCGAGCTGGGCGCTGTGATGCCCAACAACAGGAAGCGGCCGGTCGCGCTCGAGCTCGAACCGCCGCATTTCAATTTGCCGGGGCCGGGCAAAGTGTCCGGAGTGTTCAAAGTACAGCCCGCAAAGTCATACTGG
>JANYJY010000015.1 GCA_025358295.1 Gammaproteobacteria bacterium
CCGGTATTCTAACCAGCTGAACTACCACTCCGCTGTTGGTGGGTGCTGAGGGGATCGAACCCCCGACCCTCGCCGTGTAAAGGCGATGCTCTACCAGCTGAGCTAAGCACCCTCTGGTAAGAGGCGCGGAAGTCTACGCGAGGGACTTCCGCTTGGCTAGTCCAGTCTTGTGCAATGAGGTATGAGCCCAAGCGGGCCGCTAGGAGCACGTGGATTTGAAGTCAGGCCTCGTGCCCGATCCTGGAGATACACGGATCTTTGGAAGGATCGATAGCTGCCAATGCACGAATCGGTGAGAATGGACCTATGAAACCCTCCGAAGCCCTGCGTATGCATCGCGCCGCGATCCGCCAGGTGATCGAATCGCACCGCGCCAGTAACGCGCGCGTGTTTGGCTCGGTGTCGCGCGGCGAAGACTCGGAATTGAGCGATCTCGACATCCTGATCGATCCGACGCCGGAGACGACGTTGTTTGACATCGGTGCAATCCGGCGCGAGTTGCGCGAGCTCTTGGGCGTGACGGTAGACGTGCTGACGCCCAAGGCACTGCCGGAACATATCCGGGCCGCCGTGCTCGCCGAAGCCCGACCTCTCTGACGTCCACATGACCGATAAGACAGCGCGTGCGGCGGAATACCTCGGCCACATCCTGCAGGCAATCACGCGCATCCAGCGCTACACCTGCGACACAGCCGAGCATGACTTTCTTACGAGCGATCTCATTCAGGACGCGGTAATTCGTAACTTCGAGATCATCGGCGAGACGAGCCGCAACATCGAGCGTAATTGTCCAGAATTCGCTGCCGCTCACCAAGACCTACCTTTACTGAACGCCTACGAGATGCGCAACGCGCTCGCGCACGGATATTTCAGGGTGGACCTCGAGATCGTCTGGAAGACCATTCAAAACGATTTCCCGGCGCTGCAGCGACAGGTCGAGACCATCGTCAAAGATCTGATCTGATATCCGCCGCCTCGCCGAGCTGTTGGCGTCAGTGCGCCCGCACCTGTGACTTAACCCGCGCCGGCTTGCGGCGGCGCTTCTCTCCGGCAATGACCTCCGCGGCTTTGGCCTCGGCGGACGGCAGAGGCACGGGCATGTGCGTCAGCGCCACTTGCAGTACTTCGTCAATCCACTTCACCGGCTTGATATCGAGCTTTGCCTTGATATTGTCGGGAATCTCGGCCAAATCCTTGGTGTTGTCGTCGGGGATCAGCACGGTGGTGATGCCGCCGCGGTGCGCCGCCAACAACTTCTCTTTCAGACCCCCGATCGGCAGCACTTCGCCGCGCAGGGTGATTTCCCCCGTCATGGCCACATCCGAGCGCACCGGAATCTTGGTGAGCGCGGAAATCAATGCGGTGCACATGCCGACACCGGCGCTCGGTCCATCCTTCGGCGTGGCGCCCTCAGGTACGTGAATATGCACATCGGCCTTCTGATAGAAATCCACCTCCAAGCCCAGCATGGCGGAGCGGCTGCGCACCACCGTCATCGCGGCTTGAATGGATTCCTGCATGACCTCGCCCAACTGGCCGGTATGCGTGAGCTTGCCCTTGCCCGCGACCACCGCGGCCTCGATGGTCAATAGCTCGCCGCCGACCTCGGTCCAGGCGAGTCCCGTGACCTGGCCGACCCGATTGCTCTCCTCGGCCTTGCCGTATCGGAAGCGCCGCACGCCCAAATACTTGTCGAGATTCTTCGAATCCACCGTCACCGTCTTCTCGGCGGGCGCCAGCAGTAATTGCTTGACCGACTTGCGGCCGATCTTCGACAGCTCGCGCTCCAAATTGCGCACGCCGGCCTCGCGCGTGTAGAAGCGGATCATGTCGTGAATCGCCTCATCCGCCACCACCAGCTCATCTGGCTTCAAGCCGTTCTGCTTCACCTGCTTGGGCAGCAAGTAGCGGCGCGCAATGTTGCTCTTTTCATCCTCGGTGTAACCCGGCAGGCGGATCACTTCCATACGATCCAACAGCGGCGCAGGAATATTCAGGCTGTTGGCCGTGCACACGAACATGACCTCGGACAGATCGAAATCCACTTCCAGGTAATGATCGTTGAAGGTGCTGTTCTGCTCCGGATCGAGCACTTCGAGCAGCGCGGAAGACGGATCGCCGCGAAAATCCGTCGACATCTTGTCGATCTCGTCCAGCAGGAACAAAGGATTCCGTACGCCGCATTTGGCGAGATTCTGAATGATCTTGCCCGGCATGGATCCGATGTAGGTGCGCCGGTGCCCACGGATCTCCGCCTCATCGCGCACGCCGCCCAAGGACATGCGCACGAATTTGCGTTGCGTGGCGCGCGCCACGCTTTGACCCAGCGAGGTCTTGCCGACGCCCGGCGGGCCGACCAAACACAAAATCGGTCCGCGCAGATTCTTCACCCGCTGCTGCACGGCGAGATATTCGACAATGCGTTCTTTGACCTTCTCGAGCCCGTAGTGATCGGCTTCCAAAACCTTTTCCGCGGCCGTGATGTCGAGATGCACCTTGCTGCGTTTCTTCCACGGCGACTTCACCAGCCAGTCGATGTAATTGCGCACCACCGTGGCCTCGGCCGACATGGGCGACATCAACTTGAGCTTGGAGAGTTCGGAGTTCGCCTTGTCGCGCGCCTCTTTCGGCATGCCCGCGGCTTTGATGCGTTTTTCCAATTCGCCGATTTCATTCGGCGCATCGTCGAGCTCGCCCAGTTCCTTTTGAATGGCCTTCATCTGCTCATTCAAGTAGTACTCGCGCTGGCTCTTTTCCATTTGCTGTTTGACGCGGCCGCGAATGCGCTTCTCGATCTGCAGCACGTCCATCTCGCCTTCGATGACGGCCAGCATGTGTTCGAGGCGCTTGCGCACGTCGGGGATCTCGAGAACTCTTTGTTTCTCGGACAGCTTCAAGGACATATGCGCGGCGACAGTGTCCGCCAGTCGGCCGGCCTGCTCGATGCCCGCCAGCGAAGTCAGGATCTCCGGCGGCACCTTCTTGTTCAATTTGACATATTGCTCGAACTGGGTAATGACGGAGCGCGTCAGCACATCCATTTCACGCTCTTCGTAGCGCTCGACGTCCGGCATGGGCGTCACTTCGGCGGAGAAGAATTCACCCTCGACCAGCTTCTCGATGCTGGCGCGATCAACGCCCTCCACCAGCACTTTGACGGTGCCGTCCGGCAGCTTGAGCAACTGCAGGATGGTCGCCACCGTACCGACGCGGTACAGGTCCTCGGCCTTCGGATCGTCGACATCGGCCTGCTTCTGGGCGACCAGAAGAATCCGCTTGTCGGACTTCATGGCCAAATCCAGCGCGACGATGGACTTCTCCCGCCCGACGAACAGCGGGATCACCATGTGCGGGTAGACCACCACGTCGCGCAGCGGCAGGACGGGCATGCCGCTCAGTGCGGGCACGGCTTCTTCAGGGGAATCGATGACGGGTTCGTCGCTCACTAGGCTGGCCTTATGGTTATGGCATGCATGTAGTCAATACGCCAAGGTACATGCGGCCGGCCAGACTGGTTTCAAGCTTGGATTTAGAGATGGTCCGAGCCCGTGGGTCGCCGCTGTTCCTCAACTGGAGCCACCAAACGAGTTTCCTCGGTACGGTGAATTATGTAGGGTTTGTTTTGGCCTTCGATCACCTGCTCATCGACCACGACTTTCTGCACATTGCGCAAGGAAGGCAGGTCGTACATGGTGTCGAGCAACACATTCTCGAGAATGGTGCGCAGGCCCCTGGCGCCGGTCTTGCGCTGCATGGCTTTGCGTGCCACGGACCGCAGTGCATCTTCGCGGAAATCCAATTCCACGCCTTCCATGTCGAACAGCTTCCGATACTGCTTGGTAAGAGCGTTTTTCGGCTGCATCAAGATGGAAATCAACGCGTCCTCGTCCAGTTCTTCCAGAGTCGCGACCACCGGCAGGCGGCCGACGAATTCGGGGATGAGGCCGTACTTGATCAAATCCTCAGGCTCGGTGTCATGGAATACGTCGTTGCCGTGCGGACGGGCATTTTGCTCACGCACTTCGGCGACGAAGCCGATGCCGCTCTTGTGCGTGCGGTTCATGATGATCTTTTCGAGACCGGCGAATGCGCCGCCGCAAATAAACAGAATATTGGTCGTATCCACCTGCAGAAATTCCTGCTGCGGGTGCTTGCGCCCTCCCTGCGGCGGCACCGAGGCAATCGTGCCTTCGATCAACTTGAGCAGCGCCTGCTGCACGCCCTCTCCCGACACATCGCGGGTGATCGAGGGGTTGTCGGATTTGCGCGAGATCTTGTCGATTTCGTCGATATAAACGATGCCGGTTTGCGCCTTCTCCACGTCGTAATCGCATTTCTGCAATAGCTTCTGGATGATGTTTTCGACGTCCTCACCGACATACCCGGCCTCGGTCAGCGTCGTGGCATCGGCGATGGTGAACGGCACGTTGAGCAGCCGGGCCAGAGTCTCGGCCAACAAGGTCTTGCCGGACCCGGTGGGCCCGATCAGCAGAATATTGCTCTTGGCGAGCTCTACTTCATCGCGCGAGCGGACACCTTCGGCGCCGCGCGTCTGTAATCGCTTGTAATGGTTGTACACGGCCACCGACAGCACCCGTTTGGCGCGCTCCTGGCCGATGACGTACTCATCGAGGACTTTCTTGATTTCTTGGGGCTTGGGGAGCTTATCGCGGGTCCGCTCGGCGCGCTCCTCGAGCTCTTCGCGGATTATATCGTTGCACAGCTCCACGCATTCGTCGCAGACGAATACCGAAGGGCCGGCGATGAGTTTCCGAACCTCGTGTTGGCTCTTCCCGCAGAAGGAGCAATACAACAGCTTGCCGTCATCATGTTTGCTGCGCGAATCTTCGCTCATGCTGTCCTCAAATTGACCGCCAGCCCCGAAAATCCTCGGGGAAAGCAGCTACAGTACCGACTATATAGCACCCGGCCGACCTCACGCAAAGATAAGGGCTCGCGGGCTGTGACCGGGGTCCGCACTCAGGCGGCCTGGGGGCCTTATTAGGCCTTTGAGGGGATGTCGCCTCGTTTTTCCAACATCGAATCCACCAAACCATAGGCCCGGGCAGTCTCGGCTGTCATAAAGTTGTCCCGGTCGCTGTCCTGCTTGACCCGCTCGACGGTTTGACCCGTGTGCTTGGCCAAAATGCCGTTCAGGCGATGCTTGGTCTCCATGACGTCCCGGGCATGAATGTCGATATCCGATGCCTGACCCTGAAACCCGGCTGACGGCTGGTGAATCATGATCTTCGAATTCGGCAATGTGTACCTCTTGCCCGCGGCACCGCCCGCCAGCAGAACCGCGCCCATCGAGGCCGCCAAGCCGACGCAAATGGTGCTCACATCGGGCTTGATGAACTGCATGGTGTCGTAGATGGCAAGGCCCGCGCTCACCGAACCGCCGGGCGAATTGATATAGATGGCGATGTCCTTCTCGGGGTTCTCTGACTCCAGGAACAGAAGCTGCGCCACCACCAAGTTCGCCATGTAGTCCTCGACCGGACCGACGATGAATATCAAGCGCTCTTTGAGCAAGCGCGAATAGATGTCGTAAGCCCGCTCGCCGCGAGCGGTCTGTTCGACCACCATCGGAACTAAGTTAAGTGCGCGCGTCGTCATGAATACCTGCCAGTTTGAACTAAATTCCTACCCGTACTGCTCTGTGAGGACTTTTCCGCCCCATTTCAAGGGACGGTCCGCGAACAGGTCACCCCTCGAAGTTCATCACCTCTTTGAAGCTTGACGCGGTCTCACGCACCTTAGCATGGTCAAGAATCCAATCCATGACCTGGTCCTCAAGCGCAAGCCCCTCCACCTGACGCATGGCATCGGGGTTTTGCTGATAGGCGCGCTTTAAGGCCGCGGCATCGCCGTACGCTCCCACCATTTCGTCCAAGCGCTCATCGGCGCGCTTCGGGTCGAGCACCAGATTCTCGCGACGGATGACGTCGTTAAACAGGAGTCCTAGCGCCACACGGCGGCGCGCAGGCTCCACGAACGGCTCGCGCGGCGGCGCCTGCGATGCATCCTTGGCCCCGGAGCGGCGCATGGCTTCGACCTGCATGTCCCGGACCTGGCCTTCGATCAACGCATTGGGCACGTCGATGGGATTGGCCTGGTAGAGCTTTTCCATCACCGCCGCCTTGTTGCGGTTGCGCAGGTTCTGCTCGAGCTCGCGGCGCATATTGGCCGCCACATCCTCGCGCAGCTTGGCAACGCCGCCCTCGGTGACCCCAAAGGACTTGCAGAACTCCTCGTCAATTTCCGGCAGTGCCGGCTCCTCGACCCCCTTGATGTCCGTGCTGAATGTCGCGAGCTTGCCGGCAAGCTCCGTGGCACGGTAATCGGCGGGGAAATTCACATTGATATCGCGATGTTCGCCCGACGCGGCGCCGACCAAACCCTGCTCCAGTTCCGGCAGCATGCGTCCTTCGCCCAGGACAATTGCGATGTTCTCGCCCTTGCCGCCGGCAAACTCGACGCCATCGATTTTCCCGATGAAATCGATGCTGACCTTGTCGCCCGTCGCCGCGGCGCGTTCGACCTTTGCGTATTTCATTTGCTGTTTGCGCAGCCGCTCGATCATGCCATCGATATCGCTCTCCGTGACTTGCGCGGTGATCCGCTCCAGTTCCAGAGTGGCGATCGGCTGCAGCGTGACTTCGGGGAAAACCTCGAAGGTCGCGGTATAGGTAAGGTCCTGGCCCTCATCGATGCTCTGCGGTTCGATGCGCGGATTGCCCGCCGGCGAGAGTTTCTTCTCGGTAACCGCCTCGGCAAAGCTCGACTGCAACAGCTCGCCAATCACTTCGCGGTGAACCTGCATGCCGAACTGCCGGCGGATGACGGTGAGCGGCGCCTTGCCCGGGCGAAAACCGTTCAGTCGTGCGGTGCGACTCAGATTCTTCAAGCGCGCGGCGATCTCTTGGGTGACGCGTTCGGCGGGCACCTGCACTTGCATGCGACGCTCTAACTTGCTGATACTCTCAACGGAAACCTGCATGTCAATCCTCGTGGTTTAGTAATGTTGTGTCAGCAATGGCGGCCGGCGTTGGTGCGAAAGGCGAGACTCGAGCTTCCTAGTAGCCTGCGCAATCAACCACTTGCTCTGGCACAGCGGGCCGCCATGATACACGTTTGGGCGGCCCACTGGCCCTTTGGCACACTTTTGGACACGTTGCGGCGCAGCGCACGGCACTCTCCCTGGCACGCTACAGTGCGCGCGTCCTTTCAGGGTCTCTCGGGTAGACTTAATCGGCCGCCGGCGTGTTCTCGCTGCAGAAAGTTGCCCGGCGTCAGCACGGCGAGCTCGTAAAATCGTTGGCCCCAGGACTTCTCCAAAGTCGCCGCAAATAGCCCACCATCCCACCCGACCTCGAGTCTTGCCGCTCTCGATGGCCCACAACGATATATGGAGAAATAAATACCAAGCCGGCGCCTCCCCTATCTGCCCGCTGTTGCCCTTGCCGATTCATCCGCACATGCTGCGGCATCCCACCGGCTACAAGCTCGCCAATGACGGCCACGACACGCGCGCCGTGCAGCCGTACTTGGGGCACAAGAACATCCGGCACACCGTGGACACACGAAGCTTTCTCCTGAGCGGTTCAAAAAGTTCTGGAAGGATTAGAATGGTTGCTGCTGGTCGTGGTAGAAAGTTCACGACGAACAGGAGGATATCCCCATGGCAAATCTTGATTGGTCACAATGTCCTGCTGTGGAAAGCATTCCTGGCAAAGTCAGCGGAGCGTGGGTGTTTCGTGGTACGCGCGTGCCGGTAGCAGCGATTTTCGAAAACTTGAAAACCTCTTCGATTGACGAGGTGCTTGAGAATTTCCACGTCACGCGTGAGCAAATTAAAACTGTGCTGGAATTCGCGGCCAAGAGTGCAGAAACGCCGCGCGACACGATGCCTGCCTAGTGAAAGTGATCCTCGATGAGAACGTGCCTCAGAAGCTGCGACTCCTCATTGGGGACGAGCATTACGTTGTTACGACTTGGTATCAAGGGTGGTCCAGTTTCAAGAACGGCGCATTATTGGATGTCGCGGAAAAGGCAGGATTCGAGCTGTTTATCAGTGCCGATCAGGGGTTGAGTTACCAGCAAAATTTGCAGGGCCGGAAAATGGCGCTGCTGATTTTGAGCACGAACAACTGGGATCTCATCAAGCTTCACGTTGAGAAAATCGTCGCTGCAATTAAGATGGTCACCCCAGGCAGCTACAGGGACGTAGAGATTCCGATCGAGTGACGCCATGCTGGTGCTGGAACAGCGTGTGCCCTGCAAAGGTGGAACCATCCCACACGTAGATACTGTACCAGCCGCCGTTGGCACAGTGTTTTGACCTAAGTTGTTGATTCAAGGCGTTTTAATTGGTGCGAAAGGCGAGACTCGAACTCGCACGGGTTACCCCACCAGATCCTAAGTCTGGCGCGTCTACCAATTCCGCCACATTCGCATCGGAATGACTCACCACTATAGCTGAGTCACTATGAGGGGCGATAGCACGAGCGCGCTCAGCGCGGTTCGCTTTGCCGCACCAGCAACCGGGCCACTTCCCGCATCGCCGGCAAGCCGTTCTCTAGCATGAAGTAAAGTGGGCTATCGCCGTCGAACGGCGCCGTTGCATGCGGGGCATGCACCCATGCCCACGCTCTATCCGCCAAACTTGTGCCTGCCGTCAGCGAAAACTGGATGTTGGCCATGAGCGCCGCCCGTTCTTGCTGCGTTGCCGAAAGCCGTGGCGCCTGACCGAGCCGGTAACGCTCCAGCACCTGCGGGGATGGAATCTTGAGCAGCCGGCATTGCTGCAGCGGTGAGAGCTCCCAGGCGTCGGCGATGGAAAAGAATCGCTTCAGGGCGGTCGTGCTGGTGTGCCTGGCCGAGCGACGACTCGGCGGCTGCAGCACCAATCGCGGACCGGTGCGGGGCTTAATGGGTAGGGCGGTGCTCATGGGAACCGATAAGCATACTCCCTAAACGTCCTGGCGCTCGCCATCCCGGGATACCTTGGTTAATATGCTGCCGTGAGCATGACTTTTGCGGAACGGCTGGCCCAAGCGATCCAATCGAGCGGCAGCCTGGTTTGCGTCGGCCTGGATCCTGATCCCGCCAAGCTGCCGACCGACCTGCAAGACGACGCCGCTTCCCTGTACGCCTTCAACCGCCGCATCGTCGATGCCACCGCGGACATCGCCGCGGCATACAAACCGCAGATCGCCTTCTACAGCGCGCTCGGCGCGGAAGATCAGCTGCTGGCGAGCATTCGCTATATCCGTGAACGGGCGCCCGCGGCGCTGGTCATTCTCGATGCGAAGCGCGGCGACATTGGCAACACCGCCGAGGCCTACGCGCGCGAGGCATTCGACCGCTACGCCGCCGATGCCGTCACCGTGAATCCCTACATGGGAGAGGACTCGGTGCGGCCGTTTCTCTCCCGGCCGGACCGCGGCGCCATTCTGCTGTGCCGAACCTCAAATCCCGGCGCCAAGGACTTTCAGGATCTGCTCATCGACGGTCTGCCGCTGTACCGGCGGGTGGCCCAGGCGGCCGACCATTGGAACCACCGAGACAATTTGATGTTGGTCGTCGGGGCGACCTATCCGCGGGAAATGGCGGAGCTGCGCCAAGCGCATCCCGACGTGCCCTTCCTGGTGCCTGGTATCGGCGCACAGGGCGGGGATCTGGAAGCCACGCTGGCGGCAGGGCTCGACGCGCACGGAGCCGGACTGCTGATCAGTTCCTCGCGCAACATCATCTATGCCGGTGGCGGCTCGCCCGGCGCCATTCGCGCGGCGGCTGCGGCGCTTCGCACGGCCATCAATCGAGAGCGCGCGCGGCGCGCGTCAGAACGCGCTCTGGATGGCGCCGCGCTCAACGGCGTCTGATTCTCTCTCGCATCCTCGTCAACCCGTCGAGCGCGCGCAAATACTGAATCGCCGCGCCGGCCGCAAGGCGGCTGAAGCGATGCAAGGCCATGGGCCGCATCGGCGTCACGGGAAAGCCCAACTCCTCGGCCTGCTCGCCGAGCAAACGTCGCGCCAGCAGCTTGCCCATCATGGTCGCCATGGCCACGCCTCGCCCATTGTAGCCGAGGCCCGCCACGATGCCGGGAGCAGTCTCGTGCAAATGCGGCAGATGATCGGGCGTCATGGCGACGAATCCGGACCAGTGGTGCTCGAAGGCAATGCCGGCGAGCTGCGGATAGATTTCACGAACAGCGCGATAGTGAAGTTTTGCCGCCCTGGCCGGCGGCACATCGCCGAACACCCCGCGCGACCCCATGATCAGGCGGCATTGCGCATCCAGCCGAAAATAGCGCAACAGTCGCCAGGTATCCGACACCGCTTGCCGTTCGGGCAAAATCGTCCGGCTCAATTCCGGCGGCAGCCGTACGGTGGACACTTGCATGGACGGCACCGCGACGATGGTCCTTTGCAGGGGCTCCACGAATTGATCGGAGTAGGCATTGGTGGCAAGCACCACTTGGCGACAGGCAACACTGCCCGCGGGGGTGCGAATCAACCAGTCCTCGCCGGAGCGCTTGAGATTAATCGCGGCGCTGTGGGTAAAGATCCGTACTCCCGCGCGCCGTGCCGCGGCGGCAAGCCCGCGCACATAGGCCAGCGGTTGCACGGTCCCGCCACGACGATCGAGCAAGCCGCCGACATAGCGCTGAGTTCCTGTGAGGCGGGCGGCCTCCGCCTCACTGAGGCGCTCGACCGCGGCGCCGCGCGCCTGCCATTGGCGGACCCGCGCCTCGATGGGTGCCAGCGTGCTCTGGGAGGTGGCGAGCTGCAGCCAGCCGCTGCGCAGCGCCTCGCATTCAATGCCGTGGCGCCGAATCAGTTCGAATACCAGATCGGGTCCGTCGGCAACCGTGGCCACCCATCTCGGGCCCCAATGCTTCCCACCCATTTCTTCCAACGTGTCGGGATCGTACTTCAGGCCCGGGATCACCTGCCCGCCGTTACGCCCCGACGCACCGTCGCCCACGCCCAGGGCATCGAGCACCACGACGTCGCGGCCCGCCTCGCTTAAGTGCAGCGCCGCCGACAAACCGGTATAGCCTGCGCCGATCACCGCGACCTGGGCTTGCAGCGCCTCGCGCAACGCCGCGAACGGCTCCAATGGTGGGGCCGTCGCCGACCACAACGACTGCCCGGCCCGTTCGTTCACCTCAGAATCTCGCGGTCAATTCCAAACCGTAGGTGCGCGGCTCACCGACCAGCGCGTAATCGAAGCCGAGACCGCCGTCGGAGGGCTCCTTCTGCGGCAAGCCATACACCAGATACTGCTTGTCCGCGAGGTTCTTGCCCCACACCGCGACTTCGTACTGATGTTCGATGGAATGCAGCAGGGCGATCCGGCCGTTGATCAGCGCATATCCGTCCTGCGAGGTGCGCTCGGTGTTCAACGCATCGTAGTACTGCTTGGAATAATAATTTGCATTGAGATTCAGGTGCAGGTCGCCGATGGCGAGTCTCGCGAAACGCCAATCGGCGTTCGCGCCGGCGTTGAAATTCGGTGCGCCGATCAGCCGGTTGCCATCGCGCTGGGCGCCATGCAGAAACAGATCAATGTACTTGGATTGTAAAATTCCGATGCTCGCGCCCAGGGACAGGTCGGCATCGACCTTGGCACGGAACTCGACTTCCGCGCCGTCGACGCGCGACTTCGGCGCATTGACGGTATGAAAGCCGGTGCCACCGCCGTTCGCCAGCGCGAAGGTGTCGAGAAACTGTTGATTGCGGTAGTCGTAATGGAATACGGCGGCATTGAGAACCGCCCGATGTTCCCACCACTCGGACTTCACGCCGATTTCATAGGAATTGAGCTTCTCAGGCTGGGCGAAGGTGAGTTCTTCCGCCGAGTTGTACGCCTGACCGTTGAACGCCGCGCCGCGATAGCCCTGGCTGAAGCTGAAGTAAGTCAGCACATCGTCGCTGGGTTTCCAGTCGACACCGGCCTTGGCGCTGACATTGCTGTTCGATTGACCGAGTTCGGGATGCCGCGCCGCCTGCGCCTGCAAACCGGTTTGAAACTGCGCATAAGTCGCCGGCACCGCGCCGATGGTCTGAGTCCACAGGGTCGTGGTGTCGTCGAGCAACAGCGTGGTCGGCGCAGCGAGCAAGCCGCCCTCGAGCGCATAGAAATTACGCACCGACAGATCATCCTTGGTGTAGCGCACGCCGGCGCGGAAGGTCACCGTCGGAGTGACGGCGAAGGTCGCATTCACGAATGCCGCCTTGGTCGCGCGGATTTGATCGAAGTTGTTGTATTCGTCGAATCCGTACAGCTTCTGCCCCGAGGGGAGAGAGAACGCACCGGGAAAGCCGTCGAAAAAATGGAACTGAACCGTCGCGTGTTCGGCGTCACGGCCGTAGTAGGCGCCGGCAAGCCAGGTCAAAGCCCCGGTGTCGTGCGAGGAGATCCGCACTTCCTGGGAGAGCGAGTTGACGCTGGAGAAATACGTATTTGGATCGTCGAGGTACACGGGCAGGCCGCCGTCATCGCTCTTTTCGTACCACCGGCCGTAATCGAAGCCGGTCACCGAAGTGAGCGTCAGATGCGGCGCGAATTGCCACTCCAGCTTCAGCGATGCGCCGTCATTGCGAATATTCTTGTCGATGGCGTACTTGGCGCCGTTTTGAAACCAGCCGATGTCACCGGAGAATCCCGTGACGTTCGGATCGTTGTTGAGCGCGTGCGCGCCGTAGGGACTGCCGCCCGAGCGGCTGGCCGAGAGTTTCAGCAAGGCGAAGAAAGTGTCGCTCGGCTGGAACAGCAAGGAGAACCGGCCGGCCAGGGCATCGACACCGTTCAGCGGCTTGACTCCCGGGACGATGCTGTCCACCCAGCCGCGACGCTTCTCGTAGAGGACCGCGCCGCGCCAACCCAGCACCCCGTCGATGATGGGGCCGCCCACCGCGGCCTCGACGTGGCGGGAGTCGAAGTTGCCGACACCCAAGGTCGCATAGCCGTCGTAGCTCGACAGGCTGGGGTTCTTCGAATAAAAGCTGATGGCGCCGCCGGTGGCATTCTTGCCGTAGAGCGTGCCCTGCGGGCCGCGCAGAACCTCGACCCGATCGAGGTCATAGACTTGCAGCGCCTGCAAGGCTCCCACGCTCTTGTAGACCTCGTCCACGTACATGGCGATGGGGCTGCTTTGGTTCTGGCTGAAATCATTCGTCGTGACGCCGCGCAGAGTGAAACTCGGTTGCGCCTCATCGCCATAGGCCGAACTCACCGTCAGATTGGGGACCGCGGCGACGATGTCCGCGGCCTGGCGCACGCCGCGTGCCGACAATTCGGCGGACGAAATCGCCGTGATGGCCACCGGAACGTCCTGCGCCCGCTCACTGCGGCGCTCGGCGGTCACGATGACTTCGGCCAGAGCCTCGTCGGCCACTGCCGCAGTGTCGGCGGCAAGACTGGGTGACGTTGCCACGGCGCTCAGGAGCGCAATGCCGACGAGACTCACGATGGTGGAACGCATGCGATGCTCCCTACTGCTTAGACATTCGGAAATCGATAATCGATACAATTGTATCGATATACCAACACTGTAGGGGAGGCTGCAAGGTCCGTCAAACGGAAATAATCAGCGCTCGTTCAAACGCGCAGCAATGCCGCTCGACGCCGCACGGGCGGTCTCCAGCAGCACCGAGGACAGCTTGTCGCGTAGCTCGTCCATGGTCCAGCGGCTGGTCGGACCGGAGATGTTCACGGCCGCGATCGGCCGGCCGTCATCGCCTAAGATTGCCGCGCCCAAGGTCAGGTCACCGCGATACGACTCCTGGTCCGCCCAGGCATAACCGGCCTTGCGGGCTGCCTGGATCAGTGCCAGCACCCGCTCGGGATCGACAGTCGTATTGGGGGTGAACTTGCGCATGATCGAGCGCCGCAGAATGAGGTGTGCCTCCGCCTCGGGCAACGCAGAGAGGTACGCACGTCCGGCTGCGGTGCAGTACATCGGCAGCCGATGCCCCACCGGCATATGAATGAAAAATCGCTTGCGGCTCGGAAAGCGTGCGATATACACCATATCAGTATCGTCGGGCTCCGAGAGAGACACGGACTCACCGCTGACCTGATTCAAGTCCACCAAGTGCGTCGTTGCCTGTTCGAGCAGCGGATGTCCCGTGAGATAGGCATTGGCGAGCCCCAAGGAGCGCGGCGACAGCACCCAGCGCTTGAGCTGCGCATCGCGGTGCAAGTAGCCCAGCTTCTCCAGGGTGTGCGTACAGCGCTGCGCCGAGCTCTTGGTCATGGCCGTGGCGAGGGCGATCTCGCCGAGATTCAGCGCCCGCCCCTGCTCGCCGAATGCTTCGAAAATGGCCAGCGCTTTTTCGACGGACTGGTTGTACAGCGGGTCGTTTTTCCGGGCGGCAGGTTTCTTCGCGGCCGCGCGCTTGCGCTCAATGCGCTTGGGCGTGGACGATTTTTTCGTCGCCACGCTTATTTCTTCGCGTCGATCGCCATGGTCAGCATCGCGTGCAGCAACACATCGGCGCCGGCCGCGAGATCGCTGGGCTGCGCGTTTTCTGCCTCGTTATGACTGAGGCCGCCGGCGCAGGGCACGAACACCATGGCCGTCGGCACCACCGCCGACACATTGCAGGAATCGTGGCCGGCGCCGCTGACCATCTCCATGGCATCGAAACCGAGCGCCGCGGTCGCGCCGCGCATCGCCGCGACACAGTCCGAATCGAACGTCACCCCCGGCGCTTCCCATACGCAGCGGATATCGCCCTTGAGCGAGTGCCGCGCCAGCGCTGCGAATACCAATTGATTCATTTCTTCACGCAATGCGCCGTACTGACCCGCGTCGGGATGCCGGATATCCACGGTGAATCGCAGGCGCCCCGGAACCGTGTTGGGAGATCCCGGCAAGGTTTCGATGAAACCGAACGTGAGGCGCGCATCCTTGCCGCGCTGCGCAGCCGCCGCATACAGCGCCGGCAAGAGGTCGGCCAGCACGCGAATCGGATCGCGCCGCATATCCATGGGAGTGGGTCCGGCGTGAGCCTCCTGGCCCTCGACCACGACCTCATGCCGGCTCATATGCTGCACGCCCGTGACCACGCCGATGGTCTTAGATTTTTGTTCGAGCACGGGCCCCTGCTCGATGTGTACCTCGAAAGAAGCTTTGACTGCTTGGCGCTGCACGGGGCTCCCCGTCGCTATTCCCGCGCGCTGCAATTCCTGGCGCACGCTAAGGCCGGCGCGGTCGGTCAACGCATACGCGGCATCGAGCGCCAACCGTCCCGACCAAACGGCCGAACCCATCATCGCCATGGGAAAGCGGCTGCCCTCCTCATTGCACCACACCGACAGTTCGATGGGATGCCGCGTGGCCACGGCGTGTTCGTTGAGCGACTCGATCACCTCGAGTCCCGCCAGCACGCCGTACACCCCGTCGAATTTGCCGCCCGTCGGCTGAGTGTCGAGATGACTGCCGGTCATGACGACGGGCAGCGCTTCTTCAAGCCCCGGGCGGCGGACGAACATGTTTCCCACCGCATCGACACGCACCCGGCAGCCGGCCGCCTCCGCCCAGCGCGCCAGTAGTTTGCGGCCGTCCATGTCGGCATCGGTCAGCGCCTGTCGATTGCAGCCGCCGTGAGCGGTCGCTCCGATTTCAGCCATTTGCATCAGCCGCGACCACAAGCGATCGCCGTTCACGCGCAGCACACTCGTCATGCCGAATATCCCCGTTGCAGCAGCGGCGGGCTCATCGCGCGCCGAAGCTGATTTCCGATGTCGATACATTAGCGTGAATACTGATGAGTGTCAGCAATGTAGATACGCGCGGGTGCCCCAATTCAGACGCCTCAAACTCACGAGCCGCAAGTTTTTCAAGCAAACACCTGTACGATAGCCGGCCATGAAACCTATCTATCATGGCTACAAAGTTCTCGCCGCGTTGTTCATGGCCGGTTTCATGGTGTATGGGGGCGGACTGTACTGCTTCGTACTGCTCGTTCCTCCCCTGACCGAAGAGTTTCATTGGAGCCGCGCCGCAACCGGCGGCCTCGTGACCGCGTTCTGGCTCAGCGCGCCGCTTATCCTGCTGGGAGGCGCCGCCATCAAGCGCTTCGGCGCGACTCGATTGCTGATCGCCGGCATTCTCATCGAGGCGCTCTGCGTGGCCTTGTTATCGACGGTGTCCGCTTTCGGCGAAATGTACGCGCTGCGCGCAGCCATGGGCGTGGGCAAAGTGATGTTCGCGGTGACTCTGCCCTACACCGTGTCGCGCTGGTTCTCACGGCATTATTCGCTTGGCCTTGGAACGGTGTGGGCCGGCTGGCACATCGGCGGCATGGTGCTCGTGCCTCTGACCGGACTCATCATTGCTCATTCGGGATGGCGCACCGCATGCCTAGGCATCGCCGCGGGCCTGCTGACTATCGGGCTTCTGCCCATGCTCGTGATCAAGGGCCCCCGCTCACCGCGCGAGTTCGGACTGGGACTGGACGGCGATCCCTTGACCCCCGACGCGCCGGGCGCTGCAGAGGCGGCCGCGGCGGCGGTACCTGCTGGATCGTTGCGCGACCTGTTGGGCTCGGCAACGTTTTGGATGATTGCCCTCACGACCTTGTTCTTCTATTTGACTTACGGCGGCTTGCTCACTCACCAACCATCGGTGGTCGAAGGCGCGGGATTCTCGCCCCTGCTTTCATCCATCGTGCTGGGATCCACGGCGGGATTTGCCGCCCTGGGGGGATTGTGCAGCGGCTGGCTCCTGGATCGCTTTTCCATTCGCGTGGTGGGTATCGCGATGAATGTGCTGCTGCTGGCCGGAGCGCTCTCCTTGTTGTGGGTGGCGCGGGATCATTCCGCCGCGGCCTTGATTAGCTACGCCGTCTGCTTCGGCATCACCATCGGTGGGGGCGATCTGTACTTCGTCGCGCTGCTGCGCGACCGCTTCCCCACTGTGAGCCTTGCCTACAGCTACAGCGCCTGGTATTTCTGCGAGATTCTGACGCTGCTGCTGGCGGGGCCCGCCGCCGGCCGCGTATTCGATCTGACCGGAAATTACGATCGCACTCTGGCGCTGCTGGCCGGCAGCGCCTTGCTCGCGCTGATTCTTTCCTTGGTTCTGCTGCGCGCCAGGTCGGCGCCGGTTCTAGGCGCCGCCAAGGCGCGATAGGCTTCGCGACCTACTCGAGCGCGACAAACAGGGCCTTGGCGTGCGCCAGCCGGTCCAGCACGCCGCGCTTCTCCGCTGCATTATTCCAATCCGGGTACGCCGCCGTGGTCTCGGTGATGCGGTCCACCCACGCGGCGAAATAGCGCGCGTCCTCGGGCGAACGCGGTTTTTGCCCCGCCACCGTCACATAGATGGGACTCGTGGTCGCGTACACATAGGTATCCAGCACCGGGTAGCGCCCCGCAGCCGTGGAGGCGCGCACCAGGCACCAGCCGCTGTCCTTCAATGCAATGCTGCCGCTAAACTCACCGTGATCCGCACTGCCCCGTGTGATGAACGATTTGACCACGCGGCCATTGCAAACCAGCTCCAAATGTTCCAAGGCGACGATGGATTGCAGACGCACCGAATAAGGGACTCGTGCTTGCGCAGCGGCGAATTTCAATTCGTCGCCGATCTCGGCGCCGCCGAGCGTGATTCCCAGCAAGGGACCATTAGTGGCAAAGCTGCGCCCCGCTTTGAGCGACGCCATCCATTCCAGAGGCTTGAACTCGCCCGCGGGAACCCGTGCGTAGACTCGGTTCATCCCTACGGGTCCTCGCAGGGAGGAGTAATTCGCCATGGCGTCCGTGCCACCGGCCGCGGGTAGCCGAAACCCTAGATTCAGCAGCTGATACCAGACGTGCGCGGTTGCGCGGTGATCGCTGAACCCCATGATCTCCATGTAGTCGACCTTGCCGAGCGCCACGTCGACGGGCAGCTCGGTGGTCAGGGTCTCATGCGGTTTTGCCAGAGGCTCGGGGTACTCATCGAAGGGATGGACGTATCCCACCAAGGCGCCGCGCGAGTGCGCCATGTCCGCCACATCCGCATTCATGGGATATAAACTCGCGGCGGCAGTGCCGGGGTAGCCCACATACCCCGGCAGGATGATCCCGCCCGCAATGTCCAACAACCCCAAGTGCCCCCAGTAGCTGGTGTGGTATTCCTGGCCATGCACCACCAGTGCACCGGCCCGCGAGGCGGGGTCCTGTTGCATGCCGTTGTAGGCGATATCCGGAAAGCGCTGTTCCTTGTTCACGATCAAAGAATTCACGATGCCGAGATTCTCAGCCTGCGCCTGTGTCACCAAATGCGCCGGCGTGTTGCGATACTCGCCGCCGTAGTTCATGTGCACATGGACATCGGCACTCACCCAATGTGCCGGATCCGGAACGGCAAAGGCCCCCTGCCCCAGATTCACGCTCAGAGCCGTCGTTTGACCGGCCACCGCCGAGACCTGGTGCTGCTCGAACTTGCGCTCGAACCCGTGCAGCACATCCACGTTGAGCACTCCCGCAGGCACATCGACCCACTGCTCGCCCTGCGCATGAAAATAATGCGCTTCGACAGGCCGCTCCTTGCGATCGAACGAATCGTCCGCACTGATCCAGGCTGTGGCCGGCGCGTAGAAGCGCCCCGCCGCATCGGTGATGCTGACTCGCGCGGCCGCGGCATTGCCAAACGCATCCCTGATGTCGAGATGCAGCCGCGCCCCCGGCGCCAAATAGCGCCGCTCGCGGATCGCGAGGGTTTCCGCGCTGCCGCCGGGAATGCGCTCGATGCCGATTTCCGTGTTGCCGCTCTGGTTGGAAATAAAGGCAATCCGCGTGCCGTCGGGCGCCCACCGCGGATAGGTCTGGTCCCAATCTCCATAGGCAATCGGGAAAGCATCGCCACCCGCGGTGGGCATCACCCAGAGATTGTGCCAAGATCGGCCGAGATAGGAACTGTAGACCATGCGCGCGCCGTCGGGAGACAGGTCCGGGCGCGCCTTCCAATTGGTTTCCTCAAAGTGAAGTTCGTGGGCCGCGGCGCCGGCTGCAATGTCCGAGGCGGCAGGACGGGAGGAGATGCGCCAGAACCCGCCGGTTCCGTAAATGTGATTTCGGTTGGAGACATAGATGATGTCCTGCCCGTCGCGAGTCCATACCGGATTGATCTCATGATCGTAGGCACTGTAGTAATAGCGCCGCAATTCGCTCTTGTGTTCGCCGGTCAGGCGCTGCACATTCTTGATCGCACCGTTGTCAAAATCGGCCGTGAAAATATGGAACCGCCGGTTGAACGACGTGGACACGAAAACAATGCGCCGACCGTCGGGCGAAAATCGCGGTTCGAGATTGACCGCGCCGTCGGCCAGCAAGGGCTTGACGGACCCACTCCCTAGGTCCAACACCCATAGCTCCATCGCATCGTTGCGATACGAGCTGTAAATAACCCAGCGGCCGTCCGGCGACCAATCGGGTTGATAATCATAGGCGGCGGCGGTGATCTGGCTCGCGACGCCGTCGCTGACCTTCTGGCGCCACAGCGAACCGGCCATGGAATAAATGAGCTCGCCGGAATCCGGCGACCAGGTCAGGCTGCTCGGCCCGCTGGTGAGCTGCGGCAGGTACATCTCGCGAAAATAGTAGGGATGCGGAACATCGATTTGTTTGAGAACCGGCAGACGCTCGGCAGACGCCGGCGCATTCAAGCTTAAAGACGCGAGCAACCCGCTCGCCAGACCGGCGATCCACCCGAATTTATCCGTCGACATGGGAACACTCGCTTTCGGCCATGCATCGCCCGCGGCCATTTCAAGGCAAAAAAAAAGCCGGCGGGTGATGAGCCCGCCGGCAGGTTTCTACAATCTTAAAACTTCTGTCCGAACTTGATGCCGATGGTGCGCGGCTGCGCCGGAATGGCGTAGGTCCGCGTGCAAACCGCCACCGTACACGGGGTGAAGCGATTGAGCTCGGCGTGCCGGTCGGCCACGTTGTCTAGAATGAATTGGATGTTCATCCCATTCTTCTCAAACCCGGCCGATAGATCGACCAAGCCATACGCCGGTTGCATACCGATCACTGTCACGTCTGATGTACGTAACGCGGGACGGGTCTGTGTTTGGTAGACCCAGGCTGCTTGGACATTCGGTTCCCATTCGGCTATCGGCGCCAACGTGTAGCGCGCAATGATGTTGCCCTTGAACTTCGGCGAGGTGGGGAGGTTGGTGCCGGCGGGCGCCAACGGCGTATATGGCGTCGCGCCGCCAAGCCCTGCGGGACAGGGATTGGAATGAGCCTGCACATTGGGGTTCGCGGGATCCGGTTCGTTGCAATAATCCTGCGTGAGCTTCGGGTCGAGGAAGGTAAAGCTGGACGACAACGTCAAATTGGCCGTTGCCGCAAACTCCAGCTCGTTCTCGATACCCCGGATGCGGGCGTTGCCGGCGTTGCGGATGATGGTCACGCTATTGAGTCCGAGGAACGAGAATTGAAAGTTCTTCCAGTCTTCCTGAAAGATTGCGCCATTCCATCGTAAATGGTGATTGAACCATTGCGTCTTCCAACCGATTTCATAGTTGGTCAAAAAGTCGGCTTGGTACGGGGGAACACCTACTTGGGCCGTGCGATTCACACCGCCCGGTCGGAAACCCTGCGACCACGTGGCGTACACCATCTTGTCCTTGTCGATCTTGTACGTCAGGTTGACGCGCGGAACGTGGCCGCGGTCCGTGCCGCGCTGACCCAAGTTCTGGCAAGGCGCGCCCACGGTGACCGGCGGCCTTTCCGCTCCAACCGGGCCGCATTTGGATTCTCCGGAACCGCTCGAGCTGGTGCCGCGCCCATAGCCGAAGAAGCCTTCGAGGGTGTTGTCCGTCTTGAAATAGCGCTCGCCGCCGCTCAATTCCAGCTGCGATGTGATATCCCACGTCACCTGAGCGAAGACCGCCTTGTCCCTGTCGACGCGGGTTTCGTCGGTGAGCCATATCGTATTAGGAAGACCGGGGACCGACAATGCCGGGTCCAAACCATGCAAATTGCCCCCAAACGGGCTCGCAAAATCGAACCCCGGCAACACGTAGTCTTCGTAGATGCGGTGCATCTGACGTTGAATGAACACTCCGGCGGTCGCCCTCACCGGCAGATCTTGCGGTGTGGACACGCGCAATTCATGGCTGAATTTCTCGAAGACGCTGTGTGAGACCACCAGCTGCTGCGGCATGATCTTGTTGCCGCCACTGTCCAGCCAACCCCCCGCGGATCCCGCCAAGTCGTAGAAGTACGCATAGTCCGCGTAGTCTGCGATGGAGTGCGAGGTGCGCTTCATGTAGGCGCCCGCATAGACAATGTCGAAATTGCTGACTTTGCCTTCGACGGTGAGCGCCGATTGCATCCACGAATCGTCCGAATATTCGGGTCCGAAGTGGGCAACTTTAAGAGCGCCAACCGCCGGGTCTTCCCCGAAAAATCCCTCGGTGGTGACCCTTTGACCCATGACCGTCGGGGTAACGGTCCAATCGCTCAAGTCGAGTTTGAGCGCCGCTCGGCCGCCCTTGGTATCGACCGTATTGTAATTATCCTTGCGGTAGGCTGCGTTGCTGATGGAGCCCTTGCCGATTGACCCGTCGTTCCCGGGAGCCGCGCTCCACGTCGGAAATGTCAGGACGCCATCGACGATGCCCGCACTTTTGTTCGTGCCCGCGATATTGTCGATGAAGCCGCCGTCATGTTCCCGCCATCCCACGAGGCGCAGGGCCAAAATGGGTGATAACGGTAAATTGACCATTCCCTCCACTTGGTAGCCGTAGCCGCCGTGTTGCACCTTGTTGCCCCCGATCTCGTAGCTGGCCGCGAATTTCGAGGGGTCCGGCTTATTGGTGATGATGCGAACCGTTCCGGCCTGAGAGCTTGAGCCATACAGCGTTCCTTGCGGTCCTTCCAGAACTTCGATGCGCTGCATGTCATAAATATGAACGTCCACGGTGCCATCGATGGTCGTTACCG
>JANYJY010000009.1 GCA_025358295.1 Gammaproteobacteria bacterium
AAAACTGGAGCCCACGAACGGGATCGAACCGTTGACCTCGTCCTTACCAAGGACGTGCTCTACCAACTGAGCTACGTGGGCCGCATCCATTTGGAGCGGGTGATGGGAATCGAACCCACGTGATCAGCTTGGAAGGCTGACGTTCTACCATTGAACTACACCCGCACTCCGTTAGAAGCCAATGGCACCAACCCACTCACCAAGATGGTGGAGGGGGTAGGATTCGAACCTACGAAGGCATAAGCCAGCAGATTTACAGTCTGCCCCCGTTGGCCGCTTGGGTACCCCTCCTCAAAATGAGCCGCGTATTTTGCGGCGCGAGTCCCCCGCTGTCAATGCGTTCCCTGGTGCAGCGCGCAGATTCTCTTGCACTACACGCAGATTCGCATGAGTTGCGCGCAATTACTAACGGCTTCGATGCGACGCCACCCCGTGAGAATGTGGGTCCAGCGGACGGAATTTGACAACATCGTACGATATATATATCTTACGATAGGTCTTACAATATATTTGGAATCATATGCATCGTCATTCACATCACTTTTCTGGCCGCCACCATGGCGGTCGGGGCTTCGGTCACTTCGGCAAGGGCTTCCTGGACGGCGGCGGTATGGGCGGCCGTGCCTTTGGCATGGGCCGCAAACTGGCGTCTGTCGATCTGCAGCTTGTTATCTTGGGGCTGCTCGCCGAAAAGCCACGCCATGGCTATGAAATCATCAAGGCCTTGGACGAACGCTCCAAGGGGTTTTATATCCCCAGCCCCGGCATGGTGTACCCGGCACTGACCTACCTAGAGGAAATCGGCCACGCCACCGTCGAGGTTGACGGCGCCCGCAAGCTCTACAACATCACCGACGCCGGCAAGGAACACTTAGAAGCCAACCGCGCTATGGCCGACTCACTATTTGCGCAATTCGGCCGGGTCGGCGAGCGCATGGACCGCGTACGCCGCGCCATGCGCATTGATGAGACCGGCGAGACGACCGACGGCGAAATCGACCGCCGTGGCTCCAAGGAATTACTGCACGCGCGGCGCGACCTCAAAACCGTGCTCGCGGACAAATGGGATTCACCGCGCGAAGAGCAGCTACGCATCGCCGACATCCTGAAACGAGCCAGCAAGGAAATTCTGGGTCAATGATCCCGACCGGCGCTGCGCGCTGGCTGACCTGGGCAGCGGCGATTTCACTGCCTGTCTTTGCATGCGCCGAGGTGCCGGCGGATGCCCCCGGATTGATGCGCGACGTCGTATTTACCGAATACTCTGACCGGTCGCGCAATGCCGAACTGGTGCAACGGCTTCTGACGCCGTTGGTCGGCGCGGCGGCAACACGGCGGGCCGCGACTCTGCACCGGGTCGTGCGGCAGCAGCCCATCGATCTGGCACGCGAGAAATTCGTGCTCTACGTACCGCCCCGCGCGCCGCCGCAGGGCTACTCACTGCTGGTATTCGTGCCACCCTGGTCGAATGCGGCTTTGCCGCCGGCCTGGGCGGCCGTGTTAGATCGCCACGGCATGATCTTCGTCGGCGCCGCAAATTCCGGTAATGACGCGAACGTGCTGGACCGCCGGATCCCTTTGGCGCTGCTCGCCGCACAAAATGTCCGGGGGCGCTTCCCGATCGACCCTTCGCAGGTCTACATCGGCGGCTTTTCCGGCGGATCGCGCGTCGCCTTGCGTGCGGCACTCGCCTATCCCGATGTGTTTCACGGTGTACTGCTCAATGCAGGCAGCGATCCGATCGGCGACGACCAGGCCGCCCTGCCGACGCTCGAACTGTTCCAGCAGTTTCAGGATTCGACGCGCATCGTCTACCTAACGGGCAAAGATGATCGATCGAACATCGAGCGCGACGAAGACAGCCGGCACTCGCTGCGGGGATGGTGCGTTTTTGGCTTGAGCGTCGAGACCATGCCCTGGGCGGGCCACCAAGCCGCCGCACCGCCGGAACTGGACCGCGCGTTGAATGACCTCGCCGAGCCCGTTCGAGCCGACCCCAGCAAGCTTGCGGACTGCCGGGAGGGCGTGGCGCGGCAAATGCACGCGCAACTAGAACGAGCAAGGGATCTGATCCGCCGCGGTCAATCCGCCGACGCTCGGGCGCTATTGAAAAAAATTGACGCGCATTATGGCGGGTTGGCGGCGCCGCAGAGCGTCGAACTCGATGCACGAGCCGACCTCACGCCCTGAAGGCACCGCCGTCCCTAGTGCGGCGCCTTGAGGTGCGCCTCGAATAGCCGGTAGATTCTCTTGTACTCGTCCAGCCAGGAATCGGCATTGGTGAAACCGTGCCGATCGAGTGCGTACGGGGACATCGTAAAATCATCCTTATGCAGTTCGATCAAACGCTGGTACAGACGTATGGAGTCTTCGAACAAGACATTGTCGTCGATGACCCCGTGACAGATGAGCAGCGGATCTTGCAGGCCATCCGCAAATTCCATGGGCGAGGAACGCGTGTAGGCAATGGGATCGACCTGCGGGTCATTGAGGATGGCTGACGTGTAATTGTGATCGTACTGCATCCAGTCCGTGACCGGCCGCAGGGCGGCGCCCGCGGCAAACTCCCCGGGCGCCCGAAACAATGCCATCAATGTCATGAATCCGCCGTACGAGCCGCCATAGATCCCGACCCGCTTGGGGTCCACGGAAGCCTGTTCGGCCAACCATTTCTTGCCGTCCAACAGGTCGTCCAATTCCGGATGGCCCATTTGCCGGTAGATGGCGGCTCGCCATGCGCGTCCATAGCCTGCCGAAGCACGATAGTCCATGTCGAGGACCACATAGCCATGCTGCACCAGCAAGTTGTGGAACATTTGCTCGCGAAAATAATAGGGATAGCGCAGATGCACGTTCTGCACATAACCCGCGCCGTGAACGAAGATCACGGCCGGCCGCTGCGCCCCGGCTGCCGCGAGCGGCGCCCGGTATAACTTCGCGTAAATCGCGCCGTCAAAATGCGTCGATGGAATCTTGACGATTTCCGGCGCAAGCCACGTGTGGGATTTGTACTCGGCAGTACGCGTATCCGTCAGTTCTTCGGCCGCCCCGGATCCATCGGATTTGACCAGCGCAATTTGCGCGTTGATGTAGGGCGAAGAATGCGTCACCAACAATTGCTTGCCGGAGCGATCGAGCGCAAAGCTGTCGACACCGTCAAGCCGGGTGATTCGCTGCAGATCCCCGCCGCCGCTGGGAATCCGGTACACATCATAGGAGTACGGTGCCCTTGAATTGCTCAAGCCAAAGAACCAGCGCCCATCCAAAGACAAGACCGGGTCGGAGACCTCGAAGGCGCCATGGGTGAGCGCACGTGCGGCTACACCGGGCGCCTTTGTATAGAGATGAGAAAAGCCGGATTCCTCGGATAGAAACCATAGCGTGCGGTTGTCAGCGAGCCAGCCGAATTCATTGAAGGTCCAGCCTATCCACGCCGAATCCGTCAATCGGTGCTGCGGGACCAGCGCATATTTCGTGAAATCCACGCTGGCGATCCAACGATCCTTGTTGTCGATCGACAAGAATTGTACGGCGAGAGCGGTGCCATCGCGGCTCCAGGCAATTCCGCCCGCGCCCGGATCCGGCTCATCCGAGACTATGGTAACGCCGCGCGTTGGGTCGCGCGGCGCCGGTTTGGCGCCGGGACTCGCGAGGCCGCCGGGCGGCGTCTCGGTACCATTCTCCGCGCGAATCGACTTGAGCGGATCTTCGCCGATGCCGGGCAGAACTTCCAGGCTCAGCGCATGCACCGTGTGATCGACCAGATTCAGCAGCACCAAGGACTGCGGCGCCGGCGGATTGCGGCCGACGCGGATACGCTCGGTCTCGAACTCCTCATAACCGGATTCCGTGACATAGCGCGTGAGTTTGCCCTCGAAGCCTTTGTCGGCCGACTTCGCAGCCGTCACGACAATCAGCCAGCGCGCATCGGGCGACAGCTCGGCATCGCGAATGGCGACATCTGCACCCAGATAGAAAGGCGCCGCGGCGCGTGTTGCATCGGACTTGCGCAATTCCTCGGCATGCCTCTTGTTGGTTTCCGAGTCTTCATGCAGACGCTTGAGCGTGGCGAATGTACGTAGCTGCATGGCGCGCAAATCATCCTGCTTGGGCGGCGCATCCGGATCCGCTTCGGCCTTGACGACCGCGACCGGTGTGGTGAGTCCCGAGCTGAATTCATGCACGAACCAATCATTGCCCACGCGGAAGCTCAATAGCCGGCCGTCGGCTGAAAACTGCGGCGAGGCTTCCATTTGCGGCGTTCGCGTGATCTGGGTAAGCCGGCCGCTGGATAAGTCGCGGACGAAGATATCGCCGCTGCGGGCGAATGCCGCACGCTTACCGGCGGCATCGAACACCGACGTCGAATCGGCCTCCGCCATCGCCTTGGATTCGACCACGCCGTCCTTGCGATGCGCCAGGTCGATCCGATGCAGATCGACGATGGGGGAGCCGCTGCGCTTCACCGAGTAATAAACTCCGCGGCCGTCGGCGGACCAGTAGGCATCCTTCACGGCAGGCCCGATCCAAGCCGGATCCGCCATGATTTTCTCGAGGGTGAGGTCCTGCGGTCGCTTCGCGGAATCGGCGGCGGCTGCGCCCGCCAATGCCAACGCAGCAACGCACCAGGCGAATGACAGCTCCATTCTCATTTTGGACACTCCAGCCAAAGAATTGTAATAGCGCTGGAAGCGCTATGCGAGTCCCAGCACGGCCACGGCATTGTCCTTCAGAATCAAATCGTGGACCTCGGGCTTGAAGCCCGCCTCTCGAAAATCTTTGATCCAGCGATCGGGTGCAATCAAGGGGAAATCGGAACCGAACAACATCTTGCGCTTCAGCTGCGTATTCGCGTACTGCACCAGCTGCGGCGGAAAGTATTTCGGCGACCAGCCGGACAGATCGATATACACATTCGGCTTGTGCAGGCACACCGACAGGGCCTCGTCCTGCCAGGGCCAAGACGGATGCGCGATGATGATTTTCATGTCGGGAAAGTCGGCCGCGACGTCGTCGAGATGAATGGGATTCGAATACTTCAGGCGCACCCCGCCCCCACCCGGCATGCCGGTGCCGATTCCCGAGTGCCCGCTGTGAAATATCGCCGGAAGCTTGTGCTCCGCGATGACCTCGTACAATCTATAGGCCATCCGGTCGTTCGGAAAGAATCCCTGCACCGTGGGATGAAACTTAAAGCCGCTTATTCCGCCCTCCTTGAGCAGACCTCGCGCCTCACGCACCCCCATCTTGCCCTTATGAGGATCTATGCTGGCGAACGCCAACATGATGTCGCTGTTCTCTCTTGCCGCGTCGCGCACCTCTTCGTTCGGAATGCGCTTCGAACCCAGCTCATGCTCCGAGTCGACCGTGAACATCACGAGTCCGATCTTGCGTTCGCGGTAGTAGGCGATCGTCTCAGCGATCGTCGGTCGTTTGCCGGCCTTGAAGTACTTCGATGCAGCGTCTTCGTATTCCTTCCACACCTCGTCCGTGGGCTGGCGGCAGGACACTTCGGCGTGCGTGTGCACATCGATCGCTATCAGATCTTTAATGTTCATCGTCGTTTCCCCTTAACGCAAATTGCGCTCGGCCTGCCACTCGCCCAGCGTACGCCCCTCGCTCACTAGACGCGCCAGCAACGGCGCCGGTTGCCAATGCATGGACCCGAACCGGTCGCGGTACTTTAGAATGGCGTCATACACGGTTTTGAGACCGATGTTATCGGCATGAAATAGCGGCCCGCCGCGATATCGCGGAAACCCGTATCCCGCGCACCACACCACGTCCACATCGCTCGCGCGGGCCGCTACACCCTCTTCCAAAATCCGCATGCCTTCGTTGATCAACGGGTACACGCAGCGTTCGACGATTTCCCCGGCAGCGTGTGCGCTTTGCGGAATGTTGAGCCTGAGCGCCGTCGCTTTGAGAATGTCGATCGCCTCCGGATCGTCGTGGCGCGTCCGATCGCCGGGCAGATATTTGTAATAGCCCCTGCCGTTCTTTTGACCGAGCCGGCCGGCGGCATGCAGCGCAATATCTGCCTGATAGTAGGAAGGGTCCGGCGGATATCGTTCGGCGTTGGCCCGATGCACGTTGACCCCGACATCGATTCCCGCCATGTCGAACACCGCCAGAATGCCCATGGCCATGCCCCATGCCTCGAGCGCACCATCAACCTCACGCGGCGTCGCTCCCTCGAGGACCATGCGCTGCGCCTCGCGCGCGTATCCCTCCATCATGCGATTGCCGATGAAGCCATAACAGACGCGCGCCAGCACCGGCGTTTTCTTCAGAGCTTTCGACAAATCCAACGCCGCGCCGATTACGGCCGGCGCGGTGCTGTCGGTGCGCACCACCTCGAGCAGCGGCATGACATTGGCGGGCGAAAAGAAATGCAGCCCGATGACATCGCTCGGCCGCCGCGTGACCGCCGCAATGGCGTTGATGTCGAGAGTCGAAGTATTCGTCGCCAGCACGGCATCGGGCTTGGCGACGGCATCGAGCTCCTTGAATATTGTTTGCTTCAGATCCAGGTTCTCGAACACGGCTTCGATCAGGACATCGGCCGTTGCAAGGTCTGAATAATTCAGGGTGCCGCGAATTAGCGCCAGGCGCTTGGCCTTCTCTGCCGTCGTCAATCTGCCGCGCTTGACCATCGAATCGTAGGTCTTCGCCATGGCCGCAAGACCGCGATCCAGCGCCTCCCGAGTGCTATCCAGAACGGTCACCGGCAAGCCGGCATTGGCAAAGCAAATCGCGATGCCGCCGCCCATGGTACCGGCGCCGATGACGCCGCCGCTGGCAATCTTGCGCGTCGCGCCATCGAACGACAGTCCCGGAATCTTGCGGGTGTTCCGTTCAGCGAAAAACACATGGATCAGGGCTTTGGCCTCGACGGTCAGCTTGGTGCGGTTGGCCAGCTCCGTTTCGTACAGCAGACCTTCCTCCAGCGGCAGTCTGGCGGCGGCGCTCACCGCGTCGATCGCAGTCAGCGCGGCCGTGCGGTTGGGATACTGGCTTTTCGCCTGCGCCGTCAGCCTCGCAATGATCTCCGGCGCTGCCGTCGCTGGATCGACACTGCGTTCCGAGGTACGGCGCACGCCGGCGCGATCGCGCAGCAGGGCGCGAGCGAAGGCGACCGTCGCTTCGCGTACGTCGCCGTCAATCTCAGCGTCAATGAACCCGAGCTGGATGCCGGTCGCGACGTCCACCGGACGCGCCGCCAAAATCAGATCCAAAGTCTTTTCAACCCCGATGAGCCGGGGCATGCGCTGCGTGCCGCCGGCTCCCGGAATGATGCCGAGAGTGACTTCCGGCAATCCGAAGCGCGTACCGGGCAAGGCAACGCGGTAATGGCAGGCGAGCGAAATTTCGAGCCCGCCTCCCATGACGACGCCGTGCATCCCAGCCACCACCGGAACGGGAAGCTGCTCGAGTTCTCTGAACAGGTCACGGAACTCGCCCTCCTTGGGAGGTCCGGAAAATTCGCTGATGTCGGCGCCGGAGAAGAAAGTCGAGCCCTTGCATATCATGACCACCGCTGCGACCTCTGAACGCGCGCGGATATCCGCAATTGCCGCGAATAGGCCTGCGCGCGCCGCGGCAGAAAGTGTATTGACCGGAGGATTGTCGACGGTAATGACCGCCACCTCGCCGTCCAGGGTGACTGTCACGGGGCTGTTGCTCATACCGAACTCCTGGTTTTACGCAATTCACATAATTTGGCCAGCTGCTTGAGCAGGGCCCGTCGGCTGGCGGCTCCCAGCAGACGAGTGATTCGTGCTTCATGCACCGATTGGTCGTCGAGCGCATTCTTCAGCGCGCGCTGTCCCGCCGTCGTCAACTGCAGCCGATTGGAGCGACGGTCCGACGCCGATGCGTCACGGCGTACCCAGCCAAGGGACTCAAGATCATCGATGGCGGCTACCAGGTTGGCGCGCTTGATTCCAAGCGTCTTGCATACCTGTGTTTGGCTGAGGCCGGGACTGCCTGCGATGACCATCAATATCGCGAACTGGCCGGGTCGCGTAACCGCGCCGCGCTGGCTCGCGATGAAGTCATCGAACACGGCCAGCTGCGCCTGCCTCAGCATGTAGCCGACACGTTGGTCGAGGCCCGCCAGATCGATGGCGGCAGTGTATGGCATTTGTCGCGTCACGCTAGGGACTCTTCAGCGCCGGGATGTCTGCAACGGCAAAATGTTATACATCATAACATTTTGCCTGTCATGCAGCCGCTCGCGGCTCGCAGCACGCTGCCAGATCAGATGGCCGCCGCAGCCTCGGCCTTGTACGGCAGCAGCCATAGGGCCGCCGCAGCGATCAATGAACCCGCGCCCATTGCCACGGCGACGAACTCGAGGCCATACCCGGAGCGAAACAGGAAGCCGGCAATGATCGGCGCGAGAAACGACCCCGCCCGGCCGAATCCCACCGTAAATCCCGTGCCGGTTGCTCGGACATGGGTCGGAAACACCTGCGCCATGATCCCGTACAGGCCGACGACGCCGGCGTTGGTGAAGAATCCTGCCGCAGCACAGGCCATCGACAATTGCGCAAGATTGGCCTGGCCGCGGCCGAACAGCGCCACCATGACGGTCGACAACACCAACACCAGCATGGTGAGATTTTTCAGACCAAAGCGCAGCGATAGCAAACCCAACACGGCGCCGCCCGTGGCCCCGCCGACATTCGCCCATACCAAGACTCCGGCCGCGGACGATTGCGTAAAGCCCATATCGACCACGATCTTCGGGACCCATTTAAGGATGAAATAGAAGGTGGTGATGTGCAGAAAATACGCCAGCGTCACCAGGACGGTTCCCCGTACCAACTCCGGACTGAAAATGTCGCCCACCGAGCGCGCGCGTGCTTCGGCGGCGACCGCCGGCAATTCGCCGATCCCTGCGTGACCCATGCGGGCGAGACTACGATTCACGCCCGCGAGCGCGCCTGCAGGTTGGCGCTGGCATAGCCAGGAAACGGACTCCGGGACCAGCCACCACACCAATGGAATGAAGGCCGCAGTGGCTGCCGCACCGAATTCGAATACGGCGCGCCAGTCGCCCTGCTTGAGCAGCAGTGCCGCAATCGAGCCGCCGATCACCGCGCCGACGGGATAACCGATGGCCATCAAAGATACATTGACGCTGCGCCGGCGCGCGTTCGAGAACTCTGCGGCAACCGCATTGATGGTCGCCAACATGCCGCCGATTCCTAGGCCCGTGAATACCCGCCAAAACGACAAGTCGAGCACACCGGTGGCGCGCGACGCCATGATCATCCCGGTTGTCATGAGAGCAAGGCAGCCGAGCAATGTGCGGCGTCTGCCGATGGTATCAGCGACGCCGCCGAGCAATACCGAGCCGAACCCCATACCAAGCAATTCCATCGACAGAACAATGCCCAGCGCAGCGCGATCGATACCCCAATCACGCGCAATTCCCGGGGAGGCAAAACTGATGGCGAGCACGTCGAATCCATCGAGCGCGTTGAGGCCGACCGTGATTGCAACCGCCGCGATCTGGATGGCGCTCATCGGGTTGCGGGCGATTGTTTCGCGCGGATCCACCATCACTTAAGCTGCCCGGCGCCGGGCAATGCCATCAAGCGTTCGAGCAGGCACAGCAACTGCTGGCGGCCCTCGTTGCCGAGCTGCGCCGTGACCCGGGCCTCGTGCACCGACTGTAATTCAGAGGCATGCTGCAACAACGACCGGCCGCGAGGAGTGAGGCTCAGGGAATAGGTGCGTCCGTCCGTATCGGACTTGCGGCGTCGGACCAAGCCGCGATTCTCCAGATCGGCGATGGTTGCAACGAAGTTTGCCTTTTGAATGCCGAGCGCGGCCGACACGCTCGACTGGCTTGCACCCGGATTTTGGTCGATGGTCAACAGCACCGCGAATTGACCAGGCCGCAGGTTAAGTTTGGCCAGGGCGTGGTTGCAGTCTGCAAAAATGGTCTGCTGCGCGCGGCGCAACGCATAGCCTACATAGCCAGTGAGGGGCGTCATTTTCACGACTCCGTTCGTGGGCCGCGAGCGTCTGTTTTCTCCCATGGCCGGGGACGCATCACGAACTTCACCTGTCAGTGACATCGGCAGTGCCGACTCTTGGCCCCTGATGTTGCCGCGCCGGGTCGCGAAATACTCGACGCAGAGTGACATCGGACTGGCCGCTTCGGGCGGCCCGGACCCTTTTCGAAAGGCGGATTTCCCGTATATCCTATTGATTATATGAATGATTTGTAAGCACCCGCGGAACCAGCTCGCTGTTTGGCAAATAGCACGTATAAGCCAAAAGAATTAGTTTGGAGAATTGATTGTTACGTATAACTAACTCCGCAACAAGTATGGGCTTGGAAGTACAACAAAGCTGATTCCCGCAAAAAACGGGGGAGTGGATATATGGCAAATATAGAGTCGTTCTCGACGATCGGTCTTGATCCGCGCCGTAAGCTGGCGTTCTGGAATGATCGGGCAAGCGAGAGCTTCTCGCCGCTGGTATCCGAGCCGGAAGATATCCGCGTTTTCAACGGCTCCATCGTTCGTGGGTCAATCGGCGACATGACCTTGGCGGAAGTGTTTTCGGACGCCCAGATCGTGCGCCATTCGCGCTCGCATGTGGCCCGCACCAAGGATTCCACGTTCTTTTTGCATCTGCAGCTCGAGGGCGAAAGCATCAGCCGCCAGGACGGGCGCGAGTCCGTTTTGCGCGTCGGGGACTTCACGCTTTGCGACAGCACGCGCCGTTACGAAATGATCTTCACCGGCGCGAACCGCATGTTGGTGTTAGGGATACCGAACGCCACACTGCGCCGCCAAGTCAGCTGCCCCGAATGCCTCGCCGCCATTCCGATGTCAGGAGTGCGGGGCGCCAGCGGCCTCTTGTCGCAGTTGCTGCGCAACTATTGGAGCGAGTATCACAAGGGACTGGACGAGCAGACCGGGAGCCGCGTCGCGGTGGCCATTCTCGATCTCATCGGCGCGGCTTACGCCGATATGCCGCAGGCGTTGGCGGACCGCTCCTCGCTTGGCACCGCGCACCGCATCCGCATCATCAATTTTATCGAGGCGCACCTCAATGATCCGGATCTGACACCGACCCGAATTGCGGAGGCCTGCAAGATGACTGCACGCTATTTGCATCATCTGTTCTCGGACCAGGACGAGACCGTCGCGCGCTACATTTTGCGCCGCCGGCTCGAAGCCTGTTCACGTGCCCTGCAGTCCGGAGCACAGCGGGGGCGCACGGTGACGGCGATTGCCTTCGACTATGGATTCAACAGCCCGACTCACTTCGGGCGCGTGTTCCGTGCAAAATACAATGTCACCCCGCGCGAATATCGACGCGCGAAGGCCGGCATCGCCTAGCGCTCGCCGCCAGGGCGCGCACGCGAGCCGGCGCCTATTCCAACAGCGCGTGCCCCTTGGGCAATTGATGTGCGTACCAGCTCGCGAGCCTATGCCGAATCGTCTTCTCGCTCACCTGATCTTCAGGCATCGGGGCAATGATCTTGTCGTGCACCAGCAGGCGATAGACGTAAAGAGCCTTGTCGCTTGCAGAATCCGTGGCTTCGAATTCCACGGCGCCGCGCCCTTCAGCGTACTGCACGCCGGCCAGCAAGGCTGCCTTGAACAATTCCGCCTCGTGCTTGAGCTTCTTCATCCGGCACATAGTACCGCGACCTGAATCGCCTTGTACCATCCGCAATCGCCGCGCCCTGCCGCCGACTCTGGCGCCTCCCTGAGTTTTCCTCCAGACTCGAACCGGTCAACAATTCAAGCGACGGGTGGGCGATGAAACTCTGCGCAATCCTGGGATGTCTCGCCGCTCTGTGCGGTCAATTTGCGGCGCACGCAGACAGCACCGTCACGGCAATTCGCGCGGGACATCTCATCGACACCGAGTCGGGCCGAATGCTCGGCGCACAGACCATAGTCGTCAGGGACGGATTCATCTCTGTCGTCGGCACGGCCGTCGACATACCCGCGGGCGCACATGTCGTGGACTTGAGCGCCTACACGGTGCTGCCGGGTCTGATCGATGCGCATACCCACCTGACCATTGACGGCAGAAATCAGGACCCGCTCGCAGAACTCGATCATACCGCCGCCGAACGGGCATTCGGATCGCTGCCGAACGCCCGCGCCGTGCTGCTCGCAGGCTTCACGACCGTGCGTGATCTGGGCTCGTATCGGGCCCTGATCGATGTTGCGCTCCGGGATGCAATCAATCGCGGCGATGCCGTCGGACCGCGCATGTACGTTGCGGGAGCCTATGTCACCATCACCGGCGGAGCCGGCGCCGTCACCGGCTTTGCGCCGGATGTCACTCTTCCCTGGGACCTGCGCTACGGTACCGCCAATTCTCCCGGTGAAGTGCGCGAGCGCATCAGGGCACTCGCAGGCCAGCGCGTCGATGTGATCAAAATGTTCGCCACCGGCGCCATCCTGACCCACAACAGCAGTCCAGCGGGCCGCGAGGCAACAGCGGAGGAACTCGCCGCCGCCGTCGATGAGGCGCGTAACTTCGGTCTCAAGGTGGCGGTGCATGCTCATGGTGCCGAGGGCATCAAGGCAGCCATTCGGGCGGGCGCGGCGTCCATCGAGCATGGCACGCTCATGGACGATGAAGGGCGCTCGCTCATGAAACAGCACGGCACCTACCTCGTGCCGACGTTGGAAGTCCGCGAGTGCGTCGGCAGCAACTATCCGCCGGAATTTGTGGGCAAGGCGAATCAGGTCTTGACGGCGCAGCTGCAAAATTTCCGCAAAGCGGTCAATGCGGGAGTAAAAATCGCCTTCGGCACCGATATTGGCGTCTGCCCATTCGGCCGCAACGGCCGTGAGTTCGATTTCATGGTCCAGAACGGCATGACGCCGATGCAGGCGATTCAATCGGCCACGGTTGCCGATGCCGATCTGCTCGGAATCTCGGACAAGGTAGGTTCCATCAAGGCCGGAAAACTTGCCGACATCATTGCCGTCCGCGGCGACCCGCTGGCCAACGTGCGGCTGCTCGAGAATGTCGGCTTCGTGATGAAACAGGGCGTGATCTATAAACAAGACTGAGCGAGCCTGCAATAGATCAGGGTGTCGCGGTCTCGAGCTTTTTGTCCTCGTTGGCGCGATGGATCACGTAGGCACGAATCCTTTCCAGCTCCTGCGGCGAAACTTCGTCTTTGAACGCGACCATGCCCTTGTCGACGCGGGCTCCCTGGCGCGCAATCAGGTCGAACGCCGCGGACTCCTTGATCAATACGGAGTATCGCAGGTCGGGCAGCACGCCCGAGCCCGTCGCACTATCGCCATGACAGCTGGAGCATTATCGGTGATACAACGCTTTACCCGCCGTCACGGTGGACGCGCTTGCCGTATCCGGCGGCGGATCCAACACGGCAGGAGTCGCGCTAGGCAACGCCGGCAGTGCCGCGCTTCCGCCCAGCTTGTAAACCAGCACACGCGGTAGATTCGACGCGACATGCGAATCGCGCGCCAGTTCGCCGGCGGCCAGGCCGAAGGCTCCGCCCCAACCCACCTCGATCGCCACATACTGTGCGCCGTCCACCAGGTAGGAAATGGGCGCGGCGAGCACCCCTGCCTGAGTCTCCGCGGACCAGAGCCGCTCGCCAGTATCGGCGCGGTAAGCCACGAAGTTGCCCATGCCGTTGCCCTGGAACACCAGGCCGCCTGCGGTCGACAGCACACCACCGTTCCAAGGACGCCCGAGTTCTACCCGCCAAACCTCTTTACGCGCAATTGGGTCCCAGGCTGCCAGATGTCCTTTGAGACCGCTCTTGATGAAGGCTTTGATCTGCGCATCCTGGGGCAGGCTCCCTGCGTTGAAATCCACTCCCGTGTTCCACGCCAGCCGATGCAGCGTGCTGCTTTTTTCAGGGATGAAGGGAAAGGACAATTCGGTGACCGGTATGTAGACCAGATTGGTCGCCGGACTGAATGACATCGGTTGCCAGCTATGCCCTCCGCCCGGACCCGGCATCGCGACAAAGGGTTTGCCGCTCTCGCTATAGCGCGCCGCACTGTCGATTTGGGGCCGACCGGTTTTTAAGTCCACGCTCTTGGCCCAGTTGGTGACGGTATAGGGGTCCGCCGACAGCAGTTCGCCGCTCGAGCGATCCAACACATAAAAAAAGCCGTTCTTCGGCGCCTGCATGATAACGCTGCGCATGGTGCCGCCAATTTTCAGGTCGGCCAATATCAACGGTGAACAGGCGTCGAAATCCCATTCATCTCCCGGCGTCGTCTGATAGTGCCAGACGTACTCCCCCGAATCCGCTTTCAATGCCACGATCGATGACAGGTACAGTGCGTCGCCGCGCACCTTGGCGCGATTCCACGGCGTGCCATTGCCGACGCCGATATAGATCAAATCCAGAGCCGGGTCATAGACGATGGAATCCCATACCGGGCCTCCGCCGCCCAATGTCCACCAATCGCCGCTCCAAGTCTTCACCGCTTTTTCCAGCGCCGCACTTTCGAACGGCTGGGATGGATTGCCGGGCACAGTGTAGAAGCGCCAAATCTGTTTGCCGCTGTCGGCAGCGTATGCCGTGATGTAGCCGCGCATGCCCATTTCGGCGCCGCCATTGCCGATCAGCACCATCCCCTTCACGACACGCGGCGCTCCGGTGATGGTGTAGCGAGCGCCCGGCGTCACGGTCATGACTTCCCAAGCCGGCCTGCCGCTGGCGGCATCCAATGCGATCAAACGGCCGTCGAGCGTGCCCAGGAAAATTCGGCCCTGCCACGCCGCGACGCCGCGATTGACGGCGTCGCAACAGGCGTTGACGGCAACTTGCCCGGGCACCTTGGGGTCGTACGTCCAAAGCGGCGCACCGGTTTTCGCATCGAGGGCAAACACCTTGCTCCAGGCACTGGTGACGTACATGACGCCGTCGATAACCAATGGCGTCGATTCTTGGCCGCGGTGCGGCGCATCCAGGTCATAGGACCAGGCAAGACCGAGCTGCCTCACATTGCTTGCTGCAATATATTGCAAGGGGCTGTAGTGCTGTTCGCCATAATTCCGGCCCGATGCCATCCAGTTGCCGGGCTCCTTGTCCGCTGCCATCAATCGTGCGGCATCCACGGCGGCCGCGGACATCACGACCGGCGCAGCGACCAACGCCCCGGCTGGCGCGCCGAGCGGCGCAATTTGCCCGCTGCAGCCGGCAACCATGAGCACGGCCGCCGCGGCAGTGCGGCGCGCACTGCTGTCGACATTTGCGTTCACGGGCGATTCTCCACTGGCATGACCATCGAACTAAAGTCCTATGAAGCGCTACGCCTCGGCCCATGGGCTCAACCGATGATGAGCTGCGATACGATCAGGAGGGAAGCTCGTCTGACCTCCCCGCCAGCACGGCACGAACTGTGGCGGCCAGTCCCGACCAGTCCCCTTTCCTGCGAAATCCGCTGCTGAGTTCTATCTGCACGCCGGCGCCGGAACGGCCCCGGTTGCAGATGTTGCGAGTATCTATGCCCGGGTAACGATGGCCCTCGGTCAGGAACGAGATTTCGGCCGCCCGCAGCGACCTCGCAACAATAAGCTTCAGTCGCTCGTCCAGACCTCCGAGCAGCACGTCCGGGCCGCTCGCCGCGTAGCCATGAACGGCGATAATGGTGTCGCAGCCTGCGATGAGCTCGAGCGCACGCGGCTCGTCAAAACGGTGGCTGGCGAGATGCAGACAGTCGAAATTATCGCCGCTGGGCCGCAAACCCTCGAACAGATACAGTCGATGATCATCGCCGGCGATCAGGCGCGCGATCTCGGAAGTGCGCCCTTCAATCCGGCCGCCGTGAGGCGCGATCACGGCCACGCGGGAACGTGGACGAGGGATGACTTCCACGGCGTAGTCCACGCCCTCCACATACTGGCCGGCAAGATCTTCGAAGCCGCGATAACCGTCGGACCGGACCGGTTTGCGCTCCGGCTGGGTCATCACGTATCGCCCCACACCTCGCGCGCCACGCGTACGACCAATTCCAGCTTTCGCCATTGCTCGGATTCGGAAACCGCATTGCCGTGATGCGTGCTTGAGAATCCACACTGCGGCGACAAGCAAAGACGGTCCGCAGACACGTAGACCCCGGCGGCGTCGATGCGGCGCTTGATCTCATCGGCACTCTCGATTGCGCCTTGTTTGGTCGTAACGAGCCCAAGGACCGCCTTCTTCCCGGCAGGCAGATAGCGCAACGGCTCGAAGGATCCGGCGCGGGCAGAGTCGAACTCCATGAAAAAGCCGTCCACATCGATGGAAAACATGGCTTCTGCGACCGCTTCATAGCCGCCTTCCGCAACCCAGGAGCTGCGGAAGTTTCCGCGACAAGTGTGCATGGTGACCGTCATAGTTGCCGGACGGCCGCGCAATGCGGCGTTGACTGCAGCCACGAATGTGCGCGGCAAAACGTCGGGGTCATCGCCGTTGAGACGGCAGGTCTCGCGAAATTTTGGATCGCACAAATAGGCAAACGACACATCGTCGAGTTGCAGATAGGTGCAGCCGCGATCCGCAAAGAACTGAATCGCGTTCCGATACGCGATGGCAACATCGGTCCAGAATTCCGCAAGATCCGGGTATACCGCCTTGGAAACCGCGTTGCGGCCGCCGCGCATGTACAGCATGGAGGGCGACGGAATGGTCACCTTGGCGGTCACGCCGCCGGCGCGCGGTGCACTGCCGCCATCCCGGTCCACGACGGCGGCCTGTAGATAGGCGAATGCATCGGTCATGATGGGTTTGGTGCACGCAATCCTCCCGGTCACGGTGGCCATCGGCGGTTGCTCGTCGGTGCCGCCGAAGCGATTCTGCTCCCGCATCGAGACTATGGTGACGCCGTCCAGCTGAGCCAGAAAATCGATATGCCAATAGTCCCGGCGCAGTTCGCCATCCGTGATCGAACGCAGGCCGAGCGACCGCTGCTTCCCGACGATCTGCAGAATGCACTCATCTTCAACGGCACGCAGCGCCACTGCCGACAGCGCCCCCTGCTTGAATTGCGAGCGGGCAGCGACCAGAACCGCCGGCCGCAGCAAGCTGCCGACTTGATCGGCTCGATACGGTGGTTTCATCGCGTGCGCGGTAGGTTCGGCGTAATGCGAGCCAAGCATGGTGCGGTCCTCTCAGAGCAATGCCTTGGAGCATACCCTCCAGCAGGCAGGCAAGGCGATATGTTGCCGGCCGCGATCTGCTAAAATAACGGGTCGTTTCTGCCAGTAGCGTGCATGCAATTCCACCGCTTCGATCTTAATCTGCTGATTGCGCTCGACACCTTGCTGCGTGAGAAGAACATCACGCGGGCGGCTGAGAAGGTGTTCGTATCGCAGCCGGCGATGAGCGCAGCGCTGCACCGCCTGAGAGATTATTTCGGCGATCCCCTGCTGGTTCGCGTCGGCCGCGATATGGAATTGTCCCCTCGCGGCCAGTCGCTGATCGAACCGGTGCGCGAGGCGTTGCTGCTGATCCAGGCGACGCTCGGCACTCAGCCGACATTCACTGCGGCAACGACGCAGCGCGAGTTCAGGCTGATACTGTCGGAGGCGGCGGTGCCTGGATTGCTGCCCGCCATTCTCGAGCGCGTTTCCACCGAAGCGCCGGGAATACGCATCCACATCGAATTAGTGTCGCACACGGCGTTGAATCGGCTGGAATACGGCGAAATCGATTTGTGCCTGTGCCTGGACAGCTTGCGGTTGTTCGACGTGAAGGCTTATCCAGATACCCTGCGCAGCGTGCGCCTGCGGGCGGTGCGCTGGGTCTGTGCCGTCGACCGAGATCATCCCACCGTCGGCGACAGCATCTCGGCAGAGCAGTATTTCTCCTTGCCGCATGTGTTCGGCCGACCCAGCGGATATACCGCCACCGCCGAAGAATTGGTGCGCAGGTTGCTGGACATCGATCTTCCGGTGCACATCACCGTGCCGAGCCTGCTGCATTTGCCGCTGGTACTGCGCGGCACCCGCCTTGTGGCCACGATGCCGGACAGGGTTATGCAAATGTTCGCCTCGACTTTGGCGATCAAGTCGTTTCCATTGCCCTTCGAGACGCCGCCGCTGCACGAGATTCTGTTGTGGCACAAGCGCAATGACTCGGATCCCGCCCATGCCTGGCTACGCGATCTGGTAGTGAGGCTTACGCAGGAAATCTAGTCCCGGGCGAGCCTTCCCATCCCAATCCTATTCGTGTAGAAATGGGTCGATCGTAAAGTCCTTCTAGAACGACACAATAAGAAGACCATGGACCGGTATCGACGTTCAACGGTTGGCCCCTTGTCCTTTCTGTGGATCGCCCTGCTCGCCGCGCCCGCTTGGTCGGCTGTGGGAGTCGAGGCCTATGGCCGTCTGCCATCGATAGAGCAGGTGGCTATCTCGCCCGATGGCACCAAGATCGCGTTCGTGCAGACGACCGAAGACTTGCGCGCGCTGGCCATCTTCGACGTCAATGAGGACAAGCTGCTGGGCGCCATGCGGTTGGGTGATACCCGGCTACGGTCTGTCCAATGGGCGGACGATGAGCATCTGCTGCTGACGACGGCGTCGAACTCCATGCCCATGGATCTCATGGGAGAAAAACATGAGTGGCACCTGATGTCGGTCTACAACGTGAAGACGAAGAGGCTCAACAGCCTGCTGAATCGAGTTTCGGGCGACACGAACACCATGAACACGGTGTACGGCGAGCCGGTGGTGGTCCACAAGGGCAACGACACCTTGCTCTATTTGCACGGACTGTATGTCTCCGACAAAACAGAGGCGGCGCTGTTTCGCGTCAACCTGACCACCGGCACCGAGATGCTGATCAAGGAAGGCACCGACAAAACCGACGGCTGGCTGGTCGACGACAATGGACAAATCGTCGCCGAACAGGATTACACCGAACGAGACCGACTCTGGGCGATCCGCCTGTTCCGCGACGGCCGCCCACAGCAAGCCATCTCCGGCGTCGCTCCCATCGATGCACCCAGCATTCTCGGCCTGAGCGACAGCGGCGATGCGATTATCGTCGCGCTGACTGAAGCGGAAGGGGCCTCGTGGAAGCCCTTGATGCTGAAGGACGGCAGCTGGGGTCCGGAAATCGCTGCAAACGAGGCGCTCACCGGAGTGCTCACGAAAAGCGGCAGCGCGAGAATAATCGGCACCGCATTTGTCGGCGACGAGGTCCGTTATCACTTTACGAGCCCCGCATTGCAGGACAGCTGGAAATGGATCGTGGCGACGCTGGGGTATCAGCGGGTCGTGTTCGTCTCAGCCTCGGCGGATTACTCCAGAATTATCGTTCAGGTGCTGGGCCCGAAATCCGGCTACTGCTACTACCTCGCCGATGTGAAAGAACATCTGACGCGAGAAATCGGCAAGGTCTACCGAGGCGTCGCGCAAGTTGCACAAGTGCGGCCGATAAAATATGCCGGGGCCGACGGGCTTGAGATTCCAGGCTACCTCACGCTGCCGCCGGATCGGCCCGCCAAGAATCTACCGCTCATAGTTTTCCCGCATGGCGGTCCTGAGGCGCGCGACATTCTGGACTTCGACTGGTGGGCGCAGGCAATGGCGGCGCAGGGATACGCGGTATTGCAGCCCAACTACCGTGGCTCTGACCTGAACAGAAAATGGGTTGAGGCCGGCTTCAACGAGTGGGGCCGAAAAATGCAAACCGACCTGTCGGACGGGGTGAACTATCTCGCCGCACAGGAAATCGTCGATGCGAAGCGGGTGTGCATCGTTGGTGCAAGCTATGGAGGCTATGCGGCGCTGGCGGGCGTGGCCCTGCAGAAGGGAATCTATCGCTGCGCGGTCGCTGTTTCCGGCGTATCCGATCCGTCCAGTTTCATGCTTTGGGTCATGCGCAAGGAAGCGTACGGTCAAAAAATCGGCCAGCGCTATTGGGAACGGTTCTTGGGTGTTGCCGATCCGAGCGACAAGAAGCTCGATGACGTCTCGCCGCTACGCCATGCAGATCAAATTACGGTGCCGCTCATGCTCATCCACGGCCGCGACGATGTCACCGTGCCCTACGATCAAAGCACCAATCTGGTCAAGGCCCTCAAACGCCTGAGAAAGCCGGCGGAATTCGTCACTCTGGATAAAGAAGACCACTATCTGTCAAGCAGCGCGACGCGGCTGCGCATGCTGCAGTCCTCGGTCGAATTTCTCCGCAAGAACAATCCGCCGGATTGATCTTCAGTGCGGCGCAGGTCGCCGCAAAGATTGCGCCGCGTGCGGATTTTCCCCACCGCCTGCGGTCCAAGCGTCCAGCTGCTGCTCGAGCACGGGCAGCGGCACGGCGCCCAGCCCCAAGATGATGTCGTTGAACCAGCGCTGATCGAATTTGGCGCCGAGTTTGGCCTCCGCTTCGGCGCGCTTGCGCCTGATCGTCATTTCTCCGAGCTTGTAGGCCAAGGCCTGGCCCGGCCAGCTGATGTAGCGATCAACCTCGGTGGCGATCTCATGATCGGATAGCGCGGTACGGCTCGACAAGTAGTCGATTGCCTGTTGACGCGTCCAGCCCATGTGATGAAGGCCGGTGTCTACCACCAATCGCGCCGCGCGCCACATCTCGTAGGATTCGCGGCCGAATTCGTCGTAGGATGTCTCGTATATTCCCATGCCGATGCCCAGCCACTCGCTGTACAGCCCCCAGCCCTCGCCGTAACCCGAGAAATAGGTGTTCTTGCGCAGTTCGGGCTGATTGGGGCCTTCGAGCGCGAGCGCCGCCTGCAAGCTGTGGCCGGGAGTGCACTCGTGCAGCACCAATGCGGGCAGAGTGTAGAGAGGCCGTGCCGGAAGATTGGAGGTGTTCATCACGCAGCTTTCGAGGCCGCCGTAACCGCCGGCGCCGAAGATGGCCACAGCCGCCGGTGTCGGCCGGATGGTGAAACGATAGCGCGGCAACAGGCCGAGGGTGTACTTGAGTTGGCCGTTGATCTTGTTGGCGATGTAAGTCGCGCGCGCGATGAGCTCGTACGGCGATTTGGCATAGAACTGTGGATCGGTCTTCAGAAAGACCAGAAAGGCACCGAAGTCGCCGGTCCAGCCAGCCTTCTTCACGGTCTCTTGCATCTCACCGTCGATACGCGCGACCTCCTTGAGGCCAATGGCGTGGATGTCCTCCGGCGTCAGATCCAGCGTGGTGAATTCACGGATTTTCGCTCGATAGTAGGTCTTGCCGTCGGGCAGATCTTCGGCGGCCAAGGTTGTACGTGCGTGCGCAATGTATTCGTCTCTCACGAAGGGCAGCAGCTTTGCGTAGGCCGGAGCCACAACCTGGGCGATGACGCTGCGCGCATCGGCCTGCAGCGCAGCGCGGTCAGCGGCGGAGATTGCCGGGGGCATCTGCTGAAAGGGAATGTAAAACGGATTCTGCTCGGCATCTGCGACCGCAAACGGCGCGATCGACCGCTCGCGCCCGTCGAGAGACACTCGCGGCGGAGTGAATCCGCGCTCCAAGCCCGCGCGCATATTCACCACCTGCTCATCGAAGTAGCGCGGGATATCGCGCATCCGGGCAATATAGGCGCGGTATTCGGCTACGCCATCCAGGCCGCCGCGCGGAGCAAGCGCTGCCCAGAACGAGCCGCCGCTGCTGAAGGGCGCTTCGTAGTCACGATATTTCTGCTGATCAACGAATGCCTCGAGGACCGCCCGGAAGACAGCCGTGTTGATCCTCTCCTTGGAAATTTGCTCCGCCGGGATGGCGTTGAGTGCCGCGAGCTTGCCGTTCCAATACGACTGCCGCCTGAGCTGGCTCGCCGCATCCACATGCGGCAGATAGCCCGTACGCGAAGTCGCATCGTCGTCCGGATCGCCCAACTCCTTTACCCGCCACGTCCATTCGGCCTCGTACAGGGCCTTCACCCGGGAATCGGCGGTCGCGTTGCCGGATGCGCCCGCTACCGTGACTGCATGGGCGCGGGCATGGAATGCGCCGGCCGCCAACCAGGGCACTACTAGAAACAGGCTCGCAATTCGGTGATTTCTCATGCGCGAGATCATGCGTCATGGCGGCACACTGACGCAATCCGCGCCTCGGGCTAGACAGTCTCGATGCGACCGACGACCTGGTCGCGCCCGATCACGGTTTCGGGGACGGCCAGAATTCGCAGCCGTCCGGAAACAGGCGCAACCAGCTCGAGCTGCGCCTTCTCGACCATGATTTCGGCGATGGCCTGGCCCTGCACCACCGTGGCGCCATCCTTGTAGATCCAAGTCACGACCACGCCCTCGAGACTATCGCCCCACATCTCCTGGGGCACGAGAATATCCACGCTCACCTTTTTCCCCGCGTCATGGTCGTGCGCGCGGCGGCGACTATGCGCTCCACATTCGGCAAGCAGAACTCCTCCATCGGCCGTGAGAACGGCACCGGCACATCAGGGTAGGCAACTCGAACCGCTGGCGCCTTGAGCACGGATGGATCGCGCTCCGCGATCACGGCCAGCACCTCGGAAGTCACGCCGAAACTGAGATAGTCCTCATCGGCCACCACCAGCCGCCCGGTCTTGGCCACCGATTTGAAAACGCCGTCGCGATCGAGCGGCACCACGCTGCGCAGATCCAGCACTTCGGCGGAGATCCCCTCGGCCGCCAATTGGTCCGCCGCCGTCAGGGCGTTGTGCACCGTGAGACCCAGACCGACGATGGTGACATCCGTTCCTTCCCGCCAAATTCGCGACTGGCCGAATGGGATGGTGTAGTCGTGCTCCGGCACGGTCGCCAACGCCTTTGGCAGCGGAAAGCCCAACCAACCCAGGCCCCACAAGCGCTTGTGCACCATCCACACTGTCACGTTGTCGTCGCGCAGGCAGGTGTGCATCAACCCCTTCGCATCGTAGGCGTCCGCCGGCGTCACGACTCTGATGCCGGGCACATGGGCCAGGGTCGCGAACAGAGTCTGCGAGTGCTGAGCGGCATCGTTGTACCCGCCGCCATAGCCGATCATGAAGGTCAACGGCACTTTGAATTGACCGCCCGACATGTAATGAGTCTTGGCGGCAAAGTTGTAGATCTGGTTGAAGCAAACGCCGATGAAATCCACGAACGCGATTTCAACGATGGGTCGCATGCCGGCCATCGCAGCGCCGGTGGCGATTCCGATGAAACCAGTCTCCGAGATCGGCGTATCGATAACGCGCGCCGCGCCGAATTCGTCGGCCATGCCCACAGTCGTGCCGAAAACGCCGCCCAGCTTGGCGACGTCCTCACCGATGACGAACATATTCGGGTGCTAGCGCATTTCGCTGAATACGGCCTCCCGCCCGGCGCGGGCCATGGTGAGAGTGCGTTCGGAGCCTGCGGCTTCACTGTCGGGCGGAGGTTGGGCCATTGTCTATCCTCTGTCAGGCATACAAGCGCTGCAGCGCATCGCTTGCGTCGGGATACGCACTTTCACGGCCGAAGCGCATGGCCTCGTCCACTTGCGTTTGCACTTTCGCCTCGAGTGCCGCCACGTCGGCCGGCGTTGCGGCATTCTCAGCAAGCAGCCGTTGGCGGTACGTCGGAATTGGATCCTTCATGGCCTTGCGCTCGGCCTCCGGGCGGTACGCGCCGCTGTCGCCGATGAAATGACCATGCAAGCGTTCGGTCTCCAGCTCCAGAATGGTTCCGCCCTCGCCGCGTCGAGCACGTTCCACCGCGCGTCCGGCGGCTGCAAAAATCAAATCGGGATCATTGCCGCCGACGTATTCGCCTGCCAAAGCATAGGACGAAGCTCGGTCGGAATTGCGGTCGATGGCGGTGGAGTCCTTCTTGGACACCGACACGCCATACTTGTTGTCCTCGATCACGCAGATGAACGGTAGTTTCCACAGACCCACCATGTTCAATACTTCGTGGAACGCACCTTGATTGGCTGCGCCGTCGCCGACAAAGGCCACGGCGATGCCAGGCTTGCCCTGCATCTTGCGCGCCAGCGCCATGCCGGCCCCCGGGCCCATGCCTTCGGCAATGATGCCACTGGAGAAAAAATTCACATTGGCGTCGTACAGATGCATGTGACCGCCGCGGCCGCCCGACAAACCCGTCTTCTTGCCGAACAGCTCGGCAACCATCTTGTTCAGATCGACTCCGTGCGCCACCGCCACGTGATGCGGGCGATGGCCCGCGCCCACTGCATCGTCCTTGCCAAGATGCGCACAAACGCCCACGGCGCAGGGTTCCTGGCCAAAGGACTGATGCATTTCGCCCGGCAACGGACCCTTGCCCATATGAAAGACCGGGTCTTGCCTTCCATGTAGGCTGCCAGCACGGCGTCGTCGAGACGCCGGCTACGGTACATGGCTTCGTACATCCACAGCCGTTGATCGCGCGTTGGCTTCATGGCATCCCCACTTGTTTGGCACCGAATTTGAACCGAGGCGTTCCATACCACGCACGGAACTCATTGTGACTCCAGCCGTAGGGTGTGCCGCGCACCGCGCGCCTACTCAACCAAGAGCGCAATCCGCATCTTCCTCCAGCGCATGCGTACCCAGCGACCGTCTAGTAGAGTCGTTCGCTGTAGCCGAATCGCGCGAATCGCCGGAGCCAATTTCATGCCGCTGACCCAGCTCGAGCACTACTTGGTGCTGACCGAGGATCTTGAAAAGACACGTAACTTTTATCGTCACGCGCTCGGGCTGCGTTTGGGCCCCCGGCCTCCGCTTGGATTTCCGGGCTACTGGCTGTACGCCGGCGATGTGCCGTGCATCCATATCGCCGAATGGCACAGTTATCGGGCTCATTCGGCTGCCGCCGGCATATCCGTATCGACACCGGCACCCGGCACGGGGGCCGTCGATCACCTCGCCTTCAATGCCGTGGACTGTGAGGAAGTGAAAGCCGCCCTCTCCGCCCACGGCGTGGCATTCGCCGAGAACTACGTTCCCAGCGCGCATCTGACGCAGTTGTTCCTCAACGATCCGAACGGCGTCAAGATCGAAATCAACGTGCGACTTGACGGGCACCCCGTGGTCGCCGCGCGTAAAATGCCCAATCCATCGGATCCCTCGTGAATTCATCGGAGAATTTAGATGCGTGCCTATGAAATCGTTGCCGGCAGTAACTCGCTCGACGGTCTGCGTCGCTGCGAACGCCCGGATCCCAAGCCGCAGCCTACGCAGATACTGGTGCGCATTCAGGCCGCTTCGCTTAATTACCGCGATCTGCTGATCGCTCGCGGTCATTACATGGGCGGCGCGGTTGCGGCCAATACCGTGCCCCTGTCCGATGGCGTCGGCGAAATCGTCGCCATGGGCGCGTCTGTTACTCGCTTCCGCATCGGCGAGCGCGTCGCGGGCACATTTTTTCGCGGCTGGAACGACGGCAAGCCGCCGAGCGGCCCACTGACTGCGCTCGGTGCGCCACCTGCCGACGGCGTGCTCGCTGAGTTCGCGGTGTTCGACCATCAGGATGCGGTGGCCGTGCCCGCACATCTATCCGCGGCCGGCGCGGCAACGCTGCCGTGTGCGGCGGTTACCGCCTGGCGCTCGCTGATCGACATCGGCCGGATCGCTCCCGGGGAAACCGTACTGGTGCTCGGCACCGGCGGCGTCTCAGTATTCGCCTTGCAGTTTGCGCGACTCGCCGGCGCGAGAGTGTTGGTGACTTCATCGAGCGACGCCAAGCTGGCCCGCGCACAGGCGCTCGGCGCGGACGGTTGCATCAATTACCGCACCACGCCTGAATGGGACATCGAAGTGCTCAAGCTGACCGGCGGCCGGGGAGTCGATCACGTATTGGACGTCGGGGGCGCCGGCACTTTGGGCCGTTCTATCGGTTGCGTCGCCGTGGGAGGGCGCGTGGCGATGATCGGTGTATTGACGGGCGTTGGCGCCGCGGGCAGTCCCTATGGGCTGCTGGGCAAGCAGGCGAGCCTGCACGGCGTCTACGTGGGATCACGCGGTCACTTCGACAGCATGAACGCCGCCATTGCCGCGCATCGCCTGGAACCCGTCATCGATCGCGAATTTTCATTCGACGATGCCCCGGCCGCCTACCGTCACTTGGAGAGCGGCGCTCACTTCGGCAAAGTAGTGATCTGCCTTTGAGCGAGGCCATGACGGTGCGCGAAGCGGTATTTTCTTTGCTGCGCGAGTTCGGCCTGACCACGGTGTTCGGCAATCCGGGCTCAACCGAACTGCCTATGTTTCGCGACTTTCCGAGCGACTTTCGCTATGCACTCGGCCTGCAGGAGTCCGTGGTAGTCGCCATGGCCGACGGCTTCGCGCAGGCCCGCGGCGATGCCGCACTGGTGAATTTACATTCCGCAATCGGCGTCGGGCACGCCGTCGGCAGCATCTTCACGGCGTATAAGAACCAGACCCCGCTCCTCATCACGGCCGGTCAACAGGCGCGCTCGATTTTGCCCTTCGAGCCTTTTTTGTATTCAGAGCAAGCCGCGCAACTGCCCAAACCCTATGTGAAATGGAGTTGCGAACCGGCGCGGGCCGCCGATGTCCCAGCCGCCATCGCACGCGCCTACTATGTCGCGATGCAGCCGCCGCGCGGCCCCACCTTCGTCTCGATTCCCGTGGACGATTGGGAGCGCCCGTGTGCGCCCGTGGCGGCACGGCAAGTCAGCCGGCGCATGGCGGGAGATCCCGCGCTGCTGGAACGGGCCGCAGCGGCACTGCGCGATTCGCACCGGCCAGTGATCGTCGTAGGCGCGGGCGTGGCGCGCGACCAAGCCTGGGATGAGACCATTGCGCTCGCGGAGAGGCACCAAGCAGCGGTTTGGGTCAGCCCCATGTCGGCGCGCAATAGTTTCCCCGAGCGCCATCCGCTGTTCGCGGGCTTTCTGCCCGCCGACCGGGCAGCCATCGTCGCGCGTCTGCAAGGCACGGACCTGATCCTGGCGCTGGGCGCACCCGTATTCACCTATCACGTCGAAGGTCACGGACCTCACATCCCTCCCGGGTCCGCGTTGGTGCAGCTGGGGGACGATCCCGCCGCCGCGGCATGGTCTCCCGCCGGTACTTCCATTCTGACGAACTTAAAGCTCGGTGTTGCCGCGCTGCTGGCACACTCGCCGGCCGTGACCCGCACGCCGCCGGTCATTCCTGCACGTGCTGCGCGTATCGACCCCGGTCCCTTGTCGGATCGGTACTTGCTGCAGCAGATCGCCGCGTTGCGTCCCGCGGACAGCATCATCGTCGAGGAGGCACCCAGCAGCCGCGGCCCTATGCACGATCATCTACCCCTGCTCGAGCGCGATACTTTTTACACCTGCGCAAGCGGCGGCCTCGGCCATGGCCTGCCGGCGGCGGTCGGTGTTGCGCTGGCGCGGCCGGGACGCAAAGTGATCGGGCTGCTCGGCGATGGTTCCGCGATGTATTCCATCCAAGGCCTGTGGAGCGCCGCCGAGCTGCGACAGCCCATCGCCTTCATCATCGTCAACAACGGCAGTTATCGAGCGCTCGAAGAATTCGGGCGCCACTTCGACATCAAGGCGCTTCCCGGAGTGCAACTGCCGCATCTCGATTTCTGCGCTCTCGCGGCGGGGCACGGGATCAAGGGAATTCGCGTCGAGCGGTGCGAGGATCTCGACGCCGCGCTGCGCCAAGTTTTCTCGGCAGATGTTCCTATGCTGCTGGAGGTCGTGGTCAAATGACAACTTACATCCTGGTGCACGGCGCGTGGCATGGCGGCTGGTGCTGGCACCGCATCGTGGCCCAATTGCAGCGGGCATCGCACCACGTCGTTGCGCCCGATCTCAAATCGCTCGGGCGCGATCGCACACCTCCCGAAGGCATCAAATTGGAAACGTGGACGGAGCAAATCGCCGCGCTGGTGCAAGCCCAAGCGGAGCCCGTCGTGCTGGTGGGGCATAGCCGCGGCGGCATCGTATTGTCCACGGTCGCCGAGCAATTGCCCGACAAGGTTCGTACCCTGGTGTACCTGACCGCCTTTCTGGTGGAAAACGGCCGTTCGTTGCGCGAAACGGCCGCAGAAGATCCGCAATCCCTGGTCGGCCCCGCCATGAAGGTGGCGCCGGATCATTTGACCGCCTCGGTCCGCGAGGAGTTGGTGCGCGAAGCCTTCTACGGACAGTGCACCGATGCCGATGTCGCCTTGGCGAGATCTTTGCTGGTGCCCGAACCACTGGCGCCGCTGGCGGCGCCGTTGCGACTCAGCCAGGGGGGCTTCGGCAGCGTGCCGCGCGTCTATATTGAATGCACCCAGGACCGGGCGATCACTCTCGCCGCGCAGCGTCGGATGCAGGCCGCTCTGCCCTGTCGCGATCGCATCACTTTGGATTCGGATCACTCGCCTTTTTTCAGCCACGCCGAGCAGCTCGCGGATGTGCTGTTGAAGATCTGAGCGAATCGCACGCTGCCCGTGTCGGCCTCAGGTCGGCGGAGTGTTGCGCGACAGGTATTTTGCCAGCGCATCCAATTCCTGGTCGCTGATCTCGGTCTTGCGAAACGGCGCCATCACCGAGATGCCGTGCCGGACCACGAATTTCACGGCGACGGCTTGCAGATCCTGCCACTCAAGCAGGACTCCCGGCTTGACTCCCCGGTACTTCACCGTCAACGCATTTGTCCCCGGGTGGGTCACGCCGGCGGCGTGGCAGGGAGCGCACCACCGTGTGTAGACAGCCTTGCCCGCCTCGTACGGGTCGGGGTGATCCTGAGCCCGGACCGGCGTCCACACCTCGCCGGCCAGGACAACGAGCACCGCAGCCGCCGATGCCTGACCTGCCGCCCGCAAATGACGGCTCACGACTGCTTCTCCCGTAGGTGCTTCGGCCAAATCGCATAGCGGCCCGGCGACAAAATGCCGTTCGGATCGATCGCGTCCTTCAGCGTCTCGTGAAAGCGTTGCAGCGCGTGATTATTGAATGAATAGACATCCATCACGGTCTTCTGGAAGACGGGAGCCGTTCGATATTCTCCCCAGCCGTGCTGCCCGCCGACCTCGATAAGTTTCTTGAATCCCTCGCGGTAGCGCTTGTTAGTTGCCGGATCCTCGGTAACGGGCGTTGCCAGAATGAAGATGAACGACCGCTCCCAAAAGCAGGCCGGCATTGTAAATGTGCGGAACAGCGGCATGTTCAGATCGCGCGCCGCCGCGCTGAATACTCGATTCGCCTCGATGATCGCCGCACCAGTGCGCGGAATGATCGGCGAAAACCACATATGCCCCTTGGAAGGCGTTGGGCTCCACGGCGTTCGGGCGCCGATCGAAAACGCCCGCAGCGAAGGAATGCCCAGTTCCGGCTCGTGGTAATCCTCGGCCTTGGTAGGATCGATGGGTAGGGCGACGCGATTGACGACTCGAAATTTCGCTCCCTCGATGGCCGCGAAGCGCCGTTGTGTTGCCTGCCACTGAGCCTCGACGACTTCCATCGGGCCGTGGAAGCTGAGCCATAATTCCCAATAGGCGATGCCGGTTCTGCGGCCGTATGCCTCGCGGTTCGCCGAGTAACCCAGAGTCGCGCTGGCAAGCAGCTTGAGATGCTCATCGGTCAATGCCGGCGGTCCGGTCTCATTCCACAGTTGCAGCTGACCGATCGGTGGATAGCCATTGAGAGGTGAGGCGATGTCCGGAAATCCGGAGGTGATGCGGCTGTTTTCCAGATAGTTGAGTGTCTCGACCAGCGGCCCCAAGTCCTTATAGCGCGGCAGCGACACCGTGCATCGCAGATAGGCCTCGGGCTGCGGCATCAGCCAAAAGCCCATCTTGGTGACTATTCCATAATTCGATTGCGAGAAAATACCGTCGATCCAGGGACCGCATCCGGACTTGTACTGCTGCCAGGTCTCAGCCTTGGGTATGGCGCCCATTCCGGTGCGCAGCAGTTCGCCGCTGGGCAGCACTATTTCCATTCCACAGTGCGAATCGAAGTGATTGCGGTAATTTGCCGTGGTGTAACCGCCTCCACGATCGATGGCGTTGCCGATGACGCTGCCCCAGCCGGGATCCGGGCAACCAATCCACACCTTCAGCCGATGTTCCTGGATGTAGCGGTACAAATCGAAATAGCTCACTCCCGGCTCGACCAACGCGAAGGCGTTGGCCTCATTCACCTCGATGATGCGATTCATGCGCTTGAGATCGACGACCACGCAACCTGAGTATGCGGGCGCAGAACCGCCATAGCCCAGGTTCCGGCCGGTTGATATTGCGTACAGCGGCACGCGGAAGCGATTCGCGATGCGCACGACTTCTTGCACTTCTTCAGTGCTGGACGGCGCAACCGCCGCCGACGCGATGCGCTCCTCGGGTTCGTTGAGAAACGGCGAATAGGCGTCGCGATACAGATCGAGATCCGCATCGCTGGTAAACACCCATTCTTGGCCGACGGTCCTCTTGAACTCGGCGATCGCACTGGCGAAATCGACCTGGCTGACTTCCGGCGGCGTTCTCATCGTTCGACTCCCCGCATTTCTGTGTTCCGCCACCGCGTGCCGGATCAGGCCGCGATCACCCAGGACACGAGTTGTGGATCCAGCGTCGGCGCCCTGCCAGCCGCCTGGATGCCGACAATCCGAGCCACTCGCTGCGCATCCGCAGCGGCACCCTGCTGCCGGTGTTCGGCGCAAACAATGGCGCGCATCCAGTGGTCCTTGGCGAGTTGCTGCAAGCAAAAGAACGAGTGCATGGTAGTCATGCCCGCGATCCCAGCACGACTCAATGCCCACTGACGCTGGAGGTCGTTGAGCCACAGCGACGTCACGTCGCCTCGAATCCCAGTTGTCACCCGGCCCACGCTGGCCGCCGCCAAGCCGAATGCCTGACTTGCGGCGAAGCGTACATCGAAGATCACCTTGTATAGTGCGTCGGGCGGAGCTGACCCTGAGCGCCACGCAGGGACAGGAGTTGGTTGCGCATGAGCCGCCATTATGCCGGCCACGGCGACAGCACCAGAAACGCAGAATTCGCGACGGTCCATGAGCTTCTCGGTTCGGCTTTCCGGCAGCAGGCTACGTGCAACCGAGCTTAGAAGCTCAATCGAGAGAGAATGGCGGGTTCGACAAGCAGCGAAGGCGCCAGATCGGCAGCAAGCGGATAATCGGCGGCTTAAGCGGTTTTCTTTCGCCCGTGCAGCCGGGTTACCAGATCTGCCTCCCCACGGCTCAAGCCGAATTGCTGCGTGAGCCGGTCGGTATCGGCTCCGCGGCGGGCGAAATCAATGGCCTGGTCGTACGATTGCACCGGCCCTCGCATCTCGACCTGATCGACCCGGTCGGCGACCCCGGAATATTGCTGCTCGACGCGCGCAACCCGTCTCCCCGTCTTCGCGCTGATCGAGGTGAGCAATTCCAATTCCCGGCGCAGCGCCGCCAGGCTGGATTCGAGACTTAAAGCTTGGGCCCGCCAACCGTGAACGGCGCGAAGCGCCAGCAAGGCCGACATCAAGCCCAGGAATCCGATCCCCGCACCCGCAAGGCTGAGAATCATTTCAGTATTCAAGATCATTTAGGCGTACTCGTCGATGAGAGATTTTGGAGGGCGTGGGCTGGCAGGATCTGCTTCCGCGGGCTGGGAGGGCTTGTGTGACGGCTGCTTGTCGCCGCGAGGCGGTGTACCTGATCCGTCCCGTGAGGGCCGCTTATCTGCGATGGGGAGCGCAGGATATAGGCCCGAGTTACTCAAGCGGTCCACTTCACTCATTGGGTGACCTCGCTCATTCTGCCTTGGGTTGCTGTTGCGTCAACACGGTGTCTCCGATTGTCGCCGGAGGCACACGGTACATCAGCCGATTCGCCGCATTGCTTGAACCCGCCACAGCGACGTCGGGCGACGCTGCTGTCGGCGTCTCCTGTGTGGCTCGCGCAGTCACCGGCGCACCCGGCAGCACTTCTTCGAGCACGAGAACGACCACGCGGCGATTCGCGTTGCGGCCGTCGCTGGTGGCGTTCGGTTGGCGTGGATGAAACTCACCAAAACCGACGATTTCGAGGCGTAGTGGGTCAATCCCCACACGCGTGAATTGATGCACCACGCTGGCCGCGCGGGCCGCCGACAGTTCCCAATTCGAGCGAAACGCGGTGGTCTTGATCGGCCGATTGTCAGTATGGCCCTCGACGCGAATGGGGTTGGGGAAGGGCTTGAGAACCTCCGCCAGCTTGTCGAGCACAGGTTCGGCGTTAGGTGCGAAGTCTCCCGCGCCGCTCGGAAATAGAATATCGGCATTAATCTCGATTTCCAGCCACATGTTCTCGCGGCGTACGGTCACCAGCTTGGCATCGATCAACGACTGCATCGCGTCCTGCACCTTGCGCTGCATTCGAATCAACGCGCCCGGTAGATCGGGCGATGGCGGGACGGATTCCTTCTTGGTCGGATCTCGAGGGACCAGGCTACCGTCGGGTGTGGACTTGTCGACTTTGACCTTGAGGAACACCGTCGGGCTGACACCCGTCAGCGGTTTATCGCCGCCCTTGCCGGGTTCTTTCTCACCGATATTTACAGGCTGCATGCTCTTCGGCGCGCCGTTGAAAGCGGCAATCATGGAATCGGACAAGACCCGGAACTTGCCCTCATTGACCGACGACATCGCATACATCACGGTGAACAACGCGAACAGCAGAGTGACGAGGTCGCCGTAGGGAATGGCCCAGGCCTCCGCGTTCACATGCTCTTCGTGCTTTTTCTTGCGAGCCATGGCGTCCTATCAGTGGTGGAAGTACCCTTGCAGCTTCGACTCAATATTGCGCGGATTCTCCCCCTGAGCGATGGCGATGATGCCTTCGATCACCATGGTTCGTACCTGCGATTGACCGTGAATCACCGACTTCAGCTTGTTTCCCATAGGCAGGAACAAGAGGTTTGCAAATGCGATGCCGTAGATGGTGGCAATGAAAGCGGCGGCAATGCCGTGACCGAGTTTCGACGGATCGTTCAGGTTTTGCATGACGGCCATCAAACCCATGACGGCGCCGATGATGCCGAGCGTCGGTGAGTAGACGCCCATGGCTTCGAACACCTTGGCGGCCTGGGTATCGAAGTGCTCCATGGTATCCAGTTCGATTTCCATGCTGGAGCGGATTGCGTCCGGCTCGCCGCCATCCACCAAGGACTGCAGACCTTTCTTGAGGAAATTGTCCTTTTCCGATTCGACCGCGGATTCCAGCCCCAGCAAACCTTGCTTGCGCGCGATATTGCTCCACTCGACTATTTTTTCGATGGTCGCCGCCGGATTGCTCGCGGGCGGCTTGAACACCCAGGAAACGATCTTCCAGGCACGCAGAAAAGTCGCCAGCGGCGTCTGCACCAGACTGGCGGCGAACGTTCCCACGACGACAATGACAAAGGCGGCGCTGCCGACCAAGGCACCGGCACTGCTGCCTTTCAAGATTGCTCCGCCGATGATCGCGATCAGCGCAAGCACAATGCCGATGATGCTTAAGATGTCCATGGGCTAGTTAGGCTGCAACCATTCCGCAAGTCTGGCGCGCAGACGCACCAGCGCCTGGCCGTGAATTTGACATACGCGTGATTCGGACACCTCGAGCACTTCGCCGATTTCGCGCAAATTCATATCCTCATCGTAGTACAGGGACAGCACCATTTTTTCCCGCTGCGGCAACGTATTGATCGCAGCGGCGAGCGCGTCGCGAAATCCGGCGTCCTCGATGTGATCGAACGGACCCGGCCGCTCGTCGCGGGCATGATCCGCCGGACTCGATTCGTCCTCGCTCGAGCCCATTTGATCGAAGCTGAACAGACGGCAGCTGGCGGCGTCCTGAACCAGTTTGTGATATTCCTCGATGGACACGCCCAGCCCTTCGGCGATATCGGTGGGACTGGCATCCTGTCCCTTCGCATTCTCGATCTTGCGCACGACATCGGCCATCTCGCGCATGTTTCGATGCACCGAGCGAGGGGTCCAATCGGATTTGCGGACCTCGTCGAGCATGGCGCCACGAATTCGGATGCCGGCATAGGTTTCGAAATTGGCGCCCTTGGTGGCCGAGTAGTGCTTGGCCGCGTCCAACAAGCCGATCATCCCGGACTGGATGAGGTCGTCGACTTCCACGTTCGGCGGCATCCGGCTGACCAAGTGATAGGCAATGCGTTTGACCAGATCTGCATGTCTCAAGACCAATTCTTGCTGCGGCACCTGGTCGACCGGAACGCCATCGTCCACAATCGGCTTGGGGCCGCGCTTCTGTGTATTCGAATACTGTGTGCTTGCTCTCATTGCAATACCGTCGAAGGACCTATCCGAGTCCCTACCATGCGTTCGACAAAGAACTCAAGGTGACCTCGTGCCCCTTGAGGCACAGACCACTTATCGGCCTTCGATGCGAGATTCTTGAGGGCAATGGACGAAATACACGCCGGGTATGCGTCGACCACGGCGGTCTGCCGTTGCACTGCCCGCCTGAGGTAGTCGTCAAAAGGTACCGAACCTGCAAACTCCAGTGTCACATTGAGAAATCGATCACAGACTCGCTCAATTTTCCGGAATAGATCGGGCCCTTCCCCGGAGCGGCGCGTCTGATTGGCGAGTATCTGGAAGCGTTGCACGCCATGCTCGCGGCTCAATACCTTGATCAGCGCGTATGCATCGGTGATGGACGCGGGTTCATCGCAGACCACCACCAGAACGTGGTGGGCCGCCTGGGTGAAGGCCGTGACACTGTCGTGCAACCCGGCCGCGGTATCCACCACCAGAACTTCGACTCTGTGATACAGATCGCTGAATGCACGGATGATGCCGGCGTGCTCGGCCTCCGACAGGTTGGCCATATGCTTCATGCCGGACGCTGCAGGCACTATTTGCAGACCGTGCGGTCCGGTAACGATGGCATCCTCCAGCGCACATTCGCCTTTGAGCACATGGCCCATGTGGAATCGGGTGTGCAGCCCCAGGATGACGTCGACATTGGCGAGGCCGAGATCTGCGTCGAGCAGCATGACGTCCCGCCCCTGGGCGGCAATCGATACCGCGAGGTTGGCGGACACGGTCGTTTTGCCGACGCCGCCTTTGCCGCCGGTCACGGCGATAACCTTGACCGGACGCGAGCAGTTGAGCTCTGCCAGCGCCTCGGCCCTTTCTCGTGGTAGGCGGCTATCACGCATGCGCAGGTGCTCGGCCGAAGTTGCGCGCCAGGTAAGCCTCATCGCGGACCCGGACCCTCGGTTCGTTCATCTGGAGCGCGGTGCGCACCAACCACACTCGCCGCTGGTGCGCCGCGTGGAGATCCTCCGGCACTCTTTGACCGTTGCATATATAGGCTATTTTCAAGCGATGCCTCAATGTGGTTGAAATGACCGCGCCCAAGCTCGCCGCCTCGTCCACCTTCGTCAGGACACAGGCAACCGGCTTGAGACGCGCAAATGCCTTCACGATCTCCTCAAGCGCGTGACCTTCGCCCTGCGCGGGCAGCGCCAGCAGCACCTGTGCACGCGCCGCGCCCAGCTGCAGCGCCGCGAGTTGTTCGTTCAGGCGGACGTCCCGCGGACCCATGCCGGCGGTGTCGATTAAGATCAACTTCTTCGATTTGAGCCGTTCCAGCACTCGGGCCAACTCCTTGCCGTTGTTCGCGACGTGCATCGGCGCTCCGAGGATGCGCGCGTAGGTCATGAGCTGGTCGCGCGCGCCGATGCGATAGCCATCGGTGCTGACCAACGCCAAATCCTGGCTGCCGTGCTGCATGCACCAGTGCGCGGCGATTTTGGCGATGGTCGTGGTTTTGCCCGCACCGGTTGGACCGACCACGGCAATGACGCCTCCATTCACGCCGGCAAGATCATCGACGACGGGCAGATATTTGGCGAGCAGCGCCAGAGAAATGTGAGAGGGGTTTTCCAGAGTCGTGCGCCGCGGTGCGAGCGCGGCCAGGGCGGCGGCCACGTCGGGCGCAATATCCATTGCCGACAGTTCTTCCAATACTCTCGCCTTCAAGGGTTCGCGCAAGCGCTTATCGTTCCACGACATGCCCGCTAGACCCGTCTCCAGCGCTTGCCTCAAGTCGCGTAATTCCCGTTGCATGGCAACGTAGCCCAGGTCCGGGCGCGTCGGGGCCGCCGCGACGGATACCGGTGACGTTCGCGCGGCTTCAGGCCGTACTGCTGTGGCACTGCGCGTCGCGTCGCGTCGCGGCACGGGCTCGGGCTCGGGCTTGCGCGCAGTCTCGAGAACCGCGACCGCGGACTGCGGCTCCTTAGCAGCGTCCGCTGCCGGCGCGCGCTGCCGTGTGGCCGCGACGAACAGGGCTTCGTCATAGTCCACGGCGGCGACCACCTCAATGCCCTCCTCGCTTCGGCGACTGGATAGAATGACGGCATCGGCCCCTTGCTCGGCACGCACCTGTGCCAGAGCGGCGCGCATACTGACCGCCGTGTATCGCTTGATCTTCATGTCAACCTCCACCAATCATGCAGTTTCATCGCCCCACCGCCGCAATCACCCGGATGCGTCGATTTTCCGGAATCTCGTTGTAGGCCAGAACCGCGAGTGACGGAGTCGAGTGCCGCATCAGGCGCGCGATCCATGGCCGTATTTTCGGTGCTACCAACAGCACGGCGGGTTCGCCCGCCGCTTCTTGTCGCCGCGTACTATCGGCCAGCGAGGTTTGAATTCTGTCGGCAAGGCCGGGTTCGAAACCGGGCGAGGCGTCCGCGCCCGTGGTCATCGAATCCTGCAGCACTTGCTCGAGCGCCGGATCCAGGGTGATAACGGGCAGTTCCTGGCGCAGGCCACCGATGTTCTGCACGATGCTGCGACCCAGTGCGACCCGCACTGCAGCCACCAGCGTGATCGGATCTTGAGTCCTCGGCGCGAGCTCGGCGAGCGTCTCGCAGATGGTGCGCAAGTTCCTGATAGGCACCCGCTCCAACAAGAGGTATTGCAGCACTTTGACCACGACGCTCATGGGCAGGAGCTTCGGCACCAAGTCCTCGATCAACTTCGGCGCGCTCTTGCCCAGGCGGTTCAGCAATTGTTGCGCCTCCTCGTGTCCCAGCAGTTCATGCGCATGAGATTGCAATAGATGGCTCAAGTGAGTGGCAATGACGCTGCTGGCGTCCACCACCGTGTAGCCCAGAGACTGCGCCTGATCGCGCCGCGACTTCTCCACCCAGAGCGCGTCTAAACCGAAAGCCGGATCCTTGGTGGCAGTGCCAGGCAAACTCCCCGATACCTGGCCCGGATTGATGGCAAGTTCCCGGTCGGGGAACACTTCGGATTCGCCGACCGGCGCACCTAAAATGGTGATGCGATAAGAGTTCGGCCCGAGTTCCAGATTGTCGCGAATGTGTACGGCCTGCACCAGAAAACCCAGCTCCTCGGACAGCTTCTTGCGCACGCCCTTGATTCTTCCCATCAATTCTCCGCCCTGGTTGCGATCCACGAGCGGAATCAGCCGATAGCCCACTTCGAGCCCGATCAGATCGACGGGCTCCACATCGTCCCAGGACAATTCGCGCTGCTCGACCGGCACCGCGGGCGCCGCCGCCTTCTCGACCGGCGCGGCCTTTTCGGCTGCCTTACTCTTGGTCAGTCGATACGCGCCCACCGCGCAGAGCGCAGCCATTCCGAGGAAGACCAGATTCGGCATGCCGGGAATGATGCCGAGCAGGGTCAAAATCCCACTGGTCACTCCCAAGGCCTTCGGCTGGCCCAGTACCTGGGACATGATTTGCTGGCTCATGTCATGCGGGCGAGACACGCGAGTGACCAGGATGGCCACCGCCACGGACAGCAGCAAGGCGGGAATCTGCGCGACCAATCCATCGCCGATGGTCAGCAGTGCATAGGTGCGGCCGGCATCGGCCAGCGACATGCCGTGCTGGGCCGCGCCGATGATGGTGCCGCCGAATAGATTGATGAACACGATCAGGATGCCGGCCACGGCATCGCCGCGAACGAATTTGCTGGCACCATCCATGGCTCCGTAGAAGTCCGCTTCCTCGCGAACTTCCTGGCGGCGGACGATGGCCTCGGCCTGGGTGATGATGCCGGCATTCAAGTCGGCGTCGATCGCCATCTGCCTGCCGGGCATCGCGTCCAGGGTAAATCGGGCGCTGACTTCCGAGATTCGGCCCGCGCCCTTGGTGATTACCACGAAATTGATGATCACCAGCACTGTAAACACGACCATGCCAACGGCGTAGTTGCCGCCCACCACGAACTGGCCGAATGCCGCGATGACGTGGCCGGCGGCATGCGAGCCGGTATGACCGTTGATCAGCACGATGCGGGTCGAGGCCACATTGAGACCCAGGCGCAGCAACGTGGCGCCTAGCAACACCGTTGGGAAGGCGGCGAACTCGAGCGCCCGCCTGACGTAGATCACGGCGAGCAGGATCATGATCGACAGGGTAATGTTGAACGTGAAGAAGACGTCCAACAGGAACGCCGGCAACGGCAGCACCATCATAGCGAGAACCACCATGACCAGGAGCGGCACGCCCAAACCGTTGCGCGCGAATTCTCCGAAAGTGGCTACCGTGGCGCGCGCGTTCATACGTCGTCGTACTCGCTGCTAAGCGTTGGGCTCGGGCGTGCCATCCGCGCTGCGATGGTTGGGCTCAAGGTGCGCACCCTGAATATGTAGGACAGCACTTGGGCGACCGCCACGTACAGACCGGCGGGTATCTCCTTGTTCAAATCGGTGGAGCGATACAAGGCCCGCGCCAGTTTTGGCGACTCGAATACCGGGACCCGGTGTTCCTCGGCGATGCGGCGGATATTTTGCGCGACCAGATCGACGCCCTTGGCCAGCACGCGTGGCGCGCGCATGTTCTGCGGGTCGTACTTCAATGCAACTGCGAAGTGGGTGGGATTGACAATTACCACGTCGGCCGTCGGCACCTTGTGCATCATGCGGCGCCGGGCCAGGGTTTGCTGCATTTGGCGGATGCGCTGCTTCGTCTCCGGACGTCCGTCCGATTCCTTGGCTTCGTCGCGCAACTCCTGGCGCGTCATGCGCAGTCCGCGCTTGAACTGAAACAACTGCAGAGGGACGTCGATCATTGCCACCAACGCGAGCGAACCGCACAGCCAGACGAATGACCAGCCGATCAATCCCACACCACGGCCTATCGACGCCAGCGGCTCCATGTGGGCAAGCGACATTACGTCGCGCGAAATCCACGCGACAATGGCTGCACAAACGCCGCCGACGACAGCGCACTTCAGCAATGCCTTGCCAAGTTCGGAGGCTCCGCGCAGGCCGAATAGCCGCCCAATCCCGGCCAGCGGGCTCAAGCGGGAGAAATCCGGCGCCATGGCCTGCAGGCTGAAATTCCAACCGCCAAGCGCCACCGACGACAGAAAGATCAAGGCGATCACGGCGCCGAATACCGGCAGCAGAACCATGACCGCACTGATGCAGGCATCGCCCAGCGAACTCATCATCATGCTGTCCGGATTGCTCAGTTTGAGCGGATCTATCGCCAGTCCCTGCCGCATGGTCTGCGACAAACGGCCCGCCAGTGACCCGCCGACGGCGACCAGGGCGACGCTCCCACCGATCATGGTGGCGAAGGTGGTCAATTCGCGTGAGCGTGGTACCTGCCCGCGCTCGCGCGCGTCTTGCAGACGTTTTGGCGAAGGCTCTTCGGTACGTTCGCCACCCTGTTCGGCTTCGGCGGCCATCAGCGGACCACCGCGGCCGATGCGCCGATCAGATCGCCGGCTTTCGCCAATGCGCCGTCAATGAGGTTGGAAATGCCCGACATGGTGCCGTCGAGGCCGGTAATGAGCACGGCAAATCCGCACAGCAAAGTGATGGTGAAGCCTATGCCGAACAAATTGAGCTGCGGCGCTGCGCGAGTGACGACGCCGAGCGCGAGATTGACGATGACTAGCGCGATGACGGCCGGCAGCGCTATCAAGAGGCCCGACTGGAAAACATTCGCTCCCCAGAGTGCCACCGACAGGAGGAAGTTCTTGTCGATATGAGACGCGCCAACCGGCAGCGACTGAAAGCTCTGCGCGAGAACGCCCAGCAGAACCAAATGCCCGTTGATGGCGAGGTACGTGAGCAGCCCGAATATCATGAACATCTGGCCCACCACCGTGGTATTCGCGCCGCGCTGCGGATCCACCAAGGTCGCGAACCCCAAGCCCATGGTCATCGACACAGTTTGGCCCGCGAATATCAGCGCTTCGAAGGTCAATTGCACGACCAAGCCGATCGCTACGCCGATTAGCATTTCTTGCGTGGCCGCCACCAATCCGGCTCCGGAAAATATCGACAGGGATTCCGGAATCTGCACCGACGGCGCCATCAAAAACGCGAGCGACAGCGACAAGATGATCTTGATACGGCCCGGAATGACGGTCTCGCTGGCAATGGGCGCCGCCAATACGAAGCCCCCTACCCGCAACACGGGCCACCACATCCGGCTCACCCAGTAGGACACATCGGCGGCGTTGAGCATCAGAGGCTGCATGGACGCTCTAGCCGACCACGCTGGGAATACTGGTGTATAGGTCATGCGTGAAATCGATCAGCACGCGCAGAATCCACGGACCGGAGGCAAACAAGGTGAGCACCAACAGCAGCAGCTTGGGAATGAAACTCAAAGTCGATTCGTTGATTTGAGTCGCCGCCTGAAACATCCCGATGAGCAGTCCGGCGACCAAGGCGATCAACAGCAGCGGAGCTGAGATCATGACCGTCACCAGCAGCATGCGGTGCGCCAGGTCCATGACGGTCTCGGGCGTCATTGGTGAAAACTCGCGGCCAGCGTCCCCATCAATAGAGTCCAGCCGTCCACCACTACGAACAGCATAATCTTGAACGGCAGCGACACCAGGACCGGTGACAACATCATCATGCCCATCGACATCAGCACGCTGGCGACGACCAGATCGATGACCAGGAATGGAATGAACACCATGAATCCGATCTGAAACGCGGTCTTCAGCTCGCTGGTCATGAAGGTTGGGATCAGTACGCTGAGCGGCACATCTTCCGCGCTGGCAAATTGTGCTTTCCCCGACAGCTTGGAGAACAGTTGCAGATCGCCCTCGCGGGTCTGCGCCAGCATGAATTTCTTCAGGGGCTGCATGGTGCGATCGATGGCCACTTCGCCGGCCAGTTGACCGTCCAGATAAGGCTTGATGCCGTTCCCATAGGCTTGCTCGATGGTCGTGCTCATGACGAAGAAAGTCATGAACAGCGCCAATCCCGTCAGTATCTGGTTCGACGGAGTGGTGGCCATGCCGAGCGCCTGGCGAAGGATCGACAGCACGATAATGATGCGGGTGAACGCCGTCATGGCCAGCAGAATGGCCGGCAGCAGTGTCAGCACCGTCATCAAAATCAGCACTTGAAACGTCAGCGAATAGGTCTGCGCGCCGTCGGCTGCGGTTTTGATCGCAATGGCGGGCAGGGCGCTCTGCGCGGTTGCCGCAAAGGGCAACATAGCCAACAACGCCAATATCGGCAGCACTCTGCACAACCGACGAATCATGCAGCACCGCTCGGCCGCTTCATCAGGTCCTTGAGCCGCTCTGCAAAGCCCGGCGCTTGGGAAACTTCCCGCAGCGTGATCGGCGTCGGCAGCGGCGCCAAAGCCACCATACCGGACGCGCCGATGCCCACCAGGACCTGCGAGTCGCCGACCCGGATCAGCACGATCCGCTCGCGCGGACCGACGCTGAGTTGGTCGAGAACCGCGATTACACCCGAACCGTTGCGCGGACCCGCCAATTTCAATCGCTTCAATGCCCAGCTGATGGCCAGGATCAATCCGACGATGGCGATCAAGCTCAACGAGAGCTGCGCCAGACTGCCGACAGAGAGAGGCGAGGCCGGTTGCGCCATCCCCGTCATCGCGCGTGCTCCATCCTTTCGGTGGGGCTGACGATATCCGTCAAGCGGATACCGAATTTCTCATTCACCACCACCACCTCGCCGCGGGCGATGCATATGCCGTTCACCAACACGTCGAGCGCCTCGCCGGCGAGGCGATCGAGTTCCACCACGGCGCCCGGAGCGAGCTGCAGCAGTTCGCGCACCGACATGCGTGCCCGGCCGACTTCGAGCGCCAGCGTCACCGCGACGTCCAGGATCAGATTCAGATTCATTTCCTGACCGCCGGTGCCGGCGGCATTGGGACCCAGGTCGCCGAACTGCGCGCGCGCGACGGCGGCGCTTTTCGGATCGGGCGTGCTCATGAGGAGGCTCCTGAAAGAATTTTGAGTGCGTTGTGTCCTTGCGAGACGCCGAAGCGGCCCCGGTACAGCGGAACGTCGCCGGCGAACAGGGTGACCTGCTGCGGCGGTTCTATGGGAATGATGTCGCCCGGCGAGAGCTGCACCAGCTCACGCAGGCTGATTTGCGCCTGTGCAAGCACCGCGCGGGTATCGACCTGCGCATCGTTCAGTGCCATCGTAATCACGGGAGCCCAAGCGGCCTGCGGGCGCACTGCCGTTTGACCACCATCCGCCGACAGCGCTTCGCGCACGGGCGCTAGCAAGGTTTCAGGCAGCAACCAATCGATGCGGCCGCTGTGCGCACCGAATTCCACGGTGAATTTGGCCACCAACAGCGCTTCGTTGGGAGCACCCAACTGCACCAATCGCGGATTGATCTCCTGCTTCACCAGTTCCAACTCCACCGGCGTCACTGGCGCCCATGCGACTGTCATATCGGCCGCCAGACTGCGCACCATCAGAGCCAGAAAGCGTTGCGCGGCCGGCGCGATGGCCGCCTGCGGATCCGTGGCAGCGCGGCCCGATCCGCCGAAAAAGCCATCCAGCAGAGTCAGCAGCAGGGCGGGCTCGACGCTGATGAAGGCGACTCCCGGCAGCGGCTTCAACCGCACAATCGCGAGGCTCGCTGGCGCCGGCAGGCTCGCCTGCAAGTCCGCGCTCTTCGCCGATTCCAACGAAGTGAATTGCAAGGACGCGTCGCGGCCCAATAACGAGGATAGGGACGCTCCGGCGCGCTCCGCGAAACTCCTGCAAATGACCTCGAGCAGCGGCAATTGCATGCGATTGATGCGTTGCGCCGTGAAATCGTAGGGACGTGCCGTTTCGCCGCTGTTCTTTTCGAGAAGCGCTGATACCTCTTCTTCCGAAATGGCGGCGCGGGGCGCAGTCGCGGTCATTACTGCACCACGAAACTGGTGAACAGCAGGTCTTCCACATCCGGACCGCCTACCTTCTTCTGCACGGCGCGTATCTCGGCGAGTGCTTCCGCGCGCAGTTTTTCCTTGCCTTCGCGCGACATCATGGACTGATAGTTGCGATTGCTCATGAGCAGCAGCAAATTGTTGCGAATCATCGGGATGTTCTTTTGCACGCTGTCGATGGCCTTTTGATCGTGGGCCATGACTTCCATGGAAATTTGCAAAAATCGCACCACCGAACCGTCTTCGAAATTGACCACCAAAGGTGGGTCGATGGCGTAGTAGAGCACTGCGCCGCCGCCACCTCCCTCTTCGCCGTGCCCGGCGGCCGCCACCGGGACGATGGCCTTGATCTTGCCGTCCTTGTCCAATTGCATGTCGGGAAGGGGGTGCAGTTTCGCGTTGATTGAGCCGCCGACGATGACGGCGCCCAGGGTCAGCGCAAAGATGCCGATACCATTGATGAGAGTGCCCATGAAGCCACCGGATTTCTTCGGCGGTGGGGGAGGAGTGTCTTCGGCTGCGTCGGCCATGGTAATTCCTAGCGCGGTCACATGCCGCAATCAGGAATTCAGCAAGTTCTATGCCAGAATCGGCCTTATGGATTTTTTCCCATTATTTCAGCCACTTAAAGGATACCCCCGGCGGCGGCCCTGGGGTCGCGTCGGCCACTCGTCGATAAATTGACGCTTCCGTCAGAACTTCAACGATACCCGCAGGCCCGGTGCCGCATCGTCGAGCACCAGTCGCGCCCCGTGCAACTTGGTGACGGCTGCCACCAGCGATAAGCCAAGGCCCGAACCCGGAAATTTGCGCGCTTCGTCCAGCCGCACGCGGCGACCCAGGACGATTTCGCGCTTATCCGCGGGGATGCCCGGCCCGCTGTCCTCGACAATCACTTCGGGTTCCTTGGGGGACCCGCGCAACTGCACGCGGATGCGGCCGCCGTCGGGGGTGAATTTGATGGCGTTATCAAGCAGGTTGGCCAGAGCCTGGGCCAATAGCTGCCGGCTGCCGAGGACCTGCGCCCCCGCAGCGACGGAACTTTCCAATGCGATGCCGCGTTCTTCGCTCACCGGCGCATATAGTTCGACCACGCTCGCGACCAACTCCGACAGGTCGACGGGCTCGCGGGCCACCGTGCCGGTCTCCGCCAGTGCGATGCGCAGCAGCGCATCGAGCGTGCTTCGCATATGGTCGACTTCGGTGGTTACTCGCTCGAGAACGCGCCGTCCCACCGACCCCACGCCCATCTGAGTCATCGCCTCCTCGGCGGTGGCCTGCAGGCGGTTGAGCGGAGTGCGCAAATCGTGCGCGGCGCTGTCCAGCACCGTGCGCATGCCCAGTGTGAGTTGTTCGATCTTGTCGAGCATGGTGTTGATTTCGCGGGCCAAGGTATTGATTTCATCATCCGCATCACGAACCGGGAGGCGTTGCGACAAGTCGCCGCGCATGATCTGGGTCGCCACCGCCGAAATCGCGCCCGCCTGCGCGAGGATGCGCCGGCCCATCCAAAAGCCGCCGCCCAGGCCCAGCAAGAGGGTCATGATCACCGCGACGATCAAACCGCGCATCATCAGGCTTTTGACGTCCTGTCGTTCCTGCACGTCGTGACCCACCAGCATTTTATAGCCGCCGGGCAGCGGGAAGCGCTGCGCGCGCATCTCGTGCTCCCGGGTTTCGTCGCCGAACGGCACCGCCACCTTGAACAGAAACCATTTGCCGACGCTGGCATCGAGCTTCGGCCACGCGGGCACGTTGCCAGCGACGGGACGCAACTGCGGATCCACCATCAAATAGACCGCGCCGCGCACGTCCTGATCCTGGGAACGCTGCTCGATCAACTCGATGAAGTCGCTGCGCGACAGGACCACCATCTGCTCGCGCAATCCCTGCACCTCGGCTTCGATGAGATTGTCCGTGCTGCCGTCGATCACCCGCGAAACCGCAAAGTCGACCGCACCCAGGAGCGCGGCCGCGCCGCAGGCAAAAACGATCGAGTAGACGATGGCGATACGAAACGGTGAAGTGTCGAGGACGCCGAGAAACCGTTGATCGGGTGCCACTTTGGGCCGCTATTCGTCTTCGCGGAGACTGTACCCGGCGCCGCGCACGGTGTGCAGCAGAGGCTTGTCGAAGTCTTTGTCGATCGCCTGGCGCAAGCGGCTGATGTGCACGTCGATCACATTGGTCTGAGGATCGAAGTGATAGTCCCACACACCCTCGAGCAGCATGGTGCGAGTCACGACCTGCCCGCTGTGGCGCATCATGAACTCCAGCAATTGAAATTCGCGTGCGGTGAGTTCGATTTTCTTGCCGTTGCGCATGACCCGCCGCGTCATTCGGTCGAGTTCCAAGCCCGCCAACTTCAATTTCGTGTTCCCTTCCGCGGCATTGTTCTCGCCGCGTCTGGCAAGGGCATCTATGCGCGCCATCAATTCCGACATGTGGTACGGCTTGGTCAGATAATCGTCGCCGCCCGCGCGCAGGCCGGTGATGCGATCATCCACGTCGCCGAGCGCGCTCAATATGAGCACCGGAATCTTGCGCCCCGTGGCGCGTAGCGACTGCACCAGGGCGAGACCGTCCAACTGAGGCAGCATTCTATCGACGATTGCCAATTCGACGTCCGCCGACGAGGCCAGGCGCAGCCCGTCGATGCCGTTTACCGCGATATCGACCGTGTGCCCCGCTTCGTGCAGCGCCTTGGCCAAGTAGTCGCGTGCGACTTCGTCATCTTCAACAATCAAGATATGCATGTTTTGCTATCTTACAGACGTTGGACCCGTCTTTGTCGGCGCGCTAGACTTGAACAATTCGCAGGGTTCGTTTCAACCAGGACGGCGAAAGGCCAATTCATTATGCCCGAGCCGATCTTGCAAACCAACCAATGACCGTCGTTAACGCGTTGCGCACCCTGGCGCTGTTGGCAGTGTGCGGGGCCCTGCCTGTTCAGGCGAAAGAAGAGCCCTTGCTGGAATACGGCCTGGGGATCGGCGCCGTGGCGTTTGCGGATTACCGGGGCTCGGACAGTTCGCACGTGTATCCGTTGCCAATTCCCTACATCGTTTATCACGGCACTTTTTTAAAGGCTGACCGCGACGGCGTGCGCGGCACTCTGTTCGATCAAGATCGCGTGGAACTGAATTTGAGCTTTAATGCGACCACACCGGTGCGTAACGATAGAGAACGCAGCGGCATGCCGGACCTTAAATCCACGCTGGAGCTGGGGCCATCGCTGGACTTGCATTTGCTGCGCAGCGCGGACGCACGCTTCAAATTCGATTTGCGGTTACCGCTGCGTGCCGCGCTCACCGTCGAGGCCGCGCCTCGAGTGATCGGCTGGACGTTCACGCCGCGGTTCAATTTGGATGTCGCGGATCCGTTCGGGTTCGACGGCTGGAGACTGGGATTGCTGACCGGGCCGCTGTTCGCCGAACGACGCTACCACGAATATTTCTACTCGGTTGCCCCACAGTACGCGACAGTCCACCGGCCGGCCTACCGGGCGGTCGCCGGCTATGCGGGCACACAGGCAATCGCTTCCTTATCCAAGCGTTTTCCACATTTCTGGGTGGGAGCGTTCATGCGCTACGACACGCTTGCCGGCGCCGCCTTTCTCGACAGTCCATTGGTCCAGCGCCACAGCTACTGGTCGACGGGCTTCGGTATTTCATGGATGATCCACCGCTCTTCGACCATGGTCGAAGTCCCCGATTGAACACCCGCGCCCATGCTGCGACCCCTCAAGATCATCTACGAATATTTCGCCCTCTATAGCTCGCTGACTCTCCTCGGGCTCATCTGCCTGACGTGGACCGTATTCGCATTGCCGCTCTATTTTATCCTGCCGCGACGCCCCGGCACCGCCATCGGTCGGCGCGGAATCATGTGGGGTTTTAAGATTTACGCGTGGTCCCTGTCGGTCACCGGCTCGTATCGCCTGGATCTACGCGACATCGATTCCCTGCGGGGCGGGCCGCCCGTGATCCTGGCGCCGAATCATCCCTGCCTGATCGACGCGCTGCTGATCCTGACGCGTCATCCGAATATCGTCTGCGTGATGAAGTCGTCTCTCATGCGCAATGTGTTTTTGGGCTCCGGATCCCGGCTTGCGCGCTACGTGCGCAATGATTCTTCGCGCCAGATGGTCAAGGAATCCGTGGCGCACCTGCGCGAGGGCGGTATTCTATTGTTGTTTCCCGAAGGCACACGCACCACTCGGGCGCCGATCAATTCATTGGTCGGCAGCGTGGGTCTGATTTCGAAGCACGCCCATGTCCCGGTGCAAACCCTGGTAATCGAAACCGATTCACCCTATCTGAGCAAGGGCTGGCCGCTGTTCAAGCGGCCGGACTTACCCGTCACGTACCGGGTCCGGCTAGGCAGGCGCTTCGACCCTCCCACCGATGTCCCGGCATTTACTGCCGAACTCGATAGGTACTACCGGCAGGAACTCAAGGGTGCACTGCAATCGCGTTGGCTCGGGCGAGCACAAGGCTGAGGATGCCCGGCATGGTCATCGAATCCGATGTTCCGCAACGCTCCAACACGCACCTGGTGCTCATCCCCAGCTATAACCCCGGGCCGAAGGTGTTTGCGACGGTGCGCGACGCGCTTGCTCAGTGGGATCCTGTCTGGGTGGTGGTTGACGGCAGCACGGACCAATCGGCTCAGAGCCTGTCGGCCATGGCTGCCACGGAACCTGGATTGCGAGTGTTCGTGCTGCCCCAGAATCGCGGCAAGGGATCTGCGGTGCTGGTCGGGCTGGTCGCTGCACGAGCCGCTGGGTTCACGCATGCCTTGACCATGGATTCCGACGGCCAACACCCGGCTGAGCTGATCGGATCCTTCATGCGCGCGTCGCTGGCGGAGCCCGGCGCCATGGTGTTGGGCCGGCCGATTTTCGATGCCAGCGCACCCCCGTTACGGGTCAAGGGCCGACGAATTTCCAATTGGTGGGCCAATCTGGAAACGCTGTGGGCCGGCATCGGCGACTCCCTGTATGGTTTTCGGGTGTATCCCATCGATGAGCTGATCAAGGTCATGGACGGGCAACGGTGGATGCGGCGCTTCGACTTTGACGTGGAGGCGGTAGTGCGCCTGTGCTGGCGTGGCATCCGGCCTGTCAATCTCCCGGCGCCGGTGCGCTATTTCCGTCCCGAGGAAGGCGGCGTGTCGCATTTCAACTACGCGCGCGACAATGCCTTGCTCACTTGGATGCACTTTCGCCTTTTTTTGGGGTTTCTGTTGAGGTTGCCGCTGTTATGCGCGCGGCGCCTACGCGGCCTCGGACGGCCGTCCAGCCTAAAACCCTAGAAACGGTGCGGGTTGCCGCCTAGGCCCGCACCTATATAATGCCCGCAACTTAAATCCCCAATCGAAAGCCAAGCCTATGTCCGACAAAGCGTCGCTCATGCAACAGCCGGCGCCCCTGACCGATGTCGGTCTGCAGCGGGAAATTGCCGCCCTGTTCGTCCAAGCACTGAATCTCGAGGTTCTGCCGCAGGATATCGATCCCGAGGCGCCTCTGTACGGGGAGGGATTGGGCCTCGATTCCATTGACATCCTGGAAGTGGCACTGATCGTATCCAAGCAATATGGGATTCAATTGCGGGCCGACGCTGCGGAAAACCAACAGACCTTCCGTTCACTGAGGCACTTAGCAGAGTACATTGCGGCCCACAGGACCAAGTAGACATGTGCTGGCGGCGTAGACTGCAGCTGGCTGCCGTCATCAGCTTCATCGTCGCCTACTCAGGTCTGTCTCACTACGCCAACTCGGTCTCCAAGACTCACGACCTAGGCGTCGGTCTGGCGCTGGGACCCTTGGCGTTGATCGGGCTGCTAGTGCTATGGCGCTGGACCAGCCCCTGGGCCACATTGCTTGTGGTGGGGGCCGTGGTCCTGTTACTGGGCCACTATTGGCCAGCGCTGGAAAGACATTTCACGGTGGTCTATCTGCTTCAAGAGAGCGGCTTCTACAGCCTCATGGCGCTTAGTTTCGGCTGTTCGCTGTTCGGCGGAAGGGTCGCGCTGTGCACGCAACTTGCGGACAAGCTGCATGGCCCCCTAACCGCGCGTGAGGCGTGGTATACGCGCCAGGTCACTGCGGCGTGGGCCTTGTTATTTGTCTTCATCATGGCGGCGACTGTCGGATTGTTCATGTTCGCGCCGTTGCGCATCTGGTCTTTGTTTGCCAATTTCTGCGTACTGCCGCTCATCGCCCTCATGTTCCTGGCCGAATATGCGGTCCGGCGGCACGCGCTGCCGCAAGCGCCTCATCGGGGCATACTCGCGGCCGTGCGGGTCTATTTCGCGAGTTCTCACTAAGCTGCTGCAGATGGATACGATCGCGTTACTCTCTCATGGCTCCCCCAAAGCTGTGATCGCCTATAGAGCCGGCGCTCCCGTCACGGCCGAGCGTTTTCTATCCGACGCCAGGCGATTGGCGCGCAGCTTGCCCGCCGGCAATCACGTGCTGAACGTATGCGCGGACCGATATCGCTTCACGGTCGGCCTCGCCGCCTGCCTCATGAGCGCGCGTGTGAGCTTGCTGCCCTCATCGCACACCCCGGAAGTGATCTCTCAATTGGCGAATTTTGCGCCCGACGCCTTTTGTCTGACCGACGATCCGCGCTGCGATATCGAACTCCCCAAAGTCCACTACCCCGAGGGGCCGCCGCAACGTGTCGCGGAAATGCCTGACGGCGAATCGACCTGGGACATTCCACAGATTGCGGTGAGCCAAATCGCGGCTATCGTCTTCACGTCCGGCTCGACCGGTACGCCGCTGCCTTACCAAAAGACCTGGGGCCGGCTCGCGGGCTGCGTGCGTGACGGCGCCGCCCGTCTCGGACTCTTAGACCGGCGCTCGCACGTACTGATCGGCACCGTGCCTGCGCAGCATATGTACGGCTTTGAGTCCACGGTGTTGCTCGCCCTGCTGAGCGGCAATGCCTTCTGTGCCGAGCGGCCTTTTTATCCCGCCGACATCGCGGCCGTTGTGACGGGAGTGCCCCGGCCGCGAGCGCTGGTGACCACTCCGGTTCACTTGCGTGCATTGCTTGCGTCCGAACTCGACTTACCGCCGCTGGATCTCATCGTGTCGGCGACCGCTCCGCTGGGACAGGACTTGGCACGTGCCGTCGAAACCGCCTTCCACGCGCCCTTACTGGAAATCTACGGCTCCACGGAGACCGGACAGATCGCCACTCGCCGCACAGCCGAAGCCCTCGTCTGGCGGCTATGGCCCGACGTACGGCTCACGGTGATGAACGAGCAGGTATGCGCGCATGGAGGTCACATCGAACAATTGACGGCAATGCAGGATTTGATAGAGATTACAGGTGACAAAGAGTTTCTGTTGCACGGCCGCACCGCCGACATGGTCAACATCGCCGGTAAACGCAGTTCATTCGGCTATTTGAACGCGCAGCTGAACGCGATTCCCGGCGTCACGGATGGCGTCTTTTTCTTGCGCGATTCAACGATGGGATCAACCGGCGTGGCGCGCCTGGCGGCAGCCGTGGTCGCTCCCTCTCTGAGCGTCGCCGCGCTCACAGACCAGCTGCGTCGACGGATCGACCCGGTATTTCTGCCGCGCCCCTTGATCATCGTCGACCGCCTGCCGCGCAACGCCACGGGCAAGCTGCCGCATCAAGAGCTGCAGCAACTGGCCGCCATGAACATGCAGACCCCAATTGCGATCCCGACGGATCACCCCGCCTTCGCCGGACACTTCCCTCTGTTTCCTGTCCTGCCGGGCGCCGTGCTGATCGACGAGGCATTGCAGGCCATCGAGCGCACACGCGGCATCGATCTCACCCAGTGGCAATTGGCCGCTGTCAAATTCCTCGATGCCGTGCGTCCCGGCGAAGAACTGCGCATGGAACACGCCGCCCCGCAAACCGGAACGATTCGTTTCACCATTCATGCCGCAAACCGAATAGTCGCGAGCGGCAGCCTGTCGAGCCTGCCTCGATCGGGTGCCGCCGCATGACGCCCAAGACCGTCAATGCCCTCCAGTCGCGGGCCAAGGCGGATTGGGCCCTGCACCGTGAGCGCGGCAGCAACGCCCTGCTGCGCATCATGGCGTTGATCTCGCTGCGTTTCGGCAGAACCTTGAGCCGTATTCCGCTGTATGGGATTGCGATCTATTTTTTTCTGTTCGCACCGGGCGCGCGCCGGCATTCTCTGCGCTATCTGCGTCTTGCGCTCGGCCGCAGGCCGCGCGCGCGCGAGCGCTTTCGCCAGATACTGTGTTTTGCCACCACCATTCACGATCGCGTCTATCTGATCAACGAACAATTCGATAAATTCAACATCACTCTCGACGGTGAAGCCCTGGTGATGGCGCAGTCGGACAGCGGCATCGGCGCCATGCTCATGGGCGCCCACATGGGCAGCTTCGAGGTGATACACAGTCTCGGCAAGCGCCGGCGCGGACTCAAGGTCGCCATGGCCATGTACGAAGAGAATGCGCGGAAAATCAATGCGACTCTCGCGGCCATCAATCCGCAGGCGGTGCCCGATATCGTGCCCTTGGGAAAGCTCGACGCCATGCTCCATATTGCCGAACGTCTCCGCACCGGCGCGTTCGTCGGTGTGCTGGCTGACCGAACGCTGGGAGCCGAGCCCGTACAGGCCGTGACGTTGCTGGGCCAGACCGCCTACCTGCCCACGGGGCCTATGCGCGCAGCGGCCATCCTGCGCTGCCCGGTCTATTTTATGGCGGGCTTGTATCGCGGTAAAAACAACTATCATGTGGTGTTCGAGCGAGTCGCCGATTTCTCTGCGACCCTGGCCGAAGGCCGCCATGCCGCAGTCGGCGCGGCCGTCGAGCGCTACGCCGCCGTGCTCGACCAGTACTGCCGCAGCGATCCTTACAATTGGTTTAATTTCCACGACTTCTGGCGCACCCCGCGCGGGGTCTCCAGCGAATGACGCGCCGCGCCGTGAGCATACTGATGCTGTCCTGCCTTTGGGCAGCGTGCAGCACCGCCCCGGCTGTACAGTGCCACGCCGCGACCCGCGCGGAGCTAAGTGATCTCGACGCCTTGATGAGCCTGCTCGCGACGCGTCGCCACGGACGGGTGGAGTTCGTCGAGCAGCAGTTTCTCGCCATCCTCAAGCGCCCGATCGAATCCTCCGGCGAATTACGCTATGACGCGCCGGATCGACTGGAGAAGCACACTCTGATGCCCCGCGTAGAAACGATGGTGCTGTCGGGAGGCGTATTAACCGTGGAGCGTGGCGGCAATGTGCGCATAGTGGATTTGCATCGCTATCCACAAATACTGCCCTTCATCGAGAGCATTCGCGCGACTCTGGCGGGAGATCGAGGCGCGCTCGAACGAGTTTTCGATGTCCAGTTTGCGGGCACGCTGGAACGCTGGAGCCTGGCTCTGCTTCCCCTGGACCCGCAATTGTCGCGTACGGTCAAGCAAGTGCGGATCGACGGATCGAAAGATCAGTTGTTGAGGGTTGAAATCCGTCAGGCCGACGGCGACCGTTCACTGATGACCTTGCGCACGCCCGCGGCGCCATGAACCGGTCGCGCATGCGGATTGCGGCGCTGTGGCTGTGCTGTCTTGCCGTCGCGTCCATCATCGTGGCGCGCGCCCACTACGTAACCGACTTATCAGCGTTTCTCCCCGCCACCCCCACACCGACACAGCAGCTGTTGGTTGACCAATTGCGCGACGGCCCCGCCTCGCGCCTGATACTCGTGGCAATTGAACGCGGCGACGCGCAAGCTCGGGCGCAAGCATCGGCGGCGACAGCAAACCGGCTGCGTCGCGACCCGCAATTCTCGAGCATCAACAACGGCGAACCGGTAACCGCGGAGCTCGACCGCGCGTTTTTGTATCAACATCGCTATTTGCTAAGCGATGCGGTGAACCCGGCGCACTTCTCGCCCACGGGTCTGCGCGCGGCCATCGAGGGTACGCTCGACGATCTAGCCTCGCCCGCGGGACTTTTGCTCAAGTCAATGTTGCCGAGCGACCCCACCGGCGAGATGCTGCACATCATCGACCAATTGCAGCGCATGCCATCGCCTGCGATGAAGGACGGCATCTGGGTATCCCGAAACGGCGAGCGCGCCCTGCTGGTGGCGCAAACCGCAGCCGGCGGCTCCGATACCGACGCGCAGGAGCGGGCGATCGAGGCGATCAGGACGGCATTCGCGGCGGCGGTACAGAGCTCCGCCGCAAGCGGCGCGAAGGCTTTGCAGCTGCGCCTGAGCGGGCCGGGTGTGTTCGCCGTGGACGCGCGCGCCAAGATCGAGCGGGCCGCCGTACGCTTGTCGATCGCAGGCAGCCTATTGGTCGTGACTCTGTTATTTACGGTGTATCGCTCTTTGCCGGCACTCGCCCTGGGAATTGCCCCCGTGGCGAGCGGCGCAGCGGTGGGCATCGCTGCGGTGGCGCTGGGATTCGGCGTCGTGCACGGCGTTACCCTGGGTTTCGGAATCACCTTGATCGGCGAATCGGTGGACTATTCGATTTATTTTTTCGTATCGGCACACGGCGGGGGGCGCAGCGGCGTGGCGGCGGCCGACTGGCGGCGCACATGGTGGCCGACGCTGCGCTTGGGGATGCTGACCTCGGTGTTCGGCTTCGCCTCGCTTCTGCCATCGGGATTTCCGGGCCTCGCACAGCTGGGGCTGTATTCGATCAGCGGGCTGGTCGCCGCCGCGCTGGTGACGCGTTATGTGCTGCCTGCCCTGCTCCCGAGTGGATTCACCATTCACGACGTCACGCCCCTGGGGATGTATGTCGCGAAGTGGTTGCAGCCGGTCAGGCGCCTCCCGGGCTTGACTATAACGATCCTGGGATTGGCACTGGCGGGCGCGAGCGTGGCCCTGTTGCATCATCACGGGGCGACACTATGGAACCGTGAACTCGCCGCATTGAGTCCGGTGGCCGTGGCGGATCAAGACTATGACGCCTCGCTGCGGCTGGATCTTGGCGCCGCCGATGTGCGCGAGCTCGTGATCATCTCCGGCCCGACGCTCGAGTCGGTGTTGATCGATGCCGAACGCTCGTCCAAATCGCTCGGGACTTTGGTGGACGATAAAGTGATCGGCGGATTCGACAGCCCGGCGAATTATCTGCCGAGTATGGCGACTCAAGCGCAGCGCCGGAACAGCTTGCCCGAGGCTTCGCGGCTACGCGACAACTTAAGCCAGGCCACCGCCGAGTTGAGCCTCGGCGCCGACAAGCTGGAGCCGTTTTTGAACGATGTCGAAGCGGCACGAAACGGACCCATAATCACCGAGAAGGATTTGCAGGGGACTTCACTGCGCACGGGCTTCGATTCCCTCATTTTGCGACACGGCGATGGCTGGAACGCGCTGCTTCCCCTGCATGCCGCAAGTTCGACTCAGGGGGTCGACTCGGCACGGGTTCGGGCGGCGCTGCAGGAGACTCAGCCCGTGCAGGCACAGGTACTCGATCTTAAGCGGGAGGCCGACACCATGTATGAGGGCTACCTGGACGAGGCGATTCATTTATCTTTGGCGGGGATACTGGCGATTGTCGTATTGCTGTTGGTCACGCTGCGCTCACCGCTGCGCGTCGTCAAGATACTGGCTCCGCTGCTTCTGGCAGTGCTTACGGTCGCCGCCGGACTTGCCTCGATCGGCGTGCAGCTCAATATTCTTCACTTAGTGGGGATGTTGCTCATCGTTGCTGTCGGCTCCAACTACGCACTGTTTTTCGACCGGCAATCGAACCTGCATGACGCCGGCGGCGAAGCTCTCACCCTGGCATCGCTGATCATCGCCAACGCCGGTACTGTTATCGCTTTTGGCCTGCTGTCTTTCTCGAAGGTTCCGGTGTTGGTGGCGTTGGGCTCTACCGTGGCGCCGGGTGCGTTTTTGGCGCTGCTGTTTGCTGCGCTGCTGTCCCGCGCGGACCCGTCACCGTCGCAAAACTTGCGTGCGTAGTATCTCGGTGCCTGCCGGACTGGACGTTGCAGCGCGCACCTGCATGGTGTGGTTGCCGGGCGCTTATCAGGGGGCCCAGGATTTCCTGGAGGCAGGGTTTGCTCACGCGGTACAGACCCGGAAAATTGCGCTCGATCTGGTATTCGTGGACTTGGAACTGGAGTACTTAGACGATCGTCGCGCGCTGCGGCATTTGCGATCAGACATCATATTGCCGGCGGCAAAAGCGGGCGTTTCGATTCAGCTGGGCGGCATCTCGCTCGGCGGCCTGTTCGCCCTGGATTATGCCGCGTCGCATGCCGGGGACATCGATGGTCTCTGCCTGCTCGCGCCCTATCTGGGTAGTCGGATCCTAACCGCGGAAATCGCGCGCGCACCGGGACTGGCCGCGTGGCAACCAGGCGCACTTGCGGAAACCGATGAGGAGCGCCGAATATGGCGGTATATCAAGAGCCGCCAGACCGCCGCGCGGCCTTTGTACCTGGGATTCGGTCAAGAAGATCGCTTTTCGGAGGCGCATCGACTACTGGCCGCGACATTGTCCGCAGCCGACGTCGATGAGATACCGGGCGGCCACGACTGGCCCACCTGGTCGAGGCTATGGGAGAACTATCTGGATTCACACGTCATATGAGCGCACACGAGAACGTTGCAAGTCGTTGGTCGCCGTCGCCGCTTCTGTATGCGTCCGCCGCGGTTCACCTCGGCGCAGCGGCAGCGCTGCTGGCACGCCCGCGTGCTTGGCCGTGGGCGCTGGGAGCCCTGGCGGCGAACCACGTCGTGCTGGCCGCGGCCGGGCTTTGGCCACGCAGCCGCCTGCTGGGACCGAATTGGATTCGGCTGCCCGAGCATGGAGGCGCGTCGGCAGGCGTCGCAATTACCATCGACGACGGGCCGGACCCCGATGTGACTCCGCTGGTCCTATCGCAACTCGACCGGCACCAAGCGCACGCAACTTTTTTTTGCGTAGGCGACCGGGTCGAGCGCCATGCGGACCTGGCTCGGGAAATCGTGGGCCGTGGTCACTGCATCGAGAATCACAGCCAGCGACATCGCCACAATTTCTCTTTGCTGGGCCCCGGCAGCATGGCCGCGGAAATAACGCGCGCCCAAGCCAGCATCCAGCGCGTGACCGGCAGCAGCCCGCAATTTTTTCGTGCGCCCGCAGGCCTGCGCAATCCGTTTCTCGATCCCATCTTGGTGCGCCTGCAGCTGCGGCTCGCGAGCTGGACGCGCCGCGGCTTCGACACCGTCAACGCGGATGCGGATGCCGTCTACCGGCGGCTGGCAAATCCCCTGCAGGCCGGCGACATCCTGTTGCTGCACGATGGCAACGCGGCACGCACCCAGGGTGGCAAGCCGGTGATCCACGAGGTTCTGCCGCGCCTGCTCGACGACCTGGCCGGGCTGGGGTTGCGTCCCGTTACCCTGCGCGCCGCGTTGTAAACTGCGCCGATGAGACCACTGCTGATGCAGAAATTCACGGCAACCAGTTGCATAGGCAAGGGAGCTGCGCAGACCTTTCAGAGCCTGACGGAAGGCCGCAGCGGCCTCACGCACTGCGATTTCGAGACCGTGGACATCAACACCCACATCGGCGAAGTGCCCGGCGTCGATGCCGCGGCGCTGCCCGACGATCTGCGTAGATTCGACTGCCGCAATAACCGCTTGGCCGAACTCGCCCTGCAGCAGGACGATTTCTACGAGGCCGTGCAGCGGACCGCAGCTCGATGGGGCAGACGGCGGGTGGGCGTGTTCATGGGAACGAGCACTGCGGGCATTCTGCAAACCGAGCTTGCCTATCGCGAGCGCGATCCCGTCAGCGGCGCGCTGCCGGTGAGCTTCGAGTACCGCTCGACCCACAATTCATTTTCCGTGGCCGACTACCTTCGCCAACGATGCCGATTGGAAGGTCCCGCTGTGGCGGTGTCCTGCGCATGCGCATCCAGCGCCAAGGTATTCGCCTCGGCGCGCCGCATGATCGAGGCCGGGCTCATCGATGCCGCACTGGTGGGCGGCGTCGATTCATTGTGCCTCACGACCTTGTACGGTTTTCACTCCTTACAGCTCTCCTCGCCGACGCCGTGCCGGCCATTCGATGTGGCGCGCGACGGCATTTCCGTGGGCGAAGCAGCCGCGTTCGCATTGATAGAGCGGCTGCCGGACGGCATCGACAGCAATTCGGTGTTCTTGCTCGGCATTGGTGAATCGAGCGACGCATATCACATGTCGGCGCCGCACCCCGAGGGACTGGGCGCCCGCCGCGCCATGCAAGCCGCACTGGTATCAGCCGGACTCGAGCCTGGAGCCATTGACTACATCAATCTGCACGGCACCGGGACGCCGAGCAACGACCGCTCGGAGAGTCGGGCGGTGGTCAGCGTATTCGGCCCGACCATTCCTTGCAGTTCGACCAAGGGAGCCACCGGTCACACGCTGGGAGCGGCCGGTGCGCTTGAGGCCGTCATCAGCGCCCTGTGCGTGCAACACGACTTCATGCCCGGCGGAGTGCATACGAACGAGATCGATCCAACACTCATGGCTCACTACATAAGGGAGAATCGCCGCGCCCCGGTTGCGCACGTACTGTCCAACTCATTTGGTTTCGGCGGTACCAACTGCAGCCTGATCTTCGGACGGGCTGGATGAGCTTATCTGCCTATATCAACGGCATCGGAGTGTTGGGACCCGGACTCGCCGATTGGCCGCGGACCGCGGCCGTGCTCTGCGGCCGACACCTGTACCGACCCGCACCCACGGTGCTCCCAATGCCGACGATACTCGCGCCCGCCGAACGGCGCCGCGTCGGCCGCGTGGTCAAATTAGCGTTGTGCGTCGGGCTCGAAGCAACTGCGCAGGCGGGCGAGAATCCCGTTGGACTCGCCAGCGTGTTTTCCTCCTCGGGCGGAGACGGGCAAAATTGTCATGAGCTTTGCCATGCCCTATCGCTCGCGGGACGGGAGATCTCACCGACGCGATTCGCCAATTCCGTGCACAACGCCGCCGCGGGCTATTGGAGCATCGGCACGGGGGCCGTGGCCGAGTCGAACGTGCTATGCGCATTCGACGCCAGTTTTACGGCGGGTTTATTGGAAGCCTTGACTCAGGTCGTCGTCGATCAGGTGCCGGTGCTGCTGGTTGCCTATGACAGCGAATATCCGCAACCCCTGCACGCTAAGCGCCCGATCCCCGATGCCTTCGGCGTCGCTCTGGTTCTGACGCCGAGCCGGCGTGAGTCGTCGCTGGTGAGAATCGACGCCGAACTGAGCAGCTCGGTCGCCGACCGGCTAGAGCATCCAGCGCTCGAAGAATTGCGCTCAACCTGCCCCGCGGCCCGCTCGCTGCCGCTGCTGCGGCTATTGGCGGCGCCGGCCGGAGGCAGAGCAGCTCTCGATTATCTCGACGCATCGCGCGTGCAGGTACAAGTCGAGCCATGCGCCTAGACCGCGCGTGGATCGAGCTCCACATTCCGCATAGCGGCCGGATGTGCCTGCTCGATGAAGTCATCGACTGGGATGCACAACATATCCGCTGCCGAAGCGGGACTCAGCGTGCGGCCGATCACCCGCTGCTTTCCAGGGGCCGGCTGGGGATAGCCTGCGGAATCGAATACGCGGCTCAGGCCATGGCCGTGCACGGTGCGCTCCTCGGCGGCGCTGCCGGCAATGGTACCGGCCCGCGAACCGAAGCAGGTTTTCTTGCGAGCCTGCGGAATGTTCAATTGCATGTTCAGCGGCTCGACGACATACAATCCGATCTGATTTGCGAGGCAGCCCTGGTTGCCGGAGATCGCGACGGCGCCCTGTACGAATTTACGGTGTCGTCGCTGTCGCGGCCGCTCGTGAGCGGGCGCGCCACCGTGGTATTCGATGCCGGCAAGCGGTTGAAAAAATGAATGTAATACAAATTCGAGCGTTGGTGACCGGCGGCAGCGGCGGGATAGGCGCGGCCATTTGCCGACGCCTTGGCGCCGCGGGCCGTTTCGTTTACGTGCATGCGCATCGGAACATGTCTGCGGCCGAAACGATTGCGGGCGACATCAATGCAGCGGGCGGCCAAGCGGCCGCCGTTCAATTCGATCTGACCGATGCGGCCGCGACTCGCGCTGCAGTGGAGAGACTGCTCGAAGCCGGACCGGTGCAAGTCCTCGTGAACAACGCGGGCGTCCACGACGACGCTGTATTTCCGGGAATGAGCCCCGCGCAATGGCACCGCGTCATCGACTTGTCGGTCAATGGATTTTACAACGTGACTCAACCGCTGATGCTACCCATGATTCGTACTCGTTGGGGGCGCATCGTCAGCATATCGTCGGTATCGGCGCTGATCGGCAATCGCGGCCAAGTGAACTACGCGGCCGCCAAGGGCGCCCTGAATGCCGCCACGAAGGCGCTGAGTTTGGAAGTGGCCAGCCGGGGCATTACCGTCAATGCAGTGGCACCGGGAATTGTTTCCACCAGCATGGCCGACGGCGCCTTCAATGCCGCCGCCATCGCCGCTATCGTGCCGATGAAGCGCGCAGGCAGCGCCGAGGAAGTAGCAAGCTTGGTGGCCTACCTCGCCTCCGAGGAGGCTGGGTACATCACCGGCCAAGTCATTTCCATCGACGGCGGGATGGCCTAGGCGTAGGCGTCGAGCGCGCCTAGCGATGTGCGCGACAGGGACCGCGCGCTTGACTGGACTGCAGAGACGGATGAGTCGAGCGCCGTCGGCCTCCAATCGTAGGGCTGTGCATGGGTAGAGCGCTCTTGAAAGGAACGCTGAGAAATGTCGACGCTGACCTGTCCAAATCCCTGTGCACCCAACATCTCGCGCAACTTCGGCGAGCTGGACTCCAGCGCATCGCGGGTTACGGCGCTGTGACTGGTGAGCCAGACCTGCGCATGACCGCCCTGCACAGCAATGCGTACTTCGATGGGCCCAAGCTGAGCCGGGTTCACTTGCAGCTTCGCCCCATTGAGATTGTTGTCGACCATCCAGGACACGCGGTCCGCGAGCCCCTGCCCAAACTCCGCCGTTTCCACTCCCGCAGCGACCTTCAGCGTGGGCGTCGCGGTTGCGCCCGCAGGGTTGACAGTGGCCGGCGCGGCGCCCGCGATCGCATTGCCCGAGGCGCCTGAAATAGAGGAATCGACCGCGTCCTTAGAGGCGTGTTTGTCCACGGTGCCCACGCCTGCAAGCGCAGATTCTGCAGGCGCCTTCTCGCTGCCCGCCGTAGCAGAGGCGGACCGGACGCCCAATACCCCGAGCCCCTGTACGGGCGCACCACTGGGACGTGCCACCTTCGACACGTTTGCCGCGGCCAGTTTGGTCAAGTCGCTGGAGATCGATGGCGATGCGGCGGCATTTGCAGCAGCCGCATCGCTCGGGGGGATGGCATTGGCTGCGGCAGCCGATGCTGCGGCAGCCGTGGCGACCTCGGTGCTCGTCCACGCTCCGTTAGCCGTCCAAGCTTCGGTGTTTGCCCCTGCCGTCGCGCTGCCGTCGGCGGAGGCAGACCCAGATGTGGTCGCATTGCCTGTGGCGTCTGCCACCGAATTCAACTTGCCGGCTGCACCGGATGCCGGGCGCGCGCGATCCGTGCCAGCTGCGGCACCGTCTGACAGGGCCGCGACTCTCGCTCCCGCGATTTGCGTGGCCGACATATGCTGCGCGGTGACTGCGGATTGCGTGACGAGGGCGCCAGCGGCCGCGGCGTCTTCGGTGACTGCGGTTATTGGCGCGGCCTGCGCGGCTGCCTGCGCCGCGGCGGTGGCAGCTATGCCACTGTCGTCGTTCGGCGCGCGTGTTTGGGGATGGGCGAGCGCAATGTCCTGCGGTAGCTCCATGCCGGTTGCTGCCGCTGCCTGCGGGTCAATCCCGGAGCCGGCAGATGTCGAGTCAGCCGCCCCCGCGCTCGCCACGACAATCGGCGCTCCGCCGTTGACAGCCCCGCGACTTGCCGCATTGTTTACGGCTGGGCTAATTGCTGCGGTGCCTCCAAGCGCGGAATTCGCCGGGTTCCCGGCAGCCGTCGCCGCAGCCGCGGCGGCGGGCGCTACGGACGCTGCCGGCAGCGGCGAGATATTGCCGGTCCCCGGCAATTGGCCGCCGACGGGATCGCCATCTTGAGCCTTATTGGTGGTCGGTTTGCGGGCAGACTTGGGGCCCGCACTGGTCAGCGCAGCCGCAAAGCCCTGATCATTGGACGTGGACGAGGAGGAAGTCGTCGATGTGGCACCGATCGTGCTTGCCGAATCGCTGATAGCCGAGGACTGCGAGGCCGCTGGTATTGCATTCATACCCGCTGAATTAGCAAGCGACGTGCCAACCGGGCCAATGGCCCCCGACCGGCGGTCTCACTTCAGGAACTTATCAAACCACTCGAGCGTGCGCCGCATGGCATCGGCATTATGCGCGGGGTCACGCAGACCATGGCCTTCACCTGGGTAGATCATGATGGATGTCGGAACACCCAACGCTCTCAGAGCGTGCCAGAACTCCTGGGTCTGCGGCGCGGGACATTCGATGTCGCGCTCTCCCACGTACTCAAAGGTCGGCGTCTTTACATTGCGGATGAAATTGATCGCCGATGACTGCGCATACACTCCCGGATCTTCATAGGCCGAGGCACCGAAATACGGCAGCATCCATGCATCGATGCCGTTCTGGCCGTAGTACGACAGCCAGTTGCTGATTCCGGCGGCGGCAACCGCCGCCTTGAAGCGATCCGTCTGGGTGACGGCCCACATGGTCATGAAGCCGCCGTAACTGCCGCCGGTGAGCCCGAGCCGGTTCGTGTCGATGGGTGCGGCAACCGCTGCGGCGTCGATGCCGCTCAAGATATCGCGCAAATCGCCGTGCCCGAAATCGCGAACATTGGCCGCTGTAAACCGCTCGCCCTGACCGTAACTGCCGCGGGGATTCGGTCGAAACAGCGCGTAGCCGCGCTCGAGCAATGCGCTCGACAGCCCCGGACCTGCGAAGAAGGCTTCTGAAGCCGCAGCCGGACCGCCGTGAACCATGGTCACCATGGGCAGCTTGCCGTTCGAATGCTCTGGCAGCAGCAACCAACCCTGCACGTCGAAGCCGTCGCTCTTCCACCAAATACTCTGCACGCGTGCCGGCATGCGCAGTCCCGCATTGACCGACGTCACGGTGCGCCAATTCCCGATGGCGCCGGCTACGATTTCCGGCGCTTCGGTGAATGATTGACGCTCGGCTGCAATCACCGCGAAAGGACAGGCCATCGAGGGGAAATCGCCGTTTTGCAACGACTCCGAACCGCTCCACAAAACCCGCGCCGTCGTGGGTTTAATTCCCGGCCCGAGATCCACCAACTGATGCTTGTCGCCGGCGAGCAATTCAGCGCGCAATCGATTGTCACAGCTCCAAGCCAGGCCCGTCGCCGACGCCCGCATCGCTGGCGTGATGTTGGTGGCCGCGCCGCCTTCGAGCGACAGGGTGTAGACGTCCCCGCCGGTGGAACCGAAGTCGCTCATTATTCCCGCAATGAATGCAACAGTTGCGCCGTTGCGCGACACCTTCGGCATCGCAATCTGCTGACGAATATCTGTCGGCGTATACAGCACTTTGGCAGCAGCGTCCGCCGCCGAGAAGGTGTACAACTTGGCGCCCCACCAGTTGTCGTCGCCGTTACCCGGCGCAGCCGTGCCCACAAACCCCTTGCCACCCGGCCGCCAATCGTACTCGTAGACGAATAAGTCAGGCGGCGACGCCCACTGCAATGCGCCCTGGACAAGAATGGCGATGCGTTGCTCCGCAGTGGCTTGGTCCAAATCGCCCGCAATCGGCGTGCCCGCTTCTGTCGCGCCGACTTCCTTGCCGGCGTTTTCGGTGGCCAACATCGCCAGTCTTCCGTCCGGTCCAAACTTCAGATCCTCAATGGTCCCGCTGAAGTCGAGCAGCTTGGTCAAGCCGCTGCCGTCCGAGGCAACAGAGTACAAAGAGCGCGCGTGAGTACCCGGCGTGCGCAAGGTGAACGTCAAATGTTTGCCGTCCTGAGCCCAGGACGGAAAATCCGGCCAACACTGTGGAACCTGACCGCAGGGCAGCGCGATTCTGACCGCTGCGCCGTCTTTGATCCGCCTGATGACCAAATCTCGAATCGGCGGATAGTATCCATTGGGCGGAGAGTCGCCTTCCACCGATGCGACCCGTGCCGCGTCCGGCGACACCTCGGTGCGCAGAAATCTATGAACGAGTTGCTCCGGCGCCGCAGACTCGCCTGCGCTCGTGCTCGTGCCGGCACCCCAGAGCAGCGCACAGCCGGCAAGCGCCATGCCGCACAACTCAGCAGCCCTAATTTGCGATGCAATCATGACGATAATCTCCGCGCCTTGCGTTCAGGACGTTCGATTGAATTTCAATACCAGAGTCGCGCATCCCAGCAGGCCGGCGCCCTCGATCCAGGCAAGCCAACGGTTCATGCTGCTCGACACACCGAATTTGGCCGACGCATGTAGCGCGCGATGGGCCAGCCAGCCGTAACACAATAGAATGCAGAATTCCGGCAACATCGATGTTGCCGCCAGAATCAACATCTGCGGTACAACCGGTTGCAGCGGATCGATGAATTGCGGCAAGAGCGCCAGAAAAAATAGCAGAGCCTTGGGATTGGCCAGTTGCAGCGTGAGGGCGCCGAAGTAAACCCGCCGCCGGTCACCCAGCTCCGGGGCCGATGCTTCGCCCAATGCCACCGCATGACTCGATGCAGCCGAACGCAGCGCCTTGATCCCGAGATAAATCAGATATCCGGCGCCCACCCATTTGGCGATCGCAAAGAAGCGCGCGCTGGCGGCGATGATGGCCCCAAGACTGGTGGCCGAGAGCGTGAAATAAATCGCGTTCGCGCTGATGATGCCGACAGCAGCCGGCAGCGAACGACGCAGCGCACCGCGTACGCCTTGCGACACCACATAAAATACCGCCGGGCCCGGCGACAGAGACAGCGCCGTCTCCATGACCAGGAACAACAGCCACGTTTTAAAAGTCATGATTTCCTTCCGAATGTCCGAGCCGCCAGTTTAACAGCGCGGACGCCCGATCTCCCGGAATCGAGAACGAATAGCTGGATTCGAGAGCGGCAAGTCCCGCACAATAGGGGATGAACAATCGAAAGCCCGTCACTCTGCACCGTCTCCGCGAAATGCGTGCGGCTGGCGAAAAGATCGCCGTGCTGACTTGCTACGACGCGGCATTCGCTCGAGTTTTGGACGATGCCGGGGTCGAATCCCTGCTCGTGGGGGATTCGCTCGGCATGGTGCTGCAGGGACGCGCGAGCACGATCCCGGTGACCATCGAAGAGATGGCCTATCACACCGATTGCGTGGCCAGGGGCAATCGCACCGCTTGGATCATCGCCGACATGCCTTTCGGCAGCTATCAAGAATCTGCCGAAGTGGCGATGCGCAATGCCGCTCTGCTGATGCAACAGGGCGCGCATATGGTGAAGATCGAAGGCGGCGGCTGGATCGCCCCCACCGTGCGCTTTCTCGTGGATCGCGGAGTGCCGGTCTGCGCGCACTTAGGCTTTACTCCCCAATCGGTGCATGCACTCGGCGGCTATCGTGTGCAGGGACGCGATGAAACAGGGGCGCGAGTGCTACACCGGCATGCGGAGGAACTGGCAGCGGCGGGAGCGGAACTGCTGGTGTTGGAATTGGTTCCCGCTGCCCTGGCGCGTGAACTCACGCAGGCGCTGTCGATCGCGACGATTGGCATCGGCGCCGGCGCCGGCTGCAGCGGTCAGGTACTGGTGCTGCACGACATGCTGGGCGTCACGGGCGGCGAGCCACGGCGATTCGTGAAAAATTTTCTGGACGGAAGCGCCGGCGTCGATGATGCCGTGCGCAAGTACGTCGCCGACGTGAAGGGCGGACGATTCCCGGACGACGCCGTTCACGGCTTCTGAGCGCAATTCAGCGTGCAAGTAATCCGTTCGATCGTCGAACTGCGCGCCGCGCGCGACCCCAAGCGCAAGTCGGTCTTGGTGCCGACCATGGGCAATTTGCACGCCGGCCACTTATCGCTGGTAAAAATTGCCCGCGAACGCGGCGACCAAGTGATCACCAGCATATTCGTCAACAAGCTGCAGTTCGCGCCGCATGAGGATTTCGACAAGTATCCGCGCACCTTCGAGCGCGATTGTGAACTTCTGTCGGCGGGCGGCAGCGACGTAGTTTTCGCCCCGCCGGACAGCGAACTCTACCCGGAGACCCAGGGCTACACCGTCCGGCCGCCACCCGGACTGGCCGATATTCTGGAAGGCGCGGTTCGGCCCGGTTTCTTCTCCGGAGTCTGCACGGTGGTGCTGAAACTGTTCAATCTGGTGCAGCCCGACGTGGCCGTGTTCGGCAAGAAGGATTACCAGCAGCTGCTCGTGATCCGCAATATGGTGCGCCAGCTGGCTCTCCCCATCGAGATCGTGCCGGGGGAAACCGTGCGCGAGCCCGCGGGACTTGCCCTCTCATCCCGCAACGGCTACCTCAATGAGTCCCAGCGCAACGAAGCGGCGCAGCTGCACGCGGCGCTGCGCAAGGTCGCCGCAGAGGTGAAGGCCGGGCGCTCCGATTGGCCGGCTATCGAACGCGAGGCACGGGATTTTTTGACAACCAGAGGCTGGTTGCCAGACTATGTATCGGTACGCCTGCGTGCCGACCTTGGCGCACCGGCGCCCGGCGCACCGGCGCCCGGCGAGCCCTTGGTGGTGCTCGCGGCCGCCAAGCTGGGCGGTACCCGGCTCATCGATAATTTGGAGATCTGAGCGCCGTGGGGCATAGGGCCCTAAACTTTGGTGATGCTCACGCTCTCGGTTTCCGGATCGAATACGATCTGCGCCTCGCCGCGCTTCAGCTGACGGATGACGTGCGACACCTTGGCCTCCAGCGAATATTCCTTCTCACCGTAGTCGGTGCCTTCGCGCAGCACATAAGACTCGACGACGGCGTGCAACAATTCTGGCGCCAGTTCGGCATACGGAACGACGACTGAGGGGGGAGCTTCGCCTTCCATTCACATCATCGGGCGGCGTGCGAGCCAAGTGTCGAGTTGACTGGCAAACGCATTGCGATTGGCCTGCGTGAGGGGCGGCGGGCCGCCGCCCACATTGCCGCTCGCACGCATGGTGTCCATAAAATCGCGCATGGCCAGCACTCCTCGAATGGTATCCGGCGAATAACGCTCCCCACGGGGATTGAGCGCTTCGCCGCCCTTGGCGATCACTTCGGCGGCGAGAGGAATGTCCGCGGTAATGACCAGGTCACCGGCCATCAAGCGCTTGACGATTTCGCCGTCGGCCACATCGAACCCGGAGGATACCTGAACGGCGCGCACGCTTGGGATGCGGGGAATCTGCAACGGCTGATTAGCGACGAGGGTCACCGACACGCCGGTGCGCTCGGCAGCGCGGAATAGAATTTCCTTGATGACTTTCGGACAGGCGTCCGCATCGACCCAGATACCGGTAGCCGTCACGCGACCCTCATTGAACGCCGTTGCACAGGCCGTGCAATATACATCCTGGCGTTCGCGCGAGCGTTAAGACTCGGTTTGCGCGGCCAGCGACAGGCGCAGCGCAGCGTCGTCGCCTTCGCGCTGTTCACGCCGGTCCGCCGCGAGCCGTTCTTCCTTGCGAAAGCGATCCACGACCAAGCCCAGCGATTCCGCTTCGATGCGTTTATCGCTCCATAACGCACGGCGCTGTTCGTACTCAATCCGCGCATTCTCCAGCGACTTCGCGTGCTGACGCAGGGCGTCGCCAAGGCGATCGAGGAACGATCGGTAATTCTGCAACTTGACCGCGTCGATGGGGCCGGAAGTCTGCGCGGAGCTGCGCACATAGTCGTCGCGATACGATTGTAGCTGCTGGAGCTGGCTTTCGAGTTCGGCCACTTTGCTGGCAGCCTCGCCCATCGCCCGGCTCAAGTCATTGGCCGAGTTCGAGGCGATTTCCTGAATGGGCTCGAATCTTTTAGATTTCATCATAACCTAAGGCCACTATCGGCCGGATGCCGGGGCCGGCGCCGAGAACTGCGTCACGAGTTGTTTAAGGTCCGCGTAACTACGCTCGATTCCCACCGGTTCGTACATGTCCTGGCGGAGGAATTCGAGCATTTTCGGCCATTGCTCCACAGCCAGATCCACCCGCGGGTCGGCGCCGCGGCGATAGGCGCCCACCGTGATCAGATCCCGGTTTTGCTGGTAGGTCGAATAAACCTGCTTGAAGCGAGTCGCCAGATCGAGCTGCTCGCGGGTTGCAATCTGGTGCATGGCGCGGCTGATGGAGGCTTCCACATCGATGGCGGGATACAGTCCGTTCTCCGCCAGCCGGCGCGACAGCACGATGTGCCCGTCCAGAATCGCGCGCGCGGCGTCGGCGATCGGGTCATTCTGATCGTCGCCTTCCACCAGCACCGTATAGAACGCCGTGATCGATCCCACGCCTCGATCGCTGTTGCCTGCCCGCTCGACCAATTGCGGCAATCGCGCGAATACCGAGGGCGGATATCCCTTGGTTGCCGGCGGCTCGCCGATGGCAAGCGCTATCTCTCGCTGCGCCTGTGCGAAGCGGGTCAACGAATCCAGCAGCAGCAATACCTTCAAGCCGCGGTCGCGAAAATATTCGGCGATGGCCGTAGCGAGCCAGGCGCCGTGCAGGCGCATCAGCGGCGGGTTGTCGGCGGGCGTAGCGACCACCACGGCCTTGCGCATGCCGTCCGGCCCCAAAGTGTTGCTGACGAAGTCCTGCACTTCCCGCCCGCGCTCGCCGATCAATCCGACCACGGTGACGTCGGCTTTGGTGTAGCGAGTCATCATGCCGAGCAGCACCGACTTACCGACGCCGGATCCGGCGAACAAGCCGATGCGCTGTCCCCCGCCGACGGCCAGCAATGCATTGATGGACCGCACCCCCACATCGAGCGGATCACGAATCGCCCGCCGCATGAGCGGATTCAACGGCTCTCCCGTCAGCGATACGCGATCCGTACACCTAAGATCACCGAAGCCGTCGAGAGGCCGTCCCGCGCCATCTAGTACTCTGCCCAGCAATTCGTCCCCCACGGCCACCGACGACACGCTGTGCGTGGGGATGACCCGGGCGCCCGGCATGACGCCGCGGATGTCGCCCGTGGGCATCAGGAATAATTTGTCGCCGGAGAAACCCACCACTTCGGCTTCGATCTGCTTGCCTTCGGCGGTATCCACCAGGCACCGGCCGCCAACGGCAGCCTCGCAGCCCACGGCCTCAAGAGTCATGCCGACCATGCGATTCAGGGTTCCTTCGACGACGATTTCCGCAGCGTTGACCATGCGCTCGCGCGCCTGAACCAGGGCCTCGACCCATTGCTTGGGCCGCGGCCGATTTGCGGTTGCAGCGCTCAACCGCGCGGCCCGTCGGTGAATCGCTCCGTCCCGAGCAACTCGCTTAATATCGCCCCGAGCCGGGTTTCAAGCCGCGCATCGATGCGCGATGTAGCAGTATTGATTTGGCAACCGCCGCGCGCCATCACTGGATCCTCGACGATGGTCCAAGCACGCTCGCTTTCCGTGGGCGCGAGATGCTGGCGCACCACGGCGGCATCCTCCGGGTGAAGATGCACGCGCACTTCGCGTGCGGCGACCGGCAATGCGGCGATGGCTTCGCGGATGATGCCGATGATCTGAGTGGGATCAGCCTTGAGCTCACGGCGCACGATCTGTCGGGCCAGAGCCATGGCCAGAGTCAGCAGTTCGCGTTCCACTTCCGCATCCAATACCTCGAATGGCTTGGCCAGGTCGTAGAACATCCCGGACAGCCGCTCGACCTGCGCGCGAACCTCGGCGCGGCCGGCTTCACGTCCCTCCGCCAGTCCCTGTTCAAAGGCTTCCTTATGCGCCTCGGCCTGCAAATCCACGAGTCCGCCGACCGTCGCCATTGGCTGCGGAGCAAACGGGGCACCCATGTCGGGCGCGGTCCAACGCTGCGCACCCTCCGTCGACATCTTGGCCTTGGTGTCAGACAAAGTCGCCTCCCCCCTTGCCGCCGAGACTGATGGTGCCTTCCTCGGCCAGACGCTGTGCGATCACCACAATTTCCTTTTGTGCCGCCTCGACATCCGTGAGTTTCACTGGGCCGCGCGCTTCCATGTCGTCCTTGAGGATTTCCGCCGCGCGCTTCGACATGTTCTTCAGGATTTTCTCCTGCACTTCGGGCTCGGCGCCGCGCAGGGCTACCGCCAACGTATCGGAGCCCACCTCGCGCAGCAGCGCCTGAACGCCGCGATCGTCGATGTCCAACAGATTGTCGAAGATAAAAAGCAAATCTTTGATTTGCTGGTGCATTTCGCTGTCTGATTTTTCGATTTTGCCGAGCTCTTCGCCGCTCTTATCGCGTTCCATGGCGTTCAGAATGTTCGCCACGGTGCGTGCGCCGCCGATGCGCCGCAGGGTCGAGGGCGGTGTGGCGCTGGCCTGCTTCTCGACCAATTGATCGAGTTCCGTCAACGCCGATTGCGGCACCTCGTTCAAGGTTGCAATGCGCATCAGCACTTCGGTGCGCATCTCCTCGGTCAGCAAGGGCAGGATGGAGGCCGACTGCTCCGGCTCCAGGTGCGACAGAACGATGGCGGCTATCTGTGGGTGCTCGCCGCTGATGATTTGCGCGACAGCCTTCGCCTCCATCCATTTCAGGGACTCGATGCCCTGACCAGTCTGGCCCGTCGTCACGCGGTCGAGCAACATGTCGGTCTTGTGCTTGCCGACCGCCTGGGTCAGCACACGCCGCACGAAATCTTGGGAGCCGCCGGCAATATTGGCCTTCGAGTCGGCGACGCCGATGAATTTGTCGAGCACCGAGGTCATCTGCTCGCGCGACACCTCCTTTAGCTCAGCCATGGCGATTCCCAGCTTCTGAACCTCACGCGCATCGAGCTGCTTGAGCACATTGGCGGCATCCTGCTCGCCCAGGCTCATCAATAGGATGGCGGCACGCTGGGTGCCCGCGAGTTCGTCGGGCTTATCAGCCATCTGCGGAGACCCAATCCTTCACGACTTGCGCGGCACGCCGAGGATCCTGCCCCACCAGGGTTCGCGCCGCCGCGATTTGCTGTTCGAAACTCGGCGCGAGCCTGATGGGATTGCCGGCCTGTCCCGACAAACTCAGCCGGTCACCCGCGATATCGCCGGCATCTCCGCCGGACGCGGTGAGGCGCGGGGTCGCTTTGGTCAACGATTTCATCAAGGGCCGCAGAACCAGGAATGCCACGACCAGCACTAGCGCGGCGCCGACGATTTGCTTCGCCAGCTGCGTGATCCAGGGGGTTTGCCACAGCGGCAGGCCGTCTATCGGACCGAGCGGCATGTCGCTTTTGAAGGTTTGGCTGAGCACATTCAATTGGTCGCCGCGAGCTTCCTTCAGGCCGATGGATTCACGCACCAATTGCGAGAAGCGCTTGATGTCGGCTTCGCTCATCGGAGTGGTGGCTACCTTGCCGTCGGCATCGACTTTCTGCCAGTCATCGAGGACGACGCCGACATTCAAGCGTTTAAGCACTCCGACAGGCTGTTTCACGTACGAAAGCGTGCGGTCGACTTCAAAGTTGCGTGTGCTGCGCTGGGCGGTGGAACTGGGGCCGCTGCTCGCGGCAGTCGTCTCTCCCGCCGGCGCGGGATTCCCCGGCGTCGCGGCGCCCGGAATCACCGGCGCGCCGGACGTGCCGGGCGGTTGATTGCTCAGGGCGCCGGGAATGCCCTCGGCGCCGTCGCCGCCGCGGCGTTGTTCGTTGCTGGTCTGTTCGCTGCGCACCGCCGTCTTCTGCGGATCGTAGTTCTCATGCGTCTCCTCGGTGACGGTGTAATCCATATCGGCGGTGACGGTCGCGCGCACGCGTCCCGGCCCGACGATGGGCGCCAGTAAATCGATGATGCGCTGCTGGTAGCTCTCCTCGAGCTTGCGAGTGTAGGCAAACTGCCGGGTACTCGCAGCCTGTTCGGCATTCTCGTCGGGAGAATTGAGCAGGCTACCGGCCTGATCCACCAGAGTCACATCACCAGCGGCGAGTTCCGGCACGCTCGACGCGACCAAGTGCACGATGGCCGCCACCTGGCCAGGCTCGAGCCGCCGGCCGGGATATAGCTGCAGCATTACGGAGGCGGTGGCCTTGCGCGCATCGCGCAGGAACACGGTCGGCTTGGGCAGCGCCAGATGAACTCGCGCGGTTTGCACACCCTGCACCTTGACGATGGTTCGCGCCAATTCGGTCTCGAGCACCGATTGATAGCGTGCGCTCTCCATCATGGAACTGGAACCCAATGCGGATTCTTTTTGGATCATCTCGATGCCCATCGAATCGCTTTGCGGCAAGCCCTGGCTCGCCAGGCGAATTCTCGCCTCTTGCACCTTGGATTCCGGCACCGATACTGCGCCCGACGGATTGAGCTTGAACTCAATTCCGGCAGCGGTCAGTGCATCCATGACCTGACCGCTCTCGCGCTCCGATAGCTGCCCGTAGAGCACCGTGTAATTCTGTCCCTGCGACCAAAGAACCAGCCAGATGGCGGCGGCAACGGCCGCGGCAACGCCGGCCAGCAATCCCACCTGCTTGAGTCCGGGTATATCCGCCATGCCGCGCGCGGGTGAGGGAATGATGTCAGCCATTAATTAAGCCTCTCGGTTGATCAGACACGGTCTGTCAAACCGACATATTCATTACTTGGGTGTAGGCGTCGAGGAGCTTGTTGCGCACCTCCGTCATGGCGTGAAAGGCGAGCCCCGCCTTCTGAACTTCCAGCATGACCTTGGTCAAGTCCACACTCTTGTCGCCCGCTTCGTAGGCGTTCGCCAGCGCGGTCGCCTGATTCTGCATGGTCGAGATCTGGTCCACCGAATTCTTCATCAGATTGGCAAAGTCGGAGGGTTGCGCACCTAACGCCGGCGTCTCGGGGGCGCCCGAGGCTCTGGCCTGCAGCGAGCGCATTTCCGCCAGCACGTGTTGTATTTGCATGCTGCTCATGGCCTAAACCGCCTGGAGCTGTTGATCGTAGGTTCGCGGCACACTGACGCCCGCGGCCTTGAACTGCTGCAGCTTGTGACGCAGCGTGCGGGGGCTGATACCGAGGCGCTCGGCGGTGAGCTTGCGGCTGCCGCCGGTGACGCGCAGTGTCGCCAGAATCAGCTCGCGCTCACGCTCTTTCAAATCGTAATCCAGACCGGCGTCCTGGGCGCGAAGCGGCAACGGGCCCGGGCCGCCCGGCTCGCCTGGCGCTCCCGTGTCCAAATCCCCTGCTTGAATGATGCCGCCGGAAGCAAGCCACGCCGCCCGCTGCACGATGTTGGTCAGCTCGCGCGCATTGCCCGGCCAATCATGCTGCAACAGTTTCCGCTCGGCCTCGGCGGACAGGCTCAGGGCCGCATGACCTGCGCTCGCACAGGCCTGGATGGCACGGCGTGCCAAGGGTAGGATGTCGCCGGGTCGCGCGCGTAGCGGCATCAGCCGCAGCGACATCACATTCAGCCGGTAGTACAAGTCGGCGCGAAAGCGCCCTGCGCGCGCTTCTTCGGGCAGATCGCGATTCGACGTAGCGATCAAGCGCACGTTCAGACTGATAGTACGGCTGCTGCCTAGGCGCTCGACCTCGCGCTCCTGCAGGACGCGCAGAATTTTCGCCTGCAACCCCAAGTCCATTTCGGAAATTTCATCCAGCAACAGCGTGCCACCCTGGGCCTGCTCGAATTTTCCGGCGTGCGCCGCGAGCGCGCCCGTGAACGCGCCCTTCTCGTAGCCGAACAGCGTCGCTTCGAGCATGTTCTCCGGGATGGCTGCACAATTGATCGCCACGAACGGCGCCTTGGCACGCGCCGAGTGATCGCGGATGAAGCGTGCATAGACTTCCTTGCCGGTGCCGCTTTCGCCGGTAATGAGCACCGTCGCGTCGTTGTCGGCGATCTTGCGCGCCAGAGAAACCAGGCGTCTGGATTCCAAATCGACGGCGACCAGCTCATCGGGAGCGACGCGCAATGCCAATTGACGCTGCGCCATCTCGATGAGCGCCTGCGCATCGAACGGCTTGACGATGTAATCCGTCGCCCCTTCGCGCATGGCCGCTACCGCTTGCGCAACCGTGCCGTAGGCGGTCATCAGCACCACAGGCAGATCGGGCCGCATTTGCTTGATCGACGAGAGGAGCTGGTAGCCGTTGGGCCCCGGCATTTGCACATCCGAGATCACCAGGGCGATATCTTCGTTCTGCAACAGCTGCAAGGCGCTGGGTGCATCGCAGGCGGCGAGCACCGACATGTCCGCGGCCTGTAAGGTGTCGATCAGCGCCTCGCGCAGCGCGGCGTCGTCTTCGACGATCAACACGGATTCTTTCGGCGTACTCATGCAATAACCTCTGCGGGTAAATCGATGATGAAGGTGGCGCCTCCAGGAGCTTCCGCCAGGCTGACCGAACCCTGATGCGCCTCGACCACGGAGCGGACGATGGCGAGGCCGATGCCGTTGCCGCGCGTCCGAGTGGTGAAAAACGGCTCGAAAATTCTTTCGCGGATCAGCTCCGGCACGCCCGGACCGTTGTCGCTGACCACGATCTGCGCTCTGCCCTCGGCCGAGCGGCGCGCCAATAATTCCAAATCCAGGTCAGCGGTGGCCGCTTGCAAGGCGTTGGTCGCCAAATTCAATACCGCCGACACTAGCGACGGCGCGTTCGCGCGCACCATCAAGTCGGGAGCCTGTGTGCGGATGGTCAGGCGAATTCCGCTGCGCAGCGCCGGCCGCAGCCATTGCGCGACCTGTTCCAACACTGCGCTCACACTTACCTGCTCGCGCGCAGCGCCGCCGTGGGCGAAGGCCAACATGTCGTTGACCAGCGTGTCGAGCTGCTTGAGGCTGCCGACCGTTTTGTCCGCGCAACGCGCCAGACTCTCCGGTGTGCGCCCGGGCAGCGTCATCTGCGAAGCGTATAGCAGCGCCGCCGCCAGCGGCGTACGGATCTGGTGGGCGAGTGCCGCCGCCAATTCGCCCAAGGTCAGCAGGCGTTGCTGGCGGGTCAGAAATACCTGCATCAAATGCGATTCGGTCACGTCGGCCAGCAACACCACCTCGCCGCCGCTCTGCAATTCGCGGCGCGAAACGTTGATGAATCTGCCGCTGCGAAGTTCGGTGTGTTCACCCGCAGCGGCGCTGACCGCCGCGCGCGCGAGCACCGCCGCAAAGGGTTGCGTGAACAGGGGTTCGCCAAGCAGTTCGGCTGCCGCGGGATTGCATTCCTGAATCGCGCCGTGAGCATCGAGCACCAGCACGCCGCCGGGTAAACCCGTGATCAGCGCCGACAGACGCGCGGCGAGATGTTCTTTGCCGGCGTGCGCCTCGCTGAGCTCGGTGCGTAGCTGCGCCACCTGGGCGCGCAATGAATCGAACGAGCCGGACAGCTGTTCGGAGACCGAGCCGAAGGCGAGAAAGGCCGCCTGTAATTCGGAGCGCCGGTTTTCGATCACATCGAGTTTGGTGACTGCCATGGCGGAAGAAGAAAGCAACTTCTGTGCCTTGGCGGTATTTTCGACGTCTATCAACCAGTTACGTTGATATCTACACCGCTGGAAATACCAGCGTCAATAATTTGTCAGGCGCTGAGACGGTATTTGCGCAGCTTCTCGACGAGCGTCGTGCGCCGCATGCGCAGCAGCCGAGCGGCCTCGGCCACGGTTCCGTCTGCCTCGACCAGCGCTTTGCGAATCAGTCCGACTTCAATGGCCGACAGGTGATCCTTCAAATCCATGCCGCCGCGCGGAATTTGGAACCCCGCCAGTTGCGCGGTCGCTGCGAAAGCCGCGCTCTCCGCGAGCTCGGCGCCGCCCATGAATTCTTCGCCGTCGCCAAGATCAGCGGTCACCGCAAGTTCCGTCTCACCGGCCTCGAGCAATTCCTCGAGCAGCGCGGACGACGCGCGCCGGGTGGGCTTAGCATCTGACGCCGACGGCAGCATCCGCACGCCGCTGCCGAACCAGCCGTTGGCTGCCTGGTTGCGATACCGTTCCGGCAGGTCCGTCGCCGTGATGGTCTGGTCGGGAAATAGTATGGCCAGACGCTCGAGCAGATTGGCCAGTTCGCGTACGTTTCCCGGCCATTGATTGCGCGCCAGGCAATTCATCGCTTCTTTGTCGAGGCGAATGTTGCGGCCGGAGATTTGCCCCTGACGCTGCACCAGGTGATCGATCAGAACGGGCAGATCCTCGAGCCGCTCGCGCAGCGGCGGCATCTGCACGGGAAATACATTCAGGCGGTAGTAAAGGTCCTCGCGAAATCGGCCGGCGCTGATGGCGGCATCCAAGTCGCGATGTGTCGCAGCGATGATGCGAACATTGCAGCGGATGGTCCGATTGCTGCCGACTCGCTCGAAACTTCGTTCCTGCAGCACGCGCAGCAGCTTGACCTGCATTTGCAGCGACATGTCGCCGATTTCGTCGAGAAAGAGGGTGCCGCCCTCGGCGAACTCGAAACGTCCCAAGCGCGTTGACAACGCGCCGGTGAAGGCGCCCTTCTCATGGCCGAATAATTCGCTTTCCAAAAGATCGGCGGGAATCGCGCCGCAATTCACAGGTACAAACGGGTGTCCGGTCCGGCCTGACAGCTCATGAACATGCCGCGCCACCATTTCCTTGCCGGTGCCGGATTCACCGAGAATCAGCACATTGGTGTCGAAGGGAGCGACCTTTTCGATCAGCTTGTGTACATCGCGCATGGGGCGTGAGGTGCCGCTGGGGCGGAAGCGGTGCGTTCCCGGCTGTGTCGGGTGCCCGTTGCGCACGCTCTGTGCCTGATTCAACACCGCCGACAGTCGGCGTTGCTTGACCGGCAATTCGAGGTGGAACCAAGGCAGGTCGCCGCTGCTCGCCGCGATTTTAGGCAGACCGTCGTTGCTGAGGTAAATAACCGGAAGGGGCTGGGGCATGGAACGAAGCTGTGCGACCAGTGCCGGACCGGAGGCGGTGACCGTGTCTTTGCCGACGATGACGGCGATGCATTCCTGCGACTCGCTGTGCGGCGAGCGGCGCAATTCCTCCAAGTCATGGACATGGAAGGGTTCCAGATCCAAAAAACGCAGCAGCGTTTGCAGAACTCGTGCCTCTGAATCCGAGGCCTCGATCACAATAACTTTGGCATCTGCCACGTTTCGGGGCTCCTTCCCGTTAAAAAGTGTGACGGAGTCCACACATCTCTGGTTCCGTCTTAAGCTTTACGCCTAACCCTTTGACATATCTCACTCAATTTCAGGCTGGGCCACATACTAACTGATGAGGTTGTGAGAAAAGAACTTGGCAAACCCCCGCAACAGATGTAAGGGGATCTCGCAAAAAAGGGTGCGGTGATTTGCTAGGGGGAACTAGCCGGCGGCGAGGCGAGCGCCTGCCACGAGCCGGCGATGATGCCGAAAAATGAGCTTGTCGAGCTGTTCTACCACGGCATCGCTCGTGCCGCTGAAGCGAAATTGCGCGACGCGCGATTCATCCTGCATTCGCTCGCCGGCGACCACGCAGGGAAACTTGACGGCTTGCGGCAGCGCCGAATTAATGTACACAGATAATAGGCCGGTGCTCCCCACCGCGGGAATCTGCTCAGCGAACCATTCCAAGGCACGCGAAGTCAGCCTGACGCGTTGCGGTGGAGGCAGGCCACTGTTGCGCAGGGCCAGCTCGGAAGTGAGCCGCAACAGGATATTCACTTTGTATTCTAGCCGCTGCAGCTCCTGCACCAGGGCGGGGGATTCATCCTTGAGCGCCTCGTGCACCCGCACTTCGTCCAGGGAAGCTTCGGCGCCGAGGAGCTGGTGGTTGTCGGCATTCAGGCGTGCGAGGGTCAAGCCTTCCGCGAGAGGACCCGCGGTCCACACGACGGGCAGCGCTTCCTCGAATACAAGACCATCGCCGAGAAATGACTCAGGCATGTGTCCCCGTCTTGAAACTCGGGATGAATCTAGCGAGGCAGCCGGGTTGCAGAGTAGGCATCTAGCGCACGCCGACCGACGGAAGCCATATCCAGCTCACGTATCTTGCCTCTGCGGCGGTGTTCCAAATGGCCGATCGCCTTATCGTTGAGTTCAGCAATACTTTGCAGCAACAATTGATCGTTCGCATCGATTTGTGTGGATCTCTGCCCCACTGATTCTAGCAGTTGCATGCGCATAGCGTCGAGGTTCGCGGCCAGTTGCACATCGCCAAGCTCCGCGACAGTGAGCAACTCACGTGACAGTTGTAGTGCCCGTTCGAGTTCCGCGCTTGATTCAGCGCCGGTCACCGGTTGTCCGTGACGATTTGATCCCAACCGAATTTTATCTCATTCACCAGCTTGGCGACTTCCGCAACGACCGACGTGTCATTGGTGGCATTGGCCAGAGTCAGTCTGCCCAACATATAAACGTACAACGCCCGCAGATTCTCGGCGATTTGACCGCCGCGCTCCATGTCGAGGCTGGCGTCAAGTTGGCCGATGAGGCGGATGGCCTTGCCCATGGCCGCCCCTTTGGCGACGACATCGCTCAATGGACGATTGTCCGTGATGCGCTCCATACAGCCTTGCGCAATCGCAAGATTTGACAGTACATGCTCGAACATAATCTGCACGAGCCGGGTGGGACTGGCGTCTGCGACCAACCCGTGACTTCGCACGGCACGGTACTGGGCCGCCGCTCTATTCGATTGCATCATGGCCTACCCCTAGCCGCCGGTGCTCAAAGTGCCGCTGCCCAAGCCGGTGCTCTGTGAAGTGCTGCCGCCTGAAGTCGACCCAGTGCCCGTGTTGAAAGCCTGCGTGAGGTAGGTTTGGGTCTGCTTCAGCAAGGCGACGGCCGTATCCATGGCGTTGTACTCCTGAGTCAGCGTGGCGGAATAGATCGCCAGCCGAGCCTTGAGGGCGGCTTGTTGCTTAGACACGTCGCTCAAACCGGATTGCAGTCCTTTATTGACCGTATCCAGCAATCCGCCGGCCTGAGTGTATCCAGTGACGAGAGTATTGATCTGGGTGGCAATGCCCTTGGTGCCGCCCAGCAATTGACTGATTGAACCCACATTGGCGATGAGCGCATTGCCCAGCGTCGTCGCATTGGTGCTGTAGGTGCCTTGCGGGTTCGCCGTGATTCCGAGATCGGTCAAGGACCGAGCGCCGCCGGCAATGCTGGTATTGACCTGCCCGAGAATTTTTGACAGCTGATTTTGGAATGACAGCAACGTCTGATTGCCGAGCAAGGGGCCGGCTGCCTTGGTCGCGACGTTGTAGCCCGTCAGACTGTGGATGCTGGTCAGCAGCCCGTTGAGCGCAGTCACGAAAGTCGATATGGAAGTCTGTGCTCCCGTGGTGTCGTTGCCTATCGTTAAAGTCGTCGGCGTGTTGACGGCCGTCGTTTTCAATAGATTCAACGTCACGCCGCCGATGACCGAACTCACGAGGTTGCTCGCGCTCGCCGCGGCAAAACCGTTGACGGTAAAGTTGGCATCCTGCGCTGCCTGTGTCTGCGTCAAGTTCGTGGTGCCATGCGCCGGATCGTAGACCAGAGAGGCGAGACCACCGTCACCCCCGGATTGGGTCACCGTGATGGCATTAGCGGCACCGGTCGACGAACCGGACAGTACCAGTCGCGCGCCGGCCGTGGTGGTCAGAATACTGGCCCTGACGCCGGGATTGTTGGTGGCTCCGTTGATCGCAGCGACGATGCCGCCGAGAGAATTAGTCGTTGAATCAATGGTAATCGTCGTGGATGCGCCGCCCACGACGATGGTCAACGACCCAGTGCCGATTATCGAGTTGGCATTCAGAACGGGCGCCGACGAGAGGCTGGCGGCGGTGGCCAGATTCTGCACTTGCAGCGAATATTGGCCGGCGATTGCCGTCGAAGTCGCCGTCGCCGTCGCGATGTTCGTATCCGCCAAAGTCGCGGTCCGGCCCGACAACTTGGTCGGGTCCTGAAGGGTGGTTAAAGTTGCCTGCAACGTCGCAAGCGCGCTGCTTAAAGTGCCGAATGCTGACACCTGCGCGGTCAACGCCGTTTGGCGACGGTTCAGCGCATTGGTTTCCGCCGCACCCGCGGAGGTCGTGAGCGAGGACACGATAGCGTTGATATCGAGGCCGGATCCAATACCGGTGGATGAAATGGCTGAGCTCATAAAGTCCTCGGGCGCAATCGTCTTGAATGAACTATCGGCAAATCACCTGCAGACTTAAGCAAGAGGCATACCAATTCACCATACCGATCGCCTTAGCCCTAGCTCAGACGCGGCTGTTGATCAGAATCCCAGACAAGGCTCCAGAAATGCCCAACCCGCGTACCAACGAGGCAAATTCGGACGCTGGATACTCGCCAATGACATCGCCGGAGTCGGGATTGACCTCTTGGATCAACTGACGACCCGAAGAGGCATCCAATCGGTATTGATTGGGACGACCCGATTCATGAGCGTATTTGTTCAACTGCGCGGTCAGCGCACTCAAATCCGGTTCATGCTTTTCTTCAACCGCAGGAGGGACCACATGCCCCGCCGTCGCGGCCGAACCGTGCCCACCGGCCGGCAAGGACTTGCCGCCCGTAGTTTTGAATACTGCCGTTATCGGCGCCTGACTTCCGTGCACTGGGCGCGTCACGGCACCGTTTACCGGTATTCCGTCGCTCGCCATGTGTTCACCTATTTCGAGAAAAAATGCTGCCCGCTCCGGGGCCTAAACCTTTCCTGAAAGGCTACTGCCCGGGTTTGCACCCGAGCAGTAGCAATCAACTCAACTTACCTAACTGTTTCGGCTATTACTGCAAAAGCTTGAGGATCAATTGCGGCTGATTGTTGGCCTGCGCCAAAATCGAGATACCCGCCTGTTGCAACACGTTGGACTGGGTCAACTTGGCGGTTTCAGCCGCAAAGTCCGCGTCCTGAATGGTGCTGCGCGAGGAGGTCAAGTTCTGCACGGTAGACTGCAGATTCTTGACCGTCGAGGTGAAGCGATTCTGGATGGCGCCCAACTGACTCTGGAAGGCACTGACGGTAGCCAGCGCGGAATCCACCGCGGCAATCGTGCTGTTGGCGCTGCCGACGGTCAACACGTTGGCGTTGGCGAGCGTTTGAGCGTTCAAGGATATCGTCTGGCCACCGGCCGTATAGCCGATATCCGCCGAACCCGCGCCGCCGATCACGATATTGCTCGCCGCCGACAAGGTAATCTTGCCCGAGGTCGCAGCAGCAATGCCTGAACCGGTACCCGAAGCCACGCCCGCTCCGACGGTCTCGGTGACGTTGACGTCGCGGCCGTCAGCGGCCGTCAGTTGCAATGCACCCGTCCCGCTCAAGCTCGCAGTGACGCCGGTCTGTGCTGAGTACAAATTGATCTGCGTAGCCACGGATGACCCGGTCAATGTCTGGCCGAGCGCCACATTGGTACCGGCCGCGTAAATGTCTACGTTATTAATTTTCAACGCATAGGTCGAGGTGCCTGAGGCTGCGCCCGTAATGGTCGAGAACGCACCGGCCGCGGTTGCCACGGTATCGGCACTGGCCGTCAAGCCCGCAACGCCCGCCGCATTGATGGCCTGAACCTTGGCGTAGGCGGAAGCCGCCGTCTGGCCAGCGGCCGCGCCGGCCGAGCCGACGACGCTTGCGCCGACAGTCGCAGCGGTTCCCGTGCCCACCTGGAGGGTCAAATTGCTACCAGTCAGCGCAGTCGCCGTGACCACACCGCCCTGCAGGCTGGCGACTTGGCCGATTTGGTCGGCTCGTACGCCCTGCGCCAAGTTAATGGAAATCGTATTGCCGACATTGGCACCGACTTGGAAGGTCGTGACGCCGCTGCTGCCGTCCAGCACCTTCGTTCCATTGAACGAGGTCTGCGATGCAATACGCGTGATTTCCGCGATCTGTTGCTGCACCTGGGCATCGAGAGCGGCACGGTCAGCGGCGCTGTTCGAGCCGTTCGCCGATTCGACCGAGAGGGTACGAATGCTCTGCAAGGCATCGGTCAGGGTCGACAAGGCGCCGCCCGCAGTCTGCGCTTCCGAGACGGCGTCGTTCGCATTGTTGACGGCCTGGTTGGTGCCGTTGATTTGAGTCGTGAACTGCTGGCTGATCGCAAGGCCCGCGGCATCGTCCGCGGCGCTATTGATGCGCAAGCCAGAGGACAGGCGCTGTAACGCCTGAGACAAGGTCGCCTTCGAGTTCGTCAAGTTGCGCTGCGCGTTGAGCGAATCGATATTGGTATTAAGTGTTAATGCCATTTTGAAACTCCTGAAAGTTGATCCACCGGCCCATCCGGCCCTAAAAGCTTCTGTGCCCACTTCACCCGCCGAGCGGGCGGACCGGTGAACACTCAGAAGGTTTATCGGAAGGCGGGCAGGGTTCTTGAGGAGAATCTTTTGATGCTGGCGGAGTCTTTTTGGCGCCAAGTCACAGTTTTGACCTGTCGTATTTGACAGTGGCGACTGCACTGCGGGTGGCCGGAAGGCCAGCTTGCCCCCCCGGCCCATCCCTTAGCGGCGATGATCTGGATTTTTGGAGTATAATTCAGTCGCTTTTTTTACCAAGCCGCAATCCTCAAGTCCTTGAGGTTTGCGTGCCCAAACCCCGCCAAGGCTTGAAAACACGTTGAAAACCGTCAATCGCAAAACCCCGAAAGTGGGCTTTGTCAGCTTGGGATGCCCCAAGGCGTTGGTCGACTCCGAACGCATCCTCACGCGCCTGCGCGCCGAAGGGTATGAGGTCGCGGCCAGCTACCGCGCGGCCGACCTCGTGATCGTCAATACCTGTGGTTTCATCGACTCCGCCGTGGACGAGTCCCTGGACGCCATCGGTGAAGCCCTGGCGGAGAATGGCAAGGTGATCGTGACTGGCTGCCTCGGCGCCCAGCCGCAGAAAATACTCGACCGGCATCCCCAGGTACTCAAGATCACCGGACCGCAGCGCTACGAAGAGGTGGTGGCTTCCGTACACGAGTATCTGCCGCCCAAGCACGAGCCGTTCCTGGATCTGATACCTGCCCAAGGCGTCAAACTGACGCCGCGCCATTACGCCTATCTGAAAATTTCCGAGGGCTGCAACCATCGCTGCAGCTTTTGCATCATTCCCTCGATGCGCGGCGATCTGGTCAGCCGACCCATCGACGAGGTGTTGCGTGAAGCAGAGCAATTGGTGCGCGCCGGTGTCAAGGAAATCCTGGTGATTTCCCAGGACACCAGCGCCTACGGCGTCGATCTGAAATACGCGGCCCGTGTCTGGCGCAACGTCGAACGTTCCACCCGCTTCTACGATCTCGTCGCCGCCCTGGGCGAACTAGGCGTATGGATCCGCTTGCATTACGTATATCCCTACCCGCATGTCGACAAAGTGATCGAATTGATGGCCCAAGGGCGCGCCTTGCCCTATCTCGACATTCCTTTTCAACATGCGAGTGCGCGTATTTTGAAACTGATGAAGCGTCCGGCCGCCGCCGAAAATACCTTGGAACGAATTGCCGCGTGGCGGCGTCTGGTACCGGACATCACTATTCGCAGTACTTTTATAGTGGGTTTCCCCGGAGAGACTGAGCAAGATTTTACGGAATTACTCGATTGGCTGCGGGTGGCGCAACTCGATCGGGTGGGCTGCTTCGAATACTCCCCGGTGGAAGGCGCGGCGGCCAACGCGCTGCGCCAGCCGCAGGTGCCACCGGAAATCAAGCAGCAGCGTCGTGCGCGCTTCATGGAACTCGCCGCGGAAATCAGCGCACAGCGGCTCGCGCAAAAGGTTGGCCGCAGCATGCGAGTGCTGGTTGACCGGATTGAAGGCAATGTGGCGATTGCGCGCTCCAGTAGCGATGCCCCCGAGATAGACGGGGTAGTGCGAATTCGGGGAGTGAAAGGAGTGGCAGTCGGCGATTGGGCCGAAGTGCGGATCACCCGGGCAGACGCCTACGATCTCGAGGCGAAATTAAGCGCGTAATTGTGTAATCTCGCGACTTTTGCAAACGCGCTCAAGATAGCGAGGTATCAAAAGTGGAAATTACTGCAGACCGGGTCGTCCTCATCCATTACACGCTCAAGGATGACGCCGGAGCCGTGCTCGATAGCTCGGCCGGGGGAAAACCATTAGCCTATATTCAAGGACACGGCAATCTTGTCCCGGGGTTGGAAAAAGCACTCGAGGGCAAACAAGACGGCGACTCTCTGGCCGTTTCGCTGCCACCCGCAGAAGGGTACGGCATTCACGATCCAGCGCTGATCCAGCGCGTCCCGAAGCGCAGCTTGCAGGGCGCCGGCGAACTCAAGAAAGGAATGCAATTTCAGGCCAGGACAGATGACGGCATGCGCCTATTCACGGTGACCGCGATCGTCGCCGACATGGTGACTCTCGACGGCAATCACCCGCTCGCCGACAAGACCTTGAATTTCGATGTGCAAGTCGTGAGCGTGCGCGAAGCCACAACGGAAGAACTGGAACACGGCCACGTGCACGGCGCGGGCGGCCATCACCACTAGCTTGGCCGTCCGGTCCTAGAGAAATTTGAAGAGCGAGAGGCCCTGCGTCAAATTGTAGGCCTGCAGAGAAGCGCTCAAAGTCGTATTTTGCAGAGTGAGCGAGGTGACCGCGCTCGCGTAATCCAGACTCTGCAGCGACGAAATGGACTGTTTGAGCTGCAATTGCTGGCTGCTCGACACCGACAGTTGGGTGGTAATCGAATTAAGCCGGGCGCCCACGCTGGCGCGGATATTCGAAGTTGAAGTCAGCGCTTGGTCGATATTGTTGATCGCATTGCCGATCGAATTTCCCAATTTGGCGAGCGCCACCGACGTGCTTCCCGTGGTTTGCAATGCATTCACCAAATTCTGTACCGTGGCGAATAAGCTCTGATTGCTGCTCGCCGCTACCGTGAATGAATCGCCGGTGGCCGGGGATCCGGTGAGCGTTACTTGCACACCGCGAAAGGCGACGGATTGACCATCCGTGTAGGTACCGGAAGTCACCAAAACATTGGCGGAATCGCGCACTTCGTAGGTATTGGCCGCGGTGAAATTTATTGCGTACGTGCCGCCGTCGTAGGCTGCCGCATTGGAAACGGTGGTCGCACCCAACAGACCGGTTCCGGTATTGGCCGCGTTCGCTGTGGCGGTGAAAGTGCCGTTGCCGGTTTTGATCTGATTGAACACTACATTGCCGTTGTCGCCGTCTGCGATGGTTTGACCTGCGGCTATTTGCACCTGTCGCTGGCCCTGATCACCCGCGTAACTGGCGCCGGTGGCGCTCAAAGAAAATGGTTGGGTTTGCGTCGAGAAGCCGCCAAATAAGTACTCGCCGTTGCCATCCTGGGTATTGGCCAGCGAAATCAGGCTGTTTTGAATCTGTTTGGCCTGCACCGCGATGGCACTGCGGTCTTGACTGGAAAGGCTGCCGGTGTTGGCTTGCAGAGCAAGATCGCGCAGACTCTGCAGTGAGCTTTGCACTTCGGACAACGCATTGTCCTCCGTGCCGAGCCGGGTTTGTGCGCTGTGTGCGTTTGTATCGTACTGCTGGCTCTGCGACAGCGTTTGGTTGTAATTATTGACGCTCCCCGCGCCCACAGGATTCTCTTCGGCGGTGGTAAAAGCCAAATTCGACGTGATTTGGTTTTGCGTTTGCGACAGGTTGGACTCAATGCGGTTCAACGCCGTAAGGAACTGTGTTTGATTCAGACTTTGGGTCACGCGCATGATTGAGACTCCCTTAGGCGGCCTGGACAGCGGTGAGCAAACTCTGGAACAGGCTACTGCCGATTTTCAAGGCCTGGGCCGCGGCTTGGTAGGCTTGCTGCCATTGCAACAGACTCGCCGCCTCTTCATCGAGATTCACGCCGGATATCGACTGAAAATTGCTCAGGGCGTTGCTGTTCACTGCCGTCTGGGCGGCATGTGCGGTATTGACTTGCTGTGCCTGGCTGCCGATGCCGGTAATCAACGCGCTCACCGCGCCGTTGATGCTGATGGTGCCATTGGCGAGGACGCCTTGCGTTTGTTGTGTGGCGCTCGCCAAGGCATTGCGATTGTCGCCGGTAGCCCCCGCGTTGCTCTGCACGGTGAAGCTGTCGCCGATCGCCGGCGTGCCGCTGATCTGCACCTGCCAGCCATTGAGACTGATATTGCCGCCGGCCGTGTAGGGGAAGCTGCCGGCACCGTTCACCGAATACGTTGTAGCACTCGTAAACTGAATGGCGGTGGCACTGAGCAGAGCCGGATTCGCCGCGTTCAGCACGGTACCGGCGCCGATGGTGGCGCTCCCCGTGTTGCCGTTGGCCGCCGAGGTCTGTATCGCGCCGGCGGCAGCAATCTTTGAGGGATTCGTGAGTACGGTACTGAATGTGCCGGCCGCCTGCGCGGTCGGCTGCAACAGAAATTGATCTCCCGCGGTGGGTGTTGCCGAGACCACGATCGATAGACCTTCCGCGGTCAAAGGGCTCGCCGGGGTACCGGCGCCGGCCAACGGCACCACAGTGCCATCGCTGCTGCGGGTCAGCGAGTAGGCGCCCGCGGTGTATGACAGGATGTAGTCATTCGCTGTCAGAGCTCCGACATTGGTCACACCAAGCGTCACGGTGACGCTATCCGGGTTCTTGGCCGAGGCAACGGCTTGCGGCGTGCCCACAACAAACAGGTTGGCACCCAGCTGACCGTTCAAATCCAGGCCGGAGTTTTGCTGGGTATTCACCGCCTGGCTCAAGGCCGTGGCAATCTGACCCAACTGATTTTTCGCCGGATCGATGGCTTGAGCACGCGCGGCGAGAAGTCCGCCGAGGTCTCCCGAAGTGATCGAGCCGCTGATGGCGCTGCCGCCGGAGGTAGTGGTCGAAATTTCCAACTGGGTCGAGTTGAATTGATTCGCGACCGTGGTCAACGAGGTAGTCGTCCCCTGCAGCACCAGCGGTTGCCCCGTGCCTATGAAGACATTCAGCGCGCCGTTGGAGTCGTGAGTCGTCGAGATAGCTGTCAATTTCGACAGATCGGACACCAGCTTGTCGCGCTGATCCAGCAGCTCGTTGGGCGGATTGCCGCCGGCCTGCGCGGTGCCCACGACGATCTGCTGATTCAATTTGGAGATGGATGTGGCGATCGAATTGATCTGCTGCACATCGGCCGAGATTCGCGAGTTGACGTCGCTATTCAAACTATAGAGTTGCGAACTGGTGCTCTGGAAACTGGCAGCAACGCTCTGGGCCTTGCCCAATAGTGCCTGTCGCGTCGCGGCCGAGGTTGGATTGTTGGCCACATCGGACCATGCGTTATAGAAATTCTGCAGCGCCGTGCTGAGGCCCGCGCCGGTGGTGCCCAAGAGTTTGTCGATTTGCGTGGTGTAGGTCTGCAGACTGTCGAGCTGCCCCAGGCTACTTTGCGAAGAATTCAGCTGATTGGCGGTCGCTTGGCTAAAGGCCCGTGATACCGCGGTGAGTACGACGCCGCTGCCGATCGTGGCCGCACCATTTGATTGGGGCGTTCCCTCGACCAGGTTGACGGTTTCCCTGGCGTATCCTGGAGTGCTGGCATTGGCGACATTGTTACCGGTCACCGATATGGCTGACTGAAACGCCTGCAGCGCTGAAACACTTATTCCAAATACATCTGACACGAGTCTTCTCCGCGCTGCCTTGATCTATGGAAGTAGGCCTATCCACGCTGTATCGGCATGGGCCGTCATTTCTATAATGCTGCAGTGCGAGCACTGAGCGTCGATTGAATGGCATCGCTGTTCAGAATTTCATTTAACTTATTCGCGTATTCTGGGTCTGTGGCGTACCCCGACTTGCCCATGCTCTTGATATACGCTTGCGTATCGCTCCCGGCAGCGAGCGCCTCGTGGTAGCGCGGTGAATTCTTAAGCAAATTCGCAAAGTCGCTGACGCTCTCTTCGATCGAGGCATAGGCCCTAAACGCGGTGCGCCGCTGCGTCGCCACGCCGCCGCGAAACTCGACGGTGTCAGCGACCGCGCGCGTACCCGACCATTCCGCCCCCGCTTTGATACCGAACAGATTGAGGCTTGGCGCACCATCGGCGGTGCGCGGCATGCGCTGGCCCCAGCCGGTCTCCAGGGCCGCCTGCGCCAACAAGCCGTCGGGATTGACCCCGAGAGTCGCTGCCGCGCGCCGTATCAGGGGCAACACTTGATTGACGAATTGCTTTGGACTGTGCGCGAGGGCGGCAGTCGGGGCTGTTGTCGCGGCGCCGGTTTTCGGTGTGACAGGCGCGAGAGTGGGTGCCGACTTGCCGGACAACTGCCGTTTCAACAGTGCGCCGAACCCCAAGTCTTGATGTTGGCTCAAGGTGAGCGCCACTTGCTTGTCGAACATGTCTTGGTACATGCCCATCTCATTGCTGGCCGATTCGCTCGTGGCGGCACTGGCATCGCGCATGCTCTTCAAAACCATTTGCAAAAATAGCGCCTCTACCTGCTGTGCAACGGCACTCATCGCTTGTGGCGAACTAGGATCCTTCTTAAGCTCAGCCAAGCCATGGGAGTCGGTATACGTGGACGCAGTCGAGACGGACGGCGGCAGTGTCGCAATTGGTAGTAAAGGCATACTCATTTAGATCACGATCAGCTCAGCCTGCAGGGCGCCGGCCTCCCTGAGCGCTTCCAGGATCGCGACCAGATCGCCCGGCGCAGCGCCAACTTCATTCACGGCGCGCACGATCTGCTCCAACTCCACGCCGGGTTTGAACAGGAACATGCGATTGGAGCCTTGATCCACCTTGATGGTCGAATTGCTGACGACCTTGGTTTCGCCCACTTGCGCAAACGGTGCAGGCTGACTGACGCTCTGCTCTTCTTTGATGGTGACCGATAACGAGCCGTGCGAAACCGCGGCGGGACTCACCGTGACATTACTGCTGATCACCACCGTGCCGGTGCGTGAATTGATGATCACACGGGCGGCGGCACTGGCCGGTTCGATCTGCAGATTTTCAATCATCGACAGAAAGGCGATTCGTTGCGTGACGTCCTGCGGCGCACGCACCCGCACCGAACCGCCGTCGACGACCGTGGCCGAGCCCTCACCCACGCCTTTGTTGACGCTTTCGACGAGTCGCGTGGCCGTTGTAAAGTCGGGATCGTTGAGATTCAGGGTGATCGAGTCGCCCTGCGCAATCTGCGATGGAACCGCCCGCTCAACGGTGGCGCCATTCGGAATTCGACCGGAGCTCGGCACATTGACCGTCAGCTTCGAACCGTCGGTGCCTTCGACGCCGAAACCACTGACGATCAGATTGCCCTGAGCAATCGCATAGATCTGGCCATCCAATCCGTGCAAGGGCGTTACCAACAAGGAGCCACCGCGCAGGCTTTTCGCATTCGCTATGGAATTGACCGTGATATCGATGGTCTGGCCGGGCTTGACGAACGCCGGCATGACGGCATGCACGGATACCGCCGCCACGTTCTTCAACTGCGGATTGACGTTCGCCGGCACGGTGACGCCGAGTTGCGCGAGCATGTTCTTCAGGGATTGCACGGTGAACGGCGCCTGACTGGTTTGGTCGCCGCTGCCGTCCAGACCGACCACCAGCCCGTAGCCGATCAGTTGGTTGGTGCGCACCCCTTGCACATGGGCCATGTCTTTGATGCGCTCGGCCTGCGCCAATGAGGCGCCGAACAGCATCAGGACCGACACGCTAAGGAATTTGGTAAGCATGGGTGGCCGGGCTAGAACGGTGCGAACGGTGAATTGAAGAAACGCGCCAGCCAGCCCACGCGATTCGTGCTGTTGACGACGCCCTTGCCGGAGTAGCTGATGTGGGCGTCCGCGATCTTGTCGGAGGTCACCGTATTGTCGGAAGCGATGTCCGCGGGCCGAATCACCCCTGCGATATGCACAAATTCTTCACCCTGATTGAGTTTCAAGGTCTTGTCGCCTTGCACCACGAGATTGCCGTTGGCTTGAACGTCAGTCACGGTCACGGTGAGGTGTCCCGCCAAACTGTTGCTTTGGGTAACCGCTCCCGCACCGTCGAAGCTGTCGGAGCCGGTCATTGATGTGTTGAAAATCGGAACGCCCTTGGTAGTGATGGTCTTGCCGAATATCGTAGGCCCAGTGTTCGCAACTCCCGTCGCTTTCGAGGTCTTGGTCTCGGCGTTCTTGCTCGCAGCCGTCGACTCGTTCAACTTGATCGTCAATATGTCACCGACGCGGCGAGCCTTGAGATCCGCAAACAATTCCATCTGTTGTCCGGCTTGATAGATCGCCCCGTCGGTTCGCGGCGTGGGCGGCGGAAGCTCTCTCGCAACGGCCGGCTCGGGCTTGTGCTGCTTGGCGGGCAACAGCCCGCAGCCCGCGAGAATGATGCCGCCGAGGACGGCGCAGGCGAATCGCGGAGCCATCGATATAGAGCTTGTAAAAATAATCATACGTTCTGCGTCAGATATTGCAGCATTTGATCGGTGGTGCTAATCGCCTTGGAATTCATTTCGTAGGCGCGTTGGCATTGGATCATGTTCACCAGCTCCGTTACCGTGTTCACGTTCGAGGTTTCCAGCGAACCCTGCTGCACGGTGCCCAGGCCGCTGGTACCCGGCGTGCCGACTTGCGGCGCGCCGCTCGACGCCGACTCCGTCAATAAATTGTTGCCGGTTGGCTGCAATCCTTGCACGTTGACGAAGTTCGCCAATTGAACCTGTCCGATGGTCGTGGGCTTGGCGGATCCGGCCGTCGTTACCGACACGGTTCCGTCGGTCCCCACCGTCACCGACTGAGCGCTTGACGGAATCGTGATCGCGGGGGACAGCGGATACCCGCTGGCAGTCACGAGATTGCCCTGCGAATCCAGCGAGAAGGCACCGTCGCGGGTGTAGGAAAGTGTGCCGTCCGGCATGGTGATCTGAAAGAACCCTTGGCCGGTGATCGACATGTCCAGATAACCGGCGGTCTGCAGCACGCTGCCCTGCGAATAGTTTTTCTCGGTGGCCGCGATCCGAACTCCGGTGCCCAGCGTGAGACCGGTGGAGTACTGCGTGTTCTGTGTGCTCTGCGCGCCGACTTGCTGCACGTTCTGATACATCAGATCCTGGAATGCGGCGCGGTCGGATTTGAAACCTGTCGTATTCGTGTTCGCGAGGTTGTTCGCGATCACCGACATCTGGGTATTTTGAGCGTCGAGGCCGGTTTTCGCGGCCCATAGTGCGAGATTCATGTCGTATCCTTTGAGCCTATGCGGCGGTCATCAGGCGCTGAGCGGCCTGCTCGTTCTGATCGGTGGAATTGATGCTCTTGATCTGCAATTCAAACAGGCGCTGCAGCTCGATCATATTCACCAGAGACTGAGCGGCGTTGACATTACTCGACTCCAGCTCACCGGAAGTGACGCTGACGGTTTCGTCGGCCTTGGCCTTGGCGCCGCTTTTCAGACGCAGCAATCCGTCGGCGCCCTTCTCCAAATCCTTCGCGGCCGGGTTGACCAGCTTGATGCGGTCGACCTGGGATTGCGCCGCCGCACTCAACCCCAGTGGCACCACCGACACGATACCGTCACGCCCGATGGTCACTTGGGTCGCGGGCGGCACGCTCAATGGACCGGACTCCGACAACACCGGAAATCCCGTCGCCGTGATGACGGCGCCCGACGCCGTTACTTGCAAATCGCCCGCTCGGGTGTACGCCTCTTTGCCATCGGCACCCTGGACTGCAATGAACCCTTTGCCGTTGATGGCAATATCGAGCGGCCGACTGGTGCTCATCATGACCCCGCTCGAGAAATCCGTGCCGGCATCGCCAGCGACGGCGTTCACGCGGCTGGCGTATCCCGGCCCATAGACGGGTTCGCTGGTGAAGGACACCCCGTCCGCACGGAAACCGGTGGTGCTGGCGTTCGCGATGTTGTGGTTGTTGACGGCCTGTGCTTGCATGATTTGCTTAGCACCGGTCATCGCCACATACAGTCCTCTATCCATGTTTCACGTTCCTTCAGTTTCTAGCGGTCAACTACGTTGAGTGTTAGTGGCTGATATTGATGACGGTCTGGGATTCTTGGTTGGCCGTCGTGATTACCTGCGCGTTGGCTTGGAAGGCGCGTTGCGCGGTGATCATCTTGACTAATTGCGTGGTCAGGTCGACGTTCGAGGCCTCCAGTGCGCCCGACTGAATGCTGCCAAAGCCGGCCGATGCGGCTACACCCTGCACCACGGTGCCGGAGGTGAATGTTTCCGACCAATTGGTGTCGCCCAATTGCTTCAGGCCCTGCGGATTGGGAAAGTTCGCCATCGCCAGTTGGCCCAGCTGGGTGGATCGGCCGTTGGTGTACACCGCCGATACGATGCCGGTCGGGTCGATGGCCACGGTACTGAGCTGACCGGTGGCATAACCGTTTTGGGTGATGGAGGTCACGCCGAACTGGCCGCCGTACTGCGTCGTTTGGCCGAAATTCAACGCCAACGTCATCGGTAGGGCGCCGCTGGTGGGCGTGAAACCGTTGAAGTTCAAGGTGCCACCCGCCGGGGCGGTTACCGCGCCGGTGCTGCCGAAGGTGAGTGTTTGCGCCGGGCCGGCCGAGACGCCGTTGACCGTCATATTGACAGACCATGTATTGGGCGGTGCCGCCTGCTGCGAGAAGAACATAGTTGCCGGATAGGCATTGCCCAGCGAATCGTAGACCGTAGTCGAGGTGGACTGGTTGTAGGTAAGCGAGTTGGCTGGGTTGAACGGTGCGACGGCCGGCGGGGTGGTGTTCGCCGGCAGATTCAGGATCACCGCACCGGCCGTGGTCGCCAACGGCGCGCTCTGTGCAGTCTGCAAGTTGAGGTTGGACAGAGTGCCCGTGTTGAACCCGCCGTTGATCAAGGGCGGGTACACCTGCAGCGCTTGGCCGGTCGAACTGATGACATTGCCCGATTTGTCCTCGCCGAACTGACCGTTGCGCGAATACACATAGCCATTCGCGCTTTTCAGCGTGTAGAAACCGTCGCCGCTGATCGCCAAATCGAGATTCGACGACGAGCTGGAGATATTGCCCTGGGTGAACTGCTGCGCGGTGCTCGACAGCCGAACGCCCTGACCGACTACGGAGTTGTTGAGGTTCACGGCGCCGGCGGCGTACACGTCGGCGAACTGCGCGCGGGCTCCCTTGAAGCCTACGGTATTTGAGTTGGCGATGTTATTGGCCGTGACGTCCAAATCAGAGCTGGCTGCCGTCAATCCCGATAATGCTGTGCTGAATGCCATGGATATGTCCTCTGCGAGTTACTTAATTCGATATCTGTTGTACGTTGCTGAAGGCCACGCTGCCGAGGCCGCTAACGTTCAAGGTAAGTCCTGTCTGCCCGGCACCCATCGTGACGCTCTGTACGGTGCCGTTCACGTAGGTGCTTGCCGCAGTGCCGGACTTGGCGCCGGCGACTTGCGCAGACAATGTGTATTGGCCCGCGGGGGCTTGCGAACCATCCTGCTGCTTGCCGTCCCAGGAAAAATTCGCCAAACCAGCGGACTGTGCTCCCAAATTGATCTGCCGCACCAGCGCTCCGCTGCTGTCCGAAATGTTGACCACGGCTTGCGAGGTGGTCTGCGGTACGCTGACGGCACCCGTGACCTTCCCGTTAGCCGTCAGAGCGGCCGTCTTGCTGCTCACCAGCGCCTGATGCCCAAGCAGCGAGGACGCCTGCAGCGCCTGACTCGACACCAGGGAACTCGACAGTGACGAAAATGAAGAATTCAACTGCGTGATTCCCTGCACCGTGCTCAACGACGCGAGCTGATTCAAGAACTGGTTGCTGTCCACCGGGCTGGTCGGGTCTTGGTTCTTGAGCTGCGCCAACATGAGCGTCAAGAAATTGGTGCCGCCCAGCGTAGCGGCGGTCGCCGAGGCTCCAGTGCCGGAACTGCCTGCAGACGAGCCGGCGGCGTTGCTGGCGACATAATTCGGATTGGGAAAAATCGCGGGAATGGTCATAAATGATTCCTAGTGTTTTCCTATCGTCCCATCGAAATGGTCTTGAGAAGCAAGTCCCGAGCAGTGTTGATGGCCTCGACATTGGTCGCGAACGAGCGATTGGCCGAAATCATGTTGGTCATTTCCTCGATCGAGTTGACGTTCGACATGAACACATAGCCGTTCTTGTTGGCGAGCGGATTGTCCGGCTGATAACGCATGCTCGGCGGCGCGGTACTCTCCACCACACCCAGCACGCGCACCCCCACTGCTGCGTCTTGACCATCGAAGCCCGGATTCGAGGTGTCCATCATGGTCTGAAACACCGGATGGCGTGCGCGATAAACCTTACTGGCATCGCCGTTGACGCTCTCTGCATTGGCGAGGTTGCTCGCCGTGGTGTTGAGTCGAATCGTCTCGGCATTGAGGGCGCTGCCGGCGACCTTGAACACGCTGAATAAACTCATGACTCGATTCCTCTAAAAGCTGCGGCTACTGGCCGGTGATGGCAAGCTGCGTTTGCGCGATCTTCTGGTTGATGAACATGAGGCTGGCCTGATAACGCACATTGTTTTCGGAAAATGCCGCCTGCTCGACCGGCATTTCCACGGTATTGCCGTCCAAAGAGGCCTGGTATGGATTGCGATATTTCAATTCGCCGGGTGCCAATCCGTCGCCGCTCAGCGTGATGTGCGCCGCCTGCGTAATTCGCATCGGCAATGTGTTCTCATCGGTATTCGCGAGCACGGCGCTGAAGTCGATATCGCGCGCCTTGTAGTTCGGGGTATCCGCATTTGAGATATTGGTCGCGAGAATGCCGAGACGCTGACCGTGCAACAGCAGGGCTTGTTCATGGATACCGAAAATGTTGTCGAACATGGCGATTTGCTCCTTGCCAGTAACACAAGCAAGAGCTGTGCCAACTGCAGCTAACGGCGAAACAGGCCCTTGCGCCTGCCCGCGCGCCCTTAAGCTCTCGCCTTGGCGCAGCGGAGCGGCATGAAATTGCCGGCGGCGGCCGACTGACAGACACCGGCGCTCAACGGAATAGTCCGTGTGAACCCCTTTAGCCTGGCCACACCCCGCCGAGCACGATGTCGGCTGCCACGGGCGATCCCGAGTGCATGTAATGGCACGCGACTTGCACATACATTTGGATGATGGTTCTACCGCCAAAATATCGTCGCCGGTTGTTGGCCCTGGGTCGAACCGGCGCGCTTCTCGTTACGACACTGCCAGGGGGGCTGTGGGCGGCGGATTGGCAAGAGATTGCGCAACTGGAAGCTGTCGCGCGATCTGCGGCCCTTCCGCAATTTCCGCCTCTCACCGAGCATCAGCGCCTGCTCGTCGGCCCAATTCAGCCGAACTTACGGCTTGAACCCTGCGATAAGGCGGTGGTAGCTGTCAGCGGAGCGGCACAGCACATGAAGGACCGCGTCTTGATCGAACTGCGCTGCCAGGGCACCGTGGCGTGGCATCTCTATGTGCCCGTGAGGATCGTCGGCACTTCATCGGTCGCCGTCGCGGCCCACGCCATTGTAGTGGGCACTGTTCTCACCGCCAAAGACCTCCGGTTGGAGCAGCACGACATTTCCGAGCTGCCGATCGGCTTTCTGGATGACCCGGCCATCGCAGTGGGCCTGACTGCCAGCCGGCCGATACCGGGCGGCGCCTTCCTGACCAATCAGCAATTGGTCGCCGCCAGAGCTGTGCAACGCGGCCAATCAGTGACCCTCTTGGCGGATATCGGCGGCATGAGCGTGCGCATGGCCGGTAAAGCATTGAGCGATGGTCTTATAAATCAAAGGGTTAAAGTCCAGAATGTATCATCCGGTAGGATCGTGGAAGGCATAGCACGCTCTGAACAGATCGTAGAAATAATTTCGCAGTAGCCCTTCAGTGAAGCGCGTCACAGTCGATAACATTTCCAGGCGGTTGATTTTGAGCATGCTCGTTAAAGTTAATCCAAACCCTGACGATAACCTTGGTGTGGGCCAATGCGAGCCCTGGGAGAAATTTCGGTGACTGACAAAATCAGTGCATATTCAACGGCTGAACCGATTGCGCCCGTCAAGGGCTCGAACGGCGGCGGCGTTGTAACCGGCAAATCGCAGAGCGAAGCGTCGGCCGCGAACGCCTCTTCCGGGCAGTCCGGCGATACGCTCACTCTGACCAACTCCGCGCGTTCCCTACAGAAGATCGAGGAAGCCGTCGCCAAAGCGCCGGTCGTCGACACCGGGAAAGTGGCCGCCGTGAGGCAGGCCATCAGTTCCGGCACGTACCAGATCGATGCCGGCCGGATCGCCGATAAAATCTTGAATTTCGAGCGCGGGCTGAAGTAGCGACATGGACCACACCGTGCGCCGCCGTCTCGAGGATGTACTGGATCGCGAGATCGCGGGCGCGCGCGTGCTGTCTGAGACCCTAGCCGCGGAGCGCACCGCGCTCACCGGCGACTCACCCGAAGCGGTTGAACAAAGGGCCGCCGAGAAAACCCAGATTCTTCAGGACATTGAAAACCTTGAAACGGAACGCCGCGCATTGTGCGCGGATCCCGGCGCGCCCAGCATTGCGGCAACCGTTGCCGAGCGTTGGCGCACCCTGATGCAGCTGGTGGCCGGCTGCAGAACCGCGAACGACCTCAACGGACATATCATTCATGTGCGTCAACACCAGATCGGGCAGCTGCTCGACATCGTCCGCGGCGGACCCGCAGTAACGTACGGTCCTCAGGGGAAGACCTTCGCCAAAGCGCTGCGCGCGCTGGCTCAGGCTTGATTTATGCTGGTCCTCAGCCGCCGTGCTGACGAGTCCATAGTCATCCAACCGGCTGAGGGCGTGGACGCCAACATGACCATGGCCCAACTGTTCGCCAACGGTCCCATCCAGATCACGCTTCTGGGAGGAACGGGACGGCGCATCAAGATGGGTATCGAAGCTCCCGAGCAACTTGCGATCCGGCGCAAAAACATCGACTAGTCCGACGTCACCGGACACCGTCCGCCCTGCGGTCGATTTTTTCTTCCCTTAGCCTCCACGCCTAGGTCATTGATTTTACATATCAATGCGGGGCCTGACATATGTTTGCCGATTCAATTGAACGCTTCGCTAACTACTTTTTGGTGTGCATAATGGGTGTCCCAACGAAGATCAATACTTAAGGGACCAACCGGATGGAGCGTCGTCTGCACACCCGCCACCGAGCGCGCACCACCGTGTACGTAGTGATGTCGGGACGAAAAAGCCGTATCTGCAAGGCCAAGAACTTGAGCGCAAACGGCGTTTTCGTCGAGACGGAAAACCTCGGGCTGCGCAAGGGGCAGCAGGTACAGCTCGCATTCGCGATCAATCTTGGATTGGTCACCAAAATTCATCGCCGCACGGCAATCGTCGCTCACGTCACCCGCGGCGGCACCGGTCTCATGATGGAACAGTTCGCCGGACGCTGAACTTGACACGTCCTGTAGACTTACAGGAATGCCACCCCTCGATCCGCCTCGCTCGGATGCCATACGCATCCGCGGCGCCCGTCAGAATAATCTAAAGAATCTGAATCTCGATCTACCCCTCAACGAGTTGATCGTGGTCACCGGCGTGAGCGGCTCGGGGAAATCCTCGCTCGTATTCGACACTCTGTACGCCGAAGGCCAGCGCCGCTACGTCGAGACCTTCTCGCCCTACGCGCGCCAGTTCCTGGATCGGATGGACAAGCCCGCGGTCGATCGCATCGAAGGAATCCCGCCGGCCATCGCCATCGACCAGACCAACCCGGTGCGGACGTCGCGTTCCACCGTGGGCACGATGACCGAGCTCAACGATCATTTGAAACTGCTGTTTGCCCGAGCCGGGGTACTGCATTGCCAGGGCTGCGGCAAGCCGGTGCGACGCGACACCGCCGCGAGCATCCAGGAATCGCTGCGGCAGCTGGCCCACGACAACGGCGATCCGGCGCTGCTGCTGACCTTTCCGGTTCCCATTCCAAAGAATTTCACGGAAGCAGAGATCAAAACTCTGCTGTCCGGCCAGGGCTACACCCGCATTCATGAGAAGCATGGCAATACCCTGCAAGTCATTCAGGATCGCTTTCGTTGGTCCTCGGTGGATCCCGCCCGGGCCGGCGATGCCATAGAAGCGGCGCTCAAGGTGGGTCAGGGCCGCCTCGACGTATATCCGCGCGCGGCCGACACCTCGAAAGCGAGCGCGAGCAGTGGCGTCGACGCCAGTGCCGGCGCCAAAGGTTCTGATACCCGCGACAGCGGCACGCATGTCTTTGCACCACCGTGGCGATTCTCCACCGGGCTGCACTGCCCGGACTGCGACATCAACTACAAAGACCCCAGTCCGAGCACGTTTAGTTTCAACTCTCCGATCGGCGCCTGCGAGACCTGCCGCGGATTCGGCCGCAGCATCGGCGTCGACTATGGGCTGGTCATTCCTGATACGTCTTTGACTCTTCGCCAGGGCGTGATCAAGCCTTGGCAGACCGAGTCCTACAAGGAGTGTCAGGCCGACCTGCTCAAATTCGCGCGCAAACGCGCCATCCCGATGGACACGCCCTGGCGGGACATGACCGAAGCCGAACGCGTCTGGGTCATCGACGGCGAAGGCGAATGGACCAAGAATGTCTGGTATGGCGTGCGGCGCTTCTTCGCCTGGCTCGAGACCAAGGCGTACAAAATGCACATTCGAGTGCTGCTGTCGCGCTACCGCTCCTATACGGAATGCAATGCCTGCCGGGGCGCCCGCCTCAAGCCCGAAGCACTACTGTGGCGCGTCGGCGATCCCGGCATCAACATCCGTGAATTGATGTTGATGCCCATCGATGCCTGCGGGCGCTTTTTCGGCTCGCTGGAATTGCCTGCCCCGCTTGATGAGGCTACCGACTTACTGCTGCGCGAAATTCGCGCACGCCTGAAGTATTTGACTGATGTGGGATTGGGCTATTTGAATCTCGATCGACAATCGCGCACCTTGTCCGGCGGCGAAGTGCAGAGAATCAATCTCACCACGGCGCTCGGCACCTCCCTGGTCAACACTCTGTTTGTTCTCGATGAACCCTCCATCGGCCTGCATCCGCGCGATGTGGCCCGCATCGTCGGTGTTATGCACCGCCTGCGGGACGCCGGCAACACCCTGGTGGTGGTCGAACACGACCCGAAGGTCATGCAGGCCGCGGATCGAGTGCTCGATATCGGGCCGGGCCCCGGCGAGCACGGTGGAGAAATCGTGTTCTTCGGTCCGATAGCGCAGCTGGCCAAGGCCAAAGGCTCGCTCACGGCGGACTACTTGTTTCGGCGCAAGCGAGTGCGGATCCCGGAAAGCGGTGCGACCGGCTACGGTGCGACCGGCCACGGTGCGTTACGGATCAAGGGAGCTGCCGAACACAACCTTAAGGGCGTGGACGTCGACATTCCGCTAAAGCGGCTGGTCTGTGTCACCGGAGTCAGCGGTTCGGGCAAATCCACACTGGTGCATGACATTCTGTATCCCGCACTGCTGCGCGAGAAGGGCAAGCCCACGGAAAATCCCGGCAAGCATCGCACCCTCGAGGGCGGCGACCTGATCGACGATGTCGTCATGGTGGATCAAAGCCGGATCGGCCGTACCACCCGCTCGAATCCCGCCAGCTACGTCGGCGCCTTCGACGCCATAAGAGACTTGTTCGCGCGGTTGCCGCAGGCGCGCGAGCGTAAGTACACCGCCGGAACTTTCAGTTTCAACGCGGGTAACGGCCGTTGCCCCGCGTGCGGCGGGAATGGCTTCGAACACGTGGAGATGCAATTCCTGTCGGACGTGTACCTTCGCTGTCCCGACTGCGACGGCCGGCGCTATCGAGCTGAAGTACTCGACGTAAAACTGGGTCGCGGTGCTGCAGCGCCGAAAAGCGTGGCAGATATCCTCGATCTGACGGTCACAGAGGCGCTGGCTTTCTTTGCAGCCGACACCGAGGTCTGCCTGCGACTCGCACCCCTGGCCGACGTCGGTCTCGATTACCTTAAGCTCGGTCAACCCGTGCCGACGCTGTCCGGCGGCGAGGCGCAACGTCTCAAACTCGCGGGACATTTGGCTGAAAACGCCGTCCGCGTGCAATCCTCGAAAAGAACATCCGCGGCGGCCAAGACCGATGCACCGCGCCGCGGCTCGCTATTCTTGTTTGACGAGCCCACCACCGGCCTGCACTTCGACGACGTGGCTAAGCTGCTGCGCTCGTTCCAGCGGCTGATCGATGCCGGCCACTCGCTGCTCGTGATCGAACACAACCTAGATGTGGTGCGCGCCGCCGATTGGATCATCGATCTCGGCCCCGAAGGCGGTGAGGCCGGCGGCAGCATCGTTTGCACCGGCACTCCGGCTGAGCTGATGCGCGTCGCCGCCTCGCATACCGGCCGAGCGCTCGCCGAGGATGAGAATCCTGCACCCGCGTCGCAAAGTGTTCACGATTCGGGTGGCGCGACCTACCGCGCGCCCACGTCCATCGAGATTCACGGCGCCCGCGAGCACAATCTCAAAAATGTCGATGTCAATCTCGGCCTCAATCAATTCACGGTGATCACCGGCGTATCGGGCAGCGGCAAGAGCACTCTGGCATTCGATATATTGTTCGCCGAGGGACAGCGGCGTTATCTCGAGTCCCTAAATGCCTATGCACGGCAATTCGTGCAACCCGCATCGCGGCCCGATGTCGATGCCATTTTCGGCATTCCGCCCACCGTTGCCATTGAACAGCGCACCAGCCGCGGCGGACACAAGAGCACGGTGGCGACTCTTACTGAAATCTATCATTTCCTGCGGTTGCTCTATGTGAAGCTGGGTGTTCAGTACTGTCCCGTGTGCGAGGCGCGCATCGAACCGCAGTCCGCGGACGCCATCGCCGCGCGCCTGCTCAAGGACTATCGAGGCAAGAGCATCACCCTCCTGGCGCCGCTCATCGTGGCGCGCAAGGGCTTGTACACCGCGCTCGCCAAGTGGGCGCGGGGCAAGGGATTTACTCACCTACAGGTCGACGGCGGCCTGCTGCCGACGCAGAAGTGGCCGAGGCTGGATCGTTTTGTCGAACACAGCATCGAATTGCCCATCGCCACCCTCACTGTGAATCCGGCGCGCGAATCGGAACTGCGACAGGCCTTGGATTTGGCCTTGGAGCATGGCCGCGGCGTGGTGCACGTGGCGTCGGCCCGCGGCACCGCCGGCGCGGCGGCGAATGCGAGCGTGTTCTCCACCAAGCGCGCCTGCCCCAACTGCGGCACCGGATTTCCCGAACTCGATCCCCGGCTGTTTTCTTTCAATTCGCGGCATGGCTGGTGCACGGGTTGCTTCGGCACCGGGCTTCAGTTGGAGCAATTCGATGCGGAGCAGAGCGGCGAGGAATCAGCCTGGCGAGACGCCGGCGGCACGGAAGGCGACTCCAAACCCGGCGTGTGTGCCGATTGCGCGGGGCACCGCCTCAATCCCGTTGCGCTGCATGTTTTGTTTCGCGATCAATCCATTGCCGCGCTCACGAACTTGCCGGTGCGGGATTTTTCCGCAGGTCTGCAAAAGCTCAAATTGGTTGGACGCGAACGCGAGATTGCCCGCGACCTGCTGGCCGAACTGACCACGCGCACGAATTTTCTCTGCGACGTCGGTTTGGGCTATTTGCAATTGAATCGTGCGGCGCCGACTCTCTCCGGCGGTGAGGCCCAGCGTATTCGTCTGGCGGCGCAGCTCGGATCCAATCTTCAAGGCGTCTGCTATGTACTGGACGAGCCCACGATCGGTCTGCACCCGCGGGATAATTTAGCGCTCCTCGACACGCTCGATAGGCTGCGCGCCAAGGGCAATACGCTGGTGGTGGTCGAGCACGACGAGGACACCATTCGGCGCGCCGATCAGGTCATCGATCTCGGGCCGGGCGCAGGCACGCGCGGCGGTCACATCGTGGCCCAGGGCACGGCCACGGAGCTCGCGCGCTTGGGCAATTCGGCGACCGGCCGTTGTCTGGCGGAACCCCTGCGTCACTCCCGCTCCCGGCGCCGCCCCATCGATCGGGACACTCCCATGATCGAGATCAGCGGCGCGAACCTGCACAACCTTCGCAAGGTCGATGCACGGATTCCGCTGGGGCGACTGTCGGTAATCACCGGCGTTTCCGGGTCCGGCAAATCCTCGTTGGCGCGCGATGTACTGATGCACAACTTGAAGCGACTGTTGACACGGCCCAAGCGCGGCAATCGCAGTGCCGAGACTCTTCTTGAGGGATGTGATGCCATCACGGGATGGCAGAAGATCAGTCGTGTGCTCGAAGTCGATCAAACCCCCATCGGCAAGACCCCGCGCTCCTGTCCCGCAACCTATATCGGATTCTGGGACTCGATTCGGCGCCTGTACGCCGATACCACCGAAGCGCGCATACGCGGATTTACGGCCAGTCGATTTTCCTTCAATACGGCCGGCGGCCGCTGCGAGGCCTGCGAAGGCCAGGGCATGCAGCGCATTGAAATGAGCTTCCTGCCGGACGTCCAAATCTTGTGCGACGTCTGCGGCGGCAAGCGTTTCAATCCAGAAACGCTATCCATTCTGTTCAAGGGCAGGAGCATCGGCGAAACCCTTGCGATGAGCGTCGATGACGCATTGGAGTTCTTCTCGGCCCAGCGCAGCGTGCACCACCCCGTGAGCCTGCTCGCCGACGTGGGCCTCGGCTACCTGAGCCTCGGCCAACCCAGCCCAACACTCTCGGGCGGCGAAAGCCAGCGCATCAAGCTCGTCACCGAGTTATCTAAGGTCAGGACCGACGCGCTCGGACTGGATACGGCGCGACGCGAAGGTCTGCACACCTTGTACGTGCTCGACGAGCCGACCGTGGGCTTGCACATGGCCGATGTCGAAAAGCTTGTGCGCGTGCTGCATCGCCTGGTCGATGCCGGCAATACCGTGGTGGTCATCGAACACAATCTCGACATCATGGCCGAAGCGGACTGGATCATCGACTTGGGTCCCGAGGGCGGCGACGGTGGCGGCCGCATCGTCGCGCAAGGCGTGCCGGAGATCATTGTGCGCAAACCCAAACAGAGTCATACGGCAAGAATTCTGGGCGAGTTTCTCTTGGAACGCGGCGTCGCGTAACCATTTAGTCCTGGTTTGTGCTCGCGTCGCTATTTCCCTGCAGGCTTCTGCGCGTCGCGCTCGCGCTGAGTGCGTGATTGCGCGTTCTCATTTTTTTTGGAGCTGCCGCGCAGCCCTTGATCCTCGATCAAACGCTTGTGCACGTAGAGGAATCGAGTGTACTCGTACTCAAACGGTGAACCGCTGCCGTAGTAGCGGAAATTGACGTTAGAACGAATATCGACTGCATTGACGACCGGTAGGCCCCATGAAATCCAGCCGCGATACAGGTCGGCGACATTGACGATATACGATACGCCGTAATCGCCGAGATAACCGACGCCGTCGCGTAGTGTCGAGGGTCCTAGAATTGGAATGACCAGATAAGGACCCGGGTGCATGCCCCACTTGGCCAGAGTCGTGCTCATGCCCGTCGGCGCGGGCGGCAACTTCATTTTCGCGGCGGGATCGAACAGACCACCGATGCCAACGGTGCTGTTGATTACGAATCGACCCAGTGAGCGCAAACCCAATTTTAGGCGCCATTGCAACGTGTAGTTGACGATGCTGTCGACTTCTTTCAGGTTGGCGAAGAAATTGTGCACGCCGGATCGAAGCGGCGACGGCACACGGCGATAGACGTCGGTCACCGGTAGAAAGATGGCTTCGTCGAACCGTGTGTTGAATCGATAAGTGAAGCGGTTGAGCCGCTCCCATGGATCGTAGCTGTACATGGACGGAGCTTCGGCCGGAGTCACTGGAGGCACTGCCTTGTCAGTGTCTTGACCGCCCTCGCCGGCCTTGCTTGCCGCAGCCGACTGGCTTTCCTCCGTGTTCTTCCGAGTCTCTGCTGCCTCGAACGCCGCCGCACTTGCCACGGCGGCGGCATTTTCCGCCGCCGGATCCTCCGCAGCAACGCTGCGGATGCTGAGGTTTGAAGACACGCAGCCGCCAAGCGACATCGCAACGAGCGCTAGGAGAACGGCGTGCTTCATTGCGCTGCTCCCGGCCAACGTCCGGCCAGCATGTCGAGCATATCTGCCACTTGCTGCCGATCGCCCAAATTGCCCAAGTGACCCCCATGGTCATAGACGGCAATCCTCGCTCCCAAAGTTTCCCGCAACCATGCAAGTTCCTGCTTATCCAGGATGACATCGTCGCTGTTGGTCTGGGCGTAGTAGTCCGAACCGTTGTGCAGAGCGGCGCCGATGATGTCGAGGCGATTGTCGGCAATCAGACTGGCCGCCGTCGAATTGGGGCGGCGCTGCAGATAGTAGGGCGCGAACACCTTGGTGAAATATTCCGCAAATGTCTTGTTGCGCAATTTACGCTGAATCTCGTCGAGCGAGTCCCCGAGCCTGGGAGGGTGCTTCGGGTCGACCACGACGCCGCTGCCGGAATAGAGGTCGCCAGCGAAAAACATATCTACCAGATCGAGCCGAAAGGTCAACGCAATCGCGGCAGAGAATTCCGCATCGGTCTTAAACACCGCGGCGGCCGCGCCGAATAGAAAACCCTCGTCGATTTGCACGCGATTCGATGCACGATACAGATTGGCGAGTTGGGCATACAGCCGACGGTACAGGCGTTCCACTGCCTCGTCTCCCGAACCGACGCTGATCTCGAACAGCTTGTCGAGCCGACCAATCGAAGAAAACAGGCTGACCGGCGGGTTAATCATGACGGCGCGATGAATCTTGAGCTTGCCTTCCGACGCGTCGATGGATTTCACGATGGCAGCGTTGGCGCCGCCAAGGCTGTAGCCAAGCACATCGATGTCGCTGATCTGAATCCTCCGGGGCAGATGAGCGATGACCTCTTGCATGGCTGCGTACAGATCGTGACCGTCCTGCATCAAATCGCCCGCCACTCCGGTGCTGGATGCGGACGCGATGAAGCCGGGGAAAGTCGGGGACGGCATGGTCAACACGTGATAGCCAGCGGCATACAGTGCGCCACGCAGCAAGGAAAGCTTCGCGGTATTGCCGCCGCTGCCCGTTCCGGATATGACAATGGCGAGTGGCGCGGGTTTGTCCTGGGCCGAAAACCACACCCGCAGGCGGCGATCGAACCACAGCACCTCCGGCAGCGGCCGCGCCCACGGCAGGGCAATGTTGATTTCCAGCAAGGGAACTCTATGGGGCATCGGCGCAATGTTCTGCGGCGGCGTACCGAATACCGTGGCGCGCAGCGCCGCCGAATCCGCAAGTCCAGCCGCAGGGCCCGGCGCGGGCGGCGGCTCAATGGCCTGCGCCGGGGGCAATGTATCGGCTAGGACAGCAGGCTTCGCACCATAGGCGAGCGCCGCGCAAAGAATCCCAACGGCGAACGTCAATGACTTGATGCGCCGGCGCGTACGTCTCTCCTGGGCCGAGGAGGTATCGTCGGATATCATCGGGTGATCCTTTAACTGGCAAGCGATTCTCATGGCCCGCTTGAATCATGAGGCAGCCGACTCTGGTTAAACAAGCTAATTTATGTAATCAGCTGCATCGACACCGGCTGCCGCCATTGTAGTATTTACAGATCGCGTCAAACTACCGAGACTCAAGACTATGGCCACCAGCCTCAGAGCTCTGCTGCCTCTTTATAGCGTCAAGGGCGGCGCCACTGTTCCTCTGCCGCGTAAGTTGGCCCGGCTGTACGGCGGCTTGCGCATGCCGGCGCCTGGTTCGAGCCCCAAGGTATTCAGTAATTTTGTGACGACGTTGGACGGCGTCGTGTCGCTTCAAGTCAAGGGACATTCCGGCGGCGGGGACATCAGCGGCTTCAACTCCCAAGACCGCATGGTAATGGGATTGTTGCGCGCCGTTGCCGACGTGGTGATCGTAGGCTCGGGCACCCTCGCTGCAGACCCCCAGCACGTATGGACGCCCGATGCCATTTGCCCCGAACTAGCGCGGGAGTATCAATTGCTACGACACGCGATGTTCAAGCACCCGGCGGCGCTGAACGTGGTCGTCAGCGCCAGCGGCAATATCGACCTGAGGCTGCCGGTGTTTGCTTCCGGCCGCGTTCCGGTATTAATCGCGACCACGCGCACCGGCGCGCGCCGCCTGCACAAACAAAGATTGCCCGATTCAGTTTCGATTCGCTCAATTCGCAGCCGCAGCGGGAGAATCGAGCCGGGCGCCATACTGGACGAGGTGGCCCGCGCGAGTGGCGGCGAGCGGATCCTCATCGAGGGCGGTCCGCAATTATTGGGCTCCTTTTATCGAGCAGGCCTGGTCGACGAGCAATTCCTGACGCTGGCGCCGCAAATCGCTGGGCGTCGTGAGCAAGACGGGCGGCTCAGTCTGGTGATGGGAACAACATTCGCGCCGCAACACCCGCTCTGGGGTTCTTTGACAGATGTACGTCGCGGCCAAAGTCACCTGTTTCTGCGCTATTCTTTCGCCGGCCGAACCCAGCTTTGATCAAGAGGGAAAAACATGAAAACGCATTATTCGCGAGCCTTGCACGTTGGCTATTTCGTTGCCGGCACGCTGATGGGCGCGACGATCGCCTTCGCCGACGTCACCATCGAACAGAAAAATACTCTGGATGTTGCCTCCGTCATCAAAGCTCACGGCTCGACAACGACTAATATCGCGGGCGACAAACAACGTGAAGACTCGGAATCGCATTGCGAAGGCATGATGTCGCTGGTGTGCGGCAACCTTCACGGCGGCGAAATTGTTCGCTTGGACCGCGGTGTGACCTGGCATCTGGAGCCGGATAAGAAGGCCTACCGCGAGGATGCTTTTGCGTCGCCCGAAGAACTGGCGGCCATGCGGGCCAAAATGCAGGCGCGGCTAGAAAAGATGCGTTCCTGCCCCGTGTCGCAGAAACAGGCGCCCATCGACAAATCCAAATGCGAGATGTCGGCGCCAAAAATCGATGTTCATAGGACCGACGACAAGATGTCGATTGCCGGGCACGATAGCCAACGCACGGTGGCTACCTTGACCGAGAGTTGTACCAATAAGGAAACCGGTGACGTGTGCGATACCGTGATTGCAGTCGACACCTGGTTGACGCAGGACAAGCTTCCCGGAAGCGAGGACCGCCGAGCATTCCAGCTGGCGTATGCGAAGAAACTCGGCCTGGACGATCCGCAAGGCGCGCTGCGCGGAGAATTCGCAAAATTCCTCGCGCCCTATCAATCCCAAATCAAGGAGCTCACCGCCAAATCCGGCGACTTTAAAGGCTCGACCTTAAGGACAACGTTGCGGGTCATGATGGGTGGTCAGCAGTGCAGTACGGTCGCTAAGATGAAGCCGAACGACTCTACGGGCACAGACACCACGGGCGGCAGCAATAGTCCGATTAGCAGCGTCGCGCAAGCCGGCAAGGCGCTCGGCTCGTCAGTGGGCAATCTCGTTGGCGGCCTGTTCAAGAAGAAAAAGGTCGACGATGCGCAGGCGGCGGCAAGTGCCGCTCCAACGGCTTCGGCGACTTCCCCAAGCACGCCAGCCCCCGCCGTGGGAGCGGCCGATCCGTACACGCAATACGTCCAAATGGCGTCATTTACTACGGAAACGGTCGCCATAAATGTCGCAGCGGTTCCCGCCGATCGTTTCGAAGTTCCGTCCGACTGGAAGAAGGTGGCACCGAAGGCCAGCAAGCTGGACGACGATGACTTCACCTGTCCAAAATCCGCAAATTAGACCTTGGGCAATGCAGTATTCGCTATTTAAGGGGGCGCGGCGGCCTCGCGAGGCAAGGTCTACACTTCGCGTATGAACGACGAAAGCCTGGAATTGGTCCAAACGAAAATCGCCTTCCTGGAAAGCGCAACGGCTGAGCTAAGCGATGTGATATTTCGACAGCAGCGGGAGATTCAAGCTCTCGGGGCGCAATTGCGAGCGCTCTCGGACCGCCTGAACAGCGTCCAACCGGAAGACAGTCCTCGCTCGCCCGAACAGGAACGGCCGCCTCACTACTGATTTCGCCCGGCAGCAACGTCGGTCCCTGCCGCGCAGGCGGCACGAACGAGATTCAGCGTATCCAAGCCTGAGCACTGCTCGAGCACTCGCAAAAGGTCCCACGCGGCGGTCTCGCTCACCACCTGGTACGGGTCACCGGGGTTGCGCGCTCGATTGTGGGCGGAGTAGCAGACGCTCATGCTCAGGCGCGACAAAATCAATGGAAAGAGTACACGCTGTTCGGCGTCGGTGAGCGGATAGTGAGCGTGGTAGGACTCGATCATGTGTGCGGCCACGGACAAGGGGTCCCGATCACCGAGCAGGGTATAAGCCAGCGCGATGGCCAGATCGCAGACCGTCGCGGTGTACAGAGAATCGCCGAAATCCAGCAGCCCCACCATGCGTCCCTCGTCGGCGATGACATTGTGATCATTGGCGTCGCCGTGAACCACGCTATGCCGTAGAGCGCTCCAGTCTATTTCTGCCCACTCGGAAAAAAGCCGTTCTACACAAGCGCGTCCAGCCCGTGGCAGCAATGCGGTGTGCTCCTGAGCCATGTCCGCCCGGCGCAAATCCCACTGCAGGACCCGCCTCATTCCCGGATGAGAGAAGCCGCTCAATGACTCATCGATCTTGGCCATGCTCGCGCCAATGGACTTATACAACATAGGTCCACGCGACGTACTGTCGGCAAGTACTTCCCCATCGATCCAAATCATCAGACGCAGGCAATGATGAGTGCCTGTCCGGGGATTGGGAATACTGGCGATGTCCAATCCCTGCAGCGAAGTCACCACCCTCTGCACCCGGCATGCCACCAGCGAAGCCTCGACATGGCGCATGGCCTGATTCTGGAAATCGAGCACTTCCACGGCATCGCCTGCATTCGCAATTTTCAATACGAATTTCCCACCGCCGTGCTCCGCGATTAAGAAATTCTGATCCCGCTCGCTGGGCAGAGGAGCAGAACTGCCTGTGAGACCGTATTGCTGAGCCGCGGCCGCGAGCGCCTCCGCAGCGGTAAATCGAGGAATGCTCTCGAGAGAAATGGTCATCGCACAGAGTGACCCGGACTCTGCCTCCCCCGACGGCGGCTCAAACCTGTCTGTCCGGTGCAGCGCCCTGAAATGCCGGCAGGTCCCGGCAGGCTGCGTCTATCGCCAGGATGCGCGGATACGCTTCCAGGTCCACGTTGAAGCGGCGTGCATTGAACACTTGCGGCACCAGACACACATCCGCCATCGTGGGCGCATCGCCGTGACAAAATCTCCCGGTCGCTTTGTCGCGAACCAGCCAGCGCTCCAGTGCACTGAAGCCGAGCTGCACCCAATGCCGGTACCATTCGTCACGTTCTGTCTTGTCGTGCCCGAGATCGTGCTCAAGATATTGCAGCACGCGCAAATTGTTCAGGGGGTGCACATCGCAAGTAATGGCGAGCGACAGGGCCCGCACTCGCGCCCTTTCCAAGGGAGCGTGCGGCAGGAGCGGCGGATCCGGATGAATTTCATCGAGATACTCGATGATGGCCACAGATTGCGTCAGTACCGCGCCTTCGTCCAATGCCAGCGCGGGCACGAAGCCCTGGCTGTTGATCTGCAGAAAGCTCTCGAGCTTTTGCTCTCCGCCACGCAGGTCCAAGAGCACTGAGGTGACCTTTACCGCCTTCAGCGCCAGGGCGATTCGCACCCGATACGAAGCCGAACTTAAGGCATGACCGTACAGAATCATATCGAGGACATCGCGTTCATTTCCCGCTACCGTTCATTGCACTTTTTAGAGAATAGGCACCGAAGTTGCGATATTGCAATCCCGCCACCGGTGCCGGTCACGCGTAGCTTCGGCTCACGAACCAAAAAACACCCAGCGCTACCAGGAAGGCTGAGGCCATGTCGACAACCAAGGGCCTTGGCAAAGCGACTTTGCACTTCGCCAAGGCAGCGACCAGCAGCGTCGCGCCGACGACCAGAATCAGCTGCCCAATCTCCACGCCGACGTTGAAGCCCACCAACAGCTCTGCCAACCGCCCAGGGGGAAGCTGCAACTCGAGCAGATCGGCGGCGAACCCGAAGCCGTGGATCAAACCGAACACCAGGGTGATCAGGATCCGCAAGCGGCCGGCATCGCGCAAGCGCCCGGAAATCATCAGATAGTTGGCGGTGAACAAGCCCGCGCCCAGCAATAGCAGGCTGGGCAGCCCCCCGAAACCCAGGCATTGCAGCAGCGCCATGAGCGCCAGCGACCCACCCACCGCCAGCGCCACGGGCAGCGGCCGTTGAGTTTGGACCACGATGTTTTCTGCACCAATCAGGGCAATCGTCAGCGCCACCAAGGCATCGATGTATTCCGCGTGCGGGCGTAGCACCCCGGTTACGGCCAGCGCCAGCGTCAGGCTGTGACCGATGGTGAACCCCGTGACCACGAACACGAGATCACGCAAGCGCCGGGATATCAGAACCAGTCCCAGGAGAAAGGACATGTGATCGACACCGGTGAAGATGTGCATGGTACCCATGCGAATGAACTCGACGAATCGTGCACTCTTCAGCCGGCTCCCCTCGCCACCCGTCACGTCCACGGTCCGATGTTCGGTGGTGATCAATTGCTCGGTGAATTCTCCGGTGAGCGCATTCTGCACTTGTGCGAAATTCGTGTGGCTCGCCACCAGATCGAAGAATGCATCCGAATGCACCTGCAAGTCGTTCGCGCTGCCGCACTTGAACGTAAAATCGAATTTCCGGAAGCCCGCCGCTGCGGCTAGTGTCTGAATCGGCGGCACCAGTTCGCAGCGCTTGCCGAGTGCCAGCGGATAAACACCCGAGCTCAAGTAGCCTTTCAGCCGCTCATCGGAGGGCGCACCTTGATCGCCGGACAGGCGATTGGCCTCCACCACCGGAATGGTCATCACCAGATCGACATCGGAGCCCTTGATCTCCCAAACCGAATGCGATTGGCTACGCGTATGCGCGCCGGCGGAGGCGCCGCAGAATGCCATCACCACCAGGCCCCAACTCGCGAACCACGGCAGGAACGCGTGGTCTCGTTTGGCCGAGCCCCGCATCAGCGGACGTCGTCTGCAATCAGCACATTGGCACGCTTGCGTAGGAACGACTCATCCCCGGTGCGCAAATGACCGACCGCGTCATTGCGAAAATCAGTCAAGACCTGATTACGGGCGGCCGCAAAATCGAAGGGTACGGGCTTATTGTTCTTGATCATGTACAGAACGTGGACGGCATCGGGGCGAATAATCGGAACCGAGACAGCGCCGTCCGGCAGATCGACCGCCGTCGCAAACAATGGTTCGCCAAGATGAATCTTCGCGGCAAAATAGAACTCATCGTCGAGACTCTTACCGGAGCCGCTCGCCCGCCATCGGGCCAAGAATTCGGGCGTCGGGGCCCCGGCCCTGAGCGTCGCTGCCGCCGCCGTCGCGGCATTCGCCTCACTCAGCGGAAATGCAAAATCATACAGAGACATGGTCCCCTCGCTCGCGTAGCGAGCATGATGCAGCGCATAGTAGGCGCGTAGCTGTCCTTCGCCCGGCTGGGCCGTGATGGCATCCGCGGCGATCTCTAGCTCGACCGCGTTGACCATGGCCGAGCGCACGTCGGGGTCAGTCGAGGCAACGTCCAACTCCTTGCTCCTCTGTACGAACAGCTCCTCGCGAATCATGTCGTCCAGTACCTTGCGCCGCTGCGCCGCCGTCGCGTGCGGCAAATCCACGCCATACAAGGTCTGTAGCTGCAGCAAATAGTCGCTGCGCGAGATGGGCTGCTGATTGACCAAGGCGACATCTTCGGGCGGCACAATTAAAGTGGACGTGCCGCGCGCCGTGAATAACGAATAACCCGCCATGAGCAATCCCAGCAACGCGCCGCAGCCCATGAACGCGAAGGATCGCCGGGTACTCACGCGGCCGACCTCATCTCGAGGGGATAAGTTCGAAGGAATCGGCTTCGGCATGCTCATTGGACTCCGAGCAGCGCTGCCTTTGCGGGGCTCCGCGGGTGGGAAAGCGAATACACAAATATCGCCGTCTCGCGGATTTCTGCGGGGCTTAAAATTGCCACCCACGCGGGGCACACACCGTGCCGGCCGTAGGCAATAGAACTCCACAGCGCTGCGCGGCCGCCGTCACCATACAGAGTGATGTGGTCCGTCAAATTCGGCGCGCCGATGGCGGAATCCCCTTTGGCATCCGCCGCGTGGCAGTCGTAACAGCCGCCGGCACCCACGAAAATCTCGGCGCCACGAGCGGTCGAGGCAGCATCGGCGGCCCGTCCCTGCTGGCTCATCAAGAATTCCACCAAGTCCCGTATATTTCCGGGGGACAGCGGCAGGATTTTCGCGTCTCGGACGCTGGGCTGCGCGGTGCCATAGGCCGGCATAATGGCAAGGTTCCACGCCTTCGGATGAAAGGAGCGAATGCCATACCTAATGACCTGCTCGATATCGCTCACCAATCCCGTCCCATACAGCCAATCACCGTCGCTCAGGTCCGGAACGCCCCGCGCAGCATCGCCGGTTCCAGAAATTCCATGGCAAGCGGCGCAACGGACTTCGAACAAGGCCTTGCCGCGTCCGAGCGCAAATGCCATCAACGCTTCAGTGGCAGGAATGGCGTCGGGGTCGGCGCGCAGCAGACGACTGCCGAGCGCCGATACCTGCAGCAATACCGCCGCCGCGAGGCAGGCTACAGCGGCCAGGAAAAGACTGAATCGCATTGACAGCATCCCACCCAAACGCCCGCCGTTCGCATGTCATCCATACTATTCATAGTCATGTTGCCTCACGATGGAGTGTACCAGTCATGAATAGCGATGCTTGGCCAACCCCGCCCTCCCCTCATGCCCAGAAGCGAGCGCATCGTATTGGTCACCGGTCACGTGGCGCATTTCTACGCTGAGCGCGGCAGCTCGGGACCCTATGAACCCGTTGCTGCCAGTACGTACGCCGGCGAGCAAGCCCTGCTCAAGCGACGAGCCGCCTGAGAAAACCATCTAAGTCGGAAATACCGCCTGACCCCATCGCTCAGGAATATGTCGCCTGCCAATCTCGCAGTCCAGCACGATCCCCACCGGCGAGCATTGGCGTATAGCTACGCTATGATTGTCAGCGCGCATTAGGCAACTGGACGCCGATTAAACTTAAGGGAATGAAGTGCATGCGAACCCACACAGCGACTTATACCCCGCCTTTGTCGCAATGCGTATTCCGTTTCCGTCATCTAATTAATTGTTAGGCGCAACTTGACCGTCCCGCCAGGCTTCCCGTTCACGCGTCTCAGGATGCATTCTGGCGAGAACGTTCTATGGTCCGGGTATAACCCTACGTTTCATCGATTCCTAGACTACGGATTGGTCCTGTCGGATCGAGCGCTGTACCTATGCCGCCGCAGCTGGTGGCGGCTGGCGCTGTGGAAGAGATTTCCTCTCGATATCATCGACGAGTTCGTTCTACTTGACGGCGGCGGACGGCCTGGGGTCAGGATACGCACTGCGACACGGAATATTACATTTCGTACGCCATTTGACTTTTACGCCGATGAAATGGAGTTTGACCGTATGGTCCTGGAGAAGGCCGTTGCTGCAGTCGGTGCTGCGAAGTCCGCGGTTAACACCTAACCAACGGTTCGAGCGAGCGCGGGGTAGCATCTTCGGTGGGCCAAGGAGGGGATCGATGATCGAGATAAAGTGCCTTCGTTTTGCGTTACCGCACCCTCGCGTCGCTCAGCCCTGTCGTTAGCTGTCTCCCCAAAGGGCAGCGCGGGCTTGACGCCGGTGCACAAACGTACATACTAGCAGTGAAATGGACTACGAATGGGATCAGGCCAAGGCGGCAGCGAATCTCAAGAAGCACGGTGTAGCATTTGCTGATGCCGCGCTTGCGCTAGAGGACCCGTTGGCGGTAACCATTTCGGATCCAGACGCGATGGGTGAGTCAAGGTTCATCTGTGTGGGCGCCGATCCCACAGGTCGAGTTCTTGTGACTGTGTTCGCGCCGGGCGGAAATTCAACCCGAATAATTTCCTCGCGCAAAGCCAGCCGGGCTGAGCGCATTAACTACGAGTCAAAGCAATGAGAAAGGAATACGATTTTTCGAAGGGCAAGCGGGGTGCCGTTGTCCCTGTGCCGAAAGGAAAGACACGCATAACCATTCGTCTTGACGACGATCTTCTCGAGTGGTTCAAGGCGCAGGTTGACGCGGCGGGCGGTGGCAATTATCAGTCCTTGATCAACACCGCACTCCGTGAGCACATGAAGAGCGCTAATGAGCCGCTGGAGAAAACATTGCGTCGCGTGCTCCGTGAGGAATTGCGCAAAGCCAGCTAACCAACGGTTCGAGCGGGCGCGCGGGAGCATCTTCGATTGGCCATGGAGGGAATCACGTGTCGATAAAGTGCCATAGCTTGGTGTCGCGGGGACCGCGCGCCGCTCAACCTAATCGTTAGAGGCCTTTTTGGACATGGGCATCGCACTGGTTTATCGTATCTGCCATGAGCAATTCGGTGGTCAGTGTTTCTCCTGATGTAATGAGTGGGGCCGCAGTATTCCCAGGTACTCGCGTGCCCGTTCAAACGCTACTTGAATATCTTGAAGCTGGCGATTCCATTGACGAATTCCTCGCAGGGTTTCCCTCTGTATCACGGTCGCAGGTGATTGCGTTTCTGGAGCGCGCGACCACCCTAGCCGTCACTGATGCCGCTTGAGAGTCCTACATCTACGAATGCGTCGATGTTCGCCTGGCGGCGAGCCTCGGCACTGTTGATGTTCGTACCGTTGCGGATCAGGGTTGGCTGGGAATATCGAACGGCAAGCTGTTGGCACTCGCCGCAGCAGAATTTGACGTATTCGTTACTGTTGATTGGAACCTACCGTTCCAGCAGCATTTACCGAAATTCGACATTGCTGTCATTCTGATGCGAGCCAAGTCGAATCGACTTGACGATCTGGTCTTGCTGGTTCCAGATTTGGTATCCGCAATCCCGAGCGCGAAGCAGGGCGTGGTCACTCCGATCGGCCTCTAACAATCTCTACGGAGTTCCCTGTCAAGAGCTGACGTGTGAAGGCCGGTAGATTTATTTCCGGCGGCCCCCTGATTTGATTCAACGGAAAGAGCAAACGTAAAGATCGAGGTCGAGGATAAGACTGCATCTCTCTACGCGGCCTTGTGGGATAAAGCGGAGTGTGTATCCGGGCCAAGATATTAGTCGCGTACGGTGTCCTCATTCGATTCTCGGCGACGACACGCAGCCAATGATCAGTCGGCTGCGTTGGAGCGTGGCGCCAGATTGTTAGCCAGGTTTTCACCGTACTCGGTCTGACCTCGTTGTCGATCTTACTTCGCATCTTCAGGGGTGGGGTTCGACTCGGTTTCAATGGCGGCCCTCAGGCGCTCACAGCATGCCGGGTCGGCGCATGTCGCCGCCAAGCATTCGGATCGTAGGATTCACCGTGGGCCAAGATGGCCCAGATGATTCGCACGTGTTTGTTCGCGATCGCAACGAGGGTCTTGTGGTAACCGACTCGAGCGTGCAGATCGATGATCCATTGCTCGAGTCGAGAGCGTTTGACCGGTTCGCGCTTCAGAGCGACCTGCAACGTTGAACGGGCACCTTGGGTCAGTAGCCCGCGCAGGTAGCTATCACCCCGTTTGGTGATCACGCCGAGACGTTGTTTACCGCCGGAGCTGTTTTGTCTCGGCACGAGGCCAGTCCAGGCGGCCATCTGGCGTCCGTTCTTGAAGTCGCGAGGATTCGATACGGTGGCGATGAGCGCGCTGGCGGTCAGTGGCCCGACGCCGGTGAGTGCCTGGATACGCTGCGCCGGCTCGCTGTGACGCACGTGATTGTGAATTTCGGCGTCACAATCGGCGATGCATTGCTCGATGTCCCGCAGGTGTTGAAGTGCGTTCGAGAGGATCGGTCGAAAGCGTGCCGGCAGCCGCTCATCTTGTGCCAATTGGGGCAAGTGGCGGGTCAGTGCCGCCGACGATCGACCGAGCCACACGCCAAACTCGGCGAGCAAGCCACGGGTGCGGTTCAACAGCGCGGTGCGCTCCTCGCCGAAGCCTGCCCGCGCTCGGTGCCAGGCGAGCATGGCCTGTTGATCGACGGACTTGACGGTGACAAAGCGCATGTCGGGTTGCCGCACGGCCGTCAAAATTGCCTGCGCGTCGTTACGATCGTTTTTTGCTCCCTGACTCTTGCGAAAGGGAGCGACGAATTCCGCGGCCATGAGCTTCGCCGTATGTCCGTGCTCGCCCAGAAACCGTGCCCAGTGATGCGCAGAGCTGCAGGCTTCCATCCCAAACAGACAGGGAGCCAGCTTCACGGCCCACTCGGCGAAGCCGGCGAAACTGAACTGCTTGAAATACACACTGCGCCCCTGGGCATCCCCGGCACACACCACAATCACTTCCTTTGCGAGATCCACACCAACAGTAGTAATCTGGTTCATGAGTTCCCCTTCTCTGGTTACGATTGATCGTCACAACTCAATCTTGGCACTTTGATGCCGTGCGGCCCACGCCGCTTCAGGGACGGGGAACTCCCTTATATTCGGTTCGAGCGATCGCGGGTCGCGTCTTCGGTACGCCAAGGAGGGAAGTCGATGATTAGGATAAAACATCTTTGTTGGTCGTCGGCGCAGCCGCGCGCCGCTCAGGTTAGGCGTGTTCTCTAACTCACGTGAGAGGGTGTGGCAAAAATCGCAGCCAGCAGGCGCAGGCGTTAACGCTTCGACAAACTTCGAATGTGCGGAAAACCCTCCGAATGCGACGTTGACCGTCAAAATTGGAGATATTAGCCACAAGGTGCATCACTATCAGGGCGATAGTTCCGCGCCAGGCATCCTTATGACGCCAAAATTGTAAGGAGGGGATCAATGACTTCCCGTCGATCACCCATGAGCGCTGCTGCTCCAGGGCTACTCGCTGCCGCAGCGTGGTTTGGTGTGCTATTGCAGCTTTGGCTCTCCATCAGGTTGGCACTCGCCAATGGAAAGACGGTTAGTAGCGGCCTGGTTGCCTACTTTGGCTACTTTACAATCCTAACAAACATCTTCGTTGCATTGGTCTGCACTGTCGGCTCGCTCCGTCAACACTCACCCGGTCGCTTGTTGTACCGCCTGCCAGTTGTCGGTTGCTCAACCGCCGCGATACTTGTCGTCGGCATCGGCTACCACACCCTGCTTCGTGAGATCTGGGCTCCACTGGGCGCCCAGTGGGTCGCCGACATAGTTTTGCACTACGTTGTACCCGCCGGAGCGCTGCTACATTGGTTGGTCTACCGCTCTGAAGACCGGGTAGTTTGGTGGGCACCGCTCTCTTGGTGCTGGTATCCGCTGGTCTATTTTGTCTACGTCATGGTGCGGGGAGAGATTCTGTCCTCCTATCCGTATCCGTTTATTGACGTCCTGGCCCTGGGATACACTCGGTCTGTGATCAACGCGGTCGGTTTCCTGATTGTCTTCGTTATCTTGGGCATTGCATTGCTGGGACTCAGTCGCCTCGCTGGGGGCGCCAGAAGCGCCGCCCATGAAGACGAGGTCTGACCAGCGGCTGGAGCGTACACGCGGGTGGCTTCATGTGGAGACTCAACGCGAACGCCAGTGCCCCCAGGACACCGGTTGGCGCAGACAATTTCTGGTGGGCCGCTGACCACACGCAACTCAATCTCATCTTTAGGCGTTAAACTGCAGTAAATGATCAAGCCATCATTGCGAACGGCGTCAATATCCTGCCTTGCGATCTGGGCGGCGATCTGGCTGCTTTTTCTCTTGATGCGCTTCTCACCGCTCGACATCAGGGTAATTCCAGGTATCGGTGAGTTCATGCTTGTGGCGCTCGCGGTTGTCCTATTCGCTCCGATCGCGGCCGTGGGGTTTGCGGCGGTTGCGCTAATTCGACAGTGCCGAGTTCAGTCAAACTGGATCACATTGGCATGTGCGATTGCTGCACTCTTTGGCCAGGGCTTTCTTTTCCTCACTTCGAGGTGGCTGTTATGCTCAATCTCATTGATAGACTTTATGAGTATTGCGCCATGCGCACCCTTCTCACCCTCGTCGCAATCCTCGCTATCGGCACGTCGCTACCGGTCGTCTCGCAACCCGCCATTGCTGTGTCGTCGAATGCTTCCGCGCATTTGGCCCATGAGAACTATGTCGCTGCAATTAACTCCAACAATCTAGAGTCGCTGCTCGGGATGCTCACCGACGACGTCGTGTTCATGGCGCCGAACGACAAGCCCTATGCCGGCAAAGCTGCCGTCCGTCCATGGCTGGCAGCGTATCTCAAGGCATACAAAACGCATTGGGACAAACCAGTTCAAGAATTCGTAGTCAATGGAGAATGGGCGTTCGAACGCTATTCGTATACCTCTACGGATACGCCTCAGGGCGCAGGCGCGCCCGTCGTGGACACCGGGTGGGGATTCGTGGTCTATCATCACGACGCAGACGGCAGGTGGCGCGTAGCGCGCGATGGATGGGGTTCTAATCATCCGCCGGCCAAGTGAAAATCTAACGGATGATGGAGCAAACACGCGGCTCGACATCATTGAGTCGGCAAGGAGGGGGCGATGAATCTCTCGAATGCAACGGTTGGCCAAGTGATTATTCCTGTCGAAGACTTCGGTCGTGGCTTATCCTTCTATAAGGACGTTCTGGGCTTGCCGTTTCTTTTTTCTGCTCATCCGCAGATGGCGTTCTTCATGTGCGGAGCGGTTCGGCTCTTGGTTGGCGTTGTTCCTGCGGGGCAGCCCGCTCAGCGTGCCTCTACCATCTATTTCCGAGTCAAGGACATCCAAGCTGCCTACTTGGCGCTTATGAACGAGATCGACATTGCGGGCGTCTGACTGCTCCTCGCCACAGGGTCAGGCCGTCATTGACGGTCGCGGAGACTAAAGAATCTTTTTCAGTCGGCCTGTGCACACAGACAATGCCCATCTATCACAATCAATTCGATACGCTGCCAGCCGACACCGAGCGAGTGTTCAGGACGATCTTCAAAGCAGACTCGAAAAATACGCCCTGTTCTTTGCATGAGAACGTGCTGGTGGCGCACGCCATCATTCCACTCCATGTGCACTGGGTTACGGAGATCCTAATTTGCCTCAGCGGAACTGCCGAGTGTTCTTTCAACGGCGCGGCCGCGGAGGCCTATGCTGCAGGCAGTGTCGTAGTCATACCGCCGAATACCCCGCACACCATTCGAAATACCGGCGATGCGCTGTTGAGGCAGCTGTCCTTTCTCGCCGGCGATCCACCGGATACCCGGTGGTTGCAGACGCCGGGAAGCGTCGATCACATCGCACCTTAGCGCGACCATTGGCCCGCTATATCTCTTCACGGCCGCGCTTGCGTCACGCACAATGCACTAACCAATCGACGCCACTATTAGGAGGCCTGCATACACCATGTACACGACTACAACTTTCGAGCTCCCAGGATATCGAGTGATGAAATCCATTGGAGTCGTCCGAGGGATTACGGTACGCACGAGATCGCTCCCCTTGAGCATACTGGGGGGGCTGAGAACTCTATTCGGCGGACGGGTCGGGATTTTTTCCGACCTTTGTGAATCGGCGCGGGAAGAGTCCTTTCAATTGATGCTTGCCCATGCGCGCAAGCTGGGCGCGAACGGCGTCATCGGCATCCGCTATGACACGGGACCCATGGTGGGGGCGGCGGAAGTGCTTTGCTACGGTACCGCCGTTGTCGCAGAACCAATGACCTAGGTCGGAACCTTCGGGCAGCGCCTCCGAGCCGCCCCTATCGCACATCGGGATCAAGTGCATTCGCGTGCGCGACGCGCACGACCCGTAATCCTCATGCAACCTCGAAGAGGCCTGCTGCTCCCATGCCGCCGCCGATGCACATGGTGGTCACTACGTATTTAACGCCGCGTCGCTTGCCCTCGATGAGCGCGTGGCCCACCAACCGCGACCCTGACATGCCGTAGGGATGTCCCACCGCGATGGCGCCACCATCGACATTGAGACGCTCGTCGGGAATCCCGAGCCGATCACGGCAGTAAATGACCTGCACGGCAAAGGCCTCGTTCAACTCCCAGAGTCCGATATCCTCGACTCGCAATCCCGCCTTGGCCAGCAGCTTGGGCACGGCGAATACGGGGCCGATCCCCATTTCATCGGGCTCGCAGCCCGCTATTTGAAAGCCGCGAAATATGCCCAGCGGACTCAAGCCCTTCTTCTCGGCACGTTTCGCATCCATGACTATGCATACCGACGCGCCGTCGCAGAATTGGCTCGAATTCCCCGCGGCGATGACGCCCCCCGGCAAAGCGGAGCGAATCTTTGCGACACCTTCGTAGGTTGTGTCGGGCCGAATGCCCTCGTCGGCACTGATGGTGACTTCCCGTGTGGCGATCGAGCCTGAACCCTTGTCGGCCACTGCCATCATCGTGGTCATGGGCACGATTTCATCGGCGAACCGTCCGGCCTGCGCTGCCGCTGCGGCCCTCAATTGGCTCCGCACCCCGTATTCGTCCTGCGCTTGCCGCGCAATGTGGTAGCGCTTGGCAACGGTTTCCGCCGTCTGCAGCATGTTCCAATAGATTTCCGGTTTGTGCTGGACCAGCCATTGCTCCTTGAGCATGCGCAAATTCGCCTGGTTCTGCAGGCAGGAAATCGATTCCAGCCCTCCCGCCGCATATACCTCGCCCTCACCGGCGATGATGCGCTGTGCCGCGAGCGCAATGGTTTGCAACCCGGTGGAACAGAAGCGATTCACCGAGACGCCGGCCGTTGTCACCGGACAGCCGGCCCGTAGCGCCACTTGGCGGGCCACATTCATGCCGGCGGCACCCTCCAGAAAGGTGCCCCCCACCATGACGTCTTCGACTTCAGCCGGATCGAGGCCCGCACGCTGCATGGCATGCTGCAAAACGTGTCCGGTAAAGGTCACCGGATGCGTCATATTGAATGCGCCGCGCCATGATTTCGCAAGACCGGTGCGGGCGGTTGAAACGATGACGGCGTCGGACATGACTACTTTCCAGAATTGGAGAAGGTTTTACCTTCGGAGGCAAGCTGCGTGAGCAAGGGCGCCGGCTCCCAGGCATCCGGCGTATATCCCTTGGCGAATTCCCGCATGGTGCGCAGTACATTGGGCAGGCCCACGGTGTCGGCATAGAAGAGCGGCCCGCCGCGAAAATCAGGAAAGCCGTACCCGGTCAAATACACCACGTCGATATCGGACGCCCTCAAGGCGATGCCCTCCTGCAAAATGCGCGCGCCCTCATTGATGAGCGCATACAGCGCACGTTGCACGATTTCCTGATCGCTGATCTTGCGGCGCGTGATGCCCAATTTGGCCGATTCCTCCAGCACGATCTGGGTCACCAGGTCGGAGGGATGCGCCGTCCGATCCCCGGCCTTGTAGTCGTACCAACCGGCGCCGGTCTTTTGACCGAAACGTCCCAGCTCACAGACGCGATCCGGAGACTTGGAAAACACGCGGTCCGGATACTCGATATACAGACGCTTGCGGATGTACCAAAGAATGTCGTTGCCCGCGAGGTCGCTGACCCGGAACGGACCCATGGCAAAGCCGAACTTCTCCATAGCCTGATCGATTTGCTGTGGCAACGCACCCACATCCAACAATAATTCCATCTGTCGGAAATACGAGTTCATCATGCGGTTGCCGATAAATCCGTCACAAACGCCGGACATGACGCCGACTTTCTTGATCTGCTTGGACACGGCCATGCTGGTCGCCACCACATCCTTGGCGCTCTTCTCTCCCCGCACGATCTCCAGCAGCTTGCTGACATTCGCCGGGCTGAAGAAATGCAAGCCGATGACGTCCTGCGGCCGGCGAGTGAAGTTCGCGATCTTGTTCAGGTCCAGGGTCGATGTGTTGGAGGCGAGGATGGCGCCGCTCTTGGCCACCTGGTCCAATTTTTCGAATACCTGCTTCTTGACTTGCATGTCCTCGAACACGGCCTCAATGACCAGATCCGCATTCTTGAGGTCGTCGTACGATAGCGTGCCGCTGATCCGCTTGACGCGCTTGTCGAACTCCTCCTCAGTCAGCCGCCCTTTCTTCAAGGTATTTTCGTAGTTCCTTTTTACGGTCGCCAAACCCTTGTCGAGCGCGGCCTGGGTTGTCTCGAGAACCGTCACCGGAATGCCGGCATTGGCGAAGTTCATCGCAATCCCGCCGCCCATGGTGCCGGCGCCGATCACAGCCACTGACTTCACTGTGCGCAGCGGGGTGCTGCTCGGCACGTCGGGAATCTTGGCCGCGGCCCGCATTGCAAAAAACGCGTGCCGCAATGCCTGGGACTCCGAGCTGTTCAACAACTCGATAAACAGAGTTCCCTCGGTCTTCATGCCTTCATCGAAGGGCTTGAGCACGGCGGCCTCGATCGCCTCGATGCACTTGAGCGGCGCAGGATAGTTCTTGGCAAGCGGAGCCACGGCGCCGCGCGCGAAATCCAGAAATGCCTCTGCGTTTTCCAGTTTTATTTTGAGGTCGCGCGCTTTCTTGGGCGGCATTCGCTCCGCGACGACGCGCTCGGCGAAGGCAATGGCCGCGGGCAGCGCATCACCCTCGACGACGGAGTCGAGCAAGGCGGTGTTCTCAAGTTCGCGCGCACTCACCGGGGTGCCACTCACGATCATATTGAGCGAGCGTTCCACGCCCACCAGCCGCGGTAGACGCTGCGTGCCGCCCGCACCGGGCAATAAGCCCAGTTTGACCTCGGGCAGACCCAGCTGCACTTTTGCCGTGGCCACCCGATAGTGACAGGCCATGGCCAGTTCCAGCCCGCCGCCCAACGCCAGCCCGTTGAGTGCCGCAATCACCGGCTTCGGCGAACTTTCGATCTGCGTAAATAAATCCGTCAGCGAAGGACTGGCGGTCAAGGCGCTTGAACCGAATTCTCCAACATCCGCGCCGCCACAGAAGGCGCTGCCCGACCCGGCGATCACCACCGCTGCGATCGATGTGTCGTTCGACGCGCGCTCCATGCCGTCGGCTATGGCGGTGCGCAACCCCAGGCCCAAGGCGTTGACGGGTGGATTCTTTAAGGTAATCACGGCGACGGCGCCGTGTGAAGTATAGTCAGCGAATGCCATGCGCTCTCCTGTTTGGGCTGCCAAGTATACTGCTTTGCTGAGACGACTCCTCAGGCCGGCGACCTTGATCTTTTTGGCGTTGCTGTCGATTTGGTGCGTCGGCATGTTGGGACGCGGGTACTGGACTCCCGACGAACCGCGCGAAGCGGACATCGCCTGGCGCATGAGCTGGCAGGCGGACAAAGCCGTCCCTGTCCTGGCAGGCGAGGCCTTTTGCGAAAAGCCGCCCCTGACATATTGGATCGCGGCCGCCCCCATTCGGCTGTTCGGCACGGCGGCCTGGGCCGCCCGGTTGCCCAACCTGTTGTACGCTCTGATCACGGCGCTCAGTGTGGGATGGCTGGCGCGCCGCAGCGTCGGCGGCGTGGCCGGCTTGGCCGCCGCCGCCGCCATGAGCACCTTTCTGCTCTCATACCAAGTGGCGATCTGGCTCGCCACCGACGCGCCTCTGCTGGCCGCCGAGTCGGTCGCTCTGTTGGGTACCTACTGGGGTTTCTACGCCACCAACAATCGCGATCGTCTGCGGGGCTATCTATTGATGCATGCCGCGTTGGGTCTGGGCTTTTTGTGCAAGAGCGCGGTTGCTTGGATGCTGCCGGCGCTGGCCATTCTCACCCTGGTCGTGTGGGAAAGGCGCTGGCGCGAACTGCTGCGCTGGGAACTGTATGCGGGCTTGGTCGTGCAGGCCGCGATGATTCTTACCTGGATTGGGTTCGTGTATGCGGGCGCCGACGGCGTGGCGCACTTGAAAGTATTTTTCTGGAATAATTTGGTGGGACGCTTCACGCAGGTCGATGCGCCCACCGAATTGCAATATGCGACCGCCCATCGCAATTCGCCGGGAAAGTACCTGATCGAACTGCCGCTGTATCTGGTCCCGTGGACACTGCTGGTCATTGCGGCGCTGCGCCGCGCCTGGCTGCAACGCAAGGCCTCGTTCGACGCCAATCGCCCGCTGCGTTTCGCGCTGGCGGCCTCGTTACCTACCTTGATTTTCCTGTCGTTGGCGGCCACGGCCCGCAATATTTATCTTGCGCCGGCACTGCCGGGGGTCGCCCTGTTGCTCGGCTGGTGGGTGCGAGAAGTCTCGGCCGGCCCGGATCCCTGGGACGTGCGTGCTCTGCGGGCGACTTCCGTCTTGTTGCAGTTGGGTGTGCTCGTCTGTGCCGCGGCATTGATCCTGGTGGGCCCCGATGGCTGGGCCACTATGACATCACGTGCCGCATTCGTGCTGATTTCCACTGCCGGCTTGGCTGCAGCTGCGGTTCTGGCGAGGCGTGCATGGACCGCAGCCCCGCTCCGGGATCAGCACGCGCCCGGGTGGCTGTTCCTGGCCTATTGCGCGCTGCTAATTGGACCGTCATCGCAGCTGTACCGCCAAGTCGACACCTGGCAGGACCTAGGCTCGATTGCTCGCGCCATGCAACACGACGCGGCGGGAAGACCCTTGATACTGTTCGCGCCGGATGAGACGACGCGGGCAATGATCGACATGTACGCACGGACCGAGGTCGGCTGGGTGCCCGGACCCATTGATGCGGCCGGTATCGCGCATCTTCGGACGGCCATCGAAGCCGCGCCTTACAGTCTCATCGTGGTGCAATTGCCGCACAGCGCGAACGCGGCGGCGCAACGGCTGGCGACCCACTTCGGCGCGCGACGACACGAGGAGACCCCAGCGCCGGACGACGCATCGCAGCTGCCGTGGTTGCGGGGAACGTTGCTGTCGGTAGCAAAAAGTTATTCCGTTCCGAATGGGCGCCGCTATGCGCTGCTCGAATGGCGCGAGAGCAAGCAGCCTGATTAGGCGGGCCGCTGCCGGCCGAGCAATTCACGATACAGTGCATCGTACTGGACGATCTGGCGAGTCCACGAGAAATCCTGCGCCATGGCGTTTTGCATCAACCGCTTCCAGTTCTTCTGGGCTCCGAACCAATCGAGCGTGGTGCCGATGGCCCAGCGAACCGCGGCAACGTCGTAGTCATTGAAAACACAGCCCGTGCCGATGCCGCCGGCCGGATCGAAATGCCGCACGGAATCGGCCAGACCGCCGGTGTTGCGCACAATGGGTATGGTGCCGTAGCGCAGGCTGTACATCTGATTCAGACCACAGGGCTCGTAGCGTGACGGCATGAGGAAAATATCGCTGCCCGCCTCGATCAAATGAGCCAGGGATTCATCGTATCCCGCGCGAAATGACACGCGGCCCGGAAAGCGCTGCGCCAGTCCTTCAAAAAACGCCACATATTGAGGCTCGCCGCTGCCCAGCACCATCAATGCAAAATCCCGCTCCTGCAGCAGCGCCGGCAGGGAATCGAACAAGAGATCGATGCCCTTCTGTTCCGCCAGGCGGGTCACCATGCCAATCAGCGGCCGCGACGGAGCTGCGTCGAGGCGGGCGGTCTCGCACAGCAATTTCTTGTTGGACTGCTTGCCGCGCAAGTCCTTCGGGCCGAAGTGGGCCCTCAAGTGCGGATCATGCCGCGGATCCCATTCCCGGTAATCGACGCCATTCAATATTCCCACCACCGGGTTGGAACGTGCCTGCAATACCCCTTGCATGCCCATGCCAAGCGGACCATTGCAGATTTCACTCGCATAGGTCGGGCTCACGGTGGTCACGAGATCGGCGTATCGAATGCCGGTTTTCAAGGAATTGATGAGACCGTACCTGAGGTCATCCCCATCCAGCCGCGTTTCGATGGAGTCCAGTCCCAAGTCGCCTGCGGCGGCGCTCGGCATAACGCCCTGATAGCCGATATTGTGAATGGTCAACACCGACCGCGACCCCGCGAACAATGGCTCCGCAGCGTAGATCGACTTCAGGTACAGCGGCAGAAAGCCCGTATGCCAGTCATTGCAATGGAATATGTCCGGCGCTGTCTCGAGGCGCCGGCAGCTCTCGAGCGTGGCACGCACAAAAAATATGAACCGCCGATGCTCATCCGGGTCGGACGTATACAGACCGGAGCGATCGTATAGGGCCGGGCAATCGATGAAATACATCGCAACGTCGGTGCCCGGAAACGTGCTCGTTTGCAGGGAATAACGGTATTCCGTGTGGCCGATTCTGAGCGGAATTTGTTGGACCCGGGCGACGGGCCGCAGCTCCGGATATGCTGCCCGCACAGCGGAGTACAGCGGCATGAAAGGGTATACCTCATGACCCAGCTGGCGCAGGTTCGGTACCAGTGCGCCCGCGACATCCGCGAGTCCGCCGGTTTTTGCGTACGGCAGGATCTCCGAACTCAAGACACATAACTTTAATGCCGCCATAATGACAGTTTAGCAAAGGCAAAAGCGACACCACGACAAAACGTGCACGCCTTTGCCGAGTGTGGCAGGCTGGAGTTTCGATGGGGCGCGGATTCGATACTACTCGCGGAGAAGCCAGGATAAGTATGCGTCATGCTGCTCGTAATAACACCGGACGCTACGTCAGCCGACTGACCAGCGGCACTCTGGCGGTGGTGATGGCGGGAGGTCGCGGCGAGAGGCTTAAAGCACTCACCCAGCATCGCTGCAAGCCGGCGACTCCATTCGGCGGCAAATTCAGAATCATCGACTTCGTACTCTCGAATTGCGTCAATTCGGGCATCCGGCAAATCGCCGTGCTGACCCAGTACAAGGCGCAATCCCTGATCCAGCACATTCAGCGCGGCTGGAGCTATTTGCGCGGGGAGCTTGGCGAATTCGTCGAACTGATTCCCGCTCAGCAGCAGATCGGGGCGCACTGGTACCGGGGTACCGCCGATTCGGTCTATCAGAATCTGGATTTCATTCGATCGCACCATCCCACGCATGTGCTCATCCTGGCTGGCGACCATATCTACAAAATGGACTATGGCCCCATGATCGCCTACCACGAACAATGCGAGGCCGATATCACCGTCGGCGTGGTGGATGTGCCGCTGGAACGCGCCAATGAATTCGGCATCATGACTACGGACAACACGAATCGCATCACCAAATTTTCGGAAAAGCCGCAGAACCCCGATCCCATCATCGGGCAGGAAAATCTGGCACGCGCATCCATGGGTATTTATGTGATCGGCATGGAACGCCTGGAGAAAATGCTGACCGACGATGCGGCGAATGAATCGAGCAATCACGACTTCGGCAAGAACATCATCCCGCCGGCCATCGGGCCCCTGCGGGTGTTCGCCTACCCCTTCCACGACGTCGAAACGCGCGCGCAGAACTACTGGCGCGACGTCGGCAATATCGATGCGCTGTACGAAGCCAACATGGAGCTGGTGTCGCTCAATCCGGAATTAAATATATACGATCACCAATGGCCCATTTGGACCTACCAGGCTCAGCAGCCACCCGCGAAATTCGTCCTGGATGAAGAGGGCCGGCGTGGCATGGCCGTGAATTCCATGGTTGCCGGCGGCTGCATCATCTCCGGCGCCCATGTGAAGGAGTCGCTGCTATCGAATGACGTGCGCATCGAGGACAGCAGCAGCATCGAGAACTCGGTCCTGCTGCCGGGAGTAACCATCGGTCGCCGCTGCAAGATCACGCGCTGCATTCTCGATGAGAACTGCGTGATTCCGGACGGCACTCAGATTGGGCAGGATCACGTCGAGGATCAGAGGCGCTTCTACGTAACCAAGCGTGGCGTGGTATTGGTGACCCAGGACATGCTGGGCGCACAGAAGCGCCAACAGTGACGGGGTCAGGCAGGCCCTTCACGTAGCTTCAGGCCGGACCATGCGTCGATGACGCTGCGCGCCCCGATGCCCAGCATATCCGACTCGCCGGCCACCTGACCGCACAAAACCGTCACCTCCGCTCCGGCCGTGCCCCAGGGCCGATACAGCGATGGCAGCGCCTTGCCGAATAGCACCACCATCGGACACCCGACTGCAGCGGCGGCATGGGCCGGCCCCGAATCCACGGTGATCAGACCGACGCCGCGCGCCAGCAATGCCACCAATCGCGGGATCGGTAGATCATCGGCAACATTGTGCACGCCTGCGATAGCCGCGAGCGCGGCAACTTCCTGGTTCAGCATGTACTCAGGGCTTGTGCCCAGCAATACGATGGCATGGCCGGGGTGTTGCAGCCGTACATGGCGCAGCACCTCGGCCCAGCGTTCGTTGGGCCAGTATTTATGATTGACCGCCATGCGGCGTAGGCCGCGCCGCATGGTGCGCTTGTTGCCGATCTGAATCAGAATCAAGGGACAGGCGGCGAGATCCCGTGCCCGCAACCAGGCATCGAGGTCGGCCTGTTGCGCCTCGCTCACGTGGAGATAGCACCCAGGCGCAACCGCGGCGAGCAGGGCGTCTCCCGTCACTGTGGAATTCGCCGCCACACCGGCAGCAGGCATGATTTGTGCGAGACGTCGCCACTGCTCGGTCGCGTGCTCACCCGGCAGTAAGGGATAATCCTTTACATCCACGGTGTACGCCGCCGGGATGCCGGCGCGCGCCAGCAATGGCCGCGCTGCATCGCTGCCGTCGCAGAACCACGTCGGACCCACACCGCGGGCCCTCAGCAGACCGACGACTCGCCGCTGATCCGCGCTGAGCCAGTACGGAGTCTTGCGGCTTCGTACGCTCCATATCTCACCCACCCCAGGCTGTCCACGCAGCAGCGGTTCGCTCCAAGGTCCCGAGGTCACGATATCCACGGGCGAGCGGAACTGGGTATGCAGCACGCGGATCAACGCCGTCAACAGCACCATGTCGCCGAAGGCACCGCATCTCACGGCCAGCGGGCGGTGCGATCCTGCGCTCGAGGAAAAACTGGGCGACACGAACTCTCCGATCCGCAGGAATGCCGGCGCCAGTATAATTGATCCCGATATCAAGGAGGCAGCGTGGCAATCGCCGTGAGCATCGCCGAGCGGATCCAACGATTGTTGCTGTCGCTGCGCCAGCCGTCGCTGGCGCCATTTTTGGCGGAGTGGCCGCAAACACACCGGCATCGCGCCGTTGTGGCGGGCGATCTTCCGGTGCTGCGCTGGCTTGGCACAATGGCCTGCGACTCAGCCGCGTTCGGCGCCGACCTGGTGACCGCCGTCGCCGACGCCGCGCCTTCGTTGGCCTGGCGGCAAACCTATACGGCGAAGGAGCTCGGCTGCGCCTTCATCGACAATTACGGATACAGCGAAATTGTCGGCACCAACGGTCCCTTGGTGAGCGAGCGGCTGGCCTGCGGCTTTTTGATTTTGGGTCCGTCCACCCACTATCCTCGCCACCATCACGAGGCCCAAGAAATATATATACCCCTGAGCGGCACGGCGGGGTGGCAACAAGGAGCGGAGGAATGGCGTGACTGCACGCCGGGCACTGTGATTTATCACGCCGTCAACGAACCACACAGTATGCGAACCGGCGCAAGTCCCTTGCTCGCACTCTATCTGTGGCGCGGCGCGGACCTCGCGCAAAATGCACGGCTTGGATAGAATCACTCGATGACAGTGCACTCACGACGCATGCGGCCTTCGGTGACCTGTTCACTACTGCTTGCAGGGTTGTCGTTGGGACAGCACGGGCATGCCGGCGAATTCAACGCGCCCCGCGGCGACCGTTCCAGTGGCTGGCTGCCGCAGTCACGCTCGGAAGTCTTGGCGCGAAATGGAATCGTTGCGACCAGCCAGCCGCTCGCAGCCCAGGCGGGCCTGCAAGTATTGAAGAACGGCGGCAATGCCATCGACGCCGCCGTGGCAACCGCGGCCGTCATGAACGTCGTCGAACCCGGCAGCGCCGGCATCGGCGGCGATGTCTTCGTCATCGCCTGGCTGGCGAAAGAGAAGCAGCTGGTGGCCTTGAACGGCAGCGGGCGAGCGCCTTCCGGCGCCACGCCGCAACACCTTGCGCAACGCGGTTTCCAGAACAAGATGCCGGAGCACGGCATCGATTCAGCCACCGTCCCGGGCGCAGTGGATGCCTGGGATGTGCTGCTCAAGCGCGCCGGAACACTGAGCTTTCGCGAGCTGTTGCAGCCGGCCGCGGATCTCGCCGAGCAAGGATTCGGCGTCAGCGAACGCATCCGTAACGACTGGAAAGACGGGGCGGAAGTGCTCAGCGCGGATCCCGATTCCATCAAGACCTATCTCATCGACGGCAAGCCGCCGGCCACTTACAGCGTATTTCGCAATCCGGATCTTGCCCACGCGTTTCACGTCCTTCAGGCGCAGGGCCGCGATGCCTTCTACAAAGGCGAAATCGCATCGGCCATATTGGCCAAATCGCAGGCGCTCGGCGGAACCTTCACGGCAGAAGATCTCGCCGGGACCCGGGCTAACTGGGTAGCGCCGCTCAGCACGAACTATCACGGCTACGATGTGTTCGAGTTTCCGCCCAACACTCAAGGGTTCGCCGTCCTGGAAATGCTGAACATTCTCGAGGTCTGCGCGCCCAAGCTCGGCGTCAATCTCGCCGCGCTCGGGCCGCGGTCGGCGCTCTACTGGCATGTCTTGATCGAGGCCAAGAAGCTGGCCTATGCCGATTTGTACGCCTACAACGGCGATCCTCAATTCACCCAGATCCCCGTGCCGCGGCTCATTTCAAAAACCTATGCCGCCGAACAGTGCCGTCGAATCGACCTGCACAAGGCAAGTACGCCGGCGGCCATGGGCGATCCGGTTGGCGGCACCGTGTACCTGGTCACCGCCGATCGTTGGGGCAATATGGTGTCGTTCATCTACAGCGTCTACGACACATTCGGCTCGGGAGTCACAGTGCCGGGCTACGGCTTCGTACTGAACGATCGCGGCGCGCTGTTTTCACTGAGCCCACACAGCCCAAACCTGATCGCACCCGGGAAACGGCCGTTTCATACGCTGCTGCCGGGGTTCGTCATGAAGGACGGGCAGCCGCTCATGGCGTTCGGTCTCATGGGTGGCGGACAACAGGCCCAAGGACACGCCCAAGTGCTGATCAACATGATTGATCTGGGCGCCAATGTCCAAGCCGCAAGTGATGCGGCCCGCTTCGCCCATGCTCAAGCGACCAATACCCTGCAACTGGAATCGAATCTTTACTCCCTGCTGGGATTGAAGCTGCAAGCGCTGGGTCACCAGGTGGAGTCCGCCAACGGCGAGGACATGGGCGGTTACCAAGCCGTGTGGTTCACGCCGGGAGCGCAATCGCCGCCGGCGGCCAAGTCCGTGCCACACGGCGTCGCGTCCCCGGAACCCATCGACGGGGTGTATCGTGGCGCATCGGATCATCGCAAGGATGGACAAGCGGTCGGCTGGTAGTCGTTGGCCCGATCATAAGGGGAGTCGGTATGAAAATATTCATCATTGCGGCATCGGTGGTCCTGCTCGCGCTCACCGCGGCAGGAGCCCCATCCTCGGCCTCTGCAGCCGACAGGCAATCGCCGCTCGGCCTGTGGAAAACCGTCGATGACAAGACCGGACAGCCGCGCGCCCTGGTGCGAATTTACCTGCAGGATGGAAAATACTTCGGACGAATCGAACTGAGTTTCACGCCCGGCGCTGAGACTCGCCTGTGCTTGGTGTGCACCGATGACCGCAAGAACCACCCCATTATCGGATTGGTGATCGTGCGCAATATGACATTGCGGGACGGCGAATACGGCGGCGGCGACATTCTCGACCCCGACAGCGGCTCGGTGTATCGCTGCAAGTTTCATTTGGAGCAGGACGGGACACGACTGGTGGTGCGCGGCTACATCGGCATAGCGCTGCTCGGCAGATCACAGACCTGGCAGCGGCAAGATTGAAGGCTCGAGCCGCCGGCTAGAACTTACCGATGGTATTGACAAAAAATCCGTGGCTGCGGTAGCTCAGGTCGGTCAAATTGTCGGCATAGTTCGTGAAATTGTAACCCACACCGATTTTCACGTGATCGCCGATATGCCGATACAGACCGACCAGGCAGCCCGTGCGACGATCGTCGGTCTCGCGCAGCGCGAGTCGGCGCAATTCCACCATTCCATCCCATTTCCGCGGCAAGAGGAAATCGCCGCGTGCAATCCATAGCTGCGCCTGGCTCGAGTACCAAGGACTTCCCGCCACGGTCGATTTGAGATCGCCCGTGCGGATCGCATACTTTGCGCCGACCGCAAACCAGCTCGTCGCTTGATACGTGCTATCAATGTCGAACACCCGGCTCTGCTGCGCGTAGGCGAGAACATTGCCGGGAGCATTGATTTGGGCGACCGACGGCTGATCGTCCAGAACCGTGACTTTAAAAAGAGTATTCCAGCGATCATTGCGCACCGGGCGCCATGCCGCCCCCAGCACGATCTCGTGGTAGGCAGCCAGCAGCGTGGAATCGGTGGCCCCATCGGTTTGCGACCAATTGAGCTTGCCGAAGACCCGCCAGTCGGCGGCGATTTGATATGTCAGGCTGTTGCGCGTGAGCTTGGTCCGGGATGCACCGGTGACTGAGGAATTGTTCTCGCGCCATTCCAGAGCGCCGCTATATTTGATCTTGTCGCGCGTGTAACTCAGGCTTCCTGTTATTGCCCGCAGCGCCAGATCACCCGCGAGCGGATCGGAAATCGTGCCACGTTCGAATTTGAGTCCGTAGGTCCAATGCTTATTCGGCGCAAAGTCGACGCCGTAAGCACGCGTCAGGCGGTCGATGCCGGTGCCCGTCGTCAGGCGCTCTTCGCCATAGACGCTGGTGGCGTCGCTGTAGCGATACCGCGTGCCCGTCGTCAGCATGCCCGCGCGGCCGACATTCAGCGCGTCGGGTTGATCGGCCGCGAGGGTATAGTTCAAATACACGTTGCTGCGATCGTCGATGCGATAGTCCGTGGCGGCCTTTGCGCCGAACCCCAAACTTCCGTCCGAGCCCTCGGCGCCCAGGCGCAGTGCATCCGTGACCTGGTAGCTGCCCCCCAGACCCGCTCGATCGTTATCCGGGCGCGTCTGTGTGTGCTCCACCGTGTCCTGCACAAAACCGTAGACATCCCAGGCCGGCGGCTTCACGGCCGGAGCAGCGGCCCCCGGAGTCGATGCTACGAGGGACGCGCCCGCCACCGGCGCCACGGTTCCCGCGGCCGGCTGGTAACCCAGTGTGACGGCGCCATCCATGCGCCGGCCATTCTGCGACAGAATGGCGCTGGCATTCGGCACGGCGTTTACCCGGTCATCGACGCGTACGCCCACGGCGATGCGCCAATGTTCATCAAGCTTGTGTTCGACACCCAACTCGCCGCTGCGCAGGGTCTGTGCCGAGGAATCCGTGCTGTCGAATTTGCCGGCCACCTGAGTCGATGAGGTAATCGGCACATTCACCGCGCCGCCGTCCTGATGCACGCCGACGCCGGGCGTCAGTTGTCCGGGTCCGGAGAAATTTGCGGCTCGATCTTGGTGGTACAGAGTGGCGCGTCCCTTCATGGAATCGGTAACTTCAGCTAGGTCTACGGCCGCCTCGATGCGCTCCGCGTTCGCCGGGCCGCCGGCCGTGGACGACGAATTGAAGGACAATCCTCCGGTGATCGAAGTCAGCGCGGTACTGCCGCTGCCGTCGGAGTGTGCGTACTCGGACTTGATATAGGTGCCGGGCTTATAGCGCAATGTCCCATCGATGCCACGCAGGTCCTGTTCCTGTCCAGGGTCGCCCTGGTGGTAGCCCGATAATCCCAATTGAACATGCTCGCCGAACCATTCGCTCGCATGTCCGCCCAAGGCCAGCGTGCTCGGGTTGGAGAAATCAGGTACGTACTCGTAAGTCGCCACGAGATACACCGAATCGCCGTCCAAGCCGCCGCTGTGCACCACCGTGGCGGAATTCGCGGTCGCCGGCAATGGGTTGCGCAGCAATATGCGCCCCTGCAGATAATTGATGTCGTAGTCCTGCGCCGGGACCAGCGGCGTCACTGCCAGTACGATTCCCGAGTCCCGGTCACGCACCTGCATCCACACTTGCTCGGAACCGACGGAGATATCCTGATTCTGCAAGTAGTACAGCGAGCCGCCGGTGCCGCGGAATTCCTGCCTCGATTCGAGTGTGCCCGGATCGGCCCAAAACGCATCGACGGCGCGGGTTTTCTCGCCGAGCGCCGTCGTCTCGGGCGATCGGTAGCGGACATTCAAGCCATATAGAGTGCGCGAATACTGGATGAAATCCGTGCCCGTGAGATGAGTCTGAAAATCTCCCCACAGCACCGAACTATCGCCCTTCTCCAACCGCACGAAGAACTTGCCCGACGTGGGCGCATCCTGCACCGTCGTGCTGTCATCGCCGTACACCGGATAGTATCGATTCGGATCGATACGCCGGAGCAGATCCTGCGGATCCTTTCTCGCAAAATTGCTGAACAAATCCTTCACGGGCTGTTCCTGAGTATCGGCGGCGGCCGTCAGCAGCCACTGACCTTTGACCATGCCCTTGTAGTAGAACGCCAGTTGACCGTTCACGAAATCGCGGCGCGTCTGAGCCGGGGATTGACCACTCACCAATTCGATCGGACCAATGCTGCTGCGCGCACCGGCGGTGATATCGGCCATCGCCACAAAGAATGTATCGTCGGTCGCGATGGTCAGATTGCGCGTGAAATCCAATCCCTCGCCGCGATCATTTTGAATTTTGATGTTCACCTGTTGCGGACCGCCAGGCAGAATCTGACGCGCAACGAAATGTCGATCGGCATCGACCGGGATGGGGATACCCTGCACCAGCACCGTGTCGCCTGCCGGCACGTTGCTGCCGCTCACGGTAACAGCGCCGCCGGTCATCGGAATATTGTGCAGCACCAAGGTGTTCTCGCCGTACGCCGCTTGTTCCGTGTCGCGCGCCATTGCCGCCTCGTTGGGCGTTTCCAAGGGCGCGGTGTCGGTCAGATCCAAGCGCCGCGGCCGGGTCTCATCGAAATGTCCGATGCGATCGTAGACACGCAACAAATAGGTAACGTAATGAGGTTGCTCCAGGGAGCTCGTGAGATGCAAAAGAGACCGGCGCCATGCCGGCGGTACCCAATCCACCGACTGCCCGGCAATGATCGGGATCACCTGCAAGGGCGCCTGCTGCACGCTCTGCTCGGCTGCGAACACGCGCATTTCAGCGCGATCTATATAGCGTGGATAGTTGGTGTAACTGGTGAAGCGCACGGGCTTGCCGACCACCCCAAGCTGCGGCAATGCGATGACGTTCAGAAACGCTTGATGCTCCAGAGGATCGTAACGAACTTGAATGTCGGCGCGCGCCAGCGCCACATCCACGCAGCGCTGTCGATCCGCCTCGTTGGCGCCTTCGCGCCGGTCGAGCGGCACGCCGTCCACCGTGATACGGATCGGGGCAAGCGGATTCGCAGCATCGCCGACGCAACCCGACACTGCGGTCTGACGCGGCTGCGGCACAATAGCCTCTAGCGGAGCAGGCCCCACCGCGGGCTCCGTCCACACCAACACGTCGGCGCGTCGATTGCGCGCGCGATCCGCGTCATTATCATTGCGCGCAACCGGCTGGCGCGCCCCGAATCCCTGGATGGCAAACGCCTCTTCGGGCAGATCGATCGCAACCTGTAGGTACGCCGCGACACTCGCAGCCCGGGACTCGGATAGGCGCTGATTGGTCTCGAATCGACGTTTGGCTTCACGCACCAGGCGCTGCGAATCAGTATGCGCCTGCACCACCGCATGCCGCACGCGCTGGCCGTGCAGAGAGGTCGCGAACGCGTCGAGCTTGGAAATCGCCAAGGGCGTGAGATCCGCGCTTCCCGACGCGAAGTACGCCTGATGAACAGTGTCGGACAAGTCCAGCCGGAGGGTGGGCGCGGCCGTCGGCGCGACCGCCGCAGCGGCAACCAGGCGCTCGATGACGGCGTCGGAGGCTGGCGTCGCCGGCGCGGTTCGTTCGGTGTTGGGAGGCGCGTCGGCTGTCGCCTGCGCTGACGCCCTCGGCGCCGACAGCAGCCCACCTGAGGCAACGAACAGCAGTGCCGCGGCCATCAAGACGGAACGACAGGAGCAGGAATGAGCGGTCATGGCGTCGTGCCGCCGGGATCCTGCGGCTTCGTACCGCGCACGATGTCTGCCTCGATGCGCAGCGGGTGCCGCACATCCCGGGATTTCCAGATGGCGCCCACCGCCGCCTTGAGCACATTCATTCTGGACTCTATCGAGGCGTCGCTCTCTGCATTCGCTTGGTAGGCGAGGCGCACGACGAAGGCCTTGTCGGCCATCGACGCAACCAGCGCATCTATTTGGGCAATGATGTCGGCGTGCAGCTCTTCGCCTTCGAAGGCTGTATCGCTGAGTTCAATTCGCACCACATGATGAATGGTGGCGCCGAAATTGAGTTTCGAAACCTTGCCGGCGGTGAGCCGGATTGTTTCAGGGTTGTCGGTGGTCAGACGATATCCGGATGGCAGCGTGCGCTCATCGACCTTGACGATAAAATTGGATCCCATCGCCGCGTCCGGCATAACCGGACAGACGATGTGGTAACGCCCTTGGGCATCGGTGGTGACCAGCAGCCCCTGCGCCGTCACCAGTCTGACGCCGGCGATTCCCTTCTCACCCGCGTCATCGACACCATTCGCGTTGGCGTCGTCGTAGACCTTGCCCACCAAATCTGCACAATCGAAGGTCGGGTCCCCCACCACGCGGACGGTGGCCGTCGCCATATTCGAAATGACACTGTTGGTCACGCCGTTGAAGGCGCTGGCTTGGTTCACATAGTCGCCGCCCACCACGCCGGCGCCGGCCGTGAGCACCAGCGTGAATGTCTTTTTCTCGTTCGGCGCAAAACGCAGATGGGTCCAGCTGAGGGTCCGGCCGCTGACCATCGGATCCTGTCTCTGGCCATTGACCGCGCCGCTGCCGGTGCGGAAACGAAAGCCCGCCGGAACCAGGTCGGTCACGGTGCCGTTGGGAATCGACGTGTCCTTGGAATTGGTCGCCCTGATGCTGTACGGCACCGATTGCCCCGCCGTGATGTTCACCAGCGGCGTGGTTTTGGTAATGACCAGGGAGCCCAAGGCGGCAGCGGGTATTTGGCCGAAATTGACGACGACGGCAACCGCTCCGCCCACGGTCACCTTTGCAGGCGATGGAGTGTCGCTGAGGTTTCCGGCCATGGGAGCAACGGCGACCGTGTAAGCGCCCGGCGTTTGACTAGTAAAGAGGTAGGACCCATTGGCGGATGTGATCGCGGTTGCGATCACGCGCGAACCATCGAGCAACTGCACCGTCGTTCCGGCGAGCAGAGCGTCGCCTGCGTCGAAGACGGCGTCCTGGTTATTGTCGAGGTACACCACACCGGTGAGCTGTGCCGCGGCACCGGTAATGGTCAGCGTCGCATTGTTGTTGGCGAGCACCGGGTCAAGGGCGGTGCCGCTGATGCTTGCGGCGATGGTCGATGTCCCTGAGTTGGGCTGGGTGTACGACAGCGTGATCGGGCCGAGAGCAGCGCCCGTCATCAGGCTCACAGGCATGCCGGTCAAGGTGACGACACCGGATGCGGCGTCATAGCTGCCGGCGGCGCCGGCGGGTAGTCCCGAGACGGTCGGCGGCAGCGACAGGTTAATGGGTAAGGTAATGCTGAAGCGCAGGCCGGCCGCCGTGCTCGGGCCGATGTTCGCGAATAGCGCGGTGCCTGATACGGTCTGACCGGCGTTGATGCGGGCAGGGAAATTCAGCTTGGCGCTCAAATCCGCGACCAGTGGGCCCTCGATGAGCACGGACACCTGGTTGTTGCCGGGATTGCTGTCGGCAATGGTGGTGACCACGGCGCTCACGGTGGAAGTCCCCGTAGCAGGCTGGATATAGCTCACCTTGATGGGACCGATTGCGCTGCCCGCGGCCAATGAAGTCGGCATGCCGAGGAACGTGACCAGCCCGGTGGCCGACGCGTAGCCGTAGGTGACGCCCGTCGGCAAGCCGCTGAGCGTCGGCGGCACAGTGAGATTTGCCGGTAGGGTGATGCCGAATGTCGTGCTGTTGGCGATGCCCAGCCCGCCGTTGGCGAAGGACACCGTGCCGGTCACGAGTTGCCCGGCATCGACCTTGGTGGGAAAGGTGGCGGCGCTGATGGCATCCGGCGCCGCGGTCACGATGGTGGCCGCGCTCGAGGTGGGCGTGACGTTGGTGTCGATCACGGTGGAGGGCGGGGTGATCGACGCAACGTTGACGATATTGCCGTTGCCCGCGGTGCCGCTGACTGTGATCGTGACTGAGCCGCCGTTGGGGAAAGTCGGAATGGCAATGCCGGGCCCCTGCAGAGCGGCGACGGTCAGACCGGTGGTCGGACAGGCGGCACTGCCGGCCGCCGAACAGGTCACTCCGGTGGGGGTGAAATTAGGCACCGACGGATCCCTGACTAGGGTGCCAGGCGCGGCGATCGGACCTGAGTTGCTGGCGACGATGTTATAGGTCACCGGACCGCCCGCGCTGACCGTCGCCGAGCCGGTCTTGAGAATTCCCAAGTTGGTCCGGTTGGCGGTGACGGTAAACAGGCAAGAGACGGAGTCTCCGTACTGCAAACTCGGAAACGTATAAGTGCTTACTGAGCTCCCGTTTGGGAGCGCTGTGGCCGAACCGCCGGCCGCCTGATTGGTGCAGCTGAGCACGGTGGCATAGCTCGCCATGGTGCTACTGCTGCCCGCTGCCATGGATTCGGTCACCACGAACGGATACCCGGCGGCCACGGTCGGGACGCTGGCGGGCGTGAACGGACCGGTGCCGGCCCCGGAAGTGGCGCCACTGGCCACCGGCACGCCGCCGAGGGTGGACACCGTATAGACGAACTGGTCGCTCGGATTTGCCCGGGCACCGTTCAATTGCACGTTCACAGCCAGGGACGCATAGCGAATCGCGAACATGGCGCCCTGCAGCCCACCCCCGACCAAGGTGGCCGAAATCTGCGTGGGGTTGTTGAATGAGGCGAAGGCGAAGCTGCCGACGGTGCCGGCGACGCCGGTTTCAGTCACCGTGGCGGTGCCTACCCCGGATACCGCCGGGTAGTGCGTACCGTAGGGAATTTGCGCCACCTGCGACCACGCCTGGCCGTTCGTGGTGAAGATGAGCTTCTCGTTCTGATTGGATGATTCGCCGTCGGCGGCAATGATGGCGTAGGACGCAGTCGAGCCGCCGCCCGCCGGCGGGGTCACGGCGATGCCGTCGATCACCAGTTGTACCGTCGAGCCGCTGACGGGCTCGTACAGAACCGGATTGCCGGGAATGCCGCTAAAGGCACTATGCCCGATGGCCGAACCGCTCCAGGAGGGAACCGAGTGGGCGGCAAGCGCCGGGCTGGCCTTATTCGTGCTCGCATGCACGGTCAGGGTCAGCACCGAGCCATCCGGGAGCGTGAAACTGAACGGCTGTCCGCCCGCCTGGGCTAGCGCGTCGGAGTAACCCGTGAAATCCAGCCAGCAATAGTCGCGATAGTCATTGGGTGCCGTGCCCTGAATGCCGGCGGGAGCACAGGTATTGGCATGCGCGGACACCGCGTGGAATCCGGCCAGAACGGCGAGAACCGCGCCGGCTAGCCTGATGCAGCGCTTCAACATGGTCCCAACGTTACTTATTGTCGTCCGGGACCCGTGTGCTGCTGTCCGCAAAAGCAGCGTCACGGCCGTGATTCCCCTAGGGAAATCCCCTAAACCGAGACATTCATTCGCTAATGACCGAGCGCCGTCGCGGGCGGCGGGCGGTGGGGTCAGACTCGATTATTGCGTCGCACCCATCTAGCGCGAGACGGGATCCACCCAGATGGGATTTGTATAGGCCTGATGACCCTGCCCGTCCTCGACGACGAGCGAGTACCAAGTGGCCCGCTGAGTAGACAACGGAAAATCGACATGGGTCTGCCGCGGCGGCGCCCGGAATGAGCGGGTCGCGAGCCGCCCCCCGCCACCGATCAGATCCACCTTCACCACACCGGCGACGGATTCAAGATCGAAACCCAGAACGAAGGGCGCGCCCGGTTTGACCTTCAATACGTCGCCGAACATCACCGACGGGAAAACCAGCGGACCGTAGGTCACGTAGCCATGACCCTCCTTGAGTGCCTGCGCAAACGAGTTTGCCGTCAATGCGTCGTCGATGTGTACGTAGGCACGCACCGATCCCGATTCGGCGCGCCACACATCGTGGGTATCCGTTCCCGCCGTCAAGTAATAGCGATGGCCTGCATTCCAGAAATTCCACAGTGCCTGCAGTACCTTGTCATCGTCGGCGGACTGCTCGGCGTTGATCTCCATCAAATCGAAGGTCGGATTGAATCCACCCGGTGCCACGCCGTCATTGATGCTCGCGAAATAGCCATAGGGAATGAACGGATGATTCACCTGCACGACGGCGGCCCCGAGCCGACGGCCCTCCGCAAAGATGGCATCGACCGACGCGGTGCCGGTATCGATCATCAAGCCCCGCCCGATCGTCAGCGGATACGCGTTGAAGTGACCCCAGGATGCGGACAGTTCGATGCCGGGGATAAAAGCCACACCGCGCCGCTCGGCAATGGTCTGCAAGGCGGCGTGGTTCACGATCGAGTCGTGATCGCTGACGAACAAGACATCGAGCCCGGCCGCCAATTGTGAACGCGCCAAATCCGCGGGCGGAGTCACCGCCTCGGCTTGATCAGCATGATGATGCAGATCCGCTGAATACCAATGACGAGCGGATGGATTGAACAACGCTGTGATCGCGACGCTTGTTTTCTGGACGCCGCCGGGGCCAACGGCGAGCTTCACTTGCTGCCTCTCGCTCAGGAACCCACCGCCCGCCGACACGGAAAAAACATAATTTCCTGGCGCGATCGCCACATCGGCTCGTCCGCGGCGCTCGAGCTCCGTAAAGAAGGTCTTGCGGCCGAGAAACCCGACCAACGGTATCTGGCCCTCGGCGATGCTGATGCGAGCGTCCAGCGGCGTGCCGGTGCGCGCATCGGTCACGCTCCACTCAATGCGTGCCGGAATCTGCAGATCATGAAAGTCGTGCGAGACGCGGGAGTTCGCCGCAACTTGTACCGCAATCCGCTCGCTCTGCGAGTAATTTTTTGCAGTGGCGTAAAAAACGTAGTCACCGCTGGGCAGCGTGACATCGTACTCACCCTGGCGGCCCAGCACCCACGCATAGGGCTTGCCCTGTTTTTCAATCACAATCACGGCGCCTTTCGCGGCCGCGCCGTCCTGTCCGGTCACCGTGCCGCGAACCGTTCCTGAGGCCAGGTGCTTGCGCGCGATCTCGGCCGCGACGATGGGCTTCAGATCCCCGCTCTGTCCCACCTGCAGCCACGCATCGAAATCGCGGCTTTCGCCGGCCGCCAAATCCTGCAGCCGATACATGTCCTTCGAGCCATCGGCGACATGATCTGCGTACGGTGCATGCAGCGCCACGGTCCAATTCTCGTCATAGGCAACCACCCGATCGGCCAGCGCCCCGTCGGCGGCGCGCAGCGCCGTTCCATCAAGTCCGGGCACGCCGAAAAGGTAGCCCCCCTTCGGCCACAATGTCAGACCCGAGAGCAGGCCTGTCAGCGCCGCACCGCCATTGCTCATGGTCGTGCGAATCTTGATCGCATCGGAATTCGAATCCAGTGTGTACAACGTCGTCACCTGCACCTTGCCCCAGTCGCGCACCGTCCGCAGCACGGCCCGATGCGGGCCGCGTTCGAGTACGTCGATGTGTTGGTAGGTATTGGGCCAGGCCGACCAGTTGTTAGGAATGAAGTCGGCGAACACCACACAATCGCGCCCGACTTTGCCGTTCACTACGGGCGCGACATCGATGATCGCGCCACGTGGCACCCCGTAGGGAACCGGCGACCCCACGCCCAGCGCGAATGCCAGCTTTTCATTGAGGACGGTGATATCGCCGGCGGATTTTGCGTCGCCGTCCTGAATGGGCGTGGGTCCCACCACGATGCTCACTGCTGCGTCTGCCGGCGCCGGCAAACACATGGCCAGAGGGCAGACCAACAATAGGTATCTCAACAAGCTCGTATCCTTGCGCGCCGATTGCATGCCGACATTACCCAGGCCGACGTTGCGCGACGTACTGATAGAGAGCCAGAAAATCGTCAGCCGCCTTGTGCGCATTGCGCTGCCAATCATCGGCGGCGGCATGATCCGCGCCGTCGCTCACGTACTTGGCACAGGCAAAGCGCGCCTTTTCATGCCGGCAGACTTTTGCCAGAGCGTAGGCTTCCATGTCGAGAACCTCGCAATCCATGGCGGAGTGCGCCGTGGCGAACGAATCGCCGCTGCCGCACACGGCCGCCGGCAAGTGGTTGAACATCCGCTCGACGCACAGCCGGGACGGCGACTCATCATAGGGCGTTACGCCCAAATCGAATCCCAATTCGCGCACGTCCATATCTCGTTGTACGAATTCATGGCACTCCACCAGGGTGCCGGCCGGGTGGCGGCGGCTGCCCGCAGTGCCGAAATTCAGCACCCAGGGCATCGGTTCACTTAGCCTCGCGTAGCGGCACAGCTCGCGGGTGAGCGCGTGCGCCGCGTTGACTTTGCCGACGCCGCAATACATCACCGGGACGCCGGCAGCTTCGAACACGCCCGCGGATTCCGCGCGCAATGCGACCACCACCAGCGTGCGCGGCAGTTCAGCCATCAGTGCTCAGAGCGGATGCTGCATGTCTTAGTAATTGACGGCAGCGCGCAGGCGAAGATTTCGCCACGCGTAGTTCTTGACCAGATTCAGATCGATCAGTGCTGCCAGCGCCTGAACATGGTAACCCGCGCGCTCGCAAACCTCGGCCGCGGCGCTCATGGTGCCGCCCGTCGCCAGCACATCATCGATCAGCAGAATACGTCCCTGACCGCGTTGCATTTCAAGTACGCCTGACCCGTACTCGAGATCGTAGGCCACATCGACCACGGGCGGCGGCAACTTGCCCTTCTTGCGTACCAGCACAAACCCCTTGCCCCGATGCATCGCGAGGGCGGATCCCAAGATGAAACCGCGCGACTCGATTCCCGCCAAGGCATCGATCCCGCGCCATTCCTCTGCCGACAACAAGGCATCCATCGCCCGAATCGTCGCGTCGAAGTGATCGCGCAACAGAGGCGAAATGTCGCGAAACAAAATTCCCGGCTGCGGAAAATCCGCAATGTCGGCGATCGCCTGCTTCAACTCGAACATAGTCACCACATAGATTCAGAAAATGCATGCCGGGACCGCATACCGCGGCGCAGTTTACCGTGACAGAATGTTTTATGGCGACTTAACCACTGCTCCAAACAGCCCGCTCAGACACCCGACAACGGGCACTGTCCCTCATGCAAGTCGCTGATTCACGTCGGTATTTCCTGCATTATGTAGCTCGGGTATTTTGCACCAAAGCAGCTCGCGACGATGCTATCCTTGCGCGCTTGCACGCCGGGCGGCACTCAAAAAGGTAATGAATTTCGCATGATTTTGGTCATAGACGTCGGAAACACCCGCCTAAAGTGGGCCTGGCTCACGAGTACTGGGCTGTCCGATCAACAGGCCGTGGTGCATCGGGACGCCAAGCCCGGTATTTGGACCACCGCTCTGTTCGAGTCGGGTCAGAAGCCGCAGCGAGTGCTGGTGTCCAATGTCGCGGGTCCCGTCATGGCCAAAAACCTGACCCGCGTCACGAAGAAAATGTTTCGCGTCGACATTGAGTTCGTCACCGCCTCTCCCGAGTATCACGGGCTCACCAACGGCTATCTCGATCCTTCTCTATTGGGAGCCGACCGTTGGCTCGCCCTGATCGGGGCCTGGACCAAGGCGCGCTCTGCACTGTGCGTGGTGGATGCGGGCACGGCGGTCAAACTCGACAGTGTGGATGCCAATGGCCAGCATCTCGGCGGGCTGATCGTTCCGGGCATTCACATGATGCGCGAGGCCTTGATGAACAAGACCAGCGATATCGCCAAGGCCGCCATGCACAGCACCCCATCCCTGGCCGGAGTTCTGGCCAATAACACCATCGGCGCCGTATCGCGCGGGGCGGTCTTTGCGCTGGCGGGCATGGCCGACCGCGCCGCGGAAGTCATCGAACAGGCCACGGGCTCGAAACCCAAGTTGTTCATCACCGGTGGCGATGCCGGCATGATCACAGGCACGATGCGCCTGCATGGCGAGGTAGTGCCGGATCTCGTGCTGCAGGGATTGGCGGTCATCGCGGCGCAGCCGCGTTAGGCATATGTGTTTCGGCCCGCGCCCAGAAACCTGATCACGGACATCGCCGGACTCACGGTCGGTCATGCGACCGATGAGAAAGTCGCGACGGGCGTCACCGCGGTGCTGTGCGGATCGGGCTGGCCGGCGGCTGTCGATGTACGGGGAGGCGGTCCCGGGAGTCGCGAAACGGATGCCTTGTCTCCTGAGAATCTGGTGGGCCGCGCACATGCCGTGGTGCTCGCCGGAGGTTCGGTATTTGGGCTGGGTGCGGCGGACGGCGTCGCCGCTGCCTTGTCGAACATGAATATCGGCCTGCAACTGCGGCCGGGCTCGCACCATATTCCCATCGTGCCGTCGGCCGTGCTGCATGATCTCGGCAACGGCGGCGACAAGAACTGGGGCCTGGAGCCGCCCTACCGCGATTTAGGAATATGCGCACTCAAAGCCGCTGATTCCCACTTTGAATTGGGCTCCGTGGGCGCGGGACGCGGCGCCATGGCGGGCGTGCTCAAAGGCGGCATCGGTTCCACCTCCCTGGATTTGGGCGACGGTCTCATCGTCGGCGCCTTGGTGGCGGTGAACTCCATCGGTTCCGCCCTGATGCCGGACGGCAAGACCTATTGGGCGTGGGCTTTCGAACTGGCCGAGGAATTCGGCGGCGGCGGACCGCCAACGACACGCATGGACTTGAGCGATCCGGCACCCGATGAATCTCGATTGCAGGTCATGGGTCGATTGCAGGCCGGCACCAATACCACGCTGGGCGTGGTCGCGTGCAATGCCGATTTGACCACGGCGGAATGCAAGCGCGTGGCCATGATGGCGCAGGATGGGATTGCGCGTGCGGTTCGGCCCGCACATACACCCCTCGATGGCGACACCATCTTCGCGCTGGCGAGCGGCGAGGTGAAGCTGCTTGAAAGCCGGCTGCGCGCCGCCCATGTTGGTCGCATAGGATCGGCGGCGGCCGATTGCGTGGCCCGCGCTATCGCGCGCGCCGTGCACTTCAGCGGTTCGCTATCCGTCTGACGACGTTCCGAGCAGCAGCGAGCGCGCGGCCAGTGCCATCACCTTGGCAGAGTCGACCATGTCCTCGATCACCACGTACTCGTCGGGCTGATGTGCCAATTCGAGAATTCCCGGGCCGTAGGCGATGCAATCGCGCAATTTCCCGACGCGATCGATATGTTTCTGATCGTAAGTCCCCGGCGAACAAACGAACTCGGGGTCGCGGCCGAGCACGCGCCTGATCGCCGCAGCGGTGCTGCGTGCGACCGGACCATTCCGATCCGCCATGGTCGGGTGAACTTCGAAAATATCTCGGATGCTGTAACGAAAGCCGGCGCGATCCGCGGCAAGCTGATCCAACAGCTCGCGAACCTCTCCCTTGACGCTGTCCATGCTCTCTTCGATGAGCAGCCGGCGGTCAATGACCATGCGACAGGAATCAGACACCAAGGGAGCGGGATAGCCCGCGAACTCCGCCTGTCCGCCATGAATCGAATTGATATTCAGGGTCGAATGTCGCGCGCCCGAGGGCACCACGGGCATGTCCGTGCGCCGCGCGGCGAGCTTGGGATACAGATCGCGCTCGAATCGCTCGACGACCGCATGCATGTGGCGGACGGCGCAATCGCCGAGAAACGGCATCGAGCCGTGCGCCATTCGGCCATGGGTCTCGATCTCTGCCCACCAGACGCCGCGGTGGCCGACGCAGACACGATCGACATTCAAGGGCTCGGGAATGATCACGTGGTCAACCCGCGGCGGAGAGAACCAGCCGCGCTCCGCCAAATAATGCACACCGCCGAATCCGCCCGATTCTTCGTCGACCGTGCCCGATATCTCGAGCGTGCCGGGCAATTTCGCGGTGCAATCGAGCAAGCCCTCGACGGCAATGATGGAGGCCGCCATGCCGCCCTTCATGTCGCATGCGCCGCGGCCATACACCCGTCCGTCCCGCACCACAGCAGAGAAAGGATCCAAGCTCCAACCGAGGCCGCTTTGCACGACGTCGATATGGCTGTTGAAATGCACGCAGGGCCCGGGCGAAGCGCCCTCGCGCCGGGCAATGACATTGATGCGAGGGGTGTTGCTCGCTGTCGTCGCGCGTGCCGGTCGCGCGCACGTATTCGACGGCGAACCCACGGGCGCGCATGCGCTCGCCGATGAATTCCGCACAAGGACGATACGCCTCACCCGGTGGATTCACGGTCGGAAAGCGAATCAGCGCGCGAGTCAATTCGATCAGCTCATCGCGCCGCCCATCGATGGCCTTGAGCAGATTTTCCGTGGGATCGCCGGACATATCGGGTGATCATAGGCGATTTTTACACTGTCGCGCGGCCGCAGTGCGAAGAAGTTACACGGTGGATATCACGACGAAATATTTTCCCGCCAGCAATGCAGGTAAACTAGGCATTGGCCAGAAACAAGGTATTCATCATGCCACGCATTCTTGCTTTCACCCTGTTCGCGCTGCTGCAAGCCGCCGGCGCCTGGGGTCAGGCGGCCGATTCGTCGCCGCTGCCCGCACCGGTCTACTCAGTGGCGCAACGCTGGCCGCTGGGTGGCGCCGGCGGATGGGATTACCTCACCTTGGAAGCCAGCGGCGCACGCCTGTTCGTCAGCCGCAGCGATCATGTGGACGTGATCGAAACCGTCAGCGGCAAAAGCGCGGGAACCATTCCCAACACGGCCGGCGTTCACGGTATTGCATTGGCGCCGGCACTGATGCGAGGCTTTACCAGCAATGGCCGCAGCGACAGCGTCACCGCATTCGAGCTCGACACTTTGCATGTGATTCAAGAGGTGTCGGTCTCCGGCAAGAAGCCCGATGCCATCCTGTACGAGCCGCGGCACAACCACGTCATAACTGCCAATGGGGATTCGTCCAACCTCACGGTACTCGACGCCACATCGCTGCAAGTAGCGGCTACGATCGCGCTGCCGGGGCCGCCGGAGTTCATGGCCACCGATGCGGCGGGCACGGTGTACGTCAATATCGAGACGGAATCGGGCAAGCTCGTTGCCATCGATGCGAAGTCGCTCGCCGTTAAGGCAACCTGGCCCTTGCCGGGGTGCGCCAATCCGAGCGGCCTCGCGCTGGACTCGGCTCATCATCGATTGTTCTCGGTCTGCGAGAATGAAGTCATGGCGGTGACGGATTCGCTCTCGGGCAAGCAGGTCGCACGAATCGTCATCGGCAGGGGTCCAGACGCTGCGGCGTTCGACCCCGCTCTCGGACTCGTGTTCAGTTCCAACGGCGCCGATGGCACTCTGACGGTGATCCATCAAGAAACACCCGATGTATACAAGGTGGTTGCGATTCTGACGACGCAGATCAGCGCTCGCACCATGGCACTGGACCCCGCAACCCACGCCATTTATCTGGCCGCGGCTACGCTTGGCGCTGCGCCGCCCGCAACGCAGGAGCAGCCGCACCCGCGGCGAAGCATCGCTCCGGGAAGCTTTTCCATTTTGGTCGCCCAGCCTAAATAGGAACGCGCGTCCATGAGCGAAAATGTCGACGTGGTTTGTGGACACTGTGACTCGGTGGTGCGACTGCCGGGCGAGCGTTTAAATGACGCGCCACGCTGTCCCAAATGCCATTTCGCGCTGTTCGCAGGAAAACCGTTCGAGCTGACGGAACGTAATTTCGAGCGCCATCTGAGCCGCAGCGGGCTACCATTGGTCGTCGATTTTTGGGCGCCCTGGTGCGGCCCTTGCATCGCCATGGCGCCTTTCTACGAAGCGGCGGCGCGCCAGCTCGAGCCGAAATTACGCTTCGCGAAACTCAACACCCAGGACGAGCCTTCTCCGGCGGCGCGCTACAATATTCGCAGCATCCCGACGCTCATCGTATTTCGCGCGGGCAAAGAGATCGCACGCCAATCCGGCGCCATGGACGCAAACACACTGTCGCGCTGGCTGAACTCCGCCGTTTCGACTTGACCCGAAGCCGCCGCGCCTATTGCGCGGTGCGGTGGAAAACCAGCACAAAGCGGTCGGTCTTGCCAAGCGCGGCGCCCTTGTAGCTGATCAGATCGCGAGCATCGTCGGGCCTTCTCAATACATCGCTCCTGGCGGCGACCTTGAATCCGTGCGATTCAATATCCTTGATCGCGTAACTTTCCTCGATTCGATGCAAATCGGACGCGGCGCTTTTTCCGCTTCCAGCCTGCGCCGAATGATCGACCAACAGCAGCACTCCGCCCGGCTTCAATGCGTGCGCAAGCTGATTGAGCACACTGCCGGTATCGATCTTGGGCCATTCGCCGCTCGAATCCACCCAGTACAAATCGTGATACACCTTGATCAAGAAAACGGCATCCAGGCTCGCGGCCGCCAAATTCATATGATTGAGATCGAGCGTCTTGTGTTCGACGTTAGCCAAACGATCCGACGCCAGACGCGTTTGCAACGGACCCTCGCTCCAATGGTCGAAGGCCGCATTGTTGATCATGAAGACCCTGCCCTTGGGACCCACGACGTAACTCGCGATCTCGCTGTAGTAACCGTCGCCGGCGAGCACATCGGCAATCCTCATTCCCGGCTGGATGCCGGAGAGACGCAGAATCTCGGCGGGGTGATCGAGCGCATCGCGTTTCAGGTCCGCGGCGCTGCGTCCGGCATGCGCCACTGCCGCGTCGTAGACATCCGCAGCGTAGGCATGGATGGGCGCGAGCAGGCTCGCCGTATATAGCAGCGCAAAAACTCGACCGTGGAATCGTGTCCTCAGAGCGCGAATCATGGCGATTCTCCCTTAATGTAAGTCCTTGATGAGTAGCAAGGCGATCAGGCTGACCAATCCTGTCGCGGATAGATAATACCCCACGTAGGCTACGCCATAATGCACCGCCAAATAGGCTGCAATCGGCGCCGCCGGCGAGGCGCCCAAGATGCCGGCAAGATTGAATGCCAGCGATGTGCCGGTGTAGCGCACGGAAGTCGGAAATAGCTTCGCGAGCGCGCTTCCGAGAGGTCCATAGGTAAGGCCGGTCAGGGAAAAGCCCAGCGCCAAAAACAGCAACGCACTCAACGTGTCGTGCCCGGAGAACAGCGGCCGGAACGCGAAGCCGAAGGCGATGAGCAGGGCCGCCGCGACAATCAAGGTGATACGCTCTCCCACACGTCCGGCAATGACGGCGGAAAGCGAGATGGTCAGCGCAAAGAAAGGCACCGTGACGAGCTGCAGAATCAAAAATTGTTGACGGTCGAACTTGAGTGCGTTGGTAGCCCAACCCAGGGTAAATACCGTCATCACATAAAAGACCACGAAGGCGATGATTGCGGCCAATGTGCCGAGCAACAGCGCACGCGAATGCTTGGAAATCACCACACTAAAGGGCACTCGCACTCGCTCGCCCTGCGCGAGACTGCGCTGGAAGGCGGGCGTTTCGACCAACTGTAGTCGCACATACAGCCCCAACAAGACCAAGGTGGCGCTGGCGAGGAACGGCACCCGCCAACCCCAGCCGAACAATTGGGCCTCGGTCAGATTATTGGTCATCAACAGAAACACGCCGGTGGAACAGATGAATCCCAGCGGCGCCCCGAGTTGCGGAAAGCTCCCATACCAGGCCTGTTTGCCCGGCGGCGCATTTTCGGTCGCCAGCAGCACCGCACCGCCCCATTCACCGCCGAGGCCTACGCCCTGCCCAAACCTGCACAGCGCCAACAACCCTGTCGCCGCCAAACCGATGGACGCATAGGTCGGAAGCAATCCGATGCACACCGTTGAAATCCCCATGGTGAGCAAAGCCGTGACCAAGGTTGCCTTGCGCCCGATGCGATCGCCGAAATGCCCGAATACGGCCGAGCCGACGGGGCGTGCCAAAAAAGCCAAGGCAAAAGTGGCCAATGATTGCAGCATGGCGGTCGCCGGATCGCCTTTGGGAAAGAACAGCTTGGGGAACACCAGCACGGCGGCAGTGGCGTAAATATAAAAGTCGAAAAACTCGATCGTCGTACCGATCAAGCTCGCAAACAAAACGCGGCGGGTTTGCGCCGCGTCGGGTCGAATGGTCGAATCGAGCAATGCGGCGAACTCCGGCGAATTGGCAAGCAGCGGATATTAGCAGCGCCCCGAATGGCCGGGCCAATTAATGCGCGCGCCCGTGCCCGCGATTTCGAGATACATCCACGGCGATTCGCGGCATAGTGGCTTGAAACACCCTCCTCGGAGCTGCCGGTGCACATCAATTCAAAGGATTTTCGGGTACGGGAAGGCGCAAACGTCGACCTCGGCGCGTGGCCCACCCGGGTCGATCCGGTCTACTCGTCGAACGATGAGTATCAGGATCTGCTGCGCAAGCACGTCAAAGCCCTGAGTGCGCAGCAGGAACTGCTCTACGCCTCAAACCACTACGCCGTCCTGTTGATTTTTCAGGCCATGGATGCAGCCGGAAAGGATGGCGCGATTCGCCACGTCATGTCGGGCGTCAACCCACAGGGTTGCCAGGTGTTCAGCTACAAGCATCCCAGCGACGCCGAACTGAAGCACGATTTTCTGTGGCGGACGACCCGCGATCTGCCCGAGCGCGGGCGGATCGGCATCTTCAACCGTTCCTACTACGAGGAAGTACTGATCGTCAGAGTGCATCCGAAGATACTGCATGGGCAGGGCGTGTCCGCCACTGCGCCGGACGGCAAGCCGATTTGGCCTGAGAGGTACCGGTCCATCGTCGAACTGGAGCGGCACCTGGACCGCAACGGCACACGGATCATCAAGTTCTTCCTGCATCTGTCCAAGGAAGAGCAACGCAAGCGATTCCTCGATCGCATCGATCGGCCAGAAAAGAATTGGAAATTCAGCCTTGCCGATATCGAGGAACGTAAATACTGGAAGGACTACAGGCGGGCCTATGAAAAATGCCTGAGTGCGACCAGCACGAAATGCGCCCCGTGGTTTGTCGTTCCCGCCGACGACAAGCTCAACACTCGTCTTATTGTCTCCCGCATCGTGCTCGACACAATTGCAGCGCTGCAGTTGAACTACCCTAAGTCCAGCCCCGCACGCCGACGAGAATTGTTGTCGTTGCGTAAGAAATTAATGAAATGAGAGCCGCCCGCCACGCCATCTGTTTACTGCAGCGCCGGCGGACCTGTGACGCTGGTGAAAGTAGCGGGGCTGGACGAACTTGCGCACAGCCTCAACCTGGAGCGAGCGAGCCGCTTCGACGTTGAACGGCTGGAGCCGGCCCTGGCGCATGCACAACGGCGTGAAGGAATTCCATCTCGTGGCGGAGCGGTGATCCGCGAAATCGCGCCGGGCATGAAGGCGCATCTCTGGGGCTACAACGGGCAATCCCCGGGCCCGACCATCGAGGTGGTAGAAGGCGACCGCGTTCGCATGTTCGTGACCAATCGCTTATCCGAACACACCAGCATTCATTGGCACGGCCAGCGCATGCCGAACGGCATGGACGGCGTCTCGGGTCTGAATCAGCAGGCGATCAAGCCCGGACAATCCTACGGCTGCGCCTGCCGGCAGCGTCGCGCATCTATGGGAGGGCGATCCACCCCCCGTGGAACGCGGCGGCTAGAGAGCCTCTGCATGGGGCAAACAGCGGATCGCTCATGAGCCTCCCTGCCTGCGCAAATGTGTGGCTGCGAGAAATACCCGGACCGGCTCGCCTAAAAGTTCGTAGACGGCGGCGTATGCGCGCAGCAGGGCATCGGGGTTCGGCGCATAGCGCGACATCCCAACATCGCGGACCGTGAGAATGCCGACGGGCGCGGGAACGACGTCGATGCCGGCGGCGGCGAATTCCTGCACCGAGCGCCACATATGCGTCGCTCGCGTCACGAGTACGATGCGGCGCACACCGTCGGCCTTCAGCAGGCGCACGGAATTGCGCGCGTTTTCAAACGTGTCGTGCGACTCGTCCTCAACCCACCGCGTCTGCACGCCGAAATTGCGCCGCAGCGTGCTGCTCATGGCGTCCGCCTCAATGTGCAGGCCGGTCACCAGCACGGGAAGGCCCGTTCTACCCGCGACATAGGCACCGTAACTGAGACGTTCGAGCAGCAGCGGCTCGGCGGCCGGGCCGGCGTATTCCGGCGCGAACGCGCGCTGGCCGCCCCCGCCAAGTATCACGACTGCCTGTGCGCCGGCGGCGCTCTGAAAATTCAGGGGAGGATAGCGTTCGGCGAGACCGGTCAACGCATCGGCGACCAGAGGCGTCGACAGCAGCCAAAGGGATCCGAGTCCAAGCAGCAAGCAGAGGCGCGCCATGCGCGGTCGTCGCCTCAGGAGATACACGCCGAGACCGGCAAGCAACAGCGGCCCGGCGGGCGGGAGAATGATGCTCTTCAGCAAAAACTTGAAACTCGTCAGCATCGGCATCCCGTGGTCCGCCCGCCGCAACAACTTAACGCTTGTCGAGGCGATCCCGGCAGTAAATGAACAAGCAATTCCCCGCAATGCTCAACGCAAACACGGCAAGGGACGCGGGAACCACTTCGAAGATCTTGTGAACGCCCAGCCAGTCCACCGGGGCGTCGAGCCAGTGCATGAATTCTGCGAGCCGACCCGTGTCGCCGTCCTTGAGGCAACACCGCGCCAGCCCGATCTGCAGTCCGTCGTTCAAGCCGATATGCGTCCATTCGCCGTCGCGGAACCAGCGGTAGGTTTGCAGTCCGACAAGATAAAGGAATGCAACCAGGCAGCCGTAGCCGACAACGGCGCCCGCACCCGCCATGGTCTTCAGGGTTGCTTCACGCGCCGTCATGGCGACCCGGGGGAAACCGTCGGACAGCCCTTCACTTCAAGCCGCACGATGCGTCCGGCCTCACCTTGCAAATCGGCGGGGTTCAATAAACTGTCGGTTGGCTTCAAGTCGATGTCGATCCAATACACATTGCCGGTGCGCTTGCGGTCCGCGATTCCCGGATTGAACCCTAATGCCTGCGCTTGGGCAACCCGAGCCTGGGCGCGCTTCGGTTCGCTGTATAAGCCAAGCGAAATGACGGAGCCGTCATTCGGACCTGGCATCCCCATCGCGTCATCGATGCCGCCCGCTTTGAGCTTTGCCAAAATCTGATCGCCAGCCGCCCGCGAGGGCGGTAGCGGCAAATAAACCCAAACTCCCGCCCAAACATCTCCCTCGGCGACCCGCTGCCGGGGATCGTAGCCGCCGCCACGCAAAGTGTTGGCGGCGCGAGCGGCTTCCGACACATCAGGAAACGGCCCGACACTAATACAGCGCTTCACATTGGTGAGCAGCGCCGGCTTTGCGCCCTCGTCAGCGTCGCTGCGGGCGGGCTCGCCGCCCACGGCAATGCTGCTGCCCGTGGCGCCGTCTCCCGTAACGCCGCCGGCTTCGGCGATCGCCGGATGCTCGGAGTCCGGGGATTCGGATGCCAGCTTCAGTGTCTTCACGGCAGCCCCTTGAGCCGCCGGATCCGGTGTTTTGGCGATGCCGCGCGACCATAGAAAATAGCCTACGTTGGCCAGCACCAAACTCACGACAATGCTCTTTAACAGCGTCAAGAATCACCTTCAATGGCGCGCAAACTCGCCTCGCCGGACACGAACCGCTGCACAGCCACCCCGGTATCAAGCTGCAACGCACCTTCGGCGTCGACCCCTAAGGCCGTTCCCAAAACGACGCCATTACCCAACGTCACCCGCGCCGGCCGGCCCTTCAAGGCATCGAGTGCAGCCCACTCATCCCGGAACGCGGCAAAACCCTCGCGCTCGAACTGCGCCAGCATACTCAAAAGCTCGTCCAAGGTGGCCCCTGCCATCAAATTGCGCGACGGCTCGGTAGCGCAGGCATCCGTCAAGGCCGCGACTTTGACGCCGCTGGCTTCGATCTTCCGGCGCGCAGCCGGCGACAGTCGCACATTGATGCCGACACCGATCACCACATGCGCAGGCCCACTCGCCTCGGCGCGCAGCTCGATCAGCACGCCGCCCACTTTGCGGTCTTGGAACCAAATATCGTTCGGCCACTTCAGGGTCACGCCCTGCGCACCCGCACGCCGGGCCGCCCGCACGATGGCGACTCCAACGGCCAAACTCAAGGCCGGCAAGGTACGTACCCCATCACCGAAGGTCCAGGCCATCGAGAGCGCGATGCCGCCGCCGAATGGTGCAATCCAGGGCCTGCCGCGGCGACCTCGGCCGGCATGCTGCAATTCAGTTAAGCAGACGTCCGCGCTGCCGCCGGGCGGCGGATCAAGCGCAAACAGCCGGGTGTTGGTCGAATCCACCTCGAACCGCAGATCGAGATTGCGAAGCCACGATCGCCGGGGCGAACCGACCTCAGCCTCGATGAGCCGCGCATCAAGCAATTCGACGGGGCTGGACAGGCGGTAACCGCGCCGCGGCAGCGCCTCCACGTCCAGCCCCAGGGTCCGCAACCGCTCGACGCCCTTCCATACGGCCGCGCGGCTTACGTTGAGCTCCTTCGCCAGCCGCTCGCCGGAATGCAGTCGGCCGTCCGCCAGCAATACCAGCAGCAAGGGATGATCTAGGCAGCTCGCGATCGAAACAGCCATAGTCGTCGCACGCGGCTCTCTTGGCCCGCGCGCATGCGGGCGATGTTGCCGCGGTGCGTGTAGATGACAAATGCGGCGACCGCCGCGCAAAAACTCAGCAACGGAATGTTGTGCGGTTCGAGCAGCAGGACCGCGATCACCAGGGCGACGCCTGCCAGCATGGTGGCCAGACCGACGTATCCCGTCAGCAGGAGCACGACGAACCAGCTCAAGACCAGGGGAAGGAGCAGTGGCAGATCCAAGGCCGCGATCACACCGACCACAGTTGCCGCCCCCTTGCCGCCGCGAAAGCTGAACCACACGGGATAAACATGTCCGACGATGACAGCGAAGCCGCATGCCAAGGCCAGCCAGTCGCGCGGCAGATCGGGATCGATGCCGACGCCGGGAAGCACTGTCGTCGGCAGCCACCAAACAGCGAACGCACCTTTCGCGATATCGACGACGAGCACCAGAAATCCAAACAACTTGCCCTGGGTGCGCAGCGCATTCGTGGCGCCCGCGTTGCCGCTGCCCATGCTGCGAATGTCCACCCCGCGCACTCGGCCCAGTATCAGGCTGCCCAGCAGCGTGCCGAGCAGATAAGCGATGAGCAACTTGACGCCGAGTTCCAACATCCTCGGATTATGACATTAGATGCAATGTCGTCCCTACTGGCGTTTGGGCAGGTGCAGCTCCGCCAGCATGCAGCGTACACCGCCACCGCCGATACGCTCGATGGTGGGAATCGCCACAGGCACCACGCCGGCGTGCGATTCAAGAATTCGCCGCTGCGCCGCTTCAAGGCTGTCCCACGCCGTCGTCGACAAGGCGATGACCCGGCCGCCCGGGGTTGCCAATTCCAGCAGGTTGCCGGCGAACTCGAACATCTGCCCCCTTGTTATATCGATGATGTCGTGGCCGGCGGCGCGCAGGCGGCTGAACACGGCGTCGCGGTGCGGCGGCCGGCCGATCGACTCGCCGCATACCACGGCAAATCGAGTGCCGATGGCCATCACCACATTGGTGTGATACACGGGCTGCGCGCCCGCGCCCTGAGCTTCGAAAGCGACCAGTTCATAGTCCAATAATTGCGCGAATTCACCCAGGACATCGAGGTCGGTACGCGGCGACAAGCTGGCATAAGCGACCCGATGCGTGCGATCCAATACGAGGCTGCCCGTGCCTTCGAGGTACTTCCCCTCTGCCTCGCGATGCGTCAAATCCACCGTTCGCGTCACGCGGAACCGGCCCCTGCTCACCACCCGATCGAGAATCTCTTGGCGCCGCTCCAATCGACGGTTGGGCGCCAGCATCGGGTAGAGCGTCACAGTGCCGTCGCTATGAAAGCTGACCCAATTGTTGGGGAAAATTGCGTCCGGTTTCACCGGCAACGGGGTGTCCGGCGCTATCAGCACCTCGACGTCGGCGCGCTCGAGCGCCCGCGCCACTGCATCGAACTCGCCCAGGACCAACCTTTGGGTGTCGACATCGTCGGCCGAATCGGCGTCGCGCTGGAACGCATTGCTGGCGGCGGTTTGCGGATTGAAGCCAAAGCTCGCCGGCCGCACCATGAGCACTGCCGCGGCACTTTGGGGTTCCTGGCCTGAATGAGCGGGGTCCGACATGGCTGGGGACTATATCAGGCGGCCGCCTCGCATTGCCCGTTGACAGACCCCGCCGGTTTCATCAAGGTTAGTGGGCTGGATCCGCTACAATTTCGGGCCTCATTAATGTCGATCCAGCAAATCTGCAGTTGCCCTTTGGGCCAAATTCGGGGGAGCCTTGGCGGTTTCAATTGCCAAATCATTGCTCGTGCTCGCGTTCGCGCTGGTCGCCGCCGACGCGTGCGCCGCGAAGACACCGGCGCCCCCTAAGCCGCCGGACACGTACCCGTTCACGTTCGATACCTTGCTGGCGGACGCCAAACGCCGGGCCTCTACTCCCTATTCGCCGCAACACAATCGATTGCCTGCCGGCCTCGACAAATTGAGCCCCGAGCAATACCGCAGCATCCGCTTCAATCCAGATGCCGGCATTTGGCGCACGGAGCAACTGCCGTTTCGTCTCGAATTGCTGCGGGCCGGGTACAATTTGCAAACGGCCGTCACCGTCTCCACCGTTGCAGACGGTGTGGCTCACGATGTCGTGGCGACGCCGGCCATGTTCCAAATGCAGTCCGCCTTTCCCGCGCAACTGGACAAGGTCTCGCTGCCGCTGTCCGGCTTTCGCGTTCGGAGCCGCATCAACTCGACCAAGATCTGGGACGAATTTCTCGTGTTCCAGGGAGCAAGCTACTTCCGGGCCGTCGCCAAGAGTCTGCTGTATGGCCTGTCGGCGCGCGGGCTTGCAATCGATACCGCCGAGCCGTCGGGCGAGGAATTTCCGCTGTTCACGCATTTCTGGATTGAGCAGCCGGTTCCGCATTCGACGACCATCGTGATTTACGCCTTGCTCGAAAGCGCATCGACGACGGGTGCCTACCAATTCACCGTGCAGCCGGGCGTTGAGACCTTCACCGACGTGGACATGACTTTGTTCCCGCGCAGTGAAATTCGCGTGGCTGGCATCGCGCCGCTTACCTCGATGTTTTTGTTCGATGAAACCAATCGCGGGCGTCTGGATGACTACCGGCCGGAGGTGCACGACTCCGACGGTCTGATGATCGCGGCGACCTCCGGCGAACAAATATTCAGGCCGCTGGCGAATCCGATCAAACTCCAAGTGTCTACATTCACCACCCAGCAGCCGCAAGGGTTCGGCCTGGTGCAGCGGTCCCGCCAGCAGAGCGATTTTCAGGATTTCGATGCGCAATACGAACGTCGGCCAAGCGCTTGGATCGAGCCCAAGAGCGATTGGGGGCCGGGTTCGGTCGAGCTGGTGGAAATACCATCCGGGCGCGAGAGCAATGACAACATCGTGGCGTTTTGGCGTCCATCGCAGCCATTGACGCCCGGACGTGCCGCTCATTTCGCCTACCGTATCGTATGGAACGCCGAGCCCACGCAGCCCAAGTCCCTGGGCAAGACCATCGCCACCCGTTCCGGCGCCAGTCTCGACGGCAAGCGGCGCGTATTCTTGCTGGATTTCGTCGGGGCGGGCGAAAAAATCGATGGCTTGCGCCTCGACCTATCGTCGTCCGCCGGCAGAATTTCCAATGCCGCGCTCATGTCGAACAGCGCCTTGCACGGCTTGCGCGCCAGCTTTGAGATCGATCCTCGTGACGCCGAACTGATCGAACTGCGGTTGCGCATCATGCGCGGCGATCGGCCGGTGACCGAGACATGGCTGTATCGATGGACATCCAGCTGAGTTCCGCCACTGCGGTGCCACCGCACACCGCGCCGGGCGGCATGCCGCCCGACAGCCCATTGCACATGCCGCCGCAGGATCTGCACAACCGGCCGCTGCGCCGCGAACGCCGGGCGCCAAGCGCCGCGGTTCTGTACGCACGCTTCATTCTCATAACGATCACCGCGGGCGTCACGACTTACGGCGTGTACCAAATGTTGCAGGTCGTACGATTCGCCAGCATGACGCTGCTGCAAGGCATGATGATTTTTTTCTTTGCGGTGTCGCTCGGCTGGATAGCTTTCGCTGCAGGTTCGGTATTGGCAGGCGCGTCGAAACGGCGCGACCCGGACCTCAATGCGGATGCAGCGGAATCGCGGACGGCGCTGGTCATGCCCATTTACAATGAGGACCCGCTGCGTACCACAGCAGCGCTGCAGGCCATGGCGGAAGCGCTCGCACAGATCGGCGCCAATCGCGGCTTCGAAATCGTGATTCTCTCTGACTCGACCAATGCGGACGCCTGGATTCGTGAGAGCCTGAGCGTGGATCGGCTGCGCAACTCGCTGCTCACCATCATGCCGGTCTGGTATCGGCGGCGCTGGCAGAACATCGCGCGCAAATCCGGCAATCTGGAGGAATTCGTGGTGCGGTGGGGCGGCCGCTACGATCACATGATCGTGCTCGACGCCGACAGCCTGATCGATGCTCCCACTCTGCGGCGTCTGGCCCAGGCAATGCGCGCCGACCCCGATTTGGGAATTTTGCAGACCGCTCCGCAACTCATCGGCGCGACGACCTTTTTTGGCCGCCTGCAGCAATTCGCGGCCTGCGTGTATGGACCCGTCATCACGCGCGGACTGAGCGCGTGGTCGGGCGATAGTTGCAATTATTGGGGACATAACGCCATCATTCGCATGGTTGCATTCGCTCAGAATTGCGGGCTGCCCAAGCTCGCGGGCCGCAAACCCTTCGGCGGATTCATTCTTTCGCATGATTTCGTCGAGGCTGCGCTCATGCGCCGCGGCGGCTGGAAGGTGCGCATGGCCACCGACTGCGGGGGATCATGGGAAGAATCCCCGCCGTCGTTGATCGACGTGGCGATTCGCGATCGCCGCTGGGCTCAAGGCAATCTGCAACACATGAAGATCATCGGATCCAGCGGACTGAGTTTCGTCAGCCGCATGCACCTCGGCGTCGGCATCATGAGCTACCTATCCTCGCCGCTTTGGCTGGTGATGCTCGGCATCGGTTTCGCGCTCGCGGTGCAATCGCATTTGATTCGCCCGGAATATTTCAATCACGATTTTCAGCTGTTCCCGACATGGCCGCGGTTCGATGTTGAATTAATGATGGCCCTGTTCTGGTTCAGCATGGTGGTGCTTCTGATACCGAAGATGCTCGGATTGATTCATGCCCTCCTGTCCGGGCGAATCCGCCGCGGCGGCGGCGGCGTGATCGGCATCGCCGCAAGCTTTCTGCTCGAGGTCGTGCTGTCGGCACTTTATGCGCCGATACTCATGCTGATTCATTGCCGCCATGTCTTTGAGGTGTTCATGGGACGCGACTCCGGCTGGAAGCCGCAGCGGCGTGGTGGCGGCACGACTTGGTCCGATGCCTGGCATTATCACAAGCGACACATGCTCTTGAGCTGCATGACCGCGGTGATCGTCTGGTTTCTCTCGCCACCGCTGCTCGCGTGGCTGTCGCCGGCGCTATTGGGGCTTTTTCTCGCCGTGCCCTTGTCGCGCGCCAGCGGCAGCGAAAGCCTCGGCAGAGTGCTCTCTCGGTTCGCGCTGCTGCGCACGCCCGAGGAAATCGACACCCCCGCGCTGGTGGCGCGTCGCCGTGAACTCATGCGCGCGGCGAGCGCGCCGCCGGAGGATGGCCTGCGCCACCTGGCGCGCAACCGAGATTCGCGGCTGCAGCACATCAAAGGCAATCTGCCCAGGCCTGCGGATCCCCGCGGCCGTCCCGACCCGTATGCCTTCACCGCGGAACAGAAGCTCAAAGACGCGCTGTCACTCGATGAGGTTCTGAGCTGGCTGACGCCGGCCGAGCGCGTCGAAGTGGCCGGCGACGCTCGATTGCTCAACCAGCTGGCACTTTTGCCGGATGCCGAATATCCCCAGTTCTTGATTTAGAGGAATAGGAATAATGCTCCCACGACGCGCAATACTTAAATCAGCGGTGGCGCTGGCGGCTGCAGGATGGGCGTTGCCTGAAATCGGCTCCGGCGGGCCGGCTACGCCCGCCACACCGGGCCAGCCCTTCGACTATGCCTGGCTCAAGGGCCAGGCGCGCAAGCTCGCCGGTGCGGCCTATCAGGCGTCTCAGGACATCCTGCCGCCGGCGATGGCGAAGCTCAGCTACGACCAATTTCAATCCCTGCGTTTTCGCACCGATCACGCCCTGTGGGCGAATTCCGGCTTGGCGTTTCGCCTGCAATTTTTTCACGTCGGCAGAAGTTTCACCGAGCCCGTGCGCTTGTTCGAGATCGTCGACGGCCAATCGCGCGAAATCGTCTACGACACCGCGATGTTCGAATTCGACAAGGCGGGCATCGATCCGAAATTGATGCGCGATCACGCAGGTTTCGCGGGATTCCGGGTGCAGTTCGTGACGAACTGGAAGGCCGATGTGGCCGCCTATCTGGGGGCCAGCTATTTTCGCGCCGTAGGCGGGGACACGCGACAATACGGATTGTCGGCTCGCGCGCTCGCCGTGGACACCGCGTTCCCACGTCCGGAGGAATTTCCGCGCTTTACGGCATTCTGGTTCGAACGCCCGGCCAAGGATTCGGGGACGCTGACCCTGTATGCCTTGATGGATTCGCCCAGCATTGCCGGAGCATTGCGCTTTCAGATTGCGCCCGGCGGCACCCAGATCATGGACATCGACAGTGCCCTGTATCCGCGCAAGCCGATCGAGAGACTGGGCGTAGCGCCCCTGACCAGCATGTTCTTCTACGGCGAGAACGACCGGCGCGGCGCGAATGACTGGCGGCCCGAAATCCACGACTCCGACGGCTTGTCGATGTGGACCGGGGCCGGTGAGTGGATCTGGCGGCCGCTGACGAACCCGGCGCAATTGCACTTCAGCTCCTACGTGGACGACAACCCGCGCGGCTTCGGCTTGCTGCAAAGGGATCGGAACTTCGATCACTATCAAGACGATGGCGTTTATTACGATCGCCGCCCGAGTTTATGGATTGAGCCCAAACCCGGCGTGAGCGGCGGCTGGGGCAAAGGCTCGGTTCAATTGGTAGAGATCCCGACGGTGGATGAAACCTTCGATAACATCGTTGCGTTCTGGAATCCGCTGGAGAAACCCAAGCCGGGACAGGAGATGCTGTTCGGCTACCGCATGTACTGGGGCACGCACATGCCGTTTGCCTCGTCCCTAGCGCAGACCATTGCGACGCGCACCGGTATCGGCGGCACCGTCGGGCTGAAGCGCCAATACTATTCGTGGCATTTCGCGGTCGATTTCGCCGGCGGCGAACTCGGCGCACTTGCCAAGGACGCCCCCGTCGAGGCCGTGATCACTTCGTCGCGAGGTCAAACCGAACACGTCACCGCCCACTATGTCGAAGAATTTCACGGCTACCGCGCGCTGTTCGACGTCAGGCCGCCCGAGGACAGCGTGGAGCCCATCGATCTTCGCCTGTACTTGCGCGTCGACGGCAGGCCGCTGACCGAAACGTGGATCTATCTGTGGACGCCTCCTTCCTTGAAGGAACGCAAGGCAGCGCTGACTTAAGGCACCGCAGCACGGACGGACTCATCGCCGGTCCTGGCCCAGTCGCTGCCCTCAAGAGCCGCCCTAGGGACGGCTCTTGAGCGTCGGCAGCCGCTGAGTATCGCCGGTGGTCCTGCGCAGATCGCGTTCCCGATTGATGCGCGCACCGCTTTGGCGCGGATTGAGGATGATCCAGCGCCATTCATCGAGCTGGTGCTTGAGAAGCGGCAGCAGCGACCGTTCGGAAGCCGACTCCACGTCCGTTTCGGGAAAAAGCGTGCTGCAATAAAGATCGAAGTACTCGGCGTACAGATTCTCGTAGTGCTGCATCGGATCGAGAAATGCCGGATCGTGAACCACGCCGGTTCCCAGGTGGCTCGCGCACAGGAAGCTGCAAGCCTTGCGCACGTAGCCGCCGTGTTCAGTGATTACTGCGTACTGGTAGCCGCGCGTCGGATAGAAATGATTGAGAATCGACGTGCGCTCATTGCCGCGAACTTCCTTGCGCCGCAGGTACTCGAATAAAGCCTTGCCGTGAATCAAGCGCAACGTGGTCTGGCGCAGCGCCGCTGCCTGAATTCGCAGCACTCCATATTCGGCGACGTGCCGCATCAGGCCGGAGTGCTCGCTCTCCCATAATTGCCAAGTCTTGGGGTTCTCGAAAACTCGGTGTGCGACCAGGTGTTCTTGAACATCGCCGCTGTGCAGAGCCACTTCGATGCGATCCGTCGACTCGCGCATGAGGCGTGAATGAGTTATGGCACTGCGGTGCAAGGGCGACGTCCTCCTGCGGCGTTAATATTCTCGCGGTGACGTCCTTGCCAACCCACGCGGACGGGAGCAAATCCCGATGCCTTACGTTACGGTAAATCGGCGGACTTGAAAAGCGGGTTTTTTTGTGCCATGCGGGGCGGGATATGGGAAACAGTGACTCAGTAAGCTAAGCGGTAAGCGGCGCGGCCATTTGCACCTGATTGCGGCCCATCCGTTTGGCAACATAAACCGCTGCGTCCGCCCGCGCAATGAGGTGCTCTCCCCACACGCCGAGCGTATCGCTCGCTGCCACGCCGATGCTACAGGTCAGACGAATCGGCGCGCCGAAACCGTCAACGCGCACGCCGGCGACCCGCTCCAATATTCGATGCGCTATCGGATCGGCGGCTGCCGCGTCGGCGCTGCTGAGAATCACCACAAATTCCTCGCCGCCGTAGCGGCCGATGACATCCGACTGCCGTAATTCCGCGTGAATGGGCTCAATAATGGCCCGCAAACAGGCGTCGCCCGCCTGATGACCGAATGTGTCGTTGATCTGCTTGAAATGATCGAGATCAATGAACAGCAGCGCTATCGGCAATCCTCGCGCCCGCGCGCGCAGGCACGCGGCCTCGAGGCGCTCGATCAGGGAGCGGCGATTCAGCACGCCGGTTAGCGGATCGGTTTGGGCTCTGCGCTCCGCCTCCGTCAGGGCAAGGCGTTGCGCGCGCAGCCGGTCCGCCACACCGAGGGCGACCAGTACGGAGGATGCCACCATCGACAAGGGCAACCCGTAGTAATAGAGGAAGGGGCTGGAATCCACCGAATTGATGAACAAAAATCGCACTGCAGCAGTAATGGTGAAGCCTTCCAGCAATCCCCAGGCGACGAGAAACCAGCCGGCGGCGCGATTGCCGCGCCGCCAGGCGAGAAATGCCACGACCATGGCAACCACCGCCGTGACAATAAACAGCAGATTGCCGAGAGCGTTCACCCAGGTCCCAAGGCCGATGAACTTGGCGACGTTCGCGAGAGTGACGATCACGAACCCCACGGCAAACCAGCCAAATAGCGTGTAAATCCGCGGCGAAAAATGCTTGAGGTCGGCTATTTCGCGCGTGAACAGACAGGCGACCGCGCCGCTCAAGGCGACCGGCACATTCCAGGCGAAAGACGCCAGCGGCTGAGCATAGGAAAGCCAGGGCCAGCTGAAACCCTGCCCCGAGAGATAGGCGATATAGAGTGCCTGCAGAAAAAACAGCGTCGAATACAAAATGAAGATCTGATCGGCAAGCACGAACCAAATCAGCAGCGCCGCGAGCGCCACGGCAGTTAGCGCGCCGAACGCCAGGGCAATCATCCTGGCGTGCTCGGCGCCTCGCGCCAAGGTGCGATCCAGAGTCGAATCTAAAAAGCTCACTGCCTCCGTATCGTTTTCGATGATGTTGATACGGACGTACAGGGGTTGCTTGGGCCCCAGCCCTTCGACAAAGGCGAACACCGAGTCCTGGGTCCCGCGAAATCCGGGCAACTTCGTTGCTTGCGGCAAGAGAACGGGCAGTCCGGCGCGGGACGCGAACACATCGGCATGGGTCTGCCACCCGGCGCGCATCACCACGACCGGTATGCCGGCCACCGGTATGCCGGCCACCGGTATGCCGGCCACCGGTATGCCGGCCGCTGGGTTGCCGGCTGGCGTGAGCCGGTTAGTGGGGACGAGTTTCAACCAAAAGGAAGCGCCGCGGCTGTGCAATTTCTTGCCCGCCAGCGGCTCGAATTTGTC
>JANYJY010000063.1 GCA_025358295.1 Gammaproteobacteria bacterium
CGCTTTTCTCGACTTCATCAACAACAGTGTGATGGGCTCGTTGTTCACGAAGTATAAATCGCCGGCCTTCGTCAATCTCGATTGGACACCGACATTCACGCCGTATTTGCTGCGCAAGGACCTCGATCTCGGACTTGAGGCCGGGCGCCAATTGGGCGTGCCGCAGCCTTTGACGGCGCTCACGCGCGAGCTGGTGCAATCCATGATTGGCCACGGATACCAGGATGTCGATTTCGGCGCCATGCTGGAGATGGTCGCCAAAACGGCGGGGCTCAAGCTTAAATCCGAGAATAAGACGGTCGACGACGGGCTGAGCGGCCCGAGGTAAGACCGGCGCAGCGAGCGCTTCCATCATGGTGCCGCCCTGCAAGGGGTTGCATCAGGGTTACCCCCAAAATCGGCGCGACGATAGCCCGATTCACCCTGCGCGGTTGATAACTCCATCGCGGACGTCCGATGATCCCCTTGGCTATATTGGTGGGATGACAGAAGAACAAGCAAAGTCCTACATGACCAAGCTGCTCACGGCGATGAGCAAGGCGGGCGGATCGGACCTCTTTATTTCAAACGGCTTTCCGCCCAGTATGAAAACTCACGGCACCATGAGGCCGCTGACTTCGCAGAAGCTCACCGGCGAATTCACCCGCCAATTGGCGGACTCGCTGATGAGCCAACGTCAGCGTGATGAGTTCGCCAAGGAATTTGAGTGCAATTTCGCCATATCGATGCCGGATGTGGCGCGATTTCGCGTCAATGTGTTCATTCAACAACAACACGTCGGCATGGTCATTAGAACGATTCCCGTGGAAATCCCCAGCTTTGCCACGCTGGCCTTGCCCGAGATCCTTAAAGACATCGTCATGACCAACCGCGGCTTGGTGCTGGTGGTGGGCGCCACCGGTTCGGGAAAATCAACCTCGCTGGCCGCCATGATCGATCACCGCAACCGTTCCACGCCGGGACATATCATCACCGTCGAAGATCCGGTCGAGTTCGTGCATCAATCGCATCAGTCGCTGATTACTCATCGCGAGATCGGAATCGACACCCATTCCTGGCATCACGCCCTTAAGAACACCCTGCGGCAGGCCCCGGATGTCATTCTGATCGGTGAAATTCGCGATGCGGAAACCATGGAGCATGCGGTGGCGTTCGCCGAGACGGGACATTTGTGCCTCGGTACTCTGCATGCGAACAGCGCCAACCAGACCATCGATCGCATCATCAATTTCTTTTCCGAGGAAAGGCGCAATCAATTGTTGATGGATCTGTCCAGCAACCTCAGGGCCATTGTCTCGCAGCGCTTGATTCGAACCGTCGACGGCAAGGGGCGCAAGGCGGCCATGGAGATCTTGATCAATACGCCCATCATTGCCGAGAAGATTCTCAAGGGCGAATTTCACGAGATCAAGGCCATCATGGGCAAGTCCCGCGAACTCGGCATGCGGACCTTCGATTGGTCCCTGTTCGAGCTGTACAACGAAGGCGATATCTCCTACGACGAGGCGATACGCAATGCCGACTCGGCCAATGAGCTGCGCTTGAACATCAAGTTGAACGGCACCCGGCCCGCACCAGCCCTGTCCGTGGCCATTTCCTAGACAGCCTGCCCCTTAGCGGGGCGCACCCACAGACGGCAGCCTTGCTAGGCGCAATTTGCCAGATCGTCGTCGTCCGCCGATTCTTCCGCGAACATGGCGCTATCGCCCGCCAGCTGGCGGCCCATTTGAGCAATTTTGTCCCATTGTTCGGCGTTCAGATAATCGTGGTCTCGCGTGAATTTCTGCGCCACTTCCATGAAGGCCTGGCGGTTGGTCGCCGCCGCTGAATAGTACAGCTCGAGCAGCTTCATGCGCAGATCGTGCCGATCGGGTTCGCGCTCGATCGCCATCCTCAAGACATCGGCAAGATTCGTGCGACGCTCCTTCACCACCGCATGCTCGTTGAGCACGCTGGGCATTTGCACATGCTGCGCCGTCAAATCGAGGTCCAGCAGGTTGAAATCGAGTCGGGTCGGATCCATGCGCAGTTTGACCGTCGCCTCTGGCGCCGCCGGGGTCAAGATGGTGTCGGCCATGTTTGCTTGCTGTCGAGCCGGATCGACGGCGTTCATCACAGGAAGCATGGGATGCGTGGCCTCGCTGTGGGTGGCCGCGGCAATGATCTCAGCCTCGACAGTATCCTCAAGGCTCGATTGCAGGCCGGCCGGCACGGGCATGGGCTGAGGCTGGGACACCCGCGAAGCGCCGATGATGGCGTCGGCCTGTGCTTCGGTCATCGGATTATTCCCGTCATCGGCTCCCGCAGCGGGAGTCGAGGCTTTCGGCGACGCTGGGCGGCGGCGAAGTTTCAAATACAGACCCGCCAGAGCCGCAGCCAACACGCCGACGCCGCCCACGATGGGTGCAAAAGAAGAGTACTCGCGCCGGATTGGGCCATTCTCGGTCTCGACGGTCGGCGCCGGCCCAACAGCCGCAGTGGACGTGTCGGCCAGTGCCGCCTGTTGGTGCAGCTCGGCCAATTGTCTGCGCTCGCTGTCGAGGACGGATTTCATCGCGCTCAGTTCTTGTTCCAGCGACTGCACGCGATGGCCGAGTGCCTCGGATTCGCTCGATACGGTGACCTCGGGCAGCATTTCGGCGGTTGCAGCGGGGACCGTTGCAGCGGAAACAGCGGCCACGCTGGAAGCGTGGGTTGCCGTGGGGGCGGCGGTTGCGGCGCGCTCCGCCATGACGGGCGCTCGTGCCGTTGAACGCCAAGCCGCCATTTGCGCGCGAACTTCGCGTTTTGCATCGGCATTGGCAATCGAAGCAATCTCGGTCTTGGACGGTATGGTAAGCATCGCGCCGAGATGCAGCTTGTTGATATTGCCGTCGAAGGCGCCGGGGTTGGCGCGAAAAATTGCGATCATCGTTTTCTGCAGATCGGTTTCCGAACGTGCGCCGACCCGCCACGCCACACCGTGCAGCGTGGCCTTTGCGCCGACCTTGACGTGAGTGGTTTTGCGAGTGCTCGGCGGAACCTGTTGGGCGGCGGCCGCAACCGGTTCGGCGGGAGCCGCAACCGATTGCGTGACGGCTACCGCAGGCATGACCGTTGCCGCCGGCGCAGCCGGGACCGGGGGTACGGAGGAGAAGCCCGTCGGATCGAGCAGCAAGGTGTATTCGCGGACCATCTCGCTGTTGTGCCAGCGCAGGTCGACCAAGAAGTTCACCACGGGCTCGGTAAAAGATTCGGCGGAGCGAACGGCGAGCACCGGCCGCCCCTGGTTGTCGCGTGTGACCTTGAAGGTCGCGGACGAGAGGAAGGCGGGACGGTCCACGCCATAGCGCAGAAAGGTGTCGCGGTTCGCGACCGCGACCTTGAGTTCGGCCAATTCGGCGGGCGTCGCGCCGATGATATCGATCTCAGCTGTCAGCCGTTCGTTGAGGCGGGAATCGACATGGATATCGCCCAAGCCGAGCGCATGCGCTGCGCCGGGCATTGAGAGGGCCATCATCATCATCAACGGGTTTTTCCCGTTCGACATCATCTACTCCTGGGTACCGCTTGAAAGCCTCGACACTCCGGTCGACTCGGTACCCATCGCACACCATGGATCCACCTGAGGCAAATGCTATGCGACAGAATCCGGACTTGGATATAGCCGTATTGCAAGACTTCGACGCAGTTCACGCATGTTTCCCGGCCCGGCAGGCAATCGGCGTCGGAGCGTGTCATTCCCGGCCGGTGGGCCGTTTTACGGCGGGCCGCCGCGAGCGGTGCAAGCCGCTCGGGATTGCCAGGCGCACGGTATTTCTGTAGAATGCAATCAACGTTAATATTGCTGCAGAAAATATATGCCGCGCGCCTCGACCGACAGCAAACCAGAGCCCCGCCGGGTACTCACCGGAGCGGTGGTGCGCGCGTCGGCTTTGCTGGAAATCACCCAGTCGAGCCTCGCGCAGATTCTCGGCTTGAGCCCCTCGACCGTATCGCGCATGGCCAACGGGACCTATGCCTTGGACGCGCAGAAAAAAGAGTGGGAGCTCGGGGCTCTGTTCGTCCGATTGTTTCGTTCCTTGGATGCCTTGATCGGCTCCAACGATGCGGCGGCTCGCGATTGGCTGAATGGGCAGAACCACGGTTTGGCCGGTCGCCCCGTCGAGTTGATTCGAAGCACCGAGGGCTTGGTTCGTGTCGTCCAGTACTTGGACTCTGCGCGCGGTCGGATCTGAGGCGCTGCGGGCGCGCCGGCGCCTGTGGCGGGCGGTGGAGGCGCAGCACATCGCCTCCACGCTGCGGCTGGTTGCGAGCGTGGAGGAGCAACTCGTGCTCGAGCTGCTTCTGGATCAGAACAAACCCCCGCTGCCGGCCGACTCGGGCGATTTGCACTACCTGCTCGCGACCCCATTCCGTTATTCCTCTCCCATCGGCTCACGGTTTCGCGGGCCGGCGGATTTCGGCATCTGGTATGGCGCCGAAGCCCAGCGCACAGCCTGCGCAGAGTTGGGGTACTGGCGTTGGCGATTCCTGGCTGACAGCGAGACCCTACAATCACTGGGACCCTCGCCGCAAACCGTGTTTCGGGCGGGAATAGACGGGCGTCTGATCGACCTGACGAGGCCGCCGTTCAAGCGCTCGCGTGCGGAATGGACGCATCCGAGCGACTACAGTCCGACGCAGCAGATCGCTCGCGTGGCGCACGAGGCAGGGATCGATGCGATTCGCTACGAATCGGTCCGCGACCCTGAACACGGGGCGGCGGTCGCCGTGCTGCGGCCGGCATGCTTCAAGCCGCGCAAGCTTCTGGAGCAATCCACGTGGTTTCTCACTGTGCGGCGCGCCGCGGTCATCTGGCAACGCGAGGGCGAGACCTTCGAATTCGATGCGACTGCCTGGCATCAATGACTCAAGCGGTCGTTCAGATCGCTTACAATAGGACTTTGCACGAGGAATTCTTTTGAGCGGAAATTTCAAGAGCGACAATGTGGCTCCGGTTTGCGATGCCATTATGGCTGCGATACAGGCGGCGAACGTAGGTTCGGCCACCTCTTACGGCGCGGATGACTTCACCCAAAAATTGCAGAGTGTCGCCGCCGAGGTGTTCGAGCGCGAAGTGGCGATTTTTCCCGTGACGACGGGTACCGCGGCCAATGCGCTGTCACTGTCGCAGCTGGTGCCGCCCTTCGGCGCCGTGTACTGCCACGAAGCGGCGCACATCGTCACCGATGAATGCGGTGCGCCGGAGTTCTTCACGGGCGGCGCGAAAATGATCGGATTTCCAGCGCGTGACGGAAAGATCACGCCCCAGCAATTGGCGGGCGCGATTGCCTTTGCGCAGGACATGGGTGTTCACCATGTCAAGCCAGGGGCCGTCAGCCTGAGCCAGGCCACGGAGTGGGGAACCGTGTACCAAGCCGCCGAAGTGTCGGCGCTCGCGGCAGTGGCCAAGAATAATGCACTGCCCCTGCACATGGACGGTGCCCGCTTCGCCAATGCGCTGGTGCATCTGAACTGCACTCCCGCCGAGGCCACTTGGCGCCTCGGCGTCGATGTTCTGTCGTTGGGCGCCACCAAGAACGGCGCGCTATGCGCAGAGGCCGTGGTGTTCTTCGATCCGGCGCGCGCAAGGGATTTCGAGCGGCGCCGCAAACAGACTGGGCACCTGTGGTCGAAGCTGCGGTTCATGAGCGCGCAGCTGCTCGCTTATCTAGAGCATGATCTGTGGCTGGATAACGCGCGCCATGCGAACGCCATGGCAACGGCTCTGGCCGATGGTCTGCGCGGTATTCCCGGTGCTGCCCTGTTGCAATCGACCGATGCCAACGAAGTGTTCGTGGGGTTGCCCGAAACCATGGTCGCGGGGTTGGAGGCCCAGGGATTCAGCTTCTATACCTGGCCGCTGAGCGTGGTCGCGAGCGGCGTTGCGATCCGACTGGTCACCTCGTTCGCGACACCGCGAGCGCATGTGGATGCGTTCCTGGCCGCTGCACGCGGTCTCGCGCGCAGCTAAGACCTCAACACCCCGAGCATGTCTATGCAAATCGCTGCCGAGTCTTGGGACTATAAGGTGCCGTTCCGTGTATCGCGGGGCGCCGAGGCCACCCTCGATGTGGTGGTGGTCACACTGCGCGATGCCGACGGCCATGTCGGCCGCGGCGAAGCGGCCGGCGTCGACTACGACGGCGAGACCATCCCCAAATTGATCGATCAGATCGAGACGGTTCGCGCCTCGATCGAGAGTTTATGCGCCGTGGTGCCGCACGAGGCGGGCGCGGATCGCTTTGCCGCATTGGCGCGGCTGTTGCCGGCGGGCGGCGCCCGCAATGCGGTGGACTGCGCGCTGTGGGATTTGACCGCCAAGCAGCGGCGCGCCACGGTGTGGGAAATGGCGGGCTTTGTGAATCCGCGGCGGCTCACCACGACGGTCACCTTGGGCATAGACAGCGACGCGGCCGTCGTCGCGGGCGCGCGTCGCTATGCGAACTGGCCGATGCTCAAGGTCAAGGTCGATGGCGTGCGCCATCTCGATGCTGTGCGGCTGGTGCATGCCGTATGTCCCGGGGCGGGCCTGGTCGTCGATCCGAATCAGGCCTGGACCTGCGATTTGCTGAATCGTCTCGCCCCCGAAATGCAGTCTCTCGGCGTGGTGTTGATCGAGCAGCCGGTGGCGCGTGGTCAGGACGAGACTCTGCGTGCCTACTCGGGGAAGATCAGGCTTGCTGCCGATGAGTCGGTGGCCGATCGTGCCGACCTCGCAGCGATCAAGGATCTGTACCAGGTGGTGAACGTCAAGCTCGACAAGGCCGGCGGCCTCACCGAGGCGCTGGCGTTGGCCCGCGCAGCACGCGCAATGGGTTTGCAAGTCATGGTGGGGTGCATGGCGGGCACGTCCCTGGCCATGGCGCCCGGAATGGTGGCGGGACAATTGGCGGAGTTCGTGGATCTGGATGGTCCGCTACTTCACCGCGAGGACCGCGAGCATGGCATCGAATACGATCTTGGCCTGATGCAATTACCGTCTGCTGAATTATGGGGATAAGCATGTCACAGTCCTGGTTGAGTGCGGCCGCATTGAGTGCGTGCCTATGCGGTGCGCCGGCGTTCGGCGCCGAAGCGCCCTTCGATTTGATCATTGCCAACGGTCATGTGGTCGACGGCACGGGATCGCCCTGGTATTCGGCGGATGTCGGCATTCGCGACGGACGCATCGCGGCCATTGGGAAACTCCAGGACGCGGCCGCGAAACAACGCATCGATGCGGCCGGCAAGGTCGTCGCGCCGGGCTTTATCGACATGCTGGGACAATCCGAATTGACCATCCTGGTCGATCCGCGGTTGCCATCGAAAATCTATCAGGGCATCACCACGGAAATCACCGGCGAGGGCATTTCGGCGGCGCCGCTGATGGGTCATGCGAGACAGGAGGCTGCGCAGGGGCTGGAGCATTATGGGCTCAAGGCCGATTGGCAGACTCTCGGGGAGTATTTCGCCCGGCTCGAACGCCAGGGAATGGGCATCAATCTGGCCTCGTATGTCGGCGCGACGTCGGTGCGCGAAGTGGTGATCGGCGGCGCGGATCGCGCGCCGACCCCGGCCGAACTCGTGCGTATGCGGACTTTGGTGCGTGAGGCCATGGAACAGGGCGCGGTCGGCGTGTCGACATCCCTGGAATATGCGCCCGCCCCATACGCCGGCACGGAAGAACTGATCGCGCTCGCTGCCGAAGCCGCGCCCTACGGCGGCATCTACGCCACACACATGCGCTCGGAAGGCGACGGCATGGTTGCCGCGCTCGATGAGACCTTTCGCATCGCGCGCGAGGCGCATATCCCGGCGGAGATCTGGCACCTGAAAGTTGCCGGTAAAAAGAACTGGGGACATATGCCGGATGTGATCCAGAGAATCGAGGCGGCCCGCGCCTCTGGTCTCGACATCACTGCGGACACCTATGCCTATACCGCCTGGTTCAACGATATGTCGGCCTTCGTGCCGCCATGGGCACATGACGGCGGTAATGGAAAAATGATCGAGCGTCTGAAGGATCCTGCCACGCGTGCGCGCATCGTCAAGGACATCCAGACGCCGAGCCATACCTGGGACAACGAGTGGGACGAGGTGCCGGGGCCGGAATCCATTCTTGTCGGCGTGGTAAAGAATCCGGATTTGCGCTCCTTGCAGGGCCAGACCATTGCGGCCATTGCCAAAGCGCGGGGCAAGGATCCGCTCCAGACCCTGCTCGACATTCTGGTCGAGGACAATGGCTTTACGGGCTGCGCCGTTTTCGGCATGCAGGAAGACGATGTGGCCTTGGCCCTGATTCAGCCCTGGACTTCGATCAACAACGACAGCTCGGGCGCTTCCCCCGAGGGTCTGCTGGGTGAGGAGCATCCGCATCCGCGCGCCTACGGGACTTTTCCGCGCATTCTTCGCAAGTACGTGCGCGAGGAACACCGCTTGTCGCTCGAGGACGCCATTCGCAAGTTCTCGGCACTGCCGGCGCAGCGCATGCGCCTCACCGATCGCGGCGTTCTAAAACAAGGCCTGTGGGCGGATGTGGTGGTGTTCGATCCGGCAACCATCGCCGATCGCTCGACTTTCAGCTCGCCGAATGAGCTGGCCGTGGGCATGCGCTGGGTGCTGGTCAATGGCGTGCCCGTGATCGCCGACGGAAAGATGACCGGCGCCAAGCCGGGGCATGTGCTGCGCGGCCCCGGATACAAGCCGACAATCCGCTGAGTACAGTGCCCAAGGTCGAGCCCAAACGCGGCGTGGTTCGATGCTTCAAAGGCTGTGGCAAAAAAAGTCTCTGAACGCTCGTACAATTGCCGGGTCGGTGGCGCCAGCGGCCCGCCCGTACCGGATTCTATCGATATTTAATCAGAGATATTTATATAAATATCAATAATTTAAGCTATTATCTTAAACGAATATACATATCCCGAACGAGCCCTTACAACGTCGGTTACGGACGCAAGGCGGGCGCAAGACAGCTGTTGCGGATTTGACAAAGCTCGCGCGGGGGATTCTTATAAGGCGATAGCAAACTGCGGGGATCGACTGGATGTTCAATTGAACAGCGTTTCGGAGCCCGTTGGAACGCTCGATGTCGCACTAGGTCATGCTGCGCGCCTGCTGGAGCGGGATCCTAGACTGGCGGTAGAACAGGCGGACGAGATCCTCAAAGCCGTCCCCGGACACCCCCATGCGCGGCTCATTTTAGGCGCAGCGCATCGACGTGCGGGAGACACACAAACCGCGATCGACGTACTTGCGCCGCTCGCGCACGAACAGTCGCATTCCGCACCGGCGCACATCGAACTGGCGGTGGCGTTGGGCGAAGCGGGCCGCACGTCGGACGCCATCGGCGCTTTGCGGCGCGCTCTGCAGCTGAAACCGGATTCGATCGATGCCTGGCGGCTGCTCGCGGACCACCTCGATCTCATCGGCGACGCGCACGGAGCGGACCGAGCGCGTGCCGCCCATATCAAGGCGGCGACCAAGGACCCACGCCTCATGGAAGCCGCGGCGGCACTGGTTGAAAACAACCTGCCGGTTGCCGAAATGCGCCTGCGCGTGCACCTACAATCGCATCCAAAGGACGTCGCCGCGCTGCGCATGCTGGCGGAGATCGCGGCGCGCCTGCGACGCTACGCCGATGCGCAGGACCTGCTCGAAACCTGCCTCGAGTTGGCGCCGAGCTTCGACGCGGCTCGAATCAACTATGCGGTGGTGCTGAACCGATTGGGCAAGCCCGCGCAGGCCTTGCCGCAGATCGAGCGTCTCCTCGCCAAGGATCCTCGCAATCCCAGTCATCGGAGCCTGCGGGCGGCCATCCTCGCCAATCTGGGCCAGTACGACGAATCGATCGATGTCTACGAGGCGGTGCTCAAAGATTTTCCGCAACAGCCGAAAATCTGGATGAGCTATGGCCATTCGTTGAAGACGGCCCGCCGCCACGCGGATGCCGTGACGGCCTACCGCCGCGCGATTGCAATGCAAACGACGCTCGGAGAAGCCTACTGGAGCCTGGCGAATCTCAAAACCTTTCGCTTCTCGGACGAGGATATCGCGGCCATGCGGCTCGCGCTGACGCGCACCGATCTGGACGATGAGGATCGCCTGCATTTCGAGTTCTCGCTCGGCAAGGCGCTCGAGGATGCGGG
>JANYJY010000067.1 GCA_025358295.1 Gammaproteobacteria bacterium
AATCAGGGCAGCCACCCCCAGGGCGACGCCCAATAGAGACACCCAGGTGATGAAAGAGACGAAAAAGCCATGCTCGCGGGCCAGCGAATAGCGCAGGCCCACGAAAATCGGTACGGGCTGGAACATGCGCGGCGATTAAACCACAATTGACTGTGTAATCAGACTGTTAATTGAGTCAAGTATCGGGCCCCGGCGGGGGTGCTATAGTTTGGGGGGACCAAGTTCCTAAAGACGGGGGGTAGACAAATGAGGTGCGCCATGAGGTATCAAAGCCTATTGCTCGCGGCAGTGTTCGCCAGCGGCCTCGCAGGGGCCGAGACCATCGCGGTCGACAGCGGCATCGCCGTCAAAGAGTCCGATGTGGCCACGCCTGCTCGCGGCATGTCCATGGACCAAGTTGCCAACAAATTCGGGGCGCCGGTGACCAAGGTGCCCGCCATCGGCAAACCGCCGATTTCACGCTGGGAATATCCGGGCTTCGTGGTGTATTTCGAAGCCACCCATGTGATCCACAGCGTCATCGCGAACTCCTAAAGCAAAATCGCGTAAGATTCCATCGGCCTATCACGCCCACCGCGACTAGTTCGCGGCGGGCGTTTATTCGTTTTATTTCCTTGAAGTGTCGATGACCCTACTCAAACCCTCCCTCCCTACTGCCGAAGCGCCTGTCGTCAAATGGGGCAAGCTGTACGGTGCCGCGGCTGCGCTCGCTATTGCCGAGGCGGCGGCCCAGGCCAAGGGCCCGCTCATCGTCATCGCGCAAAATACGCGCGACGCGGAGACCCTCAGCGACGAAATCAAGTTCTTTGCCGGCGCTGCCTTGAGCGCACGGGTCTTTCCCGATTTGGAGACGCTGCCCTACGACAGCTTCTCCGCGCACCCCGACATCACCTCGGCCCGGCTCGCTACCTTGGCGGAGCTGCCGCGCGCCCGCCAGGGCGTCTGGCTGGTGGCTGTCGATACTCTGCTGCAACGGCTCGCGCCTCGCAGCTATGTCGAGGCCTACTCCCTCAAGGTGCACGTCGGCGAGACGCTGGATCTGGATGCGCTGCGCGCTCAACTCGCACTGGCCGGCTATGCCGCCGTCACGCAGGTGGTGGCGCATGGCGAATTTGCCGTGCGCGGCTCGCTGGTCGACGTCTTTCCGATGGGATCGGACACTCCCTTTCGCATCGACCTGCTGGATCGCGACGTCGAAAGCATTCGGCGCTTCGATCCGGACACACAGCGCTCCCTGGATAAGCTGGACCGCATACACCTGCTGCCGGCTCGCGAGACGCCGCTCAATCCCGAGGCGGTACGTGAATTCCGCCGCCGTTACCGTCTGCGCTTCACCGGAGACTTGTCGGAACAAGCGATCTATCGCGATGTCAGTCAGGGAATTGCCCCCGGCGGCATCGAGTTTTTCCTGCCCCTGTTCTTCGAGCGCACGTCGCATCTATTCGAATATTTGCCGCCGGACAGCGTCCTCATCGATATGAACGACGCGGCGTCGAGCGTGGACCCACTGTGGCATGGCATCGTCGAACGCCATGAACAACTACGGCACGATCGGCATCGGCCGATCTTGGATCCCGCGGAAGTGTATTTGACGCCGGCGGAATTTGCGGCCTCCTTTCGCCTCTGGCCGCAGGTGCAGCTGCATGGCTTCGAATGGCCGCCCGAGACCGCGGCGCCCGTGCAGAATTTCCCCAGCGTGGCGCCGGCGGCGGTGCGCATCGATGCGCGCGCCGAGCAGCCGGCGGCGGACTTGGTGTCCTACCTCCTATCGAGCCCGGCGCGTATTCTGCTCGCGGCCGAATCCGCCGGCCGCCGCGAACTGCTGCTGGATCTGCTGCGCGGGCGCGATATCCAGGCGAAGATCTTCGACAATTTCGCGAGCTTCATGGCGAGCCCGCAGACTCTGGGAATCACCGTGTCGGCCGCCGTCTCGGGACTCAGGCTCGAGACTCCGCCTCTGGAAATTCTCACCGAAGCGCAGCTCTTCGGCGATCGCGCGCGGCAGGAGCGCCGCCGCCGCCGCGCTGAACGCGATCCGGCGAAAATCCTCAAGGAGCTGACGGATCTTCGGATCGGCGCACCGGTGGTGCACGAATCTTACGGAGTGGGACGCTATGTCGGGCTGCAAACCATGGACGTCGCCGGCTACACCGGCGAATTTCTGGTGCTCGAATATGCGGACGGCGACAAGCTATATGTTCCCGTTCAGGCGCTGCACCTGGTATCGCGCTACACCGGCGCGCCTGCGGAAACCGCGCCGCTGCACAAGCTCGGCGGCGAACAATGGCAGAAAGCGCGCCGCAAGGCCGCGCAGCGCATTCGCGACGTCGCCGCGGAACTCTTGGATTTGTATTCGCGCCGCGCCGCGCGCAAGGGCACGCAAATGCTGGCCGGCGAGGCCGAGTATCGCGCCTTTCAAGCCGGCTTCCCATTCGAGGAAACCGCCGATCAAGCCGCGACCATCGAACAGGTGCTGGGCGACCTCAAATCCGACAAGCCCATGGACCGGGTCATCTGCGGCGACGTCGGGTTCGGCAAGACCGAGGTCGCGCTGCGCGCCGCCTTCGTCGCCGTGCAGGCCGGCAAGCAGGTCGCGGTGTTGGTCCCGACCACTCTGCTCGCTCAACAACACTACACCACCTTCATCGACCGCTTCGCAGACTGGCCGGTGCGCGTGGAGAGCCTGTCGCGCTTTCGCAGCAACAAGGAGGCTCAGGTGATCCTCGAAGGTGTCGCCGCCGGGACCGTCGACATCGTCATCGCCACGCAGCGCTTGCTGCAAGGCAAGGCGCGCTTCAAGGATTTGGGCCTGGTCGTGATCGATGAGGAACACCGCTTCGGCGTGCGCGACAAGGAAAAACTCAAGGCGCTGCGCACCGAAGTCGACGTCCTGACATTGACCGCAACCCCGATTCCGCGAACCCTGAATATGGCCATGGGCGGATTGCGCGATCTGTCCCTGATCACGACCCCGCCCGCCGAGCGCCTGGCGGTAAAGACCTTCGTGCTGGAGTGGAACGAATCCGTGGTGCGCGAAGCTGCTTTGCGTGAAATACGGCGCGGCGGCCAGATCTACTTCGTTCATAACACCATAGAGACCATCGAGAAAACGGCGCAGGCGATTCGCGAACTGGTGCCCGAAGCGAATGTCGCCGTCGGTCACGGCCAGATGCGCGAGCGCGATCTGGAGCAGCTCATGCTCGATTTCTACCATCGGCGCTTCAACGTACTGGTCTGTACAACCATCATTGAGAGCGGCATCGACGTACCGACGGCGAACACCATCGTCATCGACCGCGCGGACCGGTTCGGCCTGGCGCAAATCCACCAATTGCGCGGGCGCGTCGGGCGATCGCATCATCGCGCCTATGCTTATTTGATCACCCCGCCCCGCAAGGCCATGACGGCCGATGCCATCAAGCGTCTCGAGGCGCTGGAGTCGCTCGAGGAACTGGGCGCCGGATTCACGCTCGCCACCCACGATCTGGAGATCCGCGGTGCCGGTGAACTTCTCGGCGACGAGCAAAGCGGCCAGATTCAAGAGATCGGCTACAACCTGTACATGGAATTGCTGGAGCGGGCCGTGGCAGCGCTCAAATCAGGCAAGCAGGCCGATCTGGAACGGCCGCTTAACGCCGGTCCCGAAGTCGAGCTGCACATCCCTGTGCTGATTCCTGAGGACTACGTTCCCGACGTGCATCTGCGACTGGTGCTTTACAAGCGTATCGCGGGCACTGCCTCGCGCGAGGAGCTCGACGAATTGAAAGTCGAGATGATAGACCGCTTCGGACCCATGCCGGCATATGCCCAATCGCTGTTTCGCGCGACACGGTTGAAATTACGCGCCGGAGAACTCGGCATACGCAAAATCGATGCGGGCGCGAACAGCGGTTATTTCGTATTCGAGGAAACGAACCAGATCGATCCGAAACGCGTGCTGAAGATGATCCAGGGAAAACCGAAGGAATTTCGCCTCGATGGTCCGCTGAAACTGCGCTTCGCGCATGATGCACGCACCGAAGAGAAGCTGTTCTTGCGCGTCGAACAGCTGGTCGAGCAACTCACCTAGCGCAGGCTGCAGCGCCCGGACAGCATTCTGCCCGGGCAGCCATGCAACGAAACGCTTACTGAATCGCGCCGAGAAAATCGCCCTTGCCGACTTCGACGCCGGCCTTGCGCAACAGCGCATAGAACACCGTGCTATGGAAGTAGAAATTCGGCAGCACGAAATCGGTCAAATACGCAGTGCCGGTGAACTTCCAGGTGCCGCCGGGAAATTTGAGCTCGATGGCGCGGCTTTCAGCGTCCTTCATCTGGCTCGCGTTCACCGACTTCACGAATTCCAATGTCTTGGCGATTCGCGCCTTCAAGTCGGCAAAAGTCACTTCGGTATCTTCGTGCTTCGGCACCTCGATTCCCGCCAGTCGCGCAGCACCGCCCTTGGCAGCATCGCAGGCGATTTGCACCTGACGAACCAGCGGATACATGTCGGGAAACAGGCGCGCCTGGGTGAGCACGGCGGAGTCGAACTTCTTTGCCGCGGCGTGCGCGGCCGCCTTATCGAGAATTGCCGACATATTCGTCAATCCGCGCGTCAACATCGGAATCGAAACATCGTATATTGAAATCGACATCGAAATCTCCTTCGTAAATCCTCAGCGGGGGCGATACTGTAACCAAACACGCCTCGCTTGAGTAGCAAATGCCTCGCGCCGGTTTCTATAGTAAAGTCGGTGTCACATGCTGCCCTTTTCCGCATCCTGCGAACGCAATAAGGAACCCATCCTCGATGTGTTGCGCAGCCGATTCGCCCGATCCGCGCAAGTCCTGGAAATCGGCAGCGGCACAGGTCAACACGCCGTCCACTTCGCCCGCGCCCTGACGCACCTGACCTGGTATCCGACCGAGCAATTGACGTATTTGGCGGATTTGACCGAACGCGTAAGGCTCGAGGGCACCCACAATCTTCGCGCGCCGACTCTGCTGGATGTCAGACAGGCCGTCTGGCCGCTGCGCAGCGTCGATGCCGTATTTACGGCCAATACCCTGCACATCATGTCGTGGCCCGCGGTCACGAGCGCCCTCAACGGCATCGGCGGCGTGCTGGCTCCCGGTGGTGCGCTGTGCGTGTATGGCCCGTTCCGTTACGCGGGCAGCTATACATCGGAGAGCAATCGGGAGTTCGACCAAATGCTTCAGGAGCGCGACCCTCTGTCGGGACTGCGCGATATTCAGGCAATCACGCCGCTCGCCGAACAATACGGCATGCGACTTGTCGCAGACCATGACCTGCCGGCGAACAACCGCCTGTTGGTGTTCATCAAGGAACCCGGCTAAGTCCACGTAAAGGAGATTGCATGCCCGGCTTCCCGTACCGTACCGCGCTGATCGTCGGCGCCGGCCCTGGGATCAGTGCCTCGCTCGCCCGCCGGCTCGCCGGATTGGGCGTGAAAGTCGCTCTGGCGGCGCGCAACGTGCAAAAACTCGACGCCGTGGTTAAAGCCTGCGGCGCACAGGCCTTCGCCGCTGATGCCGCCGTTGCAGAATCGGTCGCAAAGCTCTTCGACCAGGTGACGTATCGCCTAGGCGAACCCGACATCGTCATATATAACGCGGCCGCACGCGCCCATGGGCCCCTCGCGGAGCTTGACCCGAGCGCCGTACAAAAGGCGATGGCCATTACCGCCTTCGGAGGATTTCTCGTGACTCAGCAGGCAGCGAAGCGAATGCTGCCCCATGGTCGCGGGGCCATCCTGTTGACCGGCGCTACGGCAAGCGTCAAAGGGTTTGCGAATTCGGCCGCGTTCGCCATGGGAAAATTCGCGCTGCGCGGCCTGGCGCAGAGTGCCGCGCGCGAATTGGGGCCGCGCGGCATCCACGTCGCGCACTTCATCATCGATGGTGGAATTCGCGCGGCCCATCGCCCGGACACCGCAGACGCACCCGACAGCACGCTCGACCCCGAGGCGATCGCACAGAGCTACATCGACGTGCTGCGCCAGCCGCGCAGCGCTTGGTCCCTCGAGGTTGAACTGCGACCCTGGGTGGAACAATTCTAGATACTGTATGGTAATCGGGTAAGCCTCGAAGTCTGCATTGCTTGACTACAACAATAATAATTGGAGCCCCAGAAGCCCATGCTGCCTTTGCCCACTTTTCTGATGCGCAGCTCCCATCACGACGTGGGCGCAGGACGCGAGGTCGCCGGCAACATCAATCTGAACGGGGGCACGGCAGCAACCACCGCCACCGATCAAGTACGCGCGGTCGGCTATGTATCGAGCGGCCACCCAGCGTCGGCTGAGACGGCGCCGTCATGAAATCTTTGCTGTTCATCTTGCTTTGCGCTGCCGGCCTGTGCCGCTCACAGGCTCCCGTGCAGGTGCTGAACGACGATGCTCACTATCCGGAAGGGCCGATATGGTTTCACGGCAAACTGTACTATGTGGAATACGCCCGCAATGCAGTCATGACCTGGGACGGCACGCGCAATACTGTGTTTTCTGCCGAACAAGGCTGTGGTCAATCTGCTGTCGTACCGACGCTGCACGGCGAGTTCCTCACGACCTGCTACGACAACGGCACGATCGGCCGCATGTCATCGGACGGCAAGGTACTACCCGCCTACACCCACGACAAAGACGGCAATAAATTCGTCGGCCCCAACGATTTCGCGCCGGACGGCCGTGGCGGAATTTATTTCACGACCTCGGGAAGTCACGGCGATGCCATCGATGGCAAGGTTTTCTACATTGCGCGCAATCAAACCATTTCATTGCAAGCGGACGATGTGCACAACGCCAACGGCGTGGCCGTGTCGAAGGATGGAAAAACACTGTACCTGGTCGAAACCGATGAGAACCGGCTGCTCCAGTTCAAGATCGGAATCGACGGCTCCCTGTCGGAGCGGCGGATCTTTGTGAATCTCGACGATCTCACGCATCACGTGGTGCACCTCTGGCCGGACGGCGTCAAAATCGACTCGCGCGGCGAAATCTACATCGGCCAGAGCCCCCGCGAAACTCAAGTGCCCCTGGCCGGAGTGATTTTCGTCGTCGATGCAGAGGGCAAGCTGCTGCGCCAATTGACGCTGCCCTCCCTGCAGGTGCCGAACTTCGCATTCAGTCCCGACGAGAAGACCCTGTACGTCACCGCCGTGGATCAAATCGATAAGCCGCCCTTTCTCGGCAAGCTATATTCCATCGCCACCCGCTAAGGCGCTCGCCGCCCGCCGCTGGCGAGCCGGCCATCCGCCGTTGGAGCTTCCTATACGGACAGCGACGCCTACAACGACGACCTGCCTTACGGGACCCGGGTGGGTGGCCGCGCCCCGCCGCAGCACTTGCCTCAGACAGCCTGACGCGTGCGCCAACCGTCGGCGTACGAATCTCGCGCCACCTCGGAATACGGTACAGGGCTTACCGTCGCCCGAATCTCGGTTTGCACATGGCGCTCCACCGTGAGCTTCGCCGACCCCCCCTGCTCCTCACCCCACAACAAATTGACCTGGGTGCCGGGCCTGCTGTACTTGGCGTCCATCACCGCAAGGGTCAGCATGCGGCCTTCGTTGGCACTGTATCCGATCCAGGTCGACAGGCCGGCCGATTGACCATCGACCAATACCTTGTCGTAGGGATGCATTGCATACACCGCGGACGGAAAATCGATGTACTTGGCGCGCTCGCCCTTCTGAAACATCGAACTCAACACCCGCGTAACGTCCTCGTTATCCAAAGCCAGGGTCACTTTCTTGCGATGCTCGCCCGCCGCCAACCTCTCGAGCGCAGCTCGCCCGATAAAGTCGTGGTCGAACTTGACGAAAGGCCCATAACCTAAGTCCCACGGCGTCAAGTAATAGTCTTCGATATCGTTGGAATAAAAACTGCCGCCCAATGAAGCAGTGCCCTCATAGCCGTTTGCGGGCAGCCATTGGCGGTACGGCTTCATCTTCTCGCCGCTGTACACCGCGGGCAATGGCGAGGGTATCCAACCGGATTCAATGGTGTTCGAGGCGTACGTCCGACCACCCACCAAGTGCAGACCGAATTCCTTCCCTGCCAAGATCAGCGCCTGCCTGACCTCCTCGCCCTCCTCCCACGGGCCGAACAGTTCAACCCCCGGCTGTCCCGCCATCCCGTGACGAAGAGTACGCACGGACCTGCCGGCAATGGTCATGGTGGTCATGTTGAAGAACTTCAAATCGGGAGCGGGTTTACCGGTCACGCTCTGAACCAATTGCATGGCGTTCGGGCCCTGCAGCTGGAAACGATAAGATTTGCGCCGGCTGGGATCTGCCCGACGCGCGGTTCTTTCATCCAATTCCACCTTGACATCGTACCCGCCGGTTTCCGCGTGGTATCTGACCCAATTAAGCACCGGCACGCGGCCCACGAGATTGAATTGATTGGGGGCGAGATAGAACAGAATGACGTCGCCAATCACGTATCCGTCATGGCTGCATGGCACGAATTGTTTGGCCGTGTCGACCGCGAAATTCTGAAAACTGTTGACCCCGAGGTAGGAGAGCATTTTTAACGCATCGGGTCCTTCCACGAGCAGGTCCGCCATGTGGTAGGACTGATTGAAGAGAACGCAGGTCTCCTGCCACGCGCGCTGCTCGTCGCGCCAATTCGTGTATTCGGCAGGCACGCCCGGATACGCGTTCGGACCGGTCTGCATATTGCGTAACAGATCGACCGGGTTGCCGCTGCTTTGCAACAAATCTTCCAGACTCTTGACGCTCATAATTCCTCTCTCGAAATGCCTTTGGTTGATTCGCAATTTTACCCCAGACGCGCGTTGCCTCAGGGCGATAGAAGGAACGATAATTGGTCTGTCCGCGCACAAGCGCCTAGGCTTTGGCGGTGTGACGCTGCTCGGACGTGAAGGGCAGGAACCACAAGGCAACCGCCGCCGCCAACGACCCGACGCCCATGATGAGCGCCACTGTTTGCAGGTCATCGCCGGCGCGAAAAAGAAAACCGGCCATGATGGGCGCAAGCACAGCGCCCGCCCGGCCGGTTCCCACCGCAAAGCCCGTACCGGTCGCCCGCAAATAAGTGGGGAACACCTGAGCCAGAATTCCATACAGACCGACGATGCCGGCGTTGATGAAAAAACCGGCAATCGCACAGACAAGCGACAAATGCGGAAGATCGGCGTGGCCAAGTCCGAATACGGCAAGCATGACGGTCGACATCACCAGCACGGCCATGGTCAGAGCCTTGAGTCCCAGCCGCAGCGACAGCAGCCCCAGCACTGCACCGCCAGTCGCGCCACCGACATTGAGCCAGACCAGGACACCCGCCGCAGACGCCGCAGTGAAACCCAAATCCACCACGATCTTCGGCACCCATTCGACGACGAAGTAGAAACTGATGACGTGCAAGAAATAAGCAAGCGACATCAACACTGTCGTGCGCACCAGCTGAGGGCTGAAAATATCCGCCACAGAGCGCCTGCCTGCCTCGGCCGAGGCAGCCGGCAATGCGTCGAGCGGCGCGTGACCCATTCGCACCAGGCCCCGGTTGACGTCGGCGAGCGCGTTCCCCGGCTGCCGCTGACACAGCCAATCGATCGACTCGGGCACCAGAAAGTACACGAGTGGAATGAAAAACATCGTGGCCGAGGCGCCGAACCAAAACACCGAGCGCCAATCGCCAAGCTGCAACAGCAAGGCCGCGATGGAACCGCCGGCCACGGCGCCGAGCGGATATCCGATCGCCATTAAGGATACGTTCATGCCGCGGCGGCGCGAGTTTGAGAACTCCGCCGCCACGGCATTGATGGTGGCAAGCATGCCGCCGATTCCAAGTCCGGTTACAACGCGCCACCCCGACAGCGAATACACGCTCCTCGCCTGGGTGGCCATCAACATGCCGATGGCCATGACCACGAGACAGCCGAGCAAGGTCCGGCGGCGCCCGATCTTGTCGGCGACGCCTCCGAGCAGCACGGACCCCAGGCCCATTCCGATCAACTCCATCGAGAGTACGAATCCCAACGCGGCGCGGTCAATTCCCCACTCGCGTGCGATGCCGGGGGAGGCAAAGCTGATGGATAGAATATCGAATCCGTCCAGTGCATTCAGGCCCATAGTGATTGCCACAACGACGTCGCCCGAGCAGTCGTTCCACGAATCCCGTGTCCACGCCCCCCGCAATGAATTCAGTATCCGCCAGCAATGCAGCATGGAAGGATAGATTGGTCTTTACGCCAACGATGCGAACCGCTGCAATCGCCGACCTGAGCCGCTGCAGCGCCGTCTGACGATCCGGCCCATGGGCAATGATCTTGCCGAGGAGCGAGTCGTAAAACGGAGGCACGTGCGAGCCCGGAACGATGTGAGTATCGACACGTATTCCAGCACCGCTCGGCCACACCGCCTCGTGGGCGATGCCGGGGCTGGGCGCAAAGCCGTTGGCGGGGTCCTCGGCATTGATCCGGCACTCGATAGCGCAGCCTTGAATGTGTACCTTCGACTGAGCGAGCGACAGGCCGGCGCCGCTCGCGATGGCGATTTGTTCCGCCACCATATCCAGTCCGGTAACCGCCTAGCCCGGCCGAGTCCGCGCGAAGCGCCGGTCATCAACGCGCGACTATTGTCGAGTGCTAAATCCATGGCCCGCAGTGTGCCGCGGACCGGCGGCGGCTATCCGATCAGCGACCTCAGTCTTTGGGTGCGGGTGCCGGCCGTGGACTCCGCGGCTCGGCACAGCAATTTGTGCGCATCGGCAGCGGGTAATGCGCGACTGAACAGAAACCCCTGCGCCTCGTGGCAATCATGCTCCTGCAAGAACAGCAACTGCGGAAAGCTCTCCACGCCCTCCGCCGTTACGCTGATCCGCAACGATCTCGACATGGCAATGATGGCCGCGGCAATCGCACGATCGTCGCTGCAATCAATAAGGCTGGTCATGAACGATCGATCGATTTTCAGACGGTCCACGGCAAAGTGACGCAGCCGGCCGAAGCTGGAATAGCCGGTGCCAAAGTCATCGATCGCCAGCATCACACCCTGCTCCTTCAATTGAGCCAGCGCCTGCTCGGCCCAGACCTCGTCCTTCATAACCACCGATTCGGTAATTTCCAACTCGAGCATGGACGCTTCGATTCCGGTTTCCTTGATGATGGATGCCACTAATTGCGGAAAATCCTTGAGAATGAACTGCTGACCCGACACGTTGACCGCCATCCGCGCCACCGGCAAGCCCTCGTCCAGCCAGGCTTTGGCCTGCCGGCAGGCATTGCGCAGCACCCATTCTCCGATCCCCAGGATCAATCCCGTCTCTTCGGCCACGGGGATGAATTCGACGGGCGATACGACACCCAACTCGTCATTGGTCCAGCGCAGCAAGGCCTCCATTCCGGAGACTCCACCGGTACGGACGTCGAATTGCGGCTGATAATGCAGGGCGAATTCGCCGCGCTCCAGCGCGCCGCGCAGTTTCGCCTCCAGGGTGAAACGATGCAAAGCCGCGTCGTTCATCGTGGCGTCGAAGAACGCGAACATGCCGGGACCCTTGCGCTTGGCAAAGTACATGGCAAGATCTGCGTTGCGCAGCAGGATGTCCACTTCCACGCCGTCCGCCGGGAACATGGCGATGCCCACGCTCGGCGTGACCACCAAGGTATGCAGCGCGAGCCGCATTGGCTCCTGAAGCTCGGCGATCAATCGGGCTGCTACTGCAGCCGCATCGTCCGCGGAACGAATGTTCGGCAGGATCACGATGAATTCGTCGCCGCCGAGACGCGCAATATGACTCGAACGCGAAGTGGGCAGATCGTCCAGCGAATCGTCGGCACGCAGCGAGCTGCGCAGGCGCGCGGCAACCTGACAGAGTAGTTCGTCGCCGACGGCGTGCCCAAGGGTATCGTTAACGCGTTTGAAATTATCCAAATCCAGATACAGAACGGCGAGCATGCGTTGATGCTGCTTGGCCGATACGAGCGCACTGGTCAGCCGGTTGCGCGACTGCTCCCGATTAGGCAAGCCCGTCAGGGCGTCGAAATACGCCAGCTTCACAATGCGATGCTCGGAGCGCCATTTGCTCGCCAGCGAGATGGTCATCTGGCGTATTTCATGAGGATGAAACGGCTTTTGCAGGTAGGAGAGCTTCTCTTCCGGCGGAACCATGCCACCGATATCGCGCGGATCGACATCCGAATACGCCGTGCACACGACAATTTCGATGGCCGGATCGAGCTCCCGAATCCGCGCCGCGGCCCACACGCCGTCCGGGCCCGGCGGCATTCGCATGTCCAGAAATGCCACTGCGAAGGGATCCTCCGCCGCCAGCGCATCGCGCACTGCCGCCACCGCCGCCTCAGCTCCCTCGCAAAAGACAGGGATGAAAGTCGCTTCGCTGGGCGCGACCGCCTTTGACATCTGCTCCTGCGCGTTCTTGCTGAAGAGCCGCTCGCGCAAGTTGTGAAACACGACGGTCTCCCTGCTCATGTCCGCTTCCGACAGGATTTGCCGGTAGGCATCACGCACCTCGGCTTCATCATCGGCGATAAGTACACGAATAGGCATTCGTTTTTTGTCAGACACGGGCAACCTCACGTACTGCTATGAACTCGAGCGACTTGCTCGAACCGGCAACGGGAGCATCAAATGCATGGACGCACCCAACCCTGGACCCTCACTTGCCGCCCAAATCCGCCCGCCGAGGGCGGCTATGGCATTGGCGCACCAATGCAGCCCGATGCCATAGTTGGTCTCTCGGGATTTGGTCGAGAAGCCCTTCTCGAAGACACGCTGCAAATTGTCGGGCGCGATGCCCACGCCATCGTCCTTGCAGTGAATATGCAGCTGCTCGCTGTCGGCATCGCCGACTATCTCCGCAGCGAAATGCAGAACGCCTTGATCGCGGCCGGCATCGCGCACGGCATCCGCCGCATTGATGATCAAGTTCTGCAATATCAATCGAAGCACAGTGCGCGCCACTTGCACGGCTCCCACTTTGCGCAGCGATTCGTCGGAATCGACCACCAGCCGCTGACGGCAGGTGTCCGGCACGATCTCCAAGGTCTGGGCGACCAGCTCCGGGAGACGGACCGACTCGACCACGTGCGCGTTGTGTGTCGAACGCATGAGCTCGGAGAGCGCCGATTGCACGATGGCGGCCTGCCGCTGCACTACGGCGACATCGTCGCGCGATTCCTTGACGCTCGACGCCAACTCACGGCAAGCCAAGCGCAAAAATTCCTCCAGATCGGCGCGACGGTCGACAGAGGCATCGGTCCCCGCAAGCTCGGCGAGTGCGACTTCCACATCGCCTGCCGGCGCATTGCGCAGCCGGTCGACCAATTTGGCCAGCCGCACACCGAGCGGCGTCATTGCATTGCCGAGATTGTGCAATACGCCCTTGGCGAGTTCGGCAAATCCGGCCTGGAACGACTGATCGACGAGTTGGCGCCGCGAGTCCGTCACGCGCTCGACCATCCGATCGAATTCCCGCGCCAACACCGCGATCTCATCGTGTCCCGGGATATTCAGACGGGTCGACAGGTCCGCATCGTCGCCGACCGCCACGGCGTGGCGCGTCACCCGGGCCAGCGGCCGAAGCACGATACGGTTGAGGGCAACCACCAGCAACAGCAATACCGTAACCGCCGCGCCGATCAGGTACAGCGAAGCGTAGGTCACCGCGCCCTGGCCGCGCTCGGTGATTCGGCGCGGAATATCGACACGAAAGCTCATCAGCGGCGCGCCATAGACATCCATGAATGGCTTACGGACCTGGGTCGACGTCGCGGTTGCCTCGATCAGCTGGTCACCGGACACGGGGCGCTCGTCCAGCATGAGGAGGCTGGTTTGCGCCTGAGCGCCTATCTTGCGCACCTGCGCCGGCGTCAGAAGCCTGCCCATGAGCACCATCCCCAAGACCTTGCCGCTGCCGCTGCCGTTCAGCACCGGCGCAGCGGCTATCATCATGACGCCCTGATTCGTGCGCAGCAATCCTCTTGTCGTCTTACCCTCCGCCAAGTATCCGCGCCAAGGAAAATTCTCGGGCAAAGCCTTGCGTGCGGCCAGATCGATCGGCATGGGTTCGCCGGTATCGAGGTTTCGCGCGCTGGACAGCACATAGTTGCCGTGCAGATCGATGATCAGTATGGCATTGACCTTGAGCTGCTTGAACGCGACCGGCGTGATGTTGGCGGTCACGAATGCCGTATTCGGCAACTGCACGAATTGGTACACATCGGCCCAGTTGCCCCAGTCCGCAGCGGTCAGTTCCAAGCTCTCGAGAGCCGTGTCGAGCGCGTAGTCGATTCGTTTCATCGACGTTTCCGCATCGTCCCGCTCGAGCTGGGCAAAGCTCGGCATCAGCACCTGTTTTTGGATCGAGATTTCGAGCGCGATCAGGACCGCAAACAGCAGCGCCAGCAGCGAAATCATTTTGGTACGGATATTCACCCATACTTCGTACCAGAAATCTCCTAGTCCGGCCGTGCCTCTGTCTTATTTCATGGCTATGTATGCGCTGCAGCGTGCCGGCGTCGCTGAGAATGAGACGTGGATCACGCTGTTGGCCGTGCCGTCGCCCGTGTATTAACTCGCCGTAATTCATGTAGGCGATTTGCCGCCGGCCTCGTTACATCACATCAAGAGCTGGACATTGGCTCGTATTTAGACAGTCATCACGGAGCGAGGAGAAACGCACATGTTAAATTCAGCACGCAAACATCTCGGCTTTGCCGCCATGCTGGTATCGCTGGCCGCCGTCGCCGGCACCGCGTCGGCGGAAACCACTTGGCAGAAGAATCACCCGCGCCGTACGCAGGTGAACCATCGTCTTGCCAATCAGGACAGCCGCATCCATCAGGACGTCAAGGACGGCACGCTGACCAAGGCTCAGGCGGCCAGCTTGCACCACGAGGATCATCAGGTGCGGCAGGAAGAACGCGCTATGGCCAGTCAGAACGGCGGCCACATCACCAAATCGGAACAGAAGGTCCTGAATAAACAGGAGAACAACATCAGCGGTCAGATCCCGCCGAAATAATCTGTCGATTCATCCAACGGGAACCACGGGGAAGCAGGTATTGCTTCCCCGTGACCGGGCCGCTAGAAGCGCAGCGACAAGCAGCTCAAGCCCCCGTCCATCTTTCGAAATTCGGACATGTCCAGCGTTACCGCGCGGCAGCCCATGGCGCTTAGCGCCGCGGTAAGCCGCGGATACCCGGCCGCCACCAGCACGACCTCGTTCACGCGCACGCAATTCGCAGCGTAGGCTTCTTCGGCAGATACCGTAATGAGATCGCAGACCTCGATACCGCTGCGCGACCGTAGTTCGGATTCAAAGCTGCCGTCCGCCACCCACAGTCCGTCGCCGAGATAGGCAATGCCGCTTTTCAAATGCAGCAGTGCCGGGTTGGCCCTGATGTCGACGATACTTGAGCCGTAGCCCCATCGCGTCAAATGCTGCGCCAGCTGCCGCGCGCCGGCTTCATTGGTTCGGGCCGACACCCCGATGAGAAAATGCCCATCCGCCTCGCAGATATCGCCGCCATCGACACTGCCCGGCGCCGTGATGACCGGCAACTCCGCATGAAAATTCCGCAGGCTTGCGCCGATGCTCACAACCTCGCCCTGACGGCTTGGCGCACCGGGGCGTGTGAGAATCGCGCCGCGCCCTGTCACGATGGCCGTATCCTCGACGAAGGTGGCGTCGGGCAGGGCCGGCTGCGGCTCCAGACAGGTGACTTCGATTGCGGCGGCGCGCAGTGCGCGCACGTACGCCGCGTGCTGCTCCAGCGCCAGGTCGACATCGGGCGTTCCTTCGGCGGAGCTCGACAGGCCGGCGGCGAAATTGCGGGAGGGCGGCCGCACGATAGCGTTGGAGAAATGCATACGGGACGGGCGGCGATCAGGCGGCTTGATTGCGCCCGGACTTCTTGGCGATCATCAGCTGCTTCTGTGCCTTCTCCAGCAAACTAGCAGGATTTTCCGCGGCCTCCGGGACCGAGGCGCAAACGCCCACGCTCACGCTAATATAACGAAGAATCGCCGAACGCGGATGGTGGATTCGAAGGTCCCTGACCCTTTCGGCCATGATCTGGCCCACACGCATGGCCTGCTCGTTTGTGAGGCCGGGCGCAAACGCGATTAGGCTGCCGCCGTCGATGCGTGCCGTGACATCGCTCGCCCGCCGCAGGCATCCCGACACCACATGCGCCACGCGGCGAATGGTGGAGTCGCCGGCAGCGCGGCCAAATGTCGCGTTGTACAGATCCAAGGCATCGATGTCGATCGCGAATACCGCGATGCTGCGTTTTTCCCGCTGCGCGACCGACCAATCGCGCTTCAACAGCTCTTCGAGATAAGGCAAGCTGAACAGCCCCGTCAAGCGGTCGTCGCGGATCGCCACCGCGGTCGGTTGATGCGCTCCGCTCAACGAGTCACGTGTCATCTTGGGATCAATGCGCAGCCTCTCGCCAGCGTCTCGATGATGACCCGCGAAGTGCGTGACCCGCCCGTCCGCATCGGGCAGCGGCATGACATTCATCTCGTTCCAGAATAGCGTGCCGTCCTTGCGATAATTTCGCAGCAGCACGCGGCAGGATTCTCCTTTGGCGAGCGCCTCGCGCAGTCGATGCCTGGCGTCCTGTTCGCGATCCTCGCCTTGCAGGAAGCGCAAGTTGCGGCCCAGCAATTCGTCCGCCGTATAGCCGGTCAGGGCTTCAAAACCTCGATTCGCATAGACGACGGGGCGCTCCGGATTGAGCGCATCGATGAGCACTACGCCCTCGGGCGAGCTCTCGACCAAGCGCCGATACATGTCCGCATCAAATCCCGTCATGGTTGCTCTTCCGTCAACACCAGCGGTGGTATGGCCGACAACGCGGCAATCCGCGCCACCGTCTCCTGCCAATGACTGTTCGCGCGTAGGTCCGTCGGTATCTCGCCGCGCGCTCGCATGCGCACCAACCGCGCCTGCGATGCCGCGGAACCGGCATCCGCCGCGAATCGTTCAAGCACCAATTCTACGGAATGTCTATCGTTGCATATGGGCAGGACGTCGCATCCTGCGGCAAATGCAAGTTCGGCGCGGGCCAGGACATCGCCGAAAGCCGCCGCGCCGGCCATCGTCAGGTCGTCGGCGAACACACAACCATGGAAACCCAGCTCACCGCGCAGGATGTCTGTAATCCAGCGACGCGATAAGCTTGCCGGCAGGGCATCCACCGCCGGAAACACCACATGGGCGGCCATGATTCCGGGCAGATTGTTGTCGATCAGCGGGCGATAAGGCCGGATATCTCCCTCCAAATCCGCAAATTCGCGTCGATCCACCGGCAGCGCCACATGCGAATCCGCAATAACCGCACCATGGCCCGGGAAATGCTTGGCAACCGCGGCCATTCCCGCCTCGCGCAAGCCGGTCAAGGTCGCAACCGCCAATGCGGCGACCGCATCCGGATCGCGGTGGAACGCCCGGTCGCCGATGACTTCGCTCACGCCGTAGTCAAGGTCGATGCACGGAGTAAAGGAGAAGTCCACTCCCGCAGCGCGCAATTCCCCGGCCAGCAGCCAGGCTACCGACTGTGCCAGGTCCAAAGCGTCGCGCCTCTCCTCGTCGAAGCGCCTGCCCAGCAGGCGCACCGCCGGCAGACGCGTGAAGCCTTCGCGAAAACGCTGCACTCGTCCGCCCTCTTGATCGACGGCGATCAAGAGATGCGGCGTGCGTAGGGCGCGGATCGCAGCGGTGAGCGCAGCGAGTTGCTGCGGGTTACTGTAGTTCCTAGTGAACAGGATGACGCTGCCGACGAGAGGATGCCCCAGCACGCGGACATCGTCGGCGCTCAATTCAGCGCCCGCAATATCGACCATGAACGGACCCAAGCTCATGCCGGGCCCTCGAAAACGGCCATCGATTCGACGTGCGTCGTATGCGGAAACATGTCCATCACCCCTGCGCAGGTCAGCTTGAAACCTTGGCCGTGGACCAATATCTCAGCATCCCGCGCTAAACTCCCCGGATGGCAGGAAATATACACGACTCGCCGCGGGCGCCAATGCGCCAGGCGCGCCAGCAGTGCGGAAGCTCCGGCGCGCGGCGGGTCTAGCAGCACTAAATCGTAGGCTGCATCCGCCCAGGGCCCGAACTGCGCCGGTTCGAACAGATTCTCCCTGAAGAATGCTGCGTTGCCAACGCCGTTGCGGGCGGCATTAGCCTCCGCCTTTGCGACGAGCGCCAAATCGCCCTCCACGCCGACCACGCGCCCCGAGCGCAACGCCGCGGGCAAAGTGAAATTTCCCAGGCCACAAAACAGATCGAGTACCGAATCGTCCCTGGTGGGCATCAATAAATCCATTGCCGCGGCCACCATGGAGGCGTTGACGTCGCGGTTGATCTGGACGAAATCCACGGGTCCGAACTCGATGATGACGCGCCCGCCATCCACGGCATAGCTCAGGGGTGGGTAGTCCGAGCGCAGCGGCCGCACGGTGTCGAGCCCGCCGGTCTGCAAGAAGATCTGCAGGCTGTGCTCGATGCCGAAAGCGGCGATTTTCAGCCTGTCATCGTCGCCGGGCGCTTCCAACACCCGGAATACCAGCGCAATCGACGCGTCTCCTCCGGAAACCTCCACCTGGGGTATTTTCTCCCGAATGGCGAGCGTTTCCACCAATGCCGCCAGGTCCCTCGGCAGATCCGCGAGTGGCTGCTGCAATACTTCGCAGCGCCGCACGTCGGCGATGTAGGGCTTTTCACGTTCGCGAAAACCGGCGAGTACCCTGCCCTTCTTGTGTACGTATTTCACGCCGAGCCGTGCGCGGCGCCGGTACGCCCACTCCGGACCCAGCAGAGGCGGCAGAACCCGCTCCGGGTTCACCCTGCCGATACGCTGTAGATTGTCGAGCAGCTGACGCTCTTTCGCCGCCAGTTGCGCGGGCGGCGACAGATGCTGCAAAGAACATCCCCCGCACACTCCGAAATGCGCGCAGGCCGGCACAACGCGATCCGGCGAAGCACGTAGAACCTCAACCAGTCCAGCCTCATCCAATTGCCGGCGCCGCTTGAATACCCTAAGGCGAACCCGCTCGCCGGGCAATGCACCGTCGACGAATACGGCCTTGCCGTCCATGCGCGCAATGCCGCGGCCGTCGTGGGCCAAATCCACGATATCCGCTTCCTGAATATCGCCGCTGCTCAAGTCGCGGGCCACGCAGCCGCAAACTCCTTCAAATGCGGGGCCGCAGAGTCGTCCAGCAGTTTGCGCACGCGGCCAACCTCGTGGGCATGCTCGAGCGCGTTCAGATGCCCGCGCAACAGCTCGAAGCGCAGATAAACCAAATAGGTGTTCAGCACGTCGGTCTCGCAGTAATCACGAATCCGCGACAGACCGCCGCGCAGATACTCCGGCCAGACATCGGCGCCATGCATCCCAACCTTGCCGGGAAAGCCGAGCAGGGTCGCGATGTCGTTCAGGCTCGCGCGGCCGCGCCCTTGGAAACCGGACAATATATCCATTAGGTCCATGTGCCGCCAATGGAAGCGGCTCAAGTAATTGCTGAAACGGAAGCTATTATCCGAATCGCCGGTCTCCCAGTATCGTGCGGCCGTCACGCCATGCAGCATGCTGCGATAATTCAGCACCGGCAAGTCGAATCCTGCGCCATTCCACGACACCAGGTCCGGCGTGAACTTATCCAACCCGTCGAAAAAGCGCTCTATCAGCACCTTCTCCGACGCGCCCTCATCCCCGAGACTCCAAACCTTCAGCGAGTCTTTCGAGCGCATCACCACCGAGATGGCGACCACACGGTGCTGTTCATGCGAAAGGAATTCGCTGCCGGTTTCCTGGCGACGCTTGGTAAACATGATTTGCCCGACCTGCTCGTCGGACAAATCATGCAATCCGTACAGCCGCCTGCCAAGGTCGGTATCGGGCACGGTCTCGATGTCGAACACCAGTGTGTTCACTTAAGGCTGCCTCCGCATGAGAACGGCAACGGCCACGACGAGGCCCGCTTCGTCGGTCAATGTCACGTGACCTTCGCCGATGCCGAGTCCGTCGCGCACCTTGGCGCCCCGCGCGGAATAAACAACCTCGGGTTTTCCCCAGGAATTCTGTACGACTCCCACGTCGCGTATCCAAATGCCATGCGCGAATCCCGTGCCCATGCCCTTGACGATGGCTTCCTTGGCCGCGAAACGCATGGCGACGAATCGCACGGGGCGCGCCGTGCGCTCGTACTGCACGCGCTCCTCCGGCATCAACAGATGCGATAGAAACCGCTCGCCGTACTTCGCGTATACGCGCTCGATGCGGTCGACCTTGAGCACGTCGATGCCGATGCCGTAAATCACACGCGCGCCGCGCGCATCAATTCCTTCATATCGCGCACGGCCTTGGACAGCCCGTCGGTGACGGAGCGCGCGATGATGGAGTGGCCGATGTTGAGTTCGACGATTTCGGGTATGGCGGCAATCGGTTCGACATTGTGATAGTTCAAGCCATGACCGGCATTCACGACCAGACCGAGCCGAGCCGCAAATTTCGCGGCGGCGCATAGTCGCTCGAACTCGCGCGCGCGCGCGGCGCCGGTCGAATCCGAGTACGTTCCCGTATGCAGCTCGATCACCGGAGCGCCCGCCCGCTGTGCCGCCTCGATTTGCTCCGGGTCTGGGTCGATGAACAGAGAAACGCGAATTCCGGAGGTACCGAGCGCCTTCACGGCAGCGCCGATCCGCGCCTCCTGCCCCAAAACATTCAACCCACCTTCGGTGGTCACTTCCTGGCGGGATTCCGGCACCAGGCACGCATCCTGGGGCAGAACCTTCTGCGCGATCCGGATCATTTCCTCCGTCACCGCCATTTCCAGGTTCATACGCGTCTGCAGGACTTCGCGCATTGCCGTCACGTCCCGATCCTGGATGTGGCGCCGGTCTTCGCGCAGATGCAAGGTAATGCTGTCGGCGCCGGCCTGCTCTGCCATCAACGCCGCGTAAACAGGGTCAGGGTAGCGGGCGCGGCGCGCTTGACGCAGCGTCGCCACATGATCGATGTTGACGCCAAGCGCTATGCTGCCGTGCAAGTCGCCGCCGCTCACGAGACGGACTCGCGATGACGCAGCGCCAGTGCAACTTCGCGCGACTTCAACGAGCGGCCGTCGAGGCAGGCGTCGATCGCCGCACGTAGCACCCGCTTCGCATCACGCAGCGAACGGGCATCGCCGAAGCGTTCCGCTTGCAGATCGACCAGAGATTGTCCGTAGACGGCGCCTGGTGCATCCGCCACACACGGCTGCGGTCCGCTCTCGGCGGCAAACCGGTAATAGCGGCTCATTTCCACCGGAACTCCCTCGCCGGTTCTTTCCAGCTCCAGGCCGTATCCCAAATCGTTCAGTAGTCGCTTCTCGAAGCGCCGCAGCGCCGGCTCCTCGTACTCGCCCTCGCACAGCGCCTGCATGCAAGCAGCATAAGAATGGAAGATTGCTGGGTGGGGGTCGCAGCGCTGGGTCAACTTCAACAGCAGCTCGTTCAAATAAAATCCGCTCATGAGCCGGTTCGGCGCCAGGCTTGTGATCAGACCATCCACCTCCGCCGTCACCAGCTGGCAGGCTTCCCCCTTACCGGACCAGGACACTAGTATCCGCTGGAAGGGTCGAAGCACGCCACGAAGGGCGGATTTCGGCCCGCTGGCGCCGCGGGCGAACAGAGTGAGGCGTCCATGGTCGCCGGTGAACACTTCCACGATGCGGCTGGTATCACGGTAGGGGTACTGGTGCAGAACATAGGCCGGAGCCAGCCACACCTGCCGCGCGGATGGCCGCCCCGCGGACGGCCGCCCCGCGGATGGCCGCCCCGCGGATGGCCGCCCCTCGGTGTTCACAGCGTATCGTACCCAAACTGGCGCAGTGCCATTTCGCTGTCCGCCCAGTTTTCCTTGACCTTGACCCACAGCTCCAGATGCACGGAGCGTTGCCACAGGTCGTTGAGTTCGATGCGCGCCAGCCGACCTATTTCCTTCAGCCGCTCGCCGCCTTGGCCGATGACAATGGCCTTCTGCCCCGCACGCTCGACCCAGATCACGGCATTGATCATGAGCCGGTTGTTCTCATCCGCAAAGCGTTCGATTTGCACATTTATGCCATAGGGCAGTTCCTCGCGCAGCTTCAGCGTCAGCTTCTCACGCACGATTTCCGCCGCATGGAACGGCTCGTCGCGGTCGGTGACGACATCCGAGGCAAACAACGGCGGCGATATCGGCAGCCGCGAGCCGACGAGATCGACCAGGCGATCCAGGTTATCGGACTGCATCGCCGATATCGGGATGATGCCCGACGCAGGGATGCGCTGCGTCATATCCTCGAGAAACGGCAACAGCTGATCCTTGGGGAACACTCGATCGACCTTGTTGACCACCAGGAACAACGGCTGTTTCAAGCCCCGCACCCGCTCCCAGACCCAGGTGTCTTCCTCGGTAAAGCGCATGGCTTCGATCACGAACAAAACGACATCGGCGTCCTGCGACGACGAAATGGCGACGCGGTTCATGTACTGGTTCATCACACGGCGCGTGGATTCGTGCAGTCCCGGCGTATCGACCAGCACCAACTGGGCCTCGGGCCGGTTGACGACGCCTAGAATCCGGTGCCGCGTGGTTTGCGGCTTGGCCGTCACGATAGAGACCTTGCGCCCCACCAGGGCATTGACGAGCGTCGACTTGCCGACGTTCGGCCGGCCCACAATGGCCACGTGACCGGCATGGAAAGGAGGGCTGCTCATGACGACTTGCGCAATTCGGGCGGCAGCAGGCCGAGCACTGTCGCGGCCGCCAATTGCTCGGCGCGCCGGCGGCTGCCACCCTCGCCCGCGGCGGCCAGTCCGAATGCCGGCACTTCGCAGTTGACGGTGAACGACTGCAGATGGGGCTCGCCCGCGACCGTGGTCAAGGTATAAACCGGCAATGCGAGCCCGCGTGCCTGGAGGGCTTCCTGCAAGCGGGTCTTTGGATCCTTCAGGGTGTCCGCCGCCGGCAATGTCGCCAGCCGCGGACCCATGATGTGTGCCACCGCTGCCGCCGCCGCATCGAATCCCGAATCCAGAAAAATCGCGCCCAAAATGGCCTCCAATGCATCCGCAAGTATCGATGCCCGGCGAAATCCGCCGGTTTTCAATTCACCGCTGCCGAGACGCAGGTGTTCGCCCAGCCCAAGCTCCCCGGCGACTTCCGCCAGGGTATCGCCGCTGACCAGCGTCGCCCGCAGCCGCGACAAGTCGCCTTCGTCGACCTGCGGGTGCGCATCGTATAGCAAGCGCGCCACACTGCAATTGAGAATCGAATCGCCCAGGAATTCCAGACGCTCATTGTGTTCGGCAGCCGCGCTGCGGTGAGTGACTGCTGCATACAACAGCGAGGGCTGCTTGAAAACGTAGCCGAACGAGCCTTCGATCCAAGTCAACAGATCATCGGATTTGCGCAGCGGAATCACTGCACCTTCACGGTCTTCTCAAAGTGCACGGACAGGGACACGTTGGCGATATACGGGACCGGCTCGTCGTATGCGAGGTGCATGGTCACACCCGAATCATCCTTGGTGATTTCGATATCCTTGTAGCTCACCGCAGAGATGTCCTCGATTGCCCAGTGGCGCTCCAGGGAACGGCGTATGGCGCCCGGATCGGGAGTGTCCTTCAGTTCTTGTGCCGTCGCATCCATGGTGCGCACGACCTGCATGTAGGTGAGATAGACCGGAACCAAACGTATGCCCGCGTAGGCGATAACCCCTACCAGCGCGAGGATGACGAGAATTCCGATAAACGTGATGCCTTGCTGACGATGTCGCATGATTTTTTTCATCCCATGGCCTCCAAAAATGACCCTTTATTGAATCGCATTCCCGATCCGTCGCCAGAGAGGTCCGTCACGAGTATCAAGATTAAGCCAAATTCGCACCGCTTTACCCACTAGATTTTGCTCCGGCACGAAGCCCGGGGCGTCAACTTCGTTCTGAAACCGGCTGTCCTTGCTGTTGTTGCGATTGTCGCCCATAAAGAAATAGTGCCCCTCGGGCACCACCCACTCGCCCGTCTTGACGCCGCCGTTGGCGAACATGATGCGGTGTCGGTTGGCACCGAGCTGCTCAATGACGGTCGGGGCGTCCGCATAGTTCAGCAGATCTTGCTTCGGGCCGGCATAGAGCGGCCCCCGTTCCTGCGGTACGGGCTTGTCGTTGACGTAGAGTTCGTTGTTATCGTCGACCCGGATGCGGTCGCCGGGGAGGCCCACCAGCCGCTTGATGTAGTTGATTTTCGGATTGGGCGGCAGCCGAAACACGATGACATCGCCCCGCTGCGGAGTCCCCGTGGGTATCAACAGCGTATTGGTGACGGGCAGGCGCAATCCATAGGAATACTTGCTCACAAAGATGAAGTCGCCATCGAACAAGGTCGGCATCATGGAATCGGACGGAATGCGGAACGGTTCGAACAAGAACGATCGGATCACCAGCACCAACACGATGACCGGAAAAAATGAACGCGCATATTCGACCGCGATGGGTTCGCGTACCCGCTCGAGCGGTGTGCCTGCCGCGGCCGCCGCGCGCTTGCGGCGGCGCGCGAAGAACGCCTGATCCAGCGCCCAGATGATGCCCGAAGCCGCGCCCACCACCACCAACATCAGGCTGAAGTCGACGGCTTCATAGCGAAACAGCCGCCATAGCATGGCCAGCGACAGACCCACCAGCGTGTAGCCCGCCAGTTTCGGCAGCATTGGCTCCTCGACGCTGGTTGCGCCGGGATCGCGCTTGGGCCGCGCGAACCAGCCGTCGGCCAGAATCACCAGGACGCAAACCACGCCTGCGCATAGCAGACCCAAGAAAAGGCTATCGCCATCAGTCACGAAATTCCCCCAAATAAAAGGCTAATTTAGATGTCCCTTAATCATGGATTCAATTGGTCTTCTTGCCCACCTGCAAGACCGCCAGGAAAGCTTCCTGCGGAATCTCGACCTGACCCACTTGTTTCATGCGCTTTTTGCCGGCTTTTTGTTTCTCGAGAAGCTTGCGCTTGCGGGAGATGTCGCCGCCATAGCACTTGGCCAGCACGTTCTTGCGCATGGCCTTGACGCTCGCCCGCGCAATGATATGGCTGCCGATCGCGGCCTGCACGGCAATGTCGAACATCTGCCGTGGAATCAGCTCCTGCATTTTATCGACCAATTCCCGGCCGCGGTTATACGAATTGTCGCGATGAACGATCAGCGACAGCGCATCCACAGCATCGCCGTTGATCAGCACATCGAGCTTGACCAGCGGCGCCGCCTGAAAGTGGCTGAATTCGTAATCGAAGGATGCATAGCCGCGGCTAGCTGATTTGAGGCGATCGAAAAAATCGAGCACGACCTCGGCCAGCGGCAAGTCGTATTGCAGCGAAACCTGACTGCCGAGAAACAGCATCTTCTTCTGCACTCCGCGCTTTTCGCTGCACAGAGTCAGCACAGCACCCACATGATCGGGCGGCACCAAGATATTGGCGGTGATGATGGGCTCGCGCAGCTCAGAGATGCGATCCTGAGGCGGCAGCTTGGAGGGATTGTCGACGTTGACGACGGAACCGTCCGTGAGCAGCACTTCGTAGATCACGGTGGGCGCGCTGGTGATCAAGTCCAGGTCGTACTCGCGTTCCAGCCGCTCCTGGACGATGTCCATGTGCAAGAGCCCCAGGAAACCGCAGCGAAATCCGAAGCCCAATGCCGTCGATACCTCGGGCTCGAAGTGCAAGGCAGAATCGTTGAGCTTCAGCTTCTTGAGCGCTTCGCGAAATTGCTCGTAATCGTCCGAACTGACCGGGAACAAACCCGCGAATACCCGAGGCTGTACCTGCTTGAAGCCCGCGAGCGGCGCCTTGGCAGGGTTGTTCTCAAGGGTAATGGTATCGCCCACCGGGGCGCCGTCGATCTCTTTGATGCCGGCTATGACGAAACCGACTTCGCCGGTGTTCAGAGAGTCACGCGTCATGGGTTTCGGAGCGAATCGACCCAGCTTGTCAATTTGGTGGCTGCGGCCCGTCGACATGACGCGGATCTTGGCGCCCGTGTGCAATGCACCATGCATGACGCGCACCAACGAGACGACACCGACATAGTTATCGAACCAGGAATCGATGATCAGGGCCTGTAACGGGCCATCCGGATCGCCTTTCGGCGGCGGGATGCGCTTGACCAGCTGCTCCAGAAGCTCGGGTACGCCGAGTCCGGTCTTGGCGCTCACCAGTGCGGCATCGTCGGCCGGAATACCGATGATTTCTTCTATTTCATGGATGACTTTGGCGGGGTCGGCCGAGGGCAAATCGATCTTGTTAATGACCGGCAGCACTTCTAGCCCCTGTTCCAGGGCCGTATAGCAATTGGCCACGCTCTGGGCTTCGACGCCCTGGGCGGCATCCACCACCAGCAGCGCCCCTTCGCAGGCCGCCAGCGATCTCGATACTTCGTAGGAGAAATCCACGTGACCCGGCGTATCGATGAAATTCAGCTGGTACACCTCCCCCGTCACGGAGGTAAATGACAACGTGACGCTTTGCGCCTTGATAGTGATACCTCGTTCCCGTTCGAGGTCCATCGAGTCGAGCACTTGGGCCTGCATTTCCCGTGCGTCGAGACCGCCGCATTCCTGGATAAATCGATCTGCGAGCGTGGATTTGCCGTGATCAACATGAGCAATAATAGAAAAGTTGCGGATATTCTTCATCGACGATTGGGGACCCCGGCTCGGACAAACCAGCGATTATACCGGTCGGCGGTGGTATGCGAGGGTCTTATGTACTTCCTGGGGGTCCAGACGTCCGTGGCAGACCAGGTCTCCGGCAAAAAACAGCACCGGAATCTTGTGGCCATAGCGCACTTTCGCCGCGGGGTCGGCATCGACGTCGAGCACATCCACACCGAAGGGCTGCGCCTCGGCCAGCGCGGCAAGTTCGCTCAGCATCTCCTCGCAAAGGCCGCACCCGGAACGCGAGTACAGCAGGAAGCGTGGCGTGGCCCCCTGCATGGAATCAGCGGCTAGGGAGTTCGGCGACCCCGGAAGATTTGACGGCGTGAGCGATGAACTCCACGGTCTGCGCCGGCACTTCGCCCACCGCAGTCACCTGGTGGCCTTGAACCACGGTGGAATAGGCAAATCCCGATCCCACCCGCGCAAGCCCCTGCATAGGCGGTTCGGCGGTTGCGCTCGATGCAACGTCCGGACCCGGCGCGGCGGCGACCGGCGCACCGGCGCCCGGCGCACCGGCGCCCGGCGCAGCGACCTGCGGCGCCTCGACGAATACCGATACGGTCGCCAACCCATCCGAGTACACCAAGTGAATGGCGGGCGCGCTTGCCCCGCCGATGGTCTGGGCGCCGGCCACGGTCAGGCGAAACCCCGGCGGCAGCTCGCTGGCTCGAAAGGCAGACAACTCTGGGGGTGTGGTGTCGTGCGAGGGGCCTTGGCGCACCCATCTCATGCCTTCGGTCCGCACCGCAGGCACAAGTTCACTGTCCGGAATGGTATCCGGCATGTCCAAGCGCGCGAAAAATATCTGTTCTATTACCTGGCCGCGCGAGTCGCAAAGCTGGGTCTTCAGTGGCATTGCGCTCTTCTCATCGAGCCAGAGCCGATATCCGAAACGGAATTGATCCTTGGGGTTCACGGCAATAACACGGGCTGTGCGCCCAAGAATGCGCGCCGACGGCAACAGCTCGATGCGATAAAACTCATCCACATCGGCGCCGAATTGCGGCAGCGACCCCAGAAACGGCCCATGGGCGGGCCTGGGTTGGACCAACACCGTATGTTGGTCGGGCAAATAACATGTCAATTCATCGTTATTGCGCACGAACTCGCGGCCGGATCCATCCAACGACTGCAGGCGCTCTGTCACCATGCCGGCACGCACGCGGTGCACGATGCGCATGGTCTCCACCCGGCCCTCGCTCAAGTGAAAGAAAGTGCCGTCGTAGTTGCGCGTGGTCAACGCACGATTCATTTTTTGCAGCCACTCGCGCGGATCCTCGGCGCCCAGGGAACGATGCGGCAGCGCGGCCAGCATAAGTCCGACTACGGCGCTCGGTATCAGCCAGTTTGCTCGATTGCGCGCGGTCGCCGTCATGGAGCTGTGTGCGCCGCTTCGCTGGGCGCAGGCGGCGGCTCGGCCTCGATGAGCAGATCGGCCATGACCCCGCGTTGATCCAGGCCCGAGGAATAGCGGCTGTGCGCGAACACATAGTTGGTCAGGCGCGCGGGCGGCATGACCGAAGGCCCCACCACCGATGCGGCGGGAACGGTATAAGAGATGGCTTCGCGCGCCACGGGTTGAATCGGGGACGTGCTTTGCGCGGTGAGCGGCAATGCCGGACGCAAAACGGGCGCATCGGCGCGCTGCTGCAGAGCGACGACGGCCACGGCTGCGACGCCCGCCGCCACCGCGGCGCCCGCGAACGGCCGCCACCAGCGCGACGCGCGCACCGCGGCGGGGTTGCCGTCGGCCGGCACCGCTTCACCGTCAATGGCGTGATTGACGCGGTCGGCAAAGCCCTTGGCCATCAGGCTCAGACTGCCGCCGCGCACTGCCTCGCCGATCAGGGCATAGCGGCCAAAGCTTTCGCGCAACTCCGCATCGCGAGTTAGCCGTTTCAACAATAATTCGGTTTCTGAGTTGGGCAATTCCCCGTCGAGAAATGCCGAGACCTGTTCACGGATTTGTTCGCTCATGTGTCCTCAGGCCGACCTAGGCCGCCGTCGAAAATCGGTCGTAGTTTCTTGTCGATCGCCTCTCGCGCGCGAAATATTCGCGAGCGCACGGTACCCACCGGACAGTCCATGGTTTGCGCGATATCCTCGTAACTCAATCCTTCCAGCTCGCGCAAGACAATCGCGGTGCGCAAGTCCTCGGGCAAATTCTCGATGGCGCGGTTCACCGTATCGCGAATCTCTTCGGTGAGCAGAAGTGCTTCCGGCGTCTCGGACTCGGCCAGCCGCGCATCCAGGTCGTATTGTTCGGGGTCCTGAAGGTCGAGATCGTAATCCATCGGACGGCGTTTGCTGGCAACCAGCGCGTTCTTGGCGGTGTTGATGGCGATTCTATACAGCCAGGTGTAGAAGGCGCTATCGCCGCGGAACGACTGCAGCGCCCGGTAGGCTTTCACGAAAGCCTCCTGTGCGATGTCTTCAGCCTCGGTTGCATCGTGGACGTAACGCATGATCAGCTTCAGCACCTTGTGCTGGTACCGCAGGACCAACAAATCGAACGCAGCGCGTTCACCGCGCTGGACTCTCTCGACCAGTTTGAGGTCACTTTCCTCGACACTCATGCGTGATCCCAAACCGGCGAGCTCACTGCCCAGCCTGCCGCGATAGACCGGCGGCCGAAGGAAAAGTTCGACAAATTCCGCGACGAATTGGATTTAAACGTGACTTTGCGCACAGGCGTGGGATTCTAGCAGCGCGCGGGGCCGTGTTACCGGTCGGTGCTACCGGTTATTCGCGCGATCAGCGCGACGAACTCTGCCGGAGGCAGTTGCTGGCCGAGGCAGTATCCGTACAAAGCCGTGTCCTCCGTCTCCAGCAGCCGCAGGAACGCGTCTTGTTCCGGTTTCGAGGCGCCGCGGAAGCGCTCTGCCACATAACGCTCCAATAAAACATCGAGCTCCTTCATCCCGCGGCGGCAGCGCCAGCGCAGTTTGCCGAGGTCGCGGTCCTCTGCGGCCGGCGGCGGAGCAACCATCAATAACGGCGATGGGCCATCATTTGCTTGATCTCGCCGATCGCCTTGGCCGGATTGAGATCCTTCGGACAAGCCTCGGTGCAATTCATGATGGTGTGACAGCGGTACAGGCGAAACGGATCTTCGAGGTAGTCCAACCGCTCGCCCGCCGCCTCATCGCGGCTGTCGACGATCCAACGATAGGCCGCCAGCAGTGCGGCGGGACCCAGGTAACGGTCGCTGTTCCACCAATAGCTCGGACAACTGGTCGAACAACAGGCGCACAGGATGCATGCCGAGGGCCGGTCGACTTTTTCCTGATCTTCCTTGGACTGCAGGCGCTCGCCGTCGGGCGGCGCCGGGGTGCGGGTTTGCAGCCAGGGTTTGATCGACGCATATTGAGCATAGAAATTCGTGAGGTCCGGGACCAGATCCTTGATGACCGGCATATGCGGCAAGGGGTAGATCTTGATGTCGTGCTTGACGTCGGCGCACGCACTGATGCAAGCCAGCCCATTCTTGCCATCGATGTTCATGGCGCACGAGCCGCAGATTCCTTCACGGCATGAGCGGCGAAAGCTCAATGTCGAATCAACCTCATTCTTGATCTTGATGAGGGCATCCAAGATCATCGGCCCGCAGGCATCCATATCGACTTCGTAGCTGTCGAGACGCGGGTTTTCGGTCGAGTCCGGATCGAAGCGGTAGATCTTGAACACACGGACATTCTTGGCGCCTGCCGCAGCCTTGAACACGCGGCCGTCCTTGCGCACTTTCGAATTGGCGGGAAGCGAGAATTCAGCCATCAAAGATCCTCAGTGGTCCGCGTCGTCAGTAAGTTCGAGCTTTCGGCGGAATTGTTTGCGCGTCGTCGGTCAGGGTATGCAGATGCACAGGCCGATAGTCGAACCGGGTGGCGCCGTTCGCCGCGACCCAGCAAAGCGAATGTTTCATCCAATTCTGATCGTCGCGGTCGGGAAAATCCTCACGCGCCTGTGCGCCGCGGCTCTCCTTGCGATTCTCAGCCGAATGCAGGGTCGCCACCGCCTGCCCCAATAGATTGTCGAGTTCCAAAGTCTCGATGAGATCGGTATTCCAAACCAACGAACGGTCGGTGACTTGGACATCGGCAAAAGACGCGAAAACTTCCGCGAGCTTGCGCTTGCCGTCATTCAAGGTCTCGCCGGTGCGAAATACGGCGGCATCGTTTTGCATGACGCGCTGCATGTTCAAGCGAATGTCGGCCGTGCGCAGGGCACCCTTGGCATAACGAAACTTATCCAAGCGCGCGAGCGCGGCGTCGGTGGCGTCAGCCTTGAGCGCGCGGTGCGCCGTGCCCTTCTTGACGATGCGTGCGCAATGACGCGCCGCCTCGCGGCCGAACACCACCAAATCGAGCAGCGAATTGGAGCCCAAACGGTTGGCGCCATGCACCGAGACGCAGGCGGCTTCGCCCACCGCCATGAGTCCGCGGACCACGGTGTCGGAACCGGCCGCGCGGGTCACAGCCTCGCCATGCACATTGCACGGGATTCCCCCCATATTGTAGTGCACCGTCGGCAACACGGGTATCGGTTCCTTGTTAACGTCCACGCCGGCGAATATTCGCGCCGTCTCCGCTATCCCGGGCAATCGCTCCTTGATCACCGCCGGCCCCAAGTGTTCCAAATGCAGATCGATGTGATCCTTCAGCGCGCCCACGCCGCGGCCCTCGCGCACTTCGACCGTCATGGCGCGGCTGACGACGTCGCGCGACGCCAAGTCCTTGGCATTCGGCGCATAGCGCTCCATGAAGCGCTCGCCGGACGAGTTCGTTAAGTAGCCGCCCTCGCCGCGAGACCCCTCGGTGATCAGGCAACCGGCACCGTAGATGCCCGTCGGGTGAAATTGAACGAACTCCATGTCTTGCAGCGGCAAGCCTGCGCGTAGCGCCATGCCGCCGCCGTCGCCCGTGCAGGTGTGGGCCGACGTGCAGGAAAACCAGGCGCGGCCGTAGCCGCCGGTCGCCACGATCACCATGTGAGCGCGAAATCGATGCAGGCTGCCGTCGGACATATCGAGCGCTATCACGCCGCGGCATTCGCCGTCTTCCATGATGAGGTCGAGTGCGAAGTACTCGATGAAAAAACTCGCCTCGTGTTTCAGCGACTGCTGATACAGAGTGTGCAACATCGCATGACCGGTGCGATCCGCCGCGGCACAGGTGCGCTGTGCGATGCCCTTGCCGAAGTGCGTGGTCATGCCGCCGAACGGGCGTTGATAAATCTTACCGTCCTCGGTGCGCGAAAACGGCACGCCGTAGTGCTCCAACTCGATGACCGCGCCGGGCGCCTCCTTGCACATGAACTCGATGGCGTCTTGGTCGCCGAGCCAATCCGAGCCCTTCACGGTGTCATACATATGCCAGCGCCAATCATCGGCGCCCATATTGCCGAGCGCCGCGGAGATTCCGCCCTGCGCCGCGACCGTATGACTGCGGGTGGGAAACACCTTGGTCAAGCACGCAGTCGACAAACCCGCCTCGGCAAGGCCGAAGGTGGCGCGCAACCCCGCGCCTCCCGCGCCGACTACGACCACATCGTAGGTGTGGTCGATCAATTTATATTCGCTCATAACTCTAGGATCCGAACGCGACGCGCAAAATCGCAAATATGCTCGCGCCGCCAACAAGCACATACAGGAATCGCAACGACAACAGCGACAATAGTTTCGCACCGGCGGAGTGCATGTAATCTTCAACGACCACGGTGGTTCCGAGGTAGGAGTGATACGTCAATACAGCAACCAACAGCACGGCTAAAAATCCGCTCAACGGAAACGACAGCCAGGTTCTGACCGTGACGTAGTCGAGAGCCGGCAGGCTCAGCAATGAGAAAAAGAACCACAGCGTCAGGGGAATCAGCGCCACGGCGCTGACGCGCTGAGCCCACCAATGTCCGGTGCCGTCTTTGGCCGACCCCATGCCCAGCACTCGTCCCAAAGGGCTGCGCAGGCTCATGGTGTCAAACGCCAGATCAGCGCCCATACGCACACGGTCAATCCCGTTGCACCGAGCACCGCGAACCATCCGCTCAAGTGGCGCTGCGTGCGCTCGAAACCGTAGCCCACGTCCCAGAACAGATGACGCATGCCGTTTAAAAGGTGGTAGAGAAAAGCAAAGGTCCAACCGATCAGGACGATGAGCCCCACAGGACTCGCAAACATCCTGATCGCCGTGGCATAGCTTTGTTGCCCGCCGGCCAGCGATACCAGCCAATAGCAAAGCGCAAGCAAGCCAACCGCGAGGCCCACGCCGGTCAATCGATGCAGTATCGACAGGCTATTGCCGATCTGCCAGCGGTACACCTGCAGATGAGGGGAAATCGGACGCTCGCGGGCAGGCATCATCGCTCCTGGCGACTTAGTATTGAAGTATGGGGCATGGTCAAAAATCGATGCAGCGGCCGCGCAGCTCCCAATCACCGAAGCGCGTCGGCTCCGGTCCGTCACGACCGCCTACCTCGCGTGCAACGGCCGCCGGAGCGGGAACCGCAGCAGGTTCAAGGCCCGCTTCGGGCTTGGGCAAAGGCTGGAATTGGAGCGGATCTGCGGGATGCGTCATCAGGACCTAAAGTTTGCCAGAAAACGTCCCATTATAAACCCTTGATTCGTTCAATTCAGTGCTCGCACCCTCCCCGAGTCGAGCTTCGGAGCGTTCCACGTGTGCAGGTGGCGGAAGCGCAGGGTTGACATCCCGCAAAATGTACCCACTTTATAGCGTGATGACCACTGATGTGTCCCGCCGATCCGGCCGCCTATCTCATTTGGGGATATTGCGATTCACCGGCGCCGATTCGTTGACTTTTCTGCAGGGTCAGGTGTCGAACGATACTCGCCGCCTCGCTCAGGGCGAAGGCGTGCTGGCCGCCTACTCGAGTCCTCAAGGGCGCGTACTGGCGCTGCTGCACCTGCTGCCTCATGCCGGCGGCATCGTCGCAGTGCTGCCGCGCGAACTGGTGCTGCCGACCTTGGAAGCGTTGCGCAAATTCGTGCTGCGCGCCAAAGTGAAAATTGACGATGCCAGCGACGCCCTCAGCGTCAACGGCGTCAGCGGCGGGCAGCTGCCACGGTCGACCGGTATCGAACTCCCGCCGGCCGGCAACGCCTGCGTAGAAAACGACGGCATCGGCATAGCCGGCGTGAATCACAGTCCGGGCCGGTACTGGATCATTGGCGCCGCAGAAAAAATCCAGCAGCACGGCCTGGCCGGCGATCCTGCGCAAGCCGCGCACTTCGAACATGATTGGCGTCTCGCGGACATTCGTGCAGGCCTGCCGCAAATATATCTCAGTACTCGCGAGACCTTCGTCGCGCAGATGCTGAATCTCGATTTACTGGACGGCATCAGCTTTACCAAGGGTTGCTATACCGGACAGGAAATTATCGCGCGCACTCAACATCTGGGCCGCATCAAGCGGCGGCTATACCGGCTGCAATTGCCGCCCGGTGAATGGCAGGTCGGCCAGGCCCTGCGCCTGACCGACGGCCGCGCGGGAAAGTTGACCGAAGTCGTTCGGCATGGCGGCGGCAGCGAAGCGCTGGCCGTGCTCAATGTACAAGCAGGCACGCCTGTTGCCGAAGGCGCGTCTGCAGAGGGTGACGCGGCGCTCGCTGCACCGGTGGCGGCATCCGAGCTGCCCCTGCCCTACACGCTCTGATCCCGCTACAGATCGATGATGTCGATGGCCTCGGCGTCAAGCCTCTCGCCGAGAAATGCGCTTCCCACCCGCGCGAAACGCGCTGCCCCGTCGGTGGCGAGCCACGCCACGGCGCCGCGTGTACCCACGCGTGCGGAATTGCCCCCGACCAGCTGCAGCACGGCGGCAGCGGTGATCGTGGCCGAGTCGACGATGTTCACGTGCCGTGGCAGTACCGCCCGGATGGCTGTCGCAAGCGCCGGGAAATGCGTGCATCCCAGCACCAAGGTATCCGGCGCGCCCGCATTCTGGAAAATCGGATCCAGATAGCGGCTCGCGACCGCCTCCGCGATCGGGCCTTCGGTCCAACCCTCTTCCGCCATCGATACGAACAAGGAACACGCCCGTGACGTGACGCGCGCGGCGGGATTCAGCCGGTGTATTGCCGTTTGATACGCTCCGCCACTGATCGTGCCCTCGGTCCCGATGACGGCAATGTGTTGTGTGGCCGACGCGGCCACCGCTGCGGCCGCGCCCGGCTCGACGACGCCGATGACAGGCAATGTCGGATGGTGCTCGCGCAGTGCGCCGAGCGCCGACGCGGACGCAGTATTACACGCAACCACCAGGCAACGGACGCGCCGCTTGATCAAGGCGTCCGCGCACTGCAGGGAGTAGCGCACGACGGTCTCGGCGCTCTTGGTGCCGTAAGGCAGCCGCGCGGTATCGCCCAAATAAATGAAATTCTCGGCCGGCATGGCCGCGCGCAGCGCGCGCAATACCGTCAACCCGCCTACGCCGGAGTCGAACACTCCGATCGGCTTGCTCTCATTCAAAACTCGGGCCGCATATGGGGAAACAGCAGCACGTCGCGAATCGATGGCGAATTCGTGTACAGCATGACCATCCGGTCGACACCCAGCCCAAGTCCGGCGGTGGGCGGCATGCCGTATTCCAATGCCCGCACATAATCGGCATCGTAGTACATGGCTTCCTCGTCGCCGGCGTCCTTGCGTTCGACCTGATCCTTGAAGCGTTGGGCCTGATCCTCAGCGTCGTTCAACTCCGAGAATCCGTTGGCAAGCTCGCGGCCTCCGACGAAGAATTCCCAGCGATCCGTTATGAAAGGATCCGCATCGTTGCGCCGCGACAGCGGCGATACTTCCGCCGGATACGCATAGGCGAACGTCGGCTGCACCAGGGTGTGCTCGCCCGTCCTCTCGAATATCTCGATTTGCAGCTTGCCGGGACCGTCGCCGGCCTTGTAGGGAATTTTCATGTAATCGCACACCCGCCGCAGATACGCCGCGTCGCGCAGCGACATGGGGTCCAAGTCGGGAGTGTTGGCCAGGATGATGTCTTCTATGCTCCTGCGGGCGAAACTCTGCGATAAATCGATCTCGGTGCCCTGATAATTGAGCTTGCGCGAGCCCAGCAGGGTGTCGGCGAGGCCTTGGAACAAAGCCTCGATCATCTCCATCAGATCGCTGTAGTCCGCATACGCCTGATACAGCTCGAGCATCGTGAATTCGGGGTTGTGCTGCGTTGAGACCCCTTCATTGCGGAAGTTCCGGTTGATCTCGTAGACGCGCTCGAAACCGCCGACAGTGAGCCGCTTTAAATACAATTCAGGCGCGATGCGCAGATACATCTGCACATCGAGCGCATTGTGATGAGTTTTGAAGGGACGCGCGGCGGCGCCGCCGGGGATAGGGTGCAGCATCGGCGTTTCGACTTCCAGGAATCCGCGTGCATCGAGAAAGGCGCGCAGGTAGCGCACGATTCGCGAACGGGTCTCGAACACCCGCCGGCTCTCCTCGTTCATGATCAAATCGACATAGCGCCGCCGGTAACGCATCTCGGTATCGGCGATACCGTGCCACTTATCCGGCAGCGGCCGCAGCGACTTGGTCAGCAATACCAAACGCTCCACCCGCACGGACAACTCGTCGGTCTTGGTTCGGAACAAGGTGCCTTCCACACCGATCACATCGCCGACATCCCAAGTCTTAAACTCATCGTAAACCTCGCCCAGTGCCTGCTGCTGCAGAAACACTTGAATTGCACCGCTCGAATCCTCGAGCTTCGCGAAGCTTGCTTTGCCCATGACGCGCTTGGCGCGCATCCTTCCCGCCACCTTGACCCGAACCGGAGTCGCCTCAAGCACGGCGGCGCTCTTTGCACCGTACGCGTTCAATATATCGGCGGCCAAGGCATCGCGGCGGAAGTCGTTCGGAAAGGCAATGCCGCGCTCGCGTAATTTCGCAAGTTTCGCACGCCGCTCGGCGATCAAATGGTTGTCTTCGTTGTCGCTCATAATCGCAGGCTCATTCGCTTTGGCTATAGTCCCTGTTTCAGGCTGGCTTGCATGAATTCATCCAGCGCCCCGTCCAACACGGCCGTGGTATTGCCGATTTCGACACCGGTGCGCAGATCCTTGATCCTCGACTGGTCCAGCACATAGCTGCGGATCTGATTTCCCCAGCTCACGTCGGACTTTGAATCCTCGAGCACCTTGGCCGCGGCGTTGCGCTTGTTGAATTCCAATTCGTAGAGTTTGGCCTTCAGCATTTTCATGGCGGTGGAGCGGTTCTTGTGCTGGCTGCGCTCGCCCTGGCATGCGACCACGATGCCGCTTGGCACGTGCGTGATGCGCACCGCGGACTCGGTTTTGTTGACGTGCTGGCCGCCGGCGCCGCTGGAGCGGTACACATCGGTGCGCAAGTCGGCCGGATTGATTTCGATGTCGATGTCATCGTCGACTTCCGGCGACACGAACACGGACGCGAATGACGTGTGGCGGCGGTTCCCCGAGTCGAAGGGCGACTTGCGCACCAAACGGTGCACGCCCGTTTCCGTGCGCAGCCAGCCGTAGGCGTAGTCGCCCGTCATGCTGATGGTCGCACCCTTGATCCCGGCCACTTCGCCCGCGCTCTGATCGATGATTTCGGTCTTGATGCCATGCGAGTCCGCCCACTTCAGATACATGCGCAGCAACATGGCGGCCCAATCCTGCGCCTCTGTGCCGCCCGCACCCGCTTGAATGTCGAGAAACGCATTGTGCGAGTCCATCTTGCCGGGAAACATTCGCTGGAATTCGAGTTGCTCGACGTCGAGCCGCAAACGTTCGAGGTCGGCTTCGACTTCCTGCGCTGCCCCGGTATCCGACTCGGCGGCGGCGAGATCCAGAAGTTCCGCCGCGTCGCTCAAGGCGCGCGTAAGACGATCCAAGCCGCCGACGACCTGTTCGAGCTTGGCACGATCCTTCCCTAGCTCCTGGGCGCGCTCCGGATCACTCCAAACGCCCGGCTGCTCGAGCTCGCGCTCCACTTCCTGCAGTCGCTCGCGTTTGTTGTCGTAATCAAAGATACCTCCTCAAAGAGTCGGTGCGCTCCTCGAGATCTTTGATGAATCGTTTGATTTGATTGAGTTCCATAGCCCTCAATCCTAGCACATCGTGCGCGGGCCATAGGCGTCCGATCCCTATGCGGGCGAGCTCGGCGTGAGGGTCGCACCCCTGGTCCTGCAACGCCTGCCACAACATTGCCGCACTTCAAACGCGATTTGCCATCACCCTCACATGCTGGCAGTTCAGCTGCACTCGCTCCATGCCTCGATATTCGTTCACTTCCAGGCGATAGGCGAGCTCAATGCGGGCGCCGCTTCGCAGGCTTGGATCCTCAGTGGCACCGCCGATGTACCCAAAAGCAATTGCCTCGATCGCGTCGCCGGCGCCGTTCGAACCGTCCACTGGTTGCAACATCATCTTCACGTGCTTTCCGCCGAGGATACGCAAATCGACGACGTGAAAGCCGCCGTCGAACACGGGTTCCGGAAAGCCCTGCCCCCAAGGACCGGCGCCGCGCAGCATGCGTGCCGTATCGAGAGAAAGCTCGGCTGCTTGCAGTGCGCCGTCCGAATGAATCACTCCGGTCAGCGATTCCCGATCTGAGCGGGCGGCGATCTCGGCTGCAAAGGCGGTCTTGAACCGGCCCAAATTCTCCTCGGGCAGAGTCATGCCGGCCGCCATGGCATGACCGCCGAATTTGTCGATGAGACCCGGGTTACGCGTCGCAATGCTGTCGAGCGCATCTCGAATATTAACCCCGGAAACCGAGCGCCCGGAGCCTCGCAGCGAGCCGTCCTCGGCGCGCGCGAAGGCGATGACGGGACGATGCAGCCTATCCTTGATGCGGCCGGCGACCAGCCCCACCACGCCCTGATGCCAGCTCTCCTCAAACAGGCACAGCCCCAGGGATTCATCCCCGTTCTCGCTGAACCGCACGGTCGCGGCGATGCCGAGCGCCTCGAGCTGCATGCGCTGTTCGATCTCCCGTCTTTCTTCGTTGAGCTTGGCGAGCAGCCCCGCCAGGCGAGCCGCCTCAGATGATTCGTCGGCGAGCAGGCACCCAATGCCGACACTCATGTCATCGAGTCGTCCCGCGGCATTCAGGCGGGGCGCCACGGCATAGCCCAGATCCGCGGCGGTGATCTGCTCGACGCTGCGTCCGGCGCTGTCGAGCAGAGCTAGAATGCCCGGCACGCAGCGTCCGGCGCGGATGCGGCGCAACCCCTGGGCTACCAATACCCGATTATTGCGATCCAAAGGCACCACATCGGCTACCGTGCCAAGCGCGACCAGGTCGAGCATGTCCGCGACGCGAAATTCATCTGGGGCGAGCGCTCGCGCCAGCGCCGCGATCACATAAAATGCAACACCCACCCCCGCCAACGCGGGGCTTCCGAAACGGGCATTCGTCAGGTTTGGGTTGACGATGACTTGTGCGCGCGGCAGTACGGCGCCGGGCAAATGGTGGTCGGTCACCAATACGGGAATACCCAGGCTGCTCGCCGTCGCCACACCCGCCACGCTCGACACTCCGTTATCCACGGTCACAATCAGAGTAGGCCGGCGCGTCGCTGCCAGCGCCACGATTTCCGGGGTAAGGCCGTAGCCGAACCGAAATCGATTGGGCACAAGAAAATCCACATGGGCAAAGCGCATCGCGCGCAGGCTGCGTACCACCAACGCCGTACTGGTGGCGCCGTCCGCGTCGAAATCACCGATGACCAATACCCGGCCGGCGGCACGATGCTCGGCCAGAAGTTGAGCAGCCGCATCGACGCCGTCGAGGGAACCCACCGGCAAAAGCCGGTCCAGCGATAAGTCCAAATCCGCATTACGACTCAGGCCGCGCGCCGCATACACGCGCTGCAATATGGGATGAACGTCGGTGCTGAAGTCCGACGGCGGTGACACACGGCGGCGGATCTCGGGCGTGCTCACTGCAGGGACTCCCACCAGGGCCGGCGAGACCGCCAGAAACGCCAGTTCCAACGAGGTCCGACGCTGAAACATCGGTTGCCCGCTGAAATGTCGAGCCGCGCTATGCGGCCGCGGCGCAGTTCGTCGATAGAGTGTGCGAGCCAACGCGACTCAGCCTCGTGCCATTCGCGAGTACCCGGCTGCGCAGCAATCGCGATGACCGCCGGGCCCGCGCTTGCGGGCGGTTCCGTGACGGCGCCCAAGGCGCGAAACAACGGATCGTTGCCCGCGGTCCAGCCTCTGAGCGCAGGCAGCCCGTCTAGGGCGGGACCTCCGCCCCACAGCCAAAGGCCGCTCACCGCTGACGCTCCCGCCGACAGTCGAGTTCGGTTCACGGCATGATCGAATAACCACATTTCAATTTCACTCATCAGTAGCCGAACTCGCGACGCGCGCGTCGCCGCCGGCAAGTGCTCCGCAATATGCAGGCCGAGAACATCCTCCGGATCACAGGCCGCAACGATCAGCGGACCATCGAACAAACAGAAGAGCTCGGCCGAGCCCCCGACCAAGAGTTGGACCCCGGCATCGCTCCACAGGGTGTTGAAATCAAGAGCCAGTCGCTCCGCTTCGGATTCACTCAGGGTCAGGATGCCGTCGACCGGCAATCGCACAGTGCTCATCTCGGCAACATAGTGAACCGGCGTGGCCATGAACACCGTTCCGGCGGCTACGGAACCGCGGGCAGCATACAGTGCGGCCGCACCCACGGCGGGCATGGAAGTCCCAGCCGATGCCATGAGGCGAAATGCGTCGAGCCGCCAATTCAAGATGTCGTGCCGCGCGCACGCGCAGGCCAGCAGACGTTCCAGCAGTGGTGAACGTTCGCGGCCAGCAGCGCCGCGACGGGTCAATCGGATGTAATGGGTGAACACGAACGCTCCGGCGCCAATTTCAGTATCTTACGCACATGCGCTTCACCCAAGACTCCGGTTCCGCCGCCCACATCATCCGTGCCTACGCAGCCGGCGAGCTGCGCATCGACGCCGAGCACTATCGCGAGACCCTGATCCTCAGTGCCGACACAATAATGACCGTGCCCGAGGTTCGAGAAGTGAATGATTTGGCAATGTTCGATCCGTCCCGCATTCTCGCGCTCGATCCTGAACTGGTTCTGCTGGGGACAGGGCCGCGCCAAATTTTTCCGGCCGCCGCATTCCGCGCTCAATTCTTAGGCGCGGGCATCGGCTTCGAAGTCATGGATACGAGTGCGGCCTGCCGCACCTTCAATGTGCTGGTGGCAGAGCAACGCCGCGTGGTCGCGTTGCTGATGGTGTGAAAATCAAGGAATAAAATGGCAGGGCGCTTTCAGAATTAACGTTAAATACGGTATCGAGAATTATTCTTCTTCTTCTTGATCTTATTACTTTTTTCGTCCCCAAGACCCCACGCAAGCCTGCAGCGCCCCGCAAATAGACTTTCCCGAACGGCGCACAGTAAATCACAGGGATTCCCTGGTCGCAAGCCACTACCTTATTATGCAATAACGTTAATATATTTATATAATTCAATTTATTACATAGACTTAAAAGAATTTACTTTAATTTTGGGAGAAAGAGCAAGGGGTCAATCGGCTTGCCGTTTTGGCGTATTTCGAAATAGAGGATAGGCGTTTGATGGGGACCCTCCCCCATATGTGCGATCACTTCGCCTGAAACGACTGCTTGGCCGTCGTGAACCAGCATTTCGCGATTGTGGGCATAGGCGGACAACAACGCGTCACCGTGCTTGATGATGATCAAGTTGCCGTAGCCGCGCATGCCACTACCGGCATACACAACCCGGCCCGCGTTTGCCGCCCGTACGTCCTGCCCCAAGCGTCCCGACAAGAGTATGCCTCCACCCGGCACGGGCCGCGGCGCAGCCACACGATCAGTGGGCCAAACCCAGCGCGCGGCTCCGCCGGTGGATACGGGCGCAACCGGCGCCGGCTTCGCGCCTCCGGCGCCCGGCGCTGCCGATGCGGGACGCTCGCCCGGCGCTGGGCTGGGGGGCGCCGCGGAGAGTGATGCGATGACAGGCGTCCGCGGCTGCGGAGAGTTCGGCTGGGCCACTCCCGCCGTCTCGGGAATTGGGCGCGGCTTGCCCACCTGCGGCGCATCCTGGGGTGCGTTGCGGCGTGGGGAGTCGGGTGGCGGCACCCTGCCCGGGCCCAGCACCAGCATCTGCCCGATCGAGATGCGATAGTCGGCGCCGATGTTGTTCCATCTCGCCAGGTCACGATAGTCGAGGTCGTGGCGCCACGCGATGCTGTACAGCGTGTCCTCGGGCCTGACCACGTAATTTTCCGGACCATCACCGCCGCTATCGGCACATCCGGCCAGCAGCCACCAGCACATCCCCATCGCGCAAATCGAGCGCAAGGTGCGCAACGCTATTGCTGCAATCCCGATAAAAGGGGTACGAAACTCACCGTGCCGAGCGACTGGCGTTCAATCCGCGTCTCTCCCTTGGTGTAGCGATACAAATCTTGGCGGCCTTCCGGGCCCACGGGCGCGATGAGCCGCCCGCCGACGCTCAGCTGTTCGAACAGGGCGGGCGGCACGGCATGCGGGGCCGCCGTCAATAAAATCCCATCGAAGGGCGCACGCGCAGCCCAGCCGACGCTGCCGTCATCGTGGCGAAAACTGACATTGCGGATCTTCAGCTCGCGCAAGGTCCGTCGCGCACGCCCGGAGAGGCTGGCAATACGCTCGATGGTGTAGATCTTTTCAACCAAGGGCGCGAGCACCGCCGTCTGGTAACCGCAGCCCGTGCCTATCTCCAGGACGTTTCGGATCGCTCCGCCCTCCAACAATGCCTCCGTCATGCGCGCCACCACATAGGGCTGCGAGATGGTTTGGCCGAACCCGATCGGCAATGCCGTGTCCTCGTAGGCGCGGGTGGCCAAAGCCTCGTCCATGAACAAGTGCCTTGGCACATTGCGAATACGGTCCAGTACGCGCGGATCGACGATGCCCTGTTCCTGCAGACGCAGCACCAGACGTTCCCGGGTGCGCGCCGAGGTCATACCGATGCCGCTGAGCCGGGGGCCCTCCATATAGCTACTCAAGCTTGAGCCATTTCTGCAATTCGGGCAGAGCAGCATGACGCGTCAAATCGATCTGCAACGGTGTGATGGACGCATATCCCTCGGAGACGGCATGAAAATCCGTGCCGGGCCCGGCATCCTGGCCGGAGCCTGCATTGCCCACCCAGTAGATGTTCCGGCCACGCGGGTCCTTTGCCTTCACGATCGGCTTGCTGCGATGGCGGTTGCCGAGTCGGGTGACCTTGATGCCGCGTAATTTCCCGTCGGGCAGATCCGGGACGTTGACATTAAGAATGACCGGCCCTCCTTCAGGCCCCTGAAATCGGTTTTGCACCATTCGCTGCACGAGCTGTGCGGCCACCTGCGCAGCTGCCGCAAAATTGCGCGGACTGCCCGGCTCGACGCAGAGCGAGACCGCGATGGCCGGGAGCCCGAGATGCCGGCCCTCGATGGCCGCAGCCACCGTGCCCGAGTACAAGGTGTCATCGCCGAGATTGGCGCCGTCATTGACTCCCGACACCACGATGTCGTGGTCGAAGTCGAACAGGCCTGAAACCGCAAGATGCACGCAGTCGGTCGGCGTGCCGTTGACGTAATAGGAGTCGACGTCGAAACTGGCCGCGCGTACCGGCACATCGAGGGTAAGGGAATTGCTCGCACCGCTGCGATTGCGATCGGGAGCAACGACGGTCACTGCGCCCAGCGGCCTCATGGCCGCCCCAAGCGCGGTCAAGCCCTCGGCGCGATAGCCGTCGTCATTCGAAAGAAGGATTTTCACGAAATTTAACAGCCTGCCTCAAGCTGGCGGGTGTCGCCGTGCGGACTATACTGTAACGCTTGAAACCCCGATAGCCGATCGAGTCGTCAATTCATGGCCAAACAACGTTCCCCAAGTCGCGGCGCCGCGGACGATTTTACAGACGATGTCGGCGCATTTCGCGCCGCCGTTCGCGACGTCACGCCGTTGGCGCAGACTCCGTTGGCGGCAGGCCTCGCAAAACCCAAGCCGCGTCCGAGCCGACGCAAGTCCGCATCGTCCCCGATGGAAGATCTCGACGCGGCGATGCCTTTGGTCGGCGGCGCTCCAGCGGATCCCGACGCCTCGACCGATGAGGCTGTGACGGTCGAAGGCGCTCTGACCTTTCAACGCGGCGGCGTACGCACCCAAGTGATGCGCCGCCTGCGGCGCGGCCTGTACCCGATCAATGCTGAATTGGATCTTCACGGGTTGAGTCAAACGGCCGCACGCATGCAGCTTGCCGAATTCATCGCATACGGTCGCGAAAGCGGCTGTCGCTGTGTAAGAATCGTTCACGGCAAGGGTTATCGCTCAGGCGCCCGCGGTCCGGTATTGAAAACCGCCGTGAATCTTTGGTTGAGGCGGCATATGGACGTCATGGCATTCGTGTCCGCTCGCGCCATCGACGGCGGCACCGGCGCCGTGTACGTGTTGCTGCGAGCTTAATTGAGGAAATCGATGAATCTGCAAACGACAAGGGCCTTATGGGCACTGATTGCCGCAGTTTTGGCCGGCTCGGCATTGGCGTTCGACCTGCCCCTCGATGCAGGAGCCGCGCGGGCTGGGGTCGCGACCTTTGACCTGTTCACAGAGAGCGAAGCTCTGACTTGGAACACCACCCGGCCCAACGAACTGAAGGATTTTAAGACTCGCGACTTGCGCGACGATAATTCCGCGCCCAATTGCAGCTCAACTCCCGACAACGACGCGGACAATCCCCAGATAAAGATCACCGCGCCGACCGTGGAGAAGCCCTTGATTGCCCCCATCGATCTCGATCTGCGTTTCGTCCCAGCGGGCGGCGCGCAAATCCGTCCTGAGACCTTGCGGATCTGCTACATGGGCTTGGTCAGCATGGACATCACCAAGCGGATCACCGATCGCGCCACGGTCTCGACACAGGGATTGCACGTCAGCGGCGCGCTGCTGCCTCAGGGACACCATCGCCTGGTGATCCTCGTTGCGGACCAGCGCGGACGTCTGGCCAGGCGTGAGGCCGTATTCAACGTGCTTTGAATCGCCTCATTCGCCCCTGCCGATATTGCTGCTGACGCGCCCCGCAGCATGCCGCTGCGGTTGCTCGCTCGAGGCCTGCTGGGCTGACTACTCCTCGTCGGAATCGAGTTCAGGGACGCCCTCGAAATCGCATATTTCCCTCAATACGGCAGTGGCGAACTGTCCGCGGCCCAGCGAAAAACTCAAAGTCAGCGTACTGCACTCTTGCTCCGCCGATAGATTTCGGACAACGCTGCGCAATGCGCGCCGCTCCTGCGATAGGCCCTGAGCAGCCAGCAATTCCGTAACGGCCGGAAATTCATGCGACACCGCGAGTTCATGCTGCAATGCCTGGCCGAGACTCGCGGGAACGCCGCGCCCCCACAGAGGTCCGGAGGGATGAACATCGAAGCTGTTCAAACGCTCGCGCAACTGATCATCGACGACGGCAACCGCAAAATGACTGCCGCTGCCGTCGAGACTCGCCAAGTCGCCGGGCGCCAACTGCGACCAGTCGCCCGCCTCGACTCGCCGGGCGAGTAACGCATTGAATATCAGAGAGCGCGCGGCGGACAGCGCAAAACCGCGCTCGGCGCGCCCTCGCGGTGCGGCGCCGCTTTGCAACCACGCCGCGACGCGATCGAGATTGTAGCCTTCGCGTCCGAAGCGCTGCGATCCGAAATAGTTGGGCGCACCATGCACCCGCAACGCATCGAGCTTCGAGTCGAGCTGTTCACGCGACCAAGTCACATTGCGCAACCGGATGCGAAAGTGATTGCCCGACAGAGCGCCGCGCCTGAGTTTGCGGGTATTCGCCCGCGCTTCGAGCACTTTGAATTCCGGCGTACGCACGGCCGTCCAAAATTCCGCCGTCGTGGCGAGGCCGGGCACGCTGAACCACTGCACGGCGACTGCATGACGATCCTTAAGGCCCGCGTATCCCACATCGAACCCGGGAACTCCGGCCAGTCGTGCCAGTTCGGCGGCGACCCAACGCGTATTGGCCGTGCGCTTCTCGACCCGCAACAGCCAATGCGGTCCCGCATCGGACGGCACGAACGACAATTGCTCCTCGACGTGAAAATCTTCGGGCGTGGACTTCAATTCTGCGGGCGGCAGCGGCGCGCCGTGCGCGCGCGGCGGATGCAAGGCAACCTTGTCCCAGGCATCGGCGCGCCTGCCGTGCGCAGACACTTTCTTAGGGCCCCAGCAGCACGGAGGCCATCGCGGCCAACCCTTCGCCTCGGCCGATGAACCCGAGGCGCTCCGTCGTGGTTGCTTTGATATTGATCCGTTGCGCCGGGGCGTCCAGATCCGCCGCAAGATTCTCAGACATTTCGCCCCGATGCGCGGCGATACGCGGCGCCTCGGCAAGTACGGTGACATCCGCGTTGATCAGTTTCAGCCCGGCGGCGCGCATGCGCTCCGCCACCACACGAAGGAATACACGACTATCGGCGCCGCGATAGCGCGGATCGCTGTCGGGGAAATGTCTGCCGATGTCGCCGTCGCCCATCGCGCCGAGCAGGGCATCGCACAGCGCGTGGATGACCACGTCGCCGTCCGAATGCGCCACCACGCCCTTGGGATGCGCGATGCGCACGCCGCCCAGAATGACGTGGTCGCCCTCACCGAAGGCGTGTACGTCAAAACCTTGTCCGACCCGCATGGACGAACCCTCCGTCGTTCTCAAAATGTTGCCGGCAATCACCAAGTCCTCGGCGCGGGTAATTTTCACATTGAAGGGCGAACCCGCCACCAGTACCGGACGCAAGCCCATGCGTTCCATGGCCTGAGCCTCATCCGTCACCACGATGCCGGCGTGCGCCGCATCCTGCAGCGCGCCGCGCAATCGCTCGAAGCCGAACACCTGCGGCGTCAACGCCCGCCATAAGCCTTGGCGATCTACGGTCGTCACCTCGCCTTGCATCTGGCGCTTGACGGTGTCCACGATGGGCGCGGCAAGCACCGCGCCGCCGCCGGCGCTGAGTTCAAAGCCGGGCGCATCAATGGCATCGAGCAGCGCCTTAAGATCCTCGCCGCTCAAACATGGGCGCGCCGCATCGTGCACTAAAATCCAATCCTCCGCCCCCGCTTGTGAAGCCAGGGACTCCAGACCGTTCAGCACCGAATCCTGGCGATTGCGGCCGCCGATGGTGGTCTGCAGTTTGGCGGAATCGAGCTTAGATGCGATTGCTGGCCAGCGTCCGTCCTGCGCGGCAAGCGCCACGACCACTCCCTGCACCCGAGGTTCAGCCAGCAAAGCGCGCAGCGACCATTCGAGGACGGTGGCGCCGAGCAGCGGCGCATATTGCTTGGGAGCGGCTTCCTGACTTGATGCGGCAAAGCGCGCGCCGCTGCCCGCCGCAGGAACGATCGCCCACACGCGCCGCGTCGCCGGGACGGGCTTCATTGGATGCGGGCGGTAACCGGGGCGGCAGGTGCGCTGGGGGCCGGAGTTGCTGCCGTCACGACTTGGTAGAAGGTTTCGCTGCTGCCCACCATGCCGAGTTCGCTGCGGGCGCGTTCCTCGAGCGCAGTCAAACCCACTTTAAGATCATTGACTTCCGCAACCAATTGCCGATTGCGCTCAGCCTGCTCGCGATTGGCGGAGACTTGTGTGTCGACCGCGGCTTGCAGGCGCGAAACCTCGCGCAAACCTTGGTCCGAAAGCCAAAGACGGTATTGCAGCAATACCAGGGTAAGGGCCAGGACGGCGGAGAAAATCCTCATGGGGACAGGAGCTTAGCATGACCTCTTAAGAAATTGGAACCGATAAAGCGCGCATACCTGCGTAGCCCGCCTTCGAACCCAGTTCCCCTTCGATGCGCAGCAGCTGGTTGTACTTGGCAATTCGGTCCGAACGCGACATCGAACCGGTCTTGATCTGGGTGGCGGTGGTGGCCGCGGCGATATCCGCAATGGTCGAGTCCTCAGTCTCTCCCGAGCGATGCGACACCACGGCCGCATACTTGGCCTTGTGCGCCATATCGATGGCCGCCAGGGTTTCCGTCAGCGTTCCGATCTGATTCGGCTTGATCAGAATGGCATTGGCTATTTTCTTGGCGATGCCTTCGGCAAAAATCTTGGTATTGGTGACGAAAAGGTCGTCGCCCACCAGCTGCACCTTGGAGCCAAGTTTCTTGGTGAGCACGGCCCACCCGTCCCAATCGCCTTCGCTCATGCCATCCTCGATGGTCACGATGGGATATTTGGCCGCAAGATCGGCCAAATAATCGGCGAATTCCGCTGAACTGAAATGCCTGCCTTCGGATTCGAGGGTGTACACCCCGTCCTTGAAGAATTCCGTGCTGGCCACGTCGAGGCCCAGATAGATATCCTTGCCGGCGCGATACCCCGCCTTGTCAATGGCTTCCAATATCGTGCTGAGCGCGGCTTCATTCGACGGCAGATCGGGCGCGAAACCGCCTTCATCGCCAACCGCCGTATTGAGCCCCTGGGCATGCAGCACTTTCTTCAGCATGTGGAAGACTTCGGCGCCGTAGCGCACCGCTTCCGAGAACGACGGTGCGCCGATGGGCAGAATCATGAATTCCTGAATGTCGACACTATTGTCGGCGTGCGCGCCGCCGTTGATGATGTTCATCATGGGCACGGGCAGAGTCAAATCGCCCCCGCCTCCCAGATGCCGATACAGCGGCAGACCCTTGTCGCGCGCGGCCGCGTGTGCTGCCGCCAATGAAACGGCCAGCATGGCGTTGGCGCCCAAGTTGGATTTGAAGTCCGTGCCGTCGGCCTTCAGCATCTTGCCGTCGAGCCCCCGTTGATCCTGGGCGTCGTAGCCGATGAGCATGTCGCGCAGCGGTCCTTTGACGTGCGCCACGGCTTTGAGCACACCCTTGCCGCCGTAGACTTTCGCATCACCGTCGCGCAGCTCCACCGCTTCGCGCGAACCGGTGGAGGCGCCCGACGGCACCGCCGCTCGCCCGACGATTCCGGAATGCAGCACCACATCCGCTTCAACGGTGGGATTGCCGCGCGAATCGATGATCTGGCGGCCGCGAATATCGACGATACGACTCATAACAGAGATTCCTCAAAGGGTTGTTTTTTTACGGCGTCGTCCAGCTCCTTGAGCGTCGCCAGCAGCGAAGCCATGCGGTCCAAAGGCCATGCATTCGGCCCATCGGACAGGGCCTTGGCTGGATCCGGATGGGTCTCCATGAATATTCCTGAGATTCCCGCGGCCACCGCGGCGCGCGCCAACACCGGCACATGTTCACGTTGTCCGCCGGACGCAGTGCCCTTGCCGCCCGGCAATTGCACTGAGTGCGTGGCATCGAACACCACGGGACTGCCGGTGCTGCGCATGATGGCCAGCGAGCGCATGTCCGACACCAGGTTGTTATAGCCGAAGGTGAAGCCGCGTTCGCACACCATGATTTGCGTATTGCCGGTAGAGCGTGCCTTGTCGACCACGTTCTGCATCTCCCAGGGACTCAAGAACTGGCCCTTCTTGATGTTCACGGGCTTGCCCTGCGACGAGGCGGCAATGATGAAATTGGTCTGGCGGCACAGGAACGCCGGCGTCTGCAGGACATCGACAACTGCGGCCACATCGGCGAGCGGCGTGTCCTCATGCACATCGGTCAGCACCGGGACACCGATTTGCTCGCGCACGCGTGACAGCGTTTTAAGGCCCGCGTCGATGCCGGGGCCGCGAAAGCTGTCGCGCGAGGAACGATTCGCCTTGTCGAACGAGGCCTTGAATATGAAGGGTATGCCGAGAGCGCCGGTCATTTCCTTCAGGCGCCCGGCAACATCGATAACCAGCGCTTCACTCTCGATGACGCAGGGACCCGCGATCAGGAATAGCGGGCGCCCTGGTCCGACCTCAAAAGAGGCCAGTTTCATGCGATCGCGCGCCCGGGCTGCAGCGCGACGCGATACTCACGCGCCGCACGGACGAAGCCCGCGAACAGCGGATGACCATCGCGCGGCGTCGAGGTGAATTCAGGGTGAAATTGGCTGGCCACGAACCAGGGGTGCGAGCGCAATTCAATGAACTCCACCAATCCATCCGCCGAGAATCCCGAGAAACTCAAGCCCGCGGCGGACAGTTCGTCGAGATAGTGATTGTTGAATTCGTAGCGATGACGATGGCGCTCGAAGATGGCGTCCTTGCCGTAAATCGAGCGCACCAACGAGCCCGCGACGAGCTTCGCTTCCTGTGCGCCCAGCCGCATGCTGCCGCCCATATCGGATTTCTCATCACGAACCTGCTGACCGCGCCCCAGGTCCTGCCACTCGGTGATCAAGGCAATCACCGGATGATTGGTGGCACGATCGAATTCCGTGCTGTTTGCGCCTTTCAGCGCCAGCACATTGCGTGCGTACTCGATGATCGCCAATTGCATCCCCAGACAGATGCCGAGGTAGGGAATCCCGTGTTCGCGCGCAAAGCGTATGGCCTGGATCTTGCCCTCGATGCCGCGGTCGCCGAACCCCCCCGGCACCAGGATTCCGTCCATGTTCTGCAAAGCCGCTGGGCCCAGGCGCTCGATGTCCTGCGATTCGAAATAATGAATGTTGACGCGCGTGCGGGTCTTGATGCCGCCGTGCATCAGTGCCTCGTTCAAGGAAATATAAGAATCGCGGACTTGTACATACTTGCCGACCATGCCGATGTCGATCACGGCCTCGGGATTCTGCTTGGCAGCCACCACCGCACGCCATTCGGGCAAATCCGTCGGGGGAGCGTCCAAGCGCAACTTGTCGACCACGATATCGTCCAATCCTTCCTCATGCAGCAGCATCGGGATCTTGTAGATATCGTCGGCATCGATTCCCGAAATGACGGCGCGCTCCTCGACATTCGTGAACAGGGCGATCTTGCGCCGCTGTTCGTCCGGCAACGCATGGGCGCAGCGACACAGAAGAATGTCGGGCTGGATGCCGATACCGCGCAATTCCTTGACCGAATGCTGAGTCGGCTTGGTCTTGATCTCGCCGGATCCGCCGACGATGGGCACCAGCGTCAGATGCATGTACAGCACATGATTGCGTCCGAGCTCCACCCCCATTTGGCGTATCGCCTCGAGAAAGGGCAGCGACTCGATATCGCCCACCGTGCCGCCGATTTCCACCATGCACACATCCGCGTCCCCGGCGCCCATGCGGATCCGGTACTTGATTTCATCCGTAATGTGCGGGATTACCTGAACCGTTGCGCCCAGATAATCGCCGCGCCGTTCCTTGGCGATGACCCGTTCGTAGATTCGGCCCGTCGTGAAGTTGCTGTTGCGCCCGGCAGTCATGCGCACGAAGCGCTCGTAATGCCCCAGATCCAAGTCGGTCTCAGTGCCGTCCGCGGTCACAAAGACCTCGCCGTGCTGAAATGGGCTCATGGTGCCCGGATCCACGTTGATGTAGGGATCCAGCTTGACCATGTTGACCCTGAGGCCGCGCGCTTCGAGGATGGCCCCCAAGGAGGCGGATGCGATGCCTTTACCCAGCGAAGATACGACGCCGCCGGTGACGAAAACGAATCGAGTCATGAAGGCACCGCCGATAAAAAGTAAAGCTTCGCGCGACAAAAAGGGATGCGCGAGAACTTAAACAGCCAATAGGGAATAAATGGAATTCGACGGGAATTCAGGTTAGCAGAACATGAGGTCTGCGACAATCCACTTAGACAATAATCGGTCCCGCGTCCCACGCGATGGCGCGTCCCGGCGAGCCGCGGGCCACACACCAGCTCGCGTCCACCCACAGATCGGCGACGCCGATCAAATGCGCGCCCGCGAACACCAGCGGCAGCGCATCGCGCATCCACGGCAGCACGCCGAGCGACTGGCACAGGTGCTGCACGCTCTGGGTCTTGGCTTGCACCGCGGGCTTCAGTGTTTCGCCCCCGCGGCGCCGTTGGATCGACAGGGTTTCGGGCAGGCGCTGAGGGTCGAGGCCGCCGATTTGCTCTATCCAGCGCAACCTCCCCATGTGCAGCCCAAGCGCGAGCTGCGAGCCCACCGCGCTCGACCATTGCCAAGTGCCGTCGAGTCGCGGAGGTTCGGCCCGCGTCAGAAATATTCTCTGCCGATAGCGCCGCAGTGCGCAGTCGCCCCACACGATCGCGGGCAGATGATCGGTCTTGGCCACGAGTATTTGCCGTAGGGCTTCGGCCAATCGTGCCGTGGACGGCGGCTCAACCCCCGCCTCGGACAGCCAGAACCGCAGGGCGTTGGCGCGCCGCTGGGGATGCAGACCGCGCAGCACAGGGACCGACAATGCATCGCCGTCGCGCAAACGGCCGACATCCTCGGCCGCGGCATGCTCCAACAAATCCTGCGCCTCAGCCACATGCCGCGCGGTTCGCGACAGCGCGGTGCCCGCTCCGGGCCATCGAGTTCGGATGAGGGGCCAAACTTGCCGTCGTAAATAGCCGCGATCGAAGCGCAGATCGGCATTCATCGGATCCTCGATGCCGGCGCCGGCGCCGGCGGCGCTCTCGCCAAAGGCAAGCAGCTCGGCCTGCGAAACATCCAGCAGGGGCCGTAAGTGCCAGCCGCGCCCGAACGGCCTGCAAATCGGCATGGACGAGATGCCTTTCAGTCCCGCACCTCGCAAGGCCTGCAGCAACAGAGTTTCCGCCTGGTCTTCACGATGGTGGGCCGTCAGCAAGCACTCGCCGAGCCGCAGCTCGGTTTGGAACGCGGCATAGCGGGCGTCGCGCGCCGCCGCCTCGATGGATGCACCGGGAGGCGCGTCGACGATGACGGGAATGACGGTGAGCGGAATATCGAGTGTGGCGCACACTCGAGCACAGGCCTGCCGAAACGCGGCGGCGGCCGATTGCAAACCATGATCCACGTGTACGGCGCGCAACGGCAAACCGCGGAAGCGATCGCCCGTTGAAGCAGCAGCAGCCAACAGGGCAGCTGAATCCGCCCCGCCGCTCAAGGCGACCACGAAACCCGTGACGGCGCCCGGCGTGTGGGCATCCAGAACCGCGCGCAGGGAGACCGCGGAAAATCTCATTGGGATGGACCTATGCGTCCCGCAGCGTGCCGCGACGCGCCGCGCTAGGCGATGTGGAACGCGCCGAAAGCCCGCAGGCGGGCCTGCCGCGTATCCAGCAATTGCGTTACCGGTTGATTGCGCAGTTCAGCCAGGTGCTTGACCATGCTTTGCTTGACGGTCTCCGCCATCGCCTGCGGATCGCGATGCGCGCCGCCATGCGGCTCTTTCAACACCTCATCCACCAGCCCGAGCTTTTTGAGCCGTTCCGCGGTGCCACCCATGGCGTCCGCCGCAATTTCCTTCTTTTCCGTGCTCTTCCACAAAATCGAGGCGCAGCTTTCCGGCGATATCACCGAGTACACGCTGAATTGCAGCATGACTAGCCGATCGCAGACGCCGATGGCCAGAGCCCCGCCCGAACCTCCCTCGCCGATGACCACACTGAGAACCGGCGCAGCCAAACTCGACATCTCGAACAAATTGCGCGCAATGGCCTGGCTCTGCCCACGCTCTTCCGAACCGATCCCGGGATAGGCTCCCGGGGTATCGATCAAAGTGATGACGGGAATACGGAAGCGTTCGGCCGTCTTCATCAGACGCAATGCCTTGCGATAGCCCTCGGGCTTCGGCATGCCGTAATTGCGGCGTACGCGCTCCTTGGTGTCGCGGCCCTTTTGATGCCCGATTAACATGACTGGGGTTCCTTCCAGACGTGCCAGGCCGCCGACGATGGCCAAATCATCGCTGTACATGCGGTCGCCGTGCAGCTCATGCCAGTCGGTGAAAATCATGGACACATAATCGAGCGTATAGGGCCGTTGAGGATGTCGCGCTAACTGTGTGATTTGCCAAGGAGAAAGGTTGGCGAAAATGCTGTTCGTCAGCGCCCGGCTCTTCGATTGCAGCCGCTTGATCTCTTCCGAGATATTGACGCTCGAATCCGAACCTAGGAATTTCAACTCCTCGATCTTCGCTTCGAGCTCAGCGATCGGTTGTTCAAACTCTAGAAAATTCATCGCCATAAAGACGTTTCCTCGCCACGCACTTCGTTACGCGGACCATACACTAAATACCAGCCATCGCGTCCCACCGCGTCGGTGAGCTTGTCGAGCAGAGCGCGCGAGGCATGCACCGACCAAGTGTCCGCCAAATTGAGCCGGCCGCTATAGTCCGGACGATTAATAACCACGCTCACCCCACAGGGGCCTCGCAGATGGGGCTTTAACATTTGCTCAAACCGATTCATACCCTGGGGCCCGTCGAACGCCTCCGGCCAGCGCAGCCACAGACGGCAAGCGAAGCGCTCCCGCGCACGGTCAATATCCATCAGCGACTTTGCCTGCAGGCGCCACGCCTCGATGAAATCATCGAAACGCAGCGTGCCGTCGATGATCAGGATGGCGTCCTTGACGATGATGTCGCGGTGCTGCTGGAAAGTTTCTTCGTACAGGCTCACCTCGAGGCGGGCACTGCGATCGTCCAGAATCAAGGTCACGCGATTCGGGCGCCGGCGGATTTCCAGCACCAAGCCGGCCACGGTGGCGGCCTTGCCGGCCGACCAGATGCGCGCGCCGTCGGCCGCGGCGGCAGGCTTGGGCGTGCTCACGACATCCGCAAGACGCGTACATCCCAGCAGCTTTAAATCCGGCTCATAGGGCGTGATGGGATGCCCGCTCAAAAACAGGCCCAGGGTTTCGCGTTCGCCCGCCAGGCGCTGTGCCTCGGTCCAGTCCGCCACGGCATTGTCTTGTGGTGCGCTCAAGCCGAACAGATCCACCTGCCCCACGCTCGTGGCGCGGGTATTCTGCTCGCCCAACTGCATGGCCCGATCGAGTTCAGCGGTCAGACTGGCGCGGTTAGGCCCAATGCGGTCCAAGCTGCCTGAACGAATCAACGCGTCGAAGACCCG
>JANYJY010000041.1 GCA_025358295.1 Gammaproteobacteria bacterium
AGTACTCCTTGACCTTTGACGATGGCCCCACCGACGGCATCACAACCGACCTTGCTCAGCTGTTGTATCGTGAAGGCGTTTCCGCCACATTTTTTGTGCTCGGCGAACGCGCTAATCCGGCAGCACTTTCCGAAGTGGTGCAACTCGGCCATCGCCTCGGCAATCACACCTTCAGCCACCAGAACCTAGACCGTTTTAGGGGCGATCACCGCGCCGAAATCGCCCGTCAAATAACTACCTGTCATGAGCAAATCGAACAGCTCGTTCCGCATCATAGGATACCGTTTCGGGCGCCGGGCGGCGCGTGGTCGGACCCGCGATTTTCCGCGTTCGCCAATGATCTGCCGATATCGAAGCGCTACATCGGTCGCTACGGATGGGACATCGACGCCAACGATTGGCGATTGCAGCGCCGGCATGGCCATGTCGAGAAAATTGGATTCGGCGACTTCTGCAGGCGCTTCGAACAGTCGCTCGAGGGGTTTCGGGGCGGAATTGTGCTGTTGCACGACGGCTTTCCGAAAAACGAAGCGCATCTCGCCGATTCCAGGGAAAACATGGCGTTGGAGGTTGCGACGTTCGTACTGCAGACCATGCGCGGCCGAGGCTTCCGTTGCGTGCCGCTGAAGGAGCCGCCGGCGTGGCGCGAGTACACGAACGCGTGGCTGCAATCCAGAGCTCTATGAATGTCGTGCCAAAAATCTCGATACTCACGCCCTGTTTGAACGGCGAGCGTTATTTCAAGGAGTGCCTTGACAGCATTCATTCACAGGGCTACCCCGACCTGGAGCACATCGTCGCCGATGGTGGCTCAAATGACGGCAGCTTGCGGCTCCTCAAAGGCTATCCGCAGGTAAAATTGATCAGCGCTCCCGATCGCGGGATATACGGGGCACTGAACAGGGGGCTGGCGCTTGCGGGCGGCGACATCATTGGGATTCTAAATTGCGATGATCGTTACGCCTCAGAGGTTTTCGCAGCCGTCGCCGATGCTTTTCGCGACGAGCAAGTCATGGCGGTTGTGGGCGAGGCGATCAGCTTTCGCGACGTGCAGTTGGATACCCCGATTGCCGAGAATCGTTATTCGCCCGCGGGAACAGACCCACTGCACATGGCGACATTGGGAACACCCGCGATCAACGCGTGGTTTTTCCGCGCGGCGGTGTTCGCGCGATTGGGTACGTTCGATAGTGCTTTCAGAATCGCCGGTGATCGGGAGTTTTTGCTTCGATTTGCGTTGAGTGACTTGCGGTATCGGAAACTGCCACGCGTGACCTGCTGCTACCGTGTCAACCCGGAGTCCATGACTTTTGCGGGCAATGAGCGGATTTGGCATGCGGTGCTGCGGGAGCATCATCGGATGACGGCGGCGTATTTACGCAGAGCGAATTTGGATGGCCACGCGCGCGAGCTGTTGAGACGCGCCCGTACGCGGGATGCGCTACACGGGGCACTGTATTCGGCGCGGCATGGCCAGGTGCGCGAATTGTTATTCCACGCGATCGCCGGATCGCGACATGACCTTATTTGGCCGATGCGATTTGTCATGCGTGCCGCGCGTATCTTGTTTGCATCGGTTCGATTCCGTAGCGCGGGTGCGTCAACTTGAGTGCCTCGGCGATCACACGGCTTCGCGTCTTGGTGGTGGGCGCTGGACCGGCCGCCGTCTCGATGCATCTTCCGGTGCTCGCGGCGCTTCGCGACGGGGGCAAGATCGTGCTCGTCCTGATCTGCGACCTCGACCACGCGCGGGCGGCAGACGCGCAGGCTCGTTTCGGCTTTTTGGAGAATTCCGGGGACGCAACGGCGGCTCTGGACCGACACGACATCGACCTCGTGTATATTTTTGGCAGTGCCCATCTACACTATTCTCTCGGGTTGGCGGCACTGCAGCGCGGCAAGCACTTGTTCGTCGAGAAGCCGATCGCGCCGTCGTTCACCCAGGCTTGCGAATTAGCCGATGCCGCCCGCCAACATGGCCGAGTTGCCGTTGGGGGTCACAATCGGCGCTTCTATCGGGCATTCGAACTGTTACGCGAGCGCAGCGGTGCGCTGGGGTGGCGGTGCGCCGAGGCTGTATTCCACAAACCGGAATCAGCAACTCCGGCGCCGTTCGGCGCACGCACGTGGTTAGGCGCCAATGGCATACACGCGCTGGATGCTTTGGTGTTCATGATGGGAGGACTGCCGGACCAATTATACGCAGTGGCCGGAGAGCCCGGCGGGGTTCAACCGAGTTGCTTTTCCGCAATCATGCGTTGGCGCGATGGCAGCCAGGGTGTATTCCTTTGCAACAACAATGCGGGTGCGCGTCGCGAGGAATATGTGTTCCACAGAATCGGCGAGACCTACAGAATCACGGACACCGAGGTGCGACTCGAAAAGGCTGGTAAGACAGAATTGCATGCCGTGTCGTCTTTGGGTGACGGTATCGCCGCCGAACACCAGGCGTTTCTTGACGCAGTGGTCCTCAAGAGCCTGCCGCCGCACAGCATTGCCGCGATCGCCCCATCGCTGTTCTTGGCCGAGTTGGTCGAAAACGGATTTAACGGCAGCGTCTTATTGGCGCCGCCGGCAGCAGCGGCGACACACGCCTCGGCACTGGGTGAACGGAGTATTCTCATATCGCAGGCGGCACCCCTGCTGCCCTCGATCGCGCGCATGCTGCCCAACTACCGGTTGGTCGCCCTCGAAGAGGTCGACAATTCGCCGTGCGAGCGGCCGGATATTGTAGCCGCGATGCTCGGCAAAGGGTCAATCGCACTGACGGCGTCGACACTCGCGAAGCTGCCGCGGCTCTCCATTGTCGGCGTGATGGGTCTGTCGCTGGCCCGCCATTCGCCCGCGGCGCTGCTGTCTCGAGGCGTCACCGTGGTCAATGCCAGTTCCGCGTATGCAGACAGCGTGGCGGAATTCACGCTAGCGCTTGCGATTCTGGCGCGTCGCCGTGCGTTTACGTCGCATGAGCTCATGCGAACCGGCGGCTGGGGGACGGCGGCGCGCCCCAGGGGACTGAAGGCAGAGTTATTTCGAGTCGCGCGGCGCCTTCGTCCGATGGCCAGGGCCGCGGGCCTGGAACAACGCTTGTTGCGATGGAGGCGAGTGGCTCAACCTTGGATGGGTTCAATGGCGCTTCACCGAGCAGAGCCGGGTGATCTGAGCGCTGCCAGCGTGGCGCTCATCGGCTGGGGCTCGATTTCGCAACGTCTCGCGCATCGGCTTGTAGAGATGAATGTTCGTGTGCGCGTCTGGAGCGAGCATGGGTCGGCGCACGAAATTCGGGCCGCTGGCGCAACTCCTGTCTCGCTCTGCGAGGCACTGGCGTGCGACATCGTGTCGTTGCACCGCGGTCTGACGCCGCAGACACGGCATTGTATTGGCACACCGGAGCTGTCCCAACTGCGGCCCGGTGCGATATTGATCAATGTGGCACGCGGCGCGCTGGTCGAACCGGCAGCATTGCTCGCGCGCCTGCGGCTGGGGGACGTCTTTGCCTGTCTCGATACTTACGAAGATGAACCACTTCCCACGGAGGATCGGTTGCGCAGATTGCACAATGTGTTCCTGACATCCCATATCGCCGGTGGTTCGCAGGACATGCACACGGCCGCCGCGGAAGAAGTGGCTGGCAAGGTGGCGTTGCATTTGCGGGGCGGCAACGTGGCAGGGGCTTCGCTCGCCCGCCTGAGCACCATGACATGAGATCGCTGTCGTCGAGGTTCATGAGACGTGTGTCGCGCGCCGGACGCGATGTGACGCGCATGTTCACGACTCCACAGCCTGCAGTCGAATTGGCGCCAGCGGGGCGATTTCAGCCGTACGACCACACGTTGCCCAATCGCTATCCATGGCTGTTCGAATTTGCGGCCGCGAACCTGGCGAACGCCGACGCGCCCAAACTGCTGTCGTTCGGCTGTTCCCGCGGGGACGAAGTGTTTGCCCTGCGCGAGTGCTTTCCGGCCGCCGACATCAAGGGGATCGATATCGCACCGCGGAATATTGCGATTTGTCGGGCGCGCGCACTCGAAAGCCACGTCGCCGGGGTAAGCTTCGCCGTCGCCTCAAATACCAGCGCCGAGCCGACCGAGTACTACGATGCCATCTTCTGCTTGGCAGTGCTGTGTCACGGCGATCTTTCGACTTACGGCGCGCGGCGTTGCGATCATTTAATTCGCTTTGAAGAGTTTGCGCGCGTGGTCGGTGACTTTGGACGCTGTCTCAAGCCGGGGGGGCTGCTGTTGCTGCTCACCACTAATTTTCGTTTTTGCGATACCGAGGCGTCCCGCAATTTCGATGCGGTACTTGAGGCAGAGCCCGAGCAGCTGGCCCCCGATGTGCTGTTCGATCGCGACAATCGGGTGCTACCGGGCGAGAAATGTCCTGCCATCGCGTTCCGCAAGCGGTACGTGAATCGCCACCAGCGCGATTCCATGGACATCTAGCCAGTGGGCCTGGCTTTCCATGGTCGATTTTTAGCGCTCGTCGAGGAGCTGGAACGGAAGTTCCCGGTGTCGCAATGGAAATGCGGTGATGTTGAGGTATGGCCGCTGGCGCGGATGGACCTCTACGTTGACATGTATTGGTCGGAGTCGCGAATCGCGCCGCCGGTGCTGCGGTCGTTGCCACTGCGTGCGCTGGCGCGTCTTGCGACGCCTCTGAATAACCTTTGGAAGAGTCGTCATGACCTGAACAATTGGATGCTGCGCCCGCGACCCGCACACGCCATATTCCTCGGCGACGGCGTATCCTTGGACTTCATCGACAATGCCTGGCACGATCGATTTTGTGAGCCGTTGATTGTGGAACTCGAACGCTGTGGGCTTCGGACATTTCTTATGCAGGGCGGCGAACTGGCGCGACTGCCTTGGCATCGACCGACGTTTTCGGCAAACATGCTGGCTGCATGGGGAGCGCTGGCAGCCAATGTCGTGGCGCCGCGGACTGAATTGCCGCAATACGACGATGTGATGCGCGTGCTTGCTGAGCAGGAAGTTACGGCGCCGTCGCTGACGCTTGGCACACTCGAGCGACGGGCTCGAGTGGTTCATGCCACCGCGAGCGCCTTTGAGCAGGTATTGCGGACAGTGAAGCCGACACTTGCCTTCGTGGTGACGTTTTATGCCGGATTGGGGGCGGCCTTTCTTGTGGCCTGTCGCAGGCAACGCGTGCTGTCGATCGATTTGCAACATTGCCCCCAGGAAGGTGCACACAAGGCTTATGGATGGTCGCAGGTGCCGCCATCGGGATATACAACCCTACCGTCCGTTTTCTGGACCTGGACCGAGCATGATGCGGCGTATATTCGTGGCTGGTCCGAGCGGCTCGACAATCCCTGGCATCGCAGCGTTCACGGCGGCCACACGCAGCTTGCGGGCTTTCTCGACGAGCGTTCCGGCAGCGCCGACAGATGGGATGGAAGGTTCGTATCTCAGGATGAGGGCCTCGGTTTCGAGCGCGAGATCCTGATCGCCCTGCAGCCAATTGGCGGGCAGCGCATGCTGTGGCGGAAATTGCGCGAGCAGATTGAAAAGGCACCCAAACGCTGGCGCTGGTGGATCCGTAGGCATCCTGCATCGACCCATGAGCAGGATCGGGAATACGCAGAGTTGTTGTCGCTCAAGACACCCAATGTCGTGGTCGACGGGGCATCTGCGCTGCCCTTGCCGGCGCTGCTGAGACGCATGCACGCCATCGTATCGTTGGCATCGGGCGCCTCGGCGGAAGCCGCTGCCTTTGGCGTGCCTGCCTATTTCTTGAGCGAGGAGGCGCGTGTCCCGTTCGAGGCTCTGATTCGGCGCGGACAGGCGAGCATTATCGAGGTGCAGCATCTGAACGCCGACCTCGAACGACTGCCCCCGGTATCCTTGCGGCCGGCGCTTTGGCGTGCCGCGCCCTTGGCCGATACGCTGCGGCGCTTGACGGAGATGGCGCATGGCTATGCCCAGTGGTAGCGCGACAAGAACGCCCACCGTTTCGGTAGTTCTTCCGACCTACAATCGAATCAGATTTCTGGTGCCGGCGGTCGAGTCCGTATTCAATCAGAGCTTTAAGAATTGGGAATTGATTATCGCCGACGACGGATCGGCGGAGGAAACGCAGCGCTACCTTCGGGGCATTGCCGGGGACCGTGTAACGATAGTTTCACTTCTTCATTCGGGAAATCCCTCGCAAGTCCGCAATGCCGCCATCCGTGCCGCCGTCGGACGGTATGTCGCGTTCCTCGATTCTGACGATGTCTGGACACCCAACAAGCTGGCAATGCAAGTGTCCGCCTTGCAAAACAAGGGAGACGCCCGTTGGTGCTATTCAGCCTGCGAGCACATCGATGCCAGCGGCGCCAGGCTGCCGAAGAAAAATTCGCGACCAATCATGCGCCCGCAAGGGTGGATTTTCGAGCAGCTGCTGACGCTGCAAATCGGCATCGCCATGCCCACCGTGATCGCAGAAAGAACCTTGCTCGAGGAGGCCGGCTGTTTCGATGAGCAGCAGCGCTTCGGCGAATTTCATGATCTGTGTCTGCGGCTTGCACTGAAAGGGGCTGTGATTGCGCTGGATGAGCCTTTGTGCTGGATTCGTAGCCACGACGAGCACTATAGCAGCGACAAGATCGGCGACCATGCCGGGTGGATGCGGCTTTACGAAAAAATGTCGCACTTCGCCACGACGCCACGCCTGATTCGATACTGCGCCAAAATGCGCGCGGCGACTTCCTTGAACCTTGCGCGCCAGCAAGCCTCCGCCCGGGAGTTGCGTTGCGCCGGTGCGACCTTGCTGGCAGCGACGAAGTTTTCCTGGCGTTTCCCCAGCTGGTGGTGGGGCGCGCTCAAGGGGGCAGTGCGATTGGCAGTGCCCCGGTCGGTGGCTTCCCGATTGCGCCGCGTGAACTAGTGAACACCGGCCAATCTGCGGAACGTCGTTGAAGCCTCGAGCAGCTCACTGTACGTGCCGCTCGCAACGATCGCGCCGCCGGCGAATTCGAAGATCGTGTCGCAGGCGCGCGCAGAGCTTAGACGATGCGCAATTAAGATAATCGTGTAACGACCGCGCAGCTGCAACAGTGTCGACATCAGCTCCTGTTCGCTGAAGCCGTCCTGGGCACTCGTGGCTTCATCCATGATCAGCACCGATGCGTTGCGATACAGCGCGCGCGCGATGCCGATTCTTTGACGCTGCCCCCCGCTCAGCCGAATGCCTCGATCGCCCACTACATGCCGATAGCCGCCCGGCAGCGTCTCGAGCATTTTATCGAGTTGGGCAAGACGTGCAGCCTCGACGAGCCGCTCGCGATCGATGTCCTCGACCGAATGTCCCAGCGCGATGTTTTCTTCGATCGTCGTGTCCAAGAGACACACCGTTTGCGGAACATACGCGATGCACGACTGCCAGCGGGCGCGATTGGTATCGTCGATGATGATTCCGTCGACGGCGATATGGCCGCAGGCGGGCACAAGTAGCCCGGCGAGGAGATCCACCATGGTGGTTTTGCCGGAGCCGTTTGCGCCGACGATGCCGACGGCGGTGCGCGTCTCGATGCGCATCGTCACTTGGCGCACAACGTCGCCGCGGGCTGGATCGTAACAAAATGACACCCGCTCGAGCCGAATTTCTCGGCTGGGACGATGCTGCCAGGTGCGATCCGCCGCTGCATCGCTGCGATCTTGCCGTGCCCGCGCCTGCCGTAGATCCGGCACTATCGCCTCAAAGGCCGGCTGGCCGCTACGAATTTTGACCAGCGAGGCGAATGCCTGTTGCAGAGTGGGCAGGAGTCGATAGGCCGCAAAACCCAAAAATGTGAGTTCTCCGAGCCACGATCCGACGCCGCCATCACGGCCCGCTGCCAGAAGTGCCGTCAGTACCAGGCCGAACACAGCGAGGCACTCCATGACATGCCGTGGACTCTTGGCGATAAGCTCGATTCGTGCGCCGGAGCGGGCTAGCTCCCGGCTGTGCCGTTCGAAATTGGTACGGAAGAAATCCTGAACGTGCAGCACCAGGATCTCCTTTATTGCCGCGAAGGTTTCGTCTATGACCTTGGACTGTGCGGCGAAGAGGAAGGACTGAGATTCGCCGGCGTCGTGCAGGCGCCGGCGCACCGCCAAGTAAATCGCCAGATAACCTCCGGCTAACAACAGGATTAACGACCCGGCTACACGGGGATTCAGCACCACGACCGAGGCGATGATCAGACCGCCCGTGGCAAGGTTGCTGATCAAGGCAAGTATGTTCTGCAGCACCTCGTTGGTCGAACGGGCAGTCTCGTGAATGACGTTGTTTGCCAGTAGGGTGCGATGCGTTCCGGAATAAAAAATATAGGGTCGGGCGAGATATTCTCGCAGCAGCGCGGATTGTAGATCCGCACCAATCCAAAGCGCCAGCTTGCTCAGCGCGAAGGAACCGACGATGTTGATGAGATTGGCGATGAACACCAAACCCACGAACGCAACGCCGAGCGCCACTTCGAAGTTGCGGGCAGACGAAAACCGTAGTCCGTCGTAGATCCAATGCAGGGCGGCGCTTTGATCAATTAGCCGTGGATTGCCCAATACCGAAAAGAAAGGCGCGATGGAGGCAATGCCCGCCACGGTCGACGCCGCCATGACAATCGACAGGATTTGGGCGATGACTACTCGCCGCCGTTGCAGTGGTGACAGCACGCTCCAGATGTCGGATGGCAGGCTCATAGGCCCGAAACGCGCGGGTCCCAAAGGCGTATGAATTTTTTCGAGAAGTCGAGTTCCCACGGCCGCTCATAGCGCTGGAGTCGATAGCGCCACGCCGCCATCGCGCTCAGCGTGGCCTTTCCCCATGAAGGCGAGCGGATATCCGTAACGGTGGGAAATCGGCATCCGAGCACAGTGGTAAAATCGCGGATTCGGCTGCGCAGGCGCGGAGAAAGCCACGGCGCGTCAGTATGGCACCAGTATGCAAGCCATTCATCTTCCGCCCATTCGTCCGCTGTGGTCGGAAACACGAGGGGCGCGCCGGTGCAGTCACGCAAATTGCCGACGGCACGCTCAACCGGCAAATTCTTGCTGCCGGGGGCCGGCGGCAGGGGCGCATAGACGTATAGCATGATTTCGGTCTTGGGGTGAATCCGTTTGATGTGGCGGATAAACTCGAATGTTCTCTCCGTCTCGCCCTCGGGGTCCTGCGGCGGAGCCAACATAAACGACAGCTCGGGAGTCACGCCATGGCTGCGGCACAATTCGACCGCTGCCAGTGTCTGATCGGTGCTGGTCCCTTTTCGAACATCGTGCAGCAACCAATCGCTGGGAGACTCGGCGCCGATGTAGGCCATGCGCAGTTGACTCTTTTTGACCAGAGCCCAGGAACGCTCTGAAAGATTCAACAGAGCGTCGGAGCGTGCGAAGCACCACCACGGTAACTGGAATTTCGCCAATACCTCAAGCAGCGGCGCCGTGTCGACTTCGCGGTCAAAAAAGTTATGATCGAAAAATTGGATCGCGTCCACCCCGAACTGCGTAGTCAGGAACTGCAGATCGCGGTCCAGCCGATCGGGATCCGGCAGCGCGGTCTTGCCTCGGAACATCGCCGCCACGCCGCAGAATGTGCAGCGGAATCGACAGCCCAAGGCTGCCTGATAACCGGTGGTGTGCCTGCCGAGATAGGTTTTAGCGATGTATTGTCTTGGATTGCCCAGGCGCTCGTAAGGCAAAATTCTCCCAAGGCCTGCCGGCGAAAATCCACGATTGGGGTTATGCACAATCTGATCCCCTGCGCGCCAAGAGAGGCCGGCAATCGTACTGAGTTCATCGGTGTCCCCTGAAAAGAGCGTATCGAGCAGTTTGCCAAGTGTTTCTTCTCCCTGACCTCTGATGGCGTAATCGGCGTACGGTGAATTGAGGCTTGGTCCCGCACAGATGGTCGGAAAATGTCCACCCCAGATGATCGGTGTTGCGGGAAACCGCTCGCGTATCGCACGCGAGACGAAAATCGCCGTTCGGAGTTGCGGGCCGCCCATGACGCTGATGCCCACTGCGTCGATCCGACCGGTCTGGAGTGCGCGCAACGTAGTCGACACGAAATCCGTATCGACATTGCCGTCGATGATGCTGGACGTATACCTGCCGTCGAGCGATGCGGACAGGTTCAACACCGCGAGAGGAAATCGGGCGCTGCGGCGTTTTGTAATCGTCGGATTGATCAGTAACACGTGTCGTTGAGGAATCATGACAGTCTTTGTGCAGGTACGAGCCAGCGCGTAAACAGCATCTCCACCGGCCAACGATAGTTATCCTTATCGCATCGATATCGCGCCAGTTGTTGCAGCAGTCGCTTGCTCCGCGTCACCCTCTTCCACGCCAATTCATGGAAGAACTTGAAGCGCTCGATGAGTTCGAATTTTTCGGGCGACACCCAGGGACCGGGTTCTCCCGCGACGTAGTCGAACCCGGCCCAGGCTTCCAGGGTTTCCGGAAGGCGGAAACCACGTGCCACGGCTTCAATGACCAGCGCACTGCCGGGATAGGGTTTGAAATAGTAAATCGGCGTTAGGAAGTCCACGCTCATCGAGCGCAAGCGCTTGGCGCAATCGAGACTCGCTTGAATGTGGGCATCGGTCTCGTCCGGGAAACCGACGATGAAAGGAAAATGGCCGGCGATGCCGAACCTCAGCATTTTCTCGGCGGTCTCGAACACTTGTTCGATCTTGATGTCCTTGCGAATGCGCTTGAGCACCTCATTGGAGCCGGATTCAACGCCAACGAGAAGCCGCCGCAAGCCCGACTGCTTGCATCGCACCCAGACTTCGTCCGGTAGGCGGATACCCTGGTCGGCGCGCATGGTGGCTGCCCATGTGATTTTCATTCCGGATTCGACGATCTGGTCAGCCAGCGCATGCACGCGGCTGGCTTTGGTGAAGAAGGTCTCGTCCTGGAAATTCACATCGTCGAACCTGTAGCGATCCCACAACTCCTTCAGTCGCAGCGCCATCCGGACCGGCTCGAGGCCGACCCATTGGCGTCCGTAGACAAATGGATCGGAACAAAATGCGCAGCGAAAATTACATCCTTGAGATGAGATGAAGTCCAGCTGTCGCTTGCCCTTCAGTTGGAAATAGCGTTCCACAGGGATCAATCCATAATCGTGGGCGCGAAACCCGTCGACCTGCGCCAATTGTCGCGCCGGGTTCTCCTGAATCGTACCGTCCTCGAGTCTCACGGTGCATCCGGCGCAGCCCGCCAACGAACGGCCAGCCGCAAGCCGCTGGACTATTTCAGCAAACGTTTCTTCCCCTTGGCCGCTGACCGTGACGTCGACCGACTTTTCGAACAGACATTCACGCGCGAACATCGAGGGATGCCAACCACCCCAAACGACGGGCAGCGTCGGACGAGCCCGTTTGGCGGCGCGTGAAATACGCAGCGCGTCGGAAATCGGCGCGCCTGTCAGCACGGTAACGCCGAGGCACAACGCATCGTCGATGTGAGATAACACAGTGTTTTCGGCGTCCGGGTCCAGCCGGGCGTCGATGATTACGACTTCGTAGAGATCCGGATCTAGCTCGGAACCAATGGCGAGCAACGCCAACGGCATGGTGAAGAATACTGCTTGAGGATTGTAGAGCACGACCTTGAGTCGGCTCGCGCGAGGTTTCATGAGAGGGGGGGTGGCTCCGTTTGCGGAAGTTGTCACGCCGCCCTCCCGGTCAAATGCGGCAGCTCCAGCCCAATCTCGCGTGTTCGCGCATGCGCTACCAGGTCGGCAATCCGACTGTCCAGGATCTTCGCTTTGCCGTCGACCCGAATGTCCGTCCATTGCACGTCCGGCGCGACGGGCAGTGCGTAGTCCCTGTCCCCATATCGTGCGATTCCGTCAATTAGGACGAGTCGGACATCTGTGCGTCGCGCCTCTGCCAGGCGTGTTCGTGCGGGGAGAAGCAGAATGTCCGCGCGCGCACCCACTCGCAGCGTGCCACGATCGTACAATCTGAGCAGTCGGGCGCCGTCGGTCGTGACCAGCGATTCCAAGGAAAATTCATCGATCACGCCCAGCTCGTTGGCGAGGCGCAACTCATCGAGCAGGTCGCCCGCGCCGCTTAGGCGGGAATCGGTGCCCAGCGCGACTCGGCCGAGTCCTACCAGCTGCGCCACGTCCGCGGTCCTGCCGAACAAGTGTAGGTTCGAGGAGGGACACCAAATGAGGCCCGCAGCCGCGAGATCGAGCCGCACCCGTTGCGCGTGGTCGAGTGCGATGCCGTGCACCAGCAAAGTATTTGAGCCGAGACAGCCGAGCGCATCGAGTCGCTCAAACTCCTGACCCGCTTCCTCGTCAAGGCCCTCGGCGGCGTGAATGATCCACGGCCAATCGCTTGGAGTTGCACGATAGGATCTGCCTACTTCCTGCTCGCCGTCCACGTAGAGGGAGTGCGCCCATCCGTAGTCATGGACAACGCTGGTAGGAAAACAAGCGTTCGACAAAAAAGGATAAAAAGGATCGTGATGAGCGACCGTTGTAACTCCGCTCAGGAGATTTTTCACGCCACCGATCAATAGGCGCTCGTCGCGGGCGACAGCGACGCCCGCTTTGAACTCGGGATCTGATCTCCGGTACGCATCGACATCTGAAATCCATTCACGCGCATGACAATAGGACTTGTCAAAGTCGGGGCGCGAAAGGCTATTAAGTTGCAAATGGTCGTGGGCATTGATGAGACCCGGCAGTACGCGGTCACCTTGGAGGTCGACGATCACATCGCCACGGTGGGGATCGGCGCCCAATGCGTCAATTCGTGGGCCCGCAATACGAATGCTGGTGAATCCACCATCGCTCAACTGGGCATTGATCAATGTAAAGTTTGGTCTGGCGGGCGGCAGCTTCTTCATTTTCGAGCTCGCACGACCAACGCGATGGCCAGGCCATGCCATCGTCGATAGAACTCTTCGGATTTCGGGAAGGGTTCGCGCAGTTCCATTCCCACCCGCACTTCGTGGACCACCTCGATAGTAAGATTGGCCGCGGCGGCAGCTTCCCGTTGCGAGTCGAGTTCGTAGCAGCGGTGCGGCACTGTGCAATAGTCGTTCTTACGATCTTTGAACGATCGAGTGAGACCCGCCCGCGCGGCGTCGGGATGAAAGTCGGAATACAAAAAGACCCCGCCGACATTGAGCACTCTGGCGACTTCAGCCATCCAAGCATTGACGTTCGTGGCGTGACCAAGAGCGAGACCGGATATCACGACATCGAACACCCGATCCGCAAATGGCAGCTGCATCATGTTGCCGCATACTCGAGCAGCGCCTGACACTTGACGAAGCATCGGTACACAAAAATCCAAGGCGACAACCTGCGCGGCTTTATCCGCCGCCAGCAAGCGCGAATAGCGTCCGCTACCGCCGGCGAGGTCCAGGGCGCGCCTGCCGGACACTGGCGGCCAAAGGTCGGCCATTGCCTGCTGCTCGGCTCGCATCAAAGGATTGTGAGCAGTCGAGGGATAGAGAGGTGCCCAACGTTTATAGGCCGCAAGCGTTTCCGCGGTGAGATTTGCGGTCACAGTGGCGCTGCCGAGCCAGCACCCAAGAACCTGGTGGCGCCCTGAATGTCTTGGGAATCTCGCCATAACGAGCAGACGCAGGTTCTGCATTCGGTGCGCAGCCCGGCGCGGATCGAACGGCGCAGTGCCGTCATGCCCCTGCTGTTCAATACGCTGACCAAATCGGTACCTGCGGCGAGACCGCCGCTCGGCGCGTTGCCGCTCGATATTCGTGCCTCAGAGGGTCCTGGAATAAAGAAGCATGGTTGTACATGGCCGGTTGCACCGATGACTGCGGAAAACTCCGGTGCGTTGCAACGCACCCGCGGGTACGGGCCCTGTCCGTGGATGGCGGCGAAATATTGGTGAATGCGTCGCAGCTTTTGCGGACTCTCCGCAATAAAGCCGGATCGAAAATCCTCTAAATGGCTGCGTTCGACGGCATTCAAGAGTTGTTCGAGTACCGGTAAGTCTTCCGGCCGCAATGCCAGATCGGAGACGAAGTCATCCTTGCGCCCGAACGCGTGGGGGTTGGCGACGTCCACGGCTAGAAACGACACCTGGCGGGCGCCAAGTTGCTTGCATAGACCGACGAAAGTCTGCAGCTGCAGGAAGTTCGCGCGTTGCAAAGTGACCCGGATGCCTGGCGGTGCGCCATGATCCGCCGCTGCGCAAATCCCTTCGCACACCTTATCGAATGCATCCAAGCCGCGGATCGCGGCGTAAGTCCGCGCATCCGTTCCATCCAGAGATATGGTGATATTGTCGAACAGTTCGGCGGCAAGCCGGGCGTGTTTGGCCAGCGCCAGCCCCGAGGTGAGCAGCCACACCTTCATGCCGTTCGCTCGGAGCAGCCGGGCGATCGGTGCCCAATCCGGATTGAGCAAGGGTTCGCCACCCGATAGGAGCACCCACTGAGTGTGCAAACGCCGCAAGCTGGGCAGGAGCTCCGCCACGGCTGCGGCAGTCATGTCGGCTCGGCCGTGCTTCCAGTAATCGCAGGTCACGCAACGAGAATTGCAGCGCTCTGTTATATAAAGCGTAGCCAGGGGAAGCCGGTTTAGGGAGGTCTTGACGGGTAAGGCTGCTGTGGGCAATGGGCGGATCTCAACGGCCGATGGCGAGCGGACACCCGAATAGGTGGGTTATTCCTAGGGTGAGTACCGAGATCCTCGCTTAGGGTTTAGGCACTGTCCCCAGAAGGCGGCAAGCCGGCCCCGCGGAATTCCGCCATTAAATCCGCCGGTTGAGCGTGAAAAGGTAGCCTCAACTCTTTGATTTAGTTAAGCTCGCGGCCTCATGAATACCGCAGCTGACGGTCTTAGCGTCGAAAGGGTCCACGTCTGGCGCGGCGATCGTCACGTACTGAAGGATGTCAGCTTGGCGTTGCGCTCCGGTGAGTTGCTGCATGTCGCGGGGCCGAACGGAACCGGCAAGACGACTCTGCTGCGCGTAGTGTGCGGACTATTGCGGCCGGAACAGGGTCAGGTGACTTGGCTGGGGCAGTCCATCGCGGCGATTCGTGCTGAATACCAGGGGATTCTGGCCTATGCGTCGCATGAGCCGGCGCTGAAGGCAGATCTGACCGCCCTGGAAAACCTGCGCTTCGCCGTCGGCCTCAAACGTCGTGTCGCTCGGGACGAATTGCGCGACAGCTTGCGCCGGACCGGGGTCGAGGCCTGCGCCGATTTGCCGGCGCGCGTGCTGTCGGCAGGTCAACGGCGCCGTGTCGCCATGGCTCGGGTTATCGCGATGCAGGCCTCCCTCTGGCTGCTCGATGAGCCCTTTACCAATCTCGATGCTGCGGGCGCCGATATGATGACCTCTCTGCTGCAATCGCATGTGCAGGCGGGCGGGTCGGCATTGGTGGTGGCGCATCATGATCTGATGGTGGGCACAGCCCCGATGCGCCGCCTGGAGCTCGGACCGTGAACGTCGGCGTGTTCGAGGCCTTCACCTTGGTGGTGCGTCGTGAATTGTGTCTCAGTTTCCGGCGCCCGGAACAATTGCTGCAGCCGTTGGTATTCTTTTTAATCGTTACTACGCTGTTTCCATTGGGTTTAAGCCTCCAGTTGTCGCTGCTGCGAGACATGTCGCCCGGTGTGCTTTGGGTGGCTGCGCTGCTATCGTCCCTGCTGTCCTTAGATGCGCTGTTCAAGGGCGATGCAGATGACGGCACTTTGGAACAGCTGGCGCTCAGTGGACAGGGCTTGATGGTGATCGTCGTCGCCAAGACCTGTGCCCACTGGTTGGTAACCGGGGCGGCGTTGGTGCTGGTTTCACCCGTGGTAGGAACAGCGCTGGGTATACCGGTAGCCGCATTTGCCACGATGATGCTGAGCTTGGGCGTAGGAACCTTGACCTTGAGCTGGCTGGGCGCCATCGGCGCGGGCCTCACGGTGGGCCTGAAGCGAGGGAATGTGCTGTTGTCGCTGATCGTGCTGCCGCTGGCCATGCCCCTGTTGATATTCGGAGCCGGCGCAACCGACCGGGCGATTTCGGGCACGAATGCCGCGGGGGCCTTGTATTTTCTGGCGGCACTTTGCGTGTTCACGTGCACGCTGGCGCCGTTCGCCGCAACGGCGGCATTGCGCATCACGCTGGAATAGAGGATTTAACGCCGAATGTGGACCTGGTTTTACAAGCTCGCGTCGCCGCCGTCGGTCTATGCCGCCGCTGGGGCTTTGGCGCCGTGGTTCCTCGCCACGGCCGCCGTCGCCATCGTTTACGGCCTGGTGGATGGATTGGTGTTTGCGCCTCCCGACTATCAGCAAGGCGATGCGTTTCGAATCGTGTATGTGCACGCACCGAGTGCCTGGATGTCCCTGTTTTCCTATACCAGTATGGCGCTCGCGGGGGCCATTGCGCTCGTCTGGCGAATCAAGATCGGCCATGCGGTGGCCGCGGCATCGGCACCCATCGGCGCGTCGTTTACCCTGCTGGCATTGGTCACTGGGTCGCTCTGGGGTAAGCCGATGTGGGGCACTTACTGGGCATGGGACCCGCGGCTGACGTCCGAACTCATTTTGTTATTCCTCTACTTCGGCGTGATGTCGCTGCGATCGGCCTTCGAGGACCCTGCCCGGGGGGACCGCGCAGCGGCGCTGTTGGGCATAGTCGGGCTGGTGAACGTACCCATCATTCATTTTTCTGTTACGTGGTGGAACTCGCTCCATCAGGGCGCGACGGTTGCTAAAATAGGCAAACCGGCCATGTCCCTCAGCATGTTGTGGCCCCTATTGGCGATGCTGCTGGGTTTCATGTTGTTCTATGGTGCGGTGCTATGCATGCGCCTGCAGGGCGAAGTGCTCAATCGCGAGCGCCAGGCCAAGTGGGTGCGGGAGGCAATTAAATCGTGAGCGCGGCTTTCTGGTCCATGGGTGGGTATGCGCGCTATGTGTGGCCGTGCATGGCGCTGGCCGGCGTCGTGCTCGCCTGGAATCTTTGGTCGGCTCGCGCCTATCGCGATGCGGCCCGACAGAGAGCGCGGCGCGCACTTGCCATGTCGCCGGGCGAGACAGCATGACGCCGCGGCGCAAGCGCCTGCTGGTGGTGCTCGGAATTCTGGGCGGCGTTGCCGCGTCAGTTTCTTTGGCGGTCATGGCGTCGCGGGAAAACATCATGTTTTACTACGACCCGAGCCAAGTCGCTCAGGGCAAGGCACCGCTTGCCAAGCGCTTCCGCATCGGCGGCATGGTGGTCAAGGGCAGCGTCGCACGCAATCCCGGGGATTTGCAGGTTCGTTTCGTGCTGACTGATTTCGCGCACCAGGTTCCGGTGGAATACACCGGCGTGTTGCCGGATCTGTTTCGCGAAGGGCAGGGCATCATCGCGCACGGTACGATGAATGCGCAGGGTGCTTTCGTCGCCGACGAAGTACTCGCCAAGCATGACGAGAAATACATGCCTCCCGAGGTTGCAGCGTCGCTGAAGAACAAGGCGGCACAGAGTCCGGCGGGCAATGGCGCCGCCGTCAATGGCGCGGCTCCGGCCGGGCCGATCGGTTAGGCGGAGAGCGCAATGGCACCTGAACTCGGTATTTTTTCCCTCATTCTGGCATTCGTGCTCAGTCTCTCGCAGGCTTTATTCGGCCTGTGCGGCGCGTGGCGCGCCAAGCCTGTGTGGATGGCCGTCGCGCGTCCTGCGGTGACGGGGCAATTTGTATTCGTCGTCATGGCATTCGCCTGCCTGGTCTATTCCTTCGTCAACAATGATTTCTCGGTGCTGTATGTGGCGCGCAATTCGAACTCGCAATTGCCGCTGTTCTACAAAGTGGCGGCGCTGTGGGGCGCGCATGAAGGGTCGCTGCTGCTGTGGATTTTGATCCTGGCCATTTGGAGCGTGGCGGTTGCCGCCTTCAGCCGCCAGCTGCCGTTGAGTTTTTCGAGCCGCGTGCTCGGCGTCATGGGGCTCGTCAGCGCAGGTTTCATGTTGTTTACTCTATGGACGTCGAATCCGTTTCAGCGTCTGATGCCGGCGGCCGCGGACGGCGCAGATCTCAATCCGGTCCTGCAAGATTTTGCGCTCGCCATCCACCCACCCATGCTCTACACCGGGTATGTGGGATTCTCCGTGGCGTTCGCCTTCGCGGTGGCCGCGATGTTGGAAGGACGTCTGGATCAAACCTGGGCCAAATGGACCCGCCCATGGACTATTTTTGCCTGGCTGTTTCAAACCATCGGCATCGCGCTCGGCAGTTGGTGGGCCTATTACGAATTGGGTTGGGGCGGCTGGTGGTTCTGGGATCCGGTTGAGAACGCATCGTTCATGCCCTGGTTGGTCGGCACCGCGTTGATTCACTCGCTCAGCGTCACCGAGAAGCGCGGGATCTTCAAGAGCTGGACCTTGCTGCTCGCGATATTTGCCTTCTCCTTAAGCCTGGTCGGAACCTTCTTGGTGCGCTCCGGGGTGTTGGTGTCGGTGCATTCGTTCGCCACCGATCCGACCCGTGGCCTCTATATTCTCGCCTTCCTGGTGGTGTCCATCGGCGGCTCGCTGACCCTGTATGCGTGGCGCGCGCCGAAGCTCTACGTGCCCGGTGGATTCGAACTCTTTTCGCGGGAGTTTTTCCTGCTGGTCAACAATGTGATTCTGGTGAGCGTCGCAGGACTCGTACTGTGGGGAACTCTGTCGCCCCTCGTTTACGAAGTGCTGGGCATCGGCAAGATCTCGGTCGGGCCGCCGGTATTTGCGGTGATGTTCTTGGTGCCCGTATTGCCATTGATGGTGTTTTTGGCGATCGGCATGCATTCCACGTGGCGGCGCGGCAAGCTCACCGTGAGCGCGAATCCGCTGGGGTGGTTGCTGGGCGCGGCAATCGCGTTGGCGGTGGGCATTCAAGGCTTGGTGTTTCGTGAATTTCATCCGGTCGGACTCATCGGATTCAGCTTCGGCTTCTGGGTCATTTTTTCGGCCCTGCTTGAACCCGTACGCCGGCTGCGTCGTAAGCAGACCTTGACCGCTGCTCTGCTCGGCATGTGCATCGCGCATCTGGGCGTGGGGATGTTCGCGATCGGTGCCAGTGGCGTGGAGAGCTACAAGATCGAGAAGGATGTGGCATTGAAGCCCGGCGGGAGCTTTGCTATCGCCGGCTACGATTTCAAATTCGTCAACGCCCGAAGCGTACGCGGTCCGAACTACGACGCGATCGAAGCCTTGGTGCAGGTCACGCGCAGCGGTATGCCGGTGGCCACCCTGAAGCCGCAGAAGCGGCACTATTGGGTGCAACAGACCGACAACAGCCAGGCCGCCATTTCGGTGAGCTGGGCGCGAGATTTATTCGTTGCCATGGGCAACCCCCTCGGCGAAAGCGCCTGGAGCATGCGCATCCAGTACAAACCGCTGGTTCGCTACATATGGTTGGGCGCTGTAGTCATGGCCCTCGGCGGATTTATTGCTGCGACCGACCGTCGTTACCGGGTCAAAGTGCCGGTCGCCGCCGCCGATACGGTTGCCGCGCCGCCGGATGCGGAACCCAGGCCTGGTATTGCCTGATGTGGAAATTTTTGTTGCCGTTTACGGTGTTCGTTGCGCTCGCCGTTCTATTCGCATTGGGTTTGAACCCGAGCCGCGACATACACGCTTTGCCTTCGCCGCTGATCGGCAAGTCGGCGCCGACATTCACTCTAACCGATGTACTCGATCCGGCGCGCGCGGTCAGCAATGCGACACTGCAGGGGCAGGTGTACATTCTGAATGTGTGGGGCACCTGGTGCCAGGCGTGCCGTGAGGAACACGAGGCGCTGCTCGCCATCGCTCAACAGCAGGTCGTTCCCATCATTGGGCTCGTCTACATGGACGATCGCAGCAAGGCGAAACAGTGGCTGGAGCAACTGGGCAATCCCTACCAGGCAGTGGCCTTCGATACGGATGGGCGCACCGCCATCGATTGGGGCGTATATGGCGCGCCTGAGACCTTCCTGGTGGATACGCACGGCCGCGTGATCTACAAGTTCATCTCGCCCATGACCCCGCAAGTGTGGGAGCGCGAATTCCTACCGCGCATTGCAGCCGCGCGCCGGGGCGGCGCATGAGGCTCTGCGCGCGACGCGTAGGTTTCGGTGCCGGGGGCATGGCGCTGCTACTCCTTGGCATGGCGGCATGGGCCGAGGTCCCGGCCTCCGGCAGCGAAACGCCCCAGGCGGTGGACGTCAACGGCCAACTCGAGAATCGCGTTCTGCAGGGACGTTTCGAACACATTGCCGCGCAGCTTCGCTGTCTCGTCTGTCAGAACGAGTCCATTGCCGATTCGAATGTCGAGCTTGCCAGCGACCTACGGCGTCAAGTGCGCGAGATGCTGCTCGCCGGCAAAAGCGATGATGCGATTTTCGATTTCATGACCGACCGTTATGGCGAGTTTGTGCGATTCAGTCCGCCGTTGGAGGCCAAGACCTTGGCCATTTGGGGCGCTCCCTTCGTCATGTTGCTCGCGGGCGCCGTCATCATCTATCGTGTCGCGCGCCAACGGTCGCGCCTGCCGGTCGATGACGAGCCTGCAGCGGGACCCTAGGAAACTTCAAACAACAATGAATACATTTCTCGTTGTCGCCGCCGTCATGGCCGCGATTGCCGCTGCTGCGGTCGCCCTGCCGTTGTTACGTGATCGATCAAATCGCGTGCTCGGCGCGCTGATGGCGGTGGCCGTCATGGGGGCCTCGGCCGGTTTGTACGCGCTTTGGTCGAGCTGGAATTGGCACGCGCCGCTGCAATCCCAAGACGCAGCGGGTCCGGACGTCGCTGCGATGGTGGCGAAGCTCGCAGCGCGGCTGCGCGAGCAACCGAATGATGTGACCGGTTGGGTGATGCTGGGTCGTTCGTACCTAGCCATGAGTCGATTGGATGATGCCGTCGCAGCTTATGGCCGTGCGCATCAATTGGACGGCAAGAGCACGGAAGCCACCCTGGGGTTGGGGGAGGCCTTGAGTCTGCAGGCGGGAGGGCAAATTACCCCTCAGGCAGGCCAGCTGTTCGAACAGGCGTTGCTGCTGGCCCCCGGCAATCCCAAGGCACTGTTGTACGGCGGTTTCGCGGCCGCGGCGCGCGGCGATCGAGACTCCGCCCGGTCGCGCTGGCAGGCTCTGAAGGATTTGCAGCCGCCGCCGCAAGTCGTGCAAATGCTCGACGAACGCATCGCAGCTCTCGGACCGTTCGCGGCGGATCCTGCCGCCGGCGGTGCAGTCAACCCGCTCGCGGCTGGGACGAATGCGTCGTCCGCAGGGACGAGCCCGTCATTGGGGGGCTTAAGCCCGCCCGAGGTCACTGTCAGTATCAGTATCGCACCCGCGTTGAAATCACGGCTTGTTTCGGAGGTTCCCTTGTTCGTCTTTGCACGTGAGCCCGGCAGCCAGGGAGCCCCGCTCGCGGCCAAGCGCCTGACCAGCGCGGCAGTCGGCACTCAAGTGCATCTGTCGCCGGCCGATTCCATGTTGCCGGGGCGTGTTCTGGTGAGCGGCCAGAAGGTCTCCGTCACCGCTCGAGTGTCCTTCAGCGGACAGCCGGTGCCCTCGGCGGGCGATTTGTACGGCGAACTCACCTACGATGTCGGTCACGATGCCGTACGCAGTCTCGTGATAGATAGGGTTGCCGAGTAGGGATTAGAAATGACTGTTGCGAAGAATCTGATGGCCGGAAGGATCATGGAAGATCAGATCTTCCCCTATCCGAATTTGCGCGATAAGGACCGCGAGGTTCTTGGCATGATGGTCGATGCCGTCGATCAGTTTTTGGGTCCCAAGCACCAAGACTTTAAACGCTGGGACCGCGAGGGCATGCAGCCGGCGGAATTCATTCAGGGCCTGCGCGATCTGGGACTGTTCGGCCTCATCATTCCGGAGGAATACGGCGGCATCGGGCTGTCCAACGCCGGATATGCGCGCGTCTTGAGTCAGAGCAGTACTCACGATAGTTCCGTGTCGCTGACCATCGGTGCGCACAGTTCCATCGGCATGAAGGGCATTCTGCTGTTCGGCACCCCCGACCAAAAGGCGCGCTATCTGCCGAAGCTGGCCAGCGGAGAAATGATTGCCGCCTTTTGCCTGACCGAGTCCGGCGCCGGATCGGATGCGGCATCAGTTCGCACCAAGGCGGTCAAGAATGCCGATGGCGATTGGATCCTGAACGGCGAGAAGATTTGGATCACGAACGGCGGCATCGCCGATCTGTACACGGTGTTTGCACGAACTTCATCGCCTGACGGCAAGATCACGGCATTCGTGGTCGAAGCGGCGTGGCCGGGCGTCAGTCACGGTCCGCATGAGGATAAGATGGGTATTCGCGCCTCCTCGACCACCACCGTGAGCTTCGTGGATGTGCGGGTTCCCGCCGGCAATGTGCTCGACACCGAGGGCAGGGGATTCAAGGTCGCCATGGCAATATTGAATAACGGCCGCACAGGCCTTGGTGGCGGTGCGGTTGGGGGCATGAAGGCGCTCATCGCTCTTGCAACGCAGCAGGCCAAGACCCGCAAGCAATTCGATACGCCCATCGCAGAATTCGGCTTGGTGCGCGAAAAGATCGCGCAAATGACCATCGATTGCTTTGCCGCAGAAAGCGTCGTTTGGATGGTGGCGCATTACATAGACTCGGGAGTTGAGGATTATTCGGTGGAAGCGGCGATGAGCAAGGTGTTTGCCAGCGAAGCCTTGCAGCGCAGCGCCTACGAGGCTCTGCAGATAGCCGCCGGCAGCGGTTTCATGCGTGAATACCCTTATGAGCAAATAACGCGCGACTCGCGAATATTGACGATATTCGAGGGAACCAACGAGGTGCTCAGGTTGTATATCGCTCTATCCGGCCTAAAAGATGTGGCACGGTCGCTGGGCGAAATGAAAGCCGCGGTGGATGATATTTTCAATAATTTCATCAAGGGTTTCGGCGTCTTGACGGGGTACGCTGAAAAGCGCCTGACCCAGACGACCGGCGTGGGACGCGACAAGATACTGACCAAATTGCCGCCGCCGTTGCGTGAGGCGGCCGAGATCTATGAGCGATATACTAACGAATTCGCCAAGGCATCCGAATATCTATTGCGCAAGCACGGCAAGTCGATCGCGGATCGCCAGCACGATTTGAAGCGCATTGCCGACATCGGCGTCGATTTGTTCGTCGGACTGTGCGTATTGTCGCGTGCTGCGAGCTTGGGCAATGCACCCGGTCAGGAAGGTGTGCAGGCGATCGGGATAGCCCGCGTTTTCGCTCTACAAGCGAAGCGGCGTATGGCAAACATCGTACGGCGAATCACGCGCAATGAGGATCATGACATGGATCAGTTGGCAGGGTTTATTTTGAATCAAGGAAGTTATCCCTGGGACGTGACGTAATGACTGTAAACCCCAATGAACAATTGCCAATCGGCGTCATTGACGCCCAGGAAAAAAATTGGCTGTGGATCCGAGCCGCATTGATTGCCGCCGTGGTCGTGTTTGTCGCGGTTCTCGCCTGGCGGCTGACCCATGCCTTGGGCGTCAAGCAGGTCGCGCAGGTACCCGTGCCTACCGTGACGGTGACTCAAGTGGGGGTCAGTGCCGTGCCGACCACGGTGAGCATCATCGGTACCATTTCTGCGCGCTACGACACGCCCATCGGCGTGGAAGGCGATGCGGGCAGGGTGGCCGCGATCTACGTCGAGGCCGGCGATCAGGTGAAACGCGGTCAGCTACTCGCCCGGCTGAATGTCTCGGTGCTGCAGCCGCAGGTTGCCAATCTCGAGGCGGCCCTGGAGCAATCGCGCGCCGAGGCCGAACTCGCCGATGCCGAGTACCACCGAGCCGAAGCGGTGGGCGCATCGGGCGCGCTGTCGGCCGAGGAAACGCAGCGCCGCAAGTCCGCTGGCGCCACCGCCGCCGCCAAAGTGAAAGTCGCGGCCGCGCAGCTGGCCGAGGCGCAGGCGCGTTTGGCGCGCGCCGATGTGCGCGCACCGGCGGACGGGCTCATATTGACCCGCAATGTCGAAGTGGGGCAGACCGCGACTCCCGGTGGGGATGCATTGTTTCGCCTCTCGGAAGGCAACGAGGTCGAGCTGCGAGGGCAAGTTGCCGAGCAGGATCTGCCGCTGTTGAAGGTCGGCCAGGTGGTCAGTGTGCGCCTCACCGGTACTTCTCAGGTCTACGAAGGCCATGTTCGGCTGCTGCCGGCGGTCATCGATCCGCAAACGCGATTGGGTATGGCGCGCGTGACGCTGACGCCGGATCGGAATCTGCGCCCGGGTGCTTTTGCGCGCGCGGAAGTGGTGGTCAGCAACGCCGAACGAGTCTTGCTGCCGCAGACGGCCATCATGAATGACGACAAAGGCAGCTATGTCCTCATCGTCAATGGCCAGAACAAGGTGGAACGCCGCAGCGTGCGCGTTTCCGGGATGGCGCAGGATGGCGTGACCATCAGCGAGGGGGTCGGAGGCAAGGATCAGGTCGTCGCTACCGCCGGCGCTTTCCTGCAGGAAGGCGAACTCGTCAAGCCGGTGTTGAAGGAGTCGAGCCGCTCGTGAGAAATATCTCTGCCTGGGCGATCCGCCATCCGGTCATTCCGATCGTGCTATTCGTCGTGCTGGTCTTTTTGGGAATCGTGGCGTTCGTCCGCCTGCAGATCAACGACAATCCGGATATTTCGTTTCCCTTGGTCAGCGTCAACATCAGTCAGCCGGGCGCCGCACCCTCGGAGATGGAAACGCAGATTGCGCAAAAGGTGGAAGGCTCGATCTCGAGCATCGGCAATGTGCGCAATATCACCACCTTCATCGTCGAAGGCCAGGTCAATATGTTCCTGGAATTCGAGATTGGCACACCGATCGATCGGGCCGTTTCGGATGTGCGCGATGCGGTGACCAAGGTCCGCAATGACCTGCCGCAGGGTATTTTCGAGCCCCTGGTCACGCGGCAGAACGTCGATGGCGGCGCGTTCGCCTATTACGCGGTGACCACCACCAATCTCACTCCTACCGAGTTGAGTTGGTTCATCGACAATACGGTGACCAAGCGGCTGCTCGGGGTTGCCGGCGTCGCGCAGGTGTCGCGCAGCGGCGGTGTGGATCGCGAAATCCGCGTGGAGCTCATTCCAAGCCGCATGCAGGCGCTGGGTCTGACGGCGGTTGAAGTCAATGAACAATTGCGTGCGCTCAATCTGGATGCAGCGGGCGGACGAGCGCAAGTTGGCGGCGGCGAGCAGGCCATCCGTGTTTTAGGCGGCGCCAAGACTGCCGAAGGTCTTGCAGACACCCAGATCATCATTCCGGGCGGCAAATCAGTGCGGTTGAGCGAAATCGCCGAGGTGCGCGACGGCATCGCCGAAATACGCACTCTGGCACGCTTGAACGGCCGCCCGGCGACCACGTTCGGCGTGTTCAAGGCCAAGGGTTCATCCGACGTTACCGTTGCGGGGGACGTGTCGACCGAACTGGAGAAGATTCTGGCCGAAAATCCGGCCGTGCACATGATCCCGGTCTATACCAGCGTGGATCACACGCTGCGAACCTATCATTCCGCGCTCAGCGCATTGATCGAAGGATCCGTGCTTGCCGTTGCCGTGGTGTGGTTTTTCCTGCGCAATTTCCGTGCGACCTTCATCTCCGCGCTGGCGATTCCGCTGTCGGCGATCCCGACCTTCGCTTGCATGCAATGGATGGGCTTCACCCTCAATGGCATTACCTTGCTGGCGCTGTCCTTGGTGGCGGGCGTACTCGTGGACGATGCCATCGTGGAGATCGAGAACATCGTCCGGCACATGCGCATGGGCAAGACTTGCTATCAGGCTGCAATTGATGCGGCCGACGAAATCGGCCTGGCGGTGGTGGCGACCTCCTTTACCATCATCGCAGTATTTCTACCGGTGAGCTTCATGGGGGGCGTCAGCGGCCAGTTCTTCAAACAGTTCGGCCTGACCGTTGCGTCGGCCGTGTTCATCTCCCTCATGGTTGCCCGGCTGATCACGCCGGTTCTCGCCGCCTACGCGTTGGGCGGCGATGCCATGCCGGTGCACCAGGCAGACGGCCCCATCATGAGGCGCTATCTGGCCTTGCTCAAATGGTGCGTCGCGAACCGCTGGAAGACCATTGCCGCCGGCACCGTGTTTTTCATTTTGTCGCTGGCTAGTCTTGGCGTCGTTCCCACCACGTTCATTCCGAACGAGGATTTCGCGCAAGCAGAACTGCAAATCGAGTTGCCGCCCGGGGGCACCTTGGAAAATACGGCGCACGTGTCGGCGGCAGCCGCCGCCATCTTGCGCAAGTCCCCTGAAGTGACCGACATCGTTGAATTCGTGGGCGACGATCAGGGCGAGATCCGCAATGCCTCTCTTTACGTCAATCTCGTGCCTCGTTCGCAGCGCAAGATGTCCCAGAAGGAATGGGAGCAAGGCATTATGCCGATTCTCGCCACGGTGCCGGACGGGCACCTTAATTTTTCGAGCAACGGCGGCGGGGGGCGCGATATTGCACTGTACTTGACCGGCGATGACCCGCAGTTCGTGGAGCGTGTCGGCCGCCAGGTGTTGGCCGAAGTTCGCAACTTGCCGGAGGTTCGCGACGCCCGCATCAAGGGAGATCTGCCGCGGCCGGAAATCGTAGTTCATCCGCGCCTGGATGTCGCGGCCCAGCTCGGCGTGAGCGTGCAAAACATCAGCCAGACCATCCGCATCGCCACCCTCGGGGATCTGCCGCAGAACGGCGCGAAGTTTTCTTTGAGCGACCGGCAGATTCCGATTCGCGTGAGTCTGGTGGAAAACGCGCGGCGTGACCTGACCACCTTGGAGAATTTGCCGGTGCCGACGGCCTCTGGCGGCAGCGTGCCTCTGAAGTCAGTGGCGGATTTAGGCTTCGGCCAGGGGCCCTCCGCGGTGCGCCGCTACAACCAGAGCCGCCGCGTGTTTCTCGAAGCCGATTTGAGCCCCGGAGTCGAGCTGGGAACCGCCACCAAGAAAATATACGCGCTGCCCACGCTGAAGCATTTGCCGCAGGGCGTTCACCTGATCGAAACCGGCAACGCCCAATTTCAGAGCGAGCTCTACCAGAATTTTTTGCTTGCCGTCGTGGCGGGCGTGCTCATGGTATTCGCCGTGTTGGTGCTTCTGTTCGTCCGGGTTCTACAGCCCATCACCATTTTGTCGGCGTTGCCGCTATCACTGGGCGGCGCAGTGCTCGCGCTGCTGATGACGGGACTGCCGTTCTCGTTGCCGGTGGTGATCGGAATCCTCATGCTCATGGGCATCGTTGGCAAGAACTCAATCTTGCTGGTCGACTTTGCCATTGAGGAAATGCGCGCCGGAAAGCCACGTCTCGAGGCCATTCTCGAGGCGGGCCACAAGCGCGCCCGACCGATCGTGATGACTACCGTTGCCATGGTGGCCGGCATGCTGCCGGTGGCGATCGGTTGGGGCGGCGACAGCGATTTTCGCGGACCCATGGCGGTTGCCGTGATCGGCGGACTGATCACCTCGACCTCGCTAACCCTGGTGATCGTGCCCGCGGTATTCACCGTGCTTGACGATATCGAGCGCTGGATTGCGCCGAAGGCCGGCAGATTGCTGGCCGATTCTCCGGCTCCAACCGCGCCCGAACCTGCCCGTTGAGGCTGTCGCTGCTTTTGGCGGCCCTTGCCGTGGCCGCCGGGGCGGTACAGTCGGCGAAGGCCGATGCGCTGGCTGCCGTGAATTGGGCGCGCCTTCGAGGCTGCAATTCCCAGTCGTCTGCACCATCCCTGCGGAGCAATTCGACCCTGCAAAGGGCTGCCGTCCGGCTGGCCTCCGGCGCCGGCCTGCATGAGGCATTGGCGGCCGTCGGATATCTGACCGCGCAATCCTCTGCACTGCATATGTCGGGCGTGCTGAGCGATGCGCAAGTCTCGGACGCCTTGACCGCCAATTACTGCCGCACCTTGATCGATCCGACGCTGCGAGACATGGGCGTGGAGCGTCGCGGGCGCGAATTGTGGATCGTGCTGGCTGCGCCGTCGGCCATGCCCGCTGCGGCCGATCCCGCCTCCGTCGGCAAGCAGGTGCTGGAATTCGTGAACAGGGCGCGCGCGGCCGGCCGCCGCTGCGGCGGGAAATATTTTCCGTCGGTCGCGCCCTTGGCGCTGAATGTCAATTTGGCCGGCGCGGCGCGCGCGCACTCATCGGAAATGGCTCGCTACGCCGAATTCAGCCACCGCGGGCACGACGGCAGCACGCCGGCGCAGCGCGTGGAGCGCGCCGGCTATGGGGCGCACCGGATTGTGGGTGAAAACATAGCGGCCGGTGCAATGACGCCGCTCGAAGTAACCGACGGCTGGCTGTCGAGTCCGGCGCATTGCGAGAACATCATGGATGGCCGTTTCACGGAAATTGGCATTGGCTATGCGGTCAACGCCGGCACGGCTGCCGGCATGTATTGGACCCAGGATTTCGCCGCGCGTCGTTAGTGCCCGGCGCTCGATGGTCCATCGGCCCATCAATCCATCACGGCTTGTGCGTCGGGCTCGGCACCGCTGCGCCGTTCGGATGGCCTGATGAGTACGAGCAGGGGAAGGACGGCGAGGGTAAGGACCAACATCAGCCAGAAATCATCGATGTAGCCAATCATGGCGGCTTGTTGAGTGACGGTGCTGTCGAGCAATGCGGCACCGGCCAAGCTGCTCAGGTCATAGGCCTTGGCAATGGCTGGATTGTTCCAAGCCGGATTGGCTATGGTGACGCGCTCCACCAAGTGGGCGTGGGCGATCACCGTATTGCGGACCAGCATGGTCTGCACCAGGGAAATACCGATGCTGCTGCCGATGTTGCGCACCAAACTGTATAGAGCAGTGCCCTGTGCGCGCATCTCGGGACTCAACGTGGCAAAGGTTGCCGCGCTCAAAGGCACAAAGACCAGCCCCATGCCGATGCCCTGCAGCACGCCTGGCCAGACGATGTCGCTTGGTGACAGATCGAGTGAGTAGTGGGCCATCTGCCACAAGGACAGGGCGTTGATCGAGAAGCCGGCGAACAACATGAGGCGCACATCGACCTTGCCGATGAGGCGACCGACGACCAGCATAATGAGCATGGTGCCCAGACCCGCAGGCGCCGTTACCAAACCGGTGGTGGCCACCGGGTAGTCCAACAGCGTCTCTAACATGGTCGGAACCAGGGCGCGGGTCGCGTACAGCACCAGGCCCAAAATGAATATGAACAGAACCCCGCCGACATAGTTCTGATTCTTGAACAAGCGAAAATCCACGAACGATTTGTCGGCGGGCGTCATCATGGAATGCGCCACGAAATACGTGATCGCGACGATCAGGGCGACCATCTCTATCCAAGTCTCGGTCGAGGAGAACCAATCGTTTTGCTGCCCGCGATCGAGCAGCAGCTGCAGTGCGCCGATGGCCATGCTCAATGTGGCGAAGCCGAATACGTCGAAGCGCTGGCGTCTCGGGCCGGGCACCGCTCGGATGAATCTCCCGACACCGTAGGCAGCGAGCAAACCGATGGGAACGTTGATGAAAAACACCCAGCGCCAGTTATAACTATCGGTAAGCCAGCCGCCGAGCGTGGGTCCCAGTATGGGCCCCACCATGACCCCCACACCCCAGATCGCCATGGCCGAACCTTGTTTCTCCTTGGTGTTGATATCCATCAACACCACCTGCGACAGGGGCACCAGGGCGGCGCCGAACACCCCTTGCAGCAATCGAGAGGCAACGATTTCTGCCAGCGAATTCGATACGCCGCAGAGTACCGACGCGGCAGTGAAGCCGGCGATGGAGGCCAAGAAAACGTGCTTCTGTCCGAATCGGTCGACCAGCCAACCCGTCAGCGGCGTCGCGATGGCCGCTGCCACTATGTAAGCCGTAAGCACCCAGGCGATTTGGTCCTGGGAGGCGGACAAGGAACCTTGCATATGCGGCAGGGCGACATTGGCAATGGTGCTATCGAGCGTCTGCATGATCGTTGCCAGCATGATGGACAACGTGATCAGGGGACGATTGAGCGGTCGGTTCATGGCTCAGCGGTGATGAGGCCTTGCAAACGTTCGAGGAGTTCGGTCGCGACCCGCAAGTGCTGCGGATCTACGTTGGCCAGGAGTTCTGTTCGAAACGCGCCAGCCTCGGCCCGCACCTTGTCGTACAGCAGATTGCCGGCCTCTGTCAGCACGACGCGCTTGACTCGGCGATCGGTGGTGGACGGCTCGCGTACTACCAGGCCGGCTTTGACCAAGCGGTCCACCATGGCCACCATGGTCGCGCCTTCGACGCCCAGACGGTCAGCGAGCTCAGACTGCGACAGCGGCCCTATGGCCTTGGCTGCGACCGCTATGGTCATCCAACTAGCCTGGCTGACGCCGAGGTGCTTCAGCCGCCGATCCAAGGCTTGGCGCCAGGCTCGTGACGTATTGTGCAAGGCACCACTAAAGCGCTCGTTCAGTTCGCTCATTTGCAAAGAGCCCTAATCGTTAGGTATCTAACCAATATATCATAGACGATAGGAAATCTAAACCTGAAGTCTCGTAGACAGGAACTCATCACTGCGTAAGCATTCCAACCTGCATAGGCAATTCGTCGCCCCTCTGCCCGGGACCCGCTAACCACGTCGAGGTCTGCCGCTATGAACAGCGCGTTGTTGGTGCTGACCTCAAATCTCAGTGATGCGGTACTGCCGCGTCGCTCGGTCTCTGACGGGCAGTTTCTAAATGCCGGTGATCCGGCAATTCATGCGATTACCGATTTCACCAGCGAATATCCCGTGACCGTCGAGGAAGAGCGCCAGATCGACGATGCCTTACGTGACATGATTCATCTCGGTGTGCGCGCGATGTTGGTCATGCACGATCAGCGGATCGTCGGATTGGTCACCTCCTATGACATTCAAGGAGAACGGCCGCTGCAATTTCTACAGACATCCAATTACAGCCGTCATCAAGACATTCGTGTCGGCCACATCATGACGCCATGTGACCAACTGCACACGCTGGACTGGAACGATTTGCAAAATGCGCGCGCCGGCGAACTACTGCACGTGCTGGAGGATACGGGCCTGACGCATTTGTTGGTGATAGAGCGCGGCAGGAAAAATTCTCCGCCCACGGTGCGCGCCTTGGTATCGCGCGCACGGCTTGCGCGACAGCTGCAGGGACTGCGGCGCGCCGGCTAGGCTTTGAGCCACATGACGGTGGCGATGCCGGCAAATGTCATCAACAGGGAACCGACGAGATGGGCCGCCACGGCAGCCAATGCCCAGATGGTGCGCCCGGATTGCAATAAGACCACTACCTCGGCGGAAAAAGTCGAGAACGTGGTCAACCCGCCGCAGAATCCGGTCGTGATGAACAGCCGCCATTCCGGAGCGAAGTGCGGGTAGGCGGTGAAGATTGCGATTGCCAGTCCAATGATGTAGCAGCCGATCAGATTTGCCGCCAACGTGCCCGGCGGAATCGTCGGCATGTAGCGATTCAAAAGGATGGCGAGACACCAGCGCAGCAGGCAACCGAGCATGCCGCCGACCGCTACCGCAATCAAGGATCTCCACATCAGATCTGTCTCAATCTACGTTTTGGGAGGTGTTGACAGATCGCATCCGGCAGATCGTAATCGCTTTGTCGACACGAATCAAAAATTGCGGAGACTCCATTGATTGCGGAAAGCTCAAGTGTGATGCATAGCTGGTGCATTCAGGCGGATTGGAACGCGCCGACCATCGTCGGCGGCGAGGGTGCCAGGTTCTGGGACGAATCGGGACACACTTATATTGATATGAGCAGTTTGGCCGAATGCATGAACTTGGGCCATCAGCATCCGCGGCTGATACGCGCCATACAAGAACAAGCGCAGTCTCTGTGCTTTGTCAACTCCAGCTGGGGTGCGGCGCCGCGCGCGGCTCTGGCTGAGCAGCTTCTGGCGGTTGCGGGCTTCGCCGGCGGCCGTGTCTTTTTCACGTTGGGCGGTGCTGATGCGAATGAACACGCGGTGAAATTCGCGCGCCAGGCGAGCGCGCGGCCGCTCGGCAAGATCATTGCGCGCGACCGCTCGTATCATGGCGCGAGCTACGCCACCATGGCCCTGTCCGGAGACAGCCGCACGCGCAACCAAAACGAAGAGGCCTTCGGCGTGCTGCGCGTGCCGCCTCCCTACGCCTACCGCTGTCCCTTCGGAAGCGCCAGCGATGCCGAGTGCGCGGAGCGCAATGTGGCGCATATCGGTTCGGTCATCGAGCAGGCAGGCGCGCGCAACGTTGCCGCCGTGCTGATGGAACCGAACGCCGGCACGAACGGCATCATTGCTCCCGATGGCTTCTGGCCGGCCTTGCGAGAGCAATGTCACCAGCATGATGTGTACTTGATCGCGGACGAGGTGATGAGCGGCTTCGGCCGCTGCGGTGAATGGTTCGCCTGGCAAGAGCATGGCGATGCCGGGCGGCCGGATCTGATGACGCTGGCGAAGGGGCTGACGGGCGCGCACATTCCGCTGGGAGCGGTGGTGTTGGCCAAGCATGTGGCCGACAAGCTTGAACATCAGATGCTCAATACTGGGTTGACCTATTGCGGGCACCCGCTGGCCTGTGCCGCCGGCGTCGCGGCGATTGCAACCTATCGAGACGAGAATCTGATTGAGCGTTCCCGACAATTGGGCGCGCGCATGCTGCAGCGCCTGCGCGTCATGCAAGAACATCATGCGGTTATCGGCGACGTGCGCGCCGCGAAGGGGCTATTCGCCATCGTCGAACTGGTCAAGGATCGCAACACTCGGGAGCCCTTGGCGCCCTGGCCGACGGCTCATCCGTCCATGGCCAGATTTGTAACCATGGGGCGCGAGCGTGGGGTATCGTTCGCGGTCCGCGGCAATTTGATTATTCTCGCTCCGCCCCTCGTGATCGGCGAGAATGAGTTCGAGCGAGCGCTCGATACAATGAATGCCTTACTGCGGGAGCTGGACTGGACATGAAAAAGCCGAATATCAAGACCGATTTGCCGGGCCCCAAGGCTCGAGAACTGCTGGCGCGCGACGCGCTCGTGGTCTCGCCCTCCTATCCGCGCGATTACCCCTTTGTGATGTCGCACGGCAAGGGGGCGGAGATTTGGGATGTCGATGGCAATCGCTTCCTGGATTTCGCCGCCGGCATCGCCGTGTGCAGCACCGGTCACAGTCATCCGGCGGTGGTTCAGGCCATCAAGGATGCCGCAGATAAATTCTTGCACATCTCGTCCGACTATTGGCACGAGGGGCAGGTCAAACTGGCGGAGCGCTTGAACTCATTGTCGCCGATGAAGGAGCCGGTCATGAGCTTCTTCGCGCAATCCGGCACCGAAAGCGTGGAGGCCGCATTGAAATTGGCGCGTTACACGACTGGGCGCGGCCGTTTCATTGGATTTCTGGGCGGCTTTCATGGTCGGACCATGGGATCTCTGTCCTTCACTTCCAGCAAGTACACCCAGCAGAAGGGCTTCTTTCCCAGCATGCCGGGTGTGACCCATGTGCCGTACCCAAATAATTACCGGCCGCTGTTCGCCGGCGCCGATCAGGGGCAAGCGGTGCTGCGCTATATCGAGGACGTCTTGTTCGTGCACAACGTGCCGGCGAGCGAGGTGGCGGCCATTATGATCGAGCCGATTCAAGGCGAGGGCGGCTATTTGGTACCGCCGGACGGCTTCCTGCAGGGCCTGCGAGAATTGTGCGATCGACATGGGATTCTGTTGATATTCGATGAGGTCCAATCCGGCGTCGGGCGCACCGGCAAAATGTTCGCCGCGCAGCATTGGGATGTTGCTCCGGACATCATGACGCTGGCCAAGGGCTTGGGTTCGGGCATGCCGATCGGCATGGTGGTCGCCAAGCGCAGCATCATGCAAAAGTGGACGCGTGGCGCGCACGGCAACACCTACGGTGGAAATCCATTGTGTTGCGCGGCGGCGCTTGCCACCATCGATCTGATCGAACGCGAGTACTGCGCCAATGCGGCCAAGGTCGGCGAATATTTCATACGCAAGCTGCAGGCGTTTGCGGATAAGTTTCCGGTGGTCGGCGAAGTGCGCGGCAAGGGCTTGATGATCGGCGTCGAATTGGTCAAGGACCGGGCAGGCAAGGAGCCTGCGAAGAAGCTCTGCGACGCATTGATCACCCGGGCCTATCACAATGGACTCATTCTGCTGGCCTGCGGGCAGAGCACGGTGCGGTTTATGCCGCCACTGGTCATTGACGAAGGCGATGTCGATGAAGCGATTGCTCTATTGGATCGGAGTTTGACCGAGGTCTTAGCGAGCGATCATCTCCACTGACCCGACGCGCTGCAACTGCGCGAGGATGGCGTCCGGCGAGACGGGCCTGCCCAAGAAGCGGCGCAGCAGCTCAGCCGTCTCAACGGATGAGCCATAGCGCAGCAGATTATCGGATATCCATGGGTACCAGCCTGGATTGCCCGTGTCGAATTCGCCGCTGCCGCGGCGGATACGTTGGCGAATATCCGCCGTCACCACCGCGCCCAGTCCATAGTTGATCATGTAGCCCGGCCATCGAACCAGCTGCACTCGCAGCGCCCACCACGACAGTTCCGGATGCGGAACAATATTCAAGTACCGCGAGGTAATCTCGGTCCAGACCCGATTGGGATCCCGTGCCGGTTCTGCAAGCATGCGCAATTCGAACAGGCCCCAGGCCACATCCAGAATAACGTTCGAGAACAATTCGCGCAGCGCCTCGCCGTCCGCGGCGTGCTGCCCGAGATATTTCTGCTGCCATGCGGGTTCCGACGTGCTCCAAGCCGGGACGTCGGCAAATGCCTCGAAGTACAGATCGTCGCCCAGCGAGAAAAATGCGGGCCGGGTGCGAATCGCGGCAAAGTGCACGGCATGCCCGTCCTCGTGAATGAGCTCATTGAGAATGAACAAGCCACCTTGTTCGTAATTGCCGGAAACGCGTGCTTGCATGGGCCGCCAGGCGTTGCCGATGCGGCGGCCGATTCGAATTTGGTCCGTGTAGGCCAGCGGCGCCTTCCCGGCACGCACGTCGAGATCATGCTGGACACCGAGGCGGTCCAAGTCTGCACCTAGATCCCGGTAGAAGCGCTTCGCCGTGGAGAGCACCGAGTCGCGGGGTATGGCGGAGGTCAATCGGCGGCTCGCGCCTGCGGAGGCATACCAATAATCCCAGGGCTCGAGCGCCGCTCCTCGAGACTTCGCGCTCCACGCCTCCAGAACTTGCAGCAACCATGATTCGACCTGCGACGGCGTGACGCCGACGGTGGCGGCCGCAGCGTCGATGGGCGAGCGGCCGAGGTTGCGCTTTTCGGCGCGGTTCAGCACCATCATGCGTCGATAGGGACTGTCCGTGCCGTTGGTGCCATTGATCGCGGTCCAAAGGGGCGAGAAGGCCAGGAACAAGCGTTTGCGCCGCTCGCTACCCTCGATCTGCTGCAGGGTTTGCAGGGCCGTAGTTCGCACAATCGGCTTCCCCTCGAAATCGATGCGGCTGCCGATGGCCTCGAAACAGGCATACAGGGCGTCCTGCAAAGCCGTGGCGTCGTCCGCGGGCCGCACGGCGTTGGCGCAACGCACCGCGGGATTTTGCGGTTCGGAAGCGGGTGCTTCCGGTGTGTAGTCGCTGATGCCCTTGCGGATTGCCTTGAGCGCAAGTCCGTCTTCCGGATCGAGTCTTGCGGCATCGACCTCGGTCAGAGCGGCGTCGAGCCGGGCCGTCAAATCCCGCAGTCGAGCCTGCCATGCGCCGCGCCCGCGGCCCGCGACTTTGCCTGCCAGGCCGGAGTCGATCGTGCTGACGGCGCCGACTGCGTCCAGCCAATCGGCATACAAGGGCTCGACCTGGGCCAGGTTCGTCGATGCCGAAACGGCTGCCTGCGCCGCGCCGATCAGCAATGCCATGCCGAAGATGAGCACCGCGGCAACGTTAACGAGGGCATTCGGCCCGCGCGTCATGGTCATGAATCAACGCGTCAGACGATTGTATTTTTTCAACACTGCGCGCAACGCCGCATGCGGTAGGGCGATGACGTGATGGTCGTCGATACCGGACATGTCCTGCGCAGCGAGCATGGCGTTCACCACGGCTTCTTCGGAAGCTTCCACTGTCGCGCGGAATACCGGATCCAATGAATCGTTCGGCAGCATCTTCAAGTCGACCACGTGATCGGCAGAAGCCGCCCCGGAATTGGCGGTGGAGAACGCAATGAAGATGTCCCCGGAGCCGTTGCCGGAGATGCTGCCGTTGCGCCCGAGCCCAAGAGTTACCCGATGCGCCAATCGTTTCAGCTGATGCGAGAGCAGGGGCGCGTCGGTCGCCACGATGACAATGATGGACCCCAGCTCGGCGATGTCGGAGGGTATGAAGGCGTACGGCTCCGGCGCGGGGATTTCGCGCCCGACGTTGATGCCGGCGATCCTGAGATTGTCCCGGGTGCCGTAATTGCATTGCACCAGCACGCCCACGGTATAGCCGCCGTCTTTCACGTCCAGACGCCGCGACGAGGTGCCGATACCGCCCTTATAGCCATTGCAGATCATACCGGTGCCCCCGCCGACACTGCCTTCATCGACGGCGCCTGCATGCGCGGTGTCGAGAGCGTGCAGGGCATGTTCCGTCTTGACATGAAAACCATTGATGTCGTTCAACCAGCCGTCCCAGGTTTCACCGACCACGGGCAGCGACCAGAAGTAGCCGGTCGAGTCCGCGCCGGCCTGCGCCACGCGCCACCGAATCACGGCGTCACGCACCACCCCGACGCTGTGGGTGTTGGTGATCATCACGGGGCCTTCGAGAAATCCGGATTCCTCCACCCAGGTGGTCCCCGTCATCTCGCCGTTGCCATTTTGCGCAAACCACGCGGCGAATACCGGATTGGACAGGGAGTCCTTGCCGCGGGGCAGGACGGCCGTCACGCCGGTGCGCACGGGACCGTGTCCGACCTGCAATTTGCCCGACCCCGATATGATCGTGGTATGCCCGACGAGCACACCGGTCACATCCGTGATGGCATTAAACGGCCCGGGTGTGCCGTCGAATGGGATTCCCAGGTCGCGTGCACGCTCCTTTTGCGGAGTCGTGCCTGGGATGGCGATTGCCGATGCGGCCAGGGGCAGAAGGAACGCGAGGGTCAGAAAGGCGATGTGAAGCCGGCTAAACTCTGGCAATTTATATTCTCCGTAATAAATATCCACACCCCAGCCACCGACTGCCGCGAGGTAATGCCGTGATGGTAAACTAACTCGATGAGATGCAGTCGATTTCAAGCTGTCTTGGCGCTGCTGCTGTTGATCGGCCTGGCGGTGGGCTGCGAGACGGGAGCCGCCGCCGAAGATAAGCGCCTTTTCATCTACAATTGGACGGACTTCATCGGCCGCAACACCATCGCGGAATTCGAGAAAGAGACCGGGATCAAGGTGATCTACGATGTCTACGACTCCGAGGAGACCATGGATGCGCGGCTCCTGGCGGGCAGTTCCGGCTACGACATCGTGATCGCCTCCACGGAGTACTTTGGGCGCGAGATCAAGGCGGGCGTGTATATCCCGCTGGATAAGACCCAATTGTCCAATTGGAAGAATGTCGACCCGCGAATTCTTGCCATCCAGGCGGTCCACGATCCCGGAAATCTGCATTCCGTGCCTTATATGCATGCCATCAACGGGTTTGCTTACAACGTGGAAATGGTCAAGGCACGGATGCCGAACGCGCCGATCGACAGTCTCGACATGATTTTCAAACCCGAGATCGTGTCCAAGTTCGCCGACTGTGGAGTGACCTGGCTCGACTCCGCAGCGGACACCTTGTTGTTGGCCATGAAATATCTGGGCCTGGATCCAAATTCTACCAGGCCTGAGGACTACAAGGCCGCCGAGCAGCTGCTCTTAAAGGTGCGCCCGTACATTCGTTCCTTCGATTCCTCCGAGTACCTGAATGGGCTCGCGAACAAGGAAATTTGTGTCGCGATGTCCTGGTCCAGCGACTATGCGCTGTCCAGGGCGCGGGCACGGGCTGTAGGCGTCGATGTCAATCTCGCCTTTACGGTGCCCAAGGAAGGTGCCAATCAGAATTTCACGTCGCTGCTGATTCCCGAGGGAGCGCCGCATTTGCAGGCTGCCTATGCATTCATCAACTTTATATTACGACCGGATGTGATTGCCGGAATCACCAATGACATCTTCTACGGCAACGACAACCTCGCCTCGCGCTCGTTGGTCGATCCCAGTATCCTTCGCGATGTGACGCTGTATCCGACGCCAGAAATCGAGGCGCGACTGTTCAGGGCGGACGAGGCCTCGGCCGCCACAGAACGCATACGGACACGTACTTGGACTCGGGTGAAGACCGCCAAATGACCGTCAAATTAACTGAAGATCCGAATTCCGATATCGGCGTCGTCAGCTTTCGGCGCATGCAGGACGGCACGCGCGAGGATTACGAATTGCTGGAGCGAGCGGAGCGCGGGTTCGTGCGTACGCTGCCGGATCGCCTGCTCGTCGCACTGAAGAAACTGGAGGACGGCTTGCAGGGATATGCAGTGACACGGCTGGAGCATTCGTTGCAGGCCGCGACGCGCGCTCTGAAGGACGGCGCCGACGATGAGCTCATCGTCGCCGCCCTTATTCACGATATCGGTGACGATTTCGCGCCCTACAATCATTCGGAGGTGGCCGCTGGGATCATTCGTCCCTATGTGCGTCCCGAGGTGACGTGGATCGTCGAACAGCACGGCGTGTTTCAGACGTACTATTACGCGCATCATTACGGGCGTAACCGGAATGGACGCGAGAAGTTTCGCGATCACCCCTCGTACCAAGCCTGCAAGGACTTCTGTGCCAACTGGGACCAATGCTCGTTCGATCCCGACTATGTATCCGAGCCGTTGAGTACTTTTGAGCCGAAGGTGCGCGAGATTTTCAGCCGCACGGCTCATGATCCACGCTACGTGGGCATGCCGCAGTCGGGCAGGCCCTAGCGGGGCGGGCGGGGCGCCTCAGCGCTCGGCCATCTGCGCGTCCATCACGCGCTGACGCTCGGCACGACGCATCAAGTAACCGGCGAATAGTACGCAGACTCCAACCAAGCAGATCATCACGCTGGCGAGCGCATTGACATCGGGGCTGACGCCGAGCTTCACCTTCGAGAAAATCACCATAGGCAGAGTGCTCGCGCCGGGACCCGAGACGAAGCTGGATATCACGAGATCATCGAGCGAGAGTGTGAAACTGAGCAGCCAGCTCGAGGCCAGCGCCGGCACGAGGCTCGGCAGAGTGGTATCGATGAAGGCACGGACCGGGCCGCTGCCCAAGTCCATGGCGGCCTCTTCCAATGAGCGGTCGGCGCTCGCCAGCCGGGATTGCACGGTGACCGTGACATAGGCGCTGCAGAACGCGATGTGCGCGATGACAATGGTCGTGAATCCGCGATGCGGCCAGCCCAACAGATGCAACATGGAGACGAACAGCAGCAATTGCGTGATGCCGGTGATGATTTCCGGCATCACCAGCGGCGCGTTGACCATGCCGGTGAGCAGCAGCCGGCCGCGAAATATCTTGAATCGCACCAGGGCAATCGCGGCCAGCGTACCGAGGATGACCGCGCCGGTCGACACCACCACGCCGATTTTCAACGACAACCATGCTGCGTCGAGAATCTGGTCGTTGTGCATCAGCTTGCCGTACCAGCTGGTCGAGAATCCTCCCCAGACACTCACCAGCGCGGAGGCGTTGAAGCTGTAGCCGATTAAGACCAGGATCGGAATGTAGAGAATCGCGATACCGATGCAGAGCATCGACATCAAGAAGGGCGAAATACGGTTTTCCACCTTAAGCCTCGAGCTGCTTGGTGCTGTAGTGTTGGTACAGGGCGATGGGACCGACCAGCAGCACAAGGAACGCGATCGCCACTGCGGAGGCCACCGGCCAGTCGCGATTGCCGAAGAACTCGTCCCAGAGCACGCGTCCTATCATCAGATTGTCCGGCCCTCCGAGCAGGGTCGGGATGACGAACTCACCGATCGCTGGAATGAACACCAGCATCGAGCCGGCAATGATTCCGGGCATGGACAGGGGCAGTGTCACCTCGATGAAGGCGCGCCAGGGCGGACTGCCGAGATCGGCAGCCGCTTCCAACAAGGAATGATCCAGTTTCTCCAGAGTGGCGAACAACGGCAGTACCATGAAGGGAAGATAGGAGTAGATGATTCCCAGGTACACGGCAAACGTCGTGCGCATGATCTGCAGAGGATGGTCGATGACGCCCAGCCACAGCAGCGCGGTATTCAGCAAGCCGGTCTCACGAATGATTCCCTCGAGTGCGTAAACACGCAGCAGGAACGAGGTCCAGAACGGCAGAATGATAATAAGCAGCAGGATGCTCTGTGTGCTCTTGGACGTTCGGGCGATGGCGTATGCCATGGGATAGCCCAAACCCAAGCAAATGACGGTCGAGAAGAATGCGGTCTTTAGGGAATAAAGGTAGGAAAGGCCATAGACTTCGTCGCTGAACAAGTACTTGAAGTTACCGAGATTCAGCGTCAGATGGATGTGCCAGTCGGGGCTGACGGATAGAATGTCCGTGAAGGGGGGCACGCGCACCGCGGTGTCCGCGAAGCTGATAACCAGGGCAAACCCGAACGGAATGAGAAAAAACACCAGCAGAAAGAGCATGGGCGGCAAGATAATGAGCCATTTCCCCTGGCGCTTGAGCCAATCCCCGCGCGGCGGGCGCGGCAGCGCGTTCGCGGTTGCCTCATCGTAAATCGCTGGTGTCATAAGAACCTAAGCCGAAGCATGCGTAAACCTTCGAAAAAATCCCCTAAACCCAAGCCAATCCCGCGGGCACGCAATGCCCACAGCCGGCAACGGCAGCGCTTGATCGACGCGTGCATTTCCGCCCTGCACCTCTACGGGCCGTCGCGAACGACGGTGGAAAAAGTAACGGCCTTCGCAAAAATGTCTCCCGGCATCGTGCGATTCTATTTCGCCTCCAAGGCGGCCATGCTGGTGGCCACTTTGCAATTCCTGTCCACCGAGTTTGAGGAACAATTATTGGTTCCTGTTTCCCGGCTCAAATCCCGGCCGGTAGCGGCATTGGAATTGATGGTCGATTTATATCTCGACCCGGAAATCGCCAGTCCCCGCAAAGTTTCGGTTTGGTATGCGTTCTGGGGCGAGGCGAGTTCACGCCAGGAATACTACGATATTTGCGGGCAGAAGGACGAGAGCTTTGCCGCGCTGGTGCGCGAACTCATTGAAAGACTGATCGTTGAAACCTCCCAGCAACAATTGGACCCGGACGGCATCGCGCTGGGGCTCATCGGGGTCTTGGAAATACTGTGGCAGGACCTCGCCTTCCGCTCGGAGGCCGATATCGACCGTGCCGCCGTCAAGCGTCGAGCAATGGCTTATTTGCGGTCCGTTTTCCCGGGTCAATTCACTGCTCCAGAGAACGATGACGGGGCGTCGGCAGCCGACAAACGGCTGCCTGGCTGGGCCTATGCCAACTCCCGCTTATTCGCGATCGAACGGGAGACCTTGTTCCAGGATACTTGGCTGCTGGCCGCTCATCAGGCGCAGATTCCGCAGCGTGGCGATTTCCTCGGCGTCGACCTCGGCATCGAGCGCGTTTTGGTGGTTCGCGATGCTGCCGGAGAGGTGCGCGCGTTTCGCAACAGCTGCAGCGAGGCGCCGCATATCCTAATGCCCGCCGCTGCCGGGAATGTCGACAGCATTCGTTGCGCCGTGCATGGCCTGCAATTCGAACTCGACGGTCGGCGTCGCGGTGCCCGGGGCACAGCTGACCTGACAGCCCTGGAATTGCGCATGGCCGGCGATCTGATTCTGGTGCGTTCCGCGCAACGGCGGCGGCCGGAGGCGGGCGCTCCGGATGTGTGGAATGATTTCTCGCCGCCCGCGGGCTCGCGGCTGCTTAGGGCGCCAGTGGAGACGATGATTGCGGCAGATTGGAAGCTCGTAATCGAACAATGGCTGGATTCGGCGGTCATCGGCGGATTGCGCCGGCCGGAACAGGCCGAGTGGAGCGTTCGCGCCTACCGGCACCTGATGGGCCAAGAGACGGATTTTCAATGGCAGCGGCGCTTCATGGCGCCGGTTCACCTCATCGAGCTGCGTCCCGACGGATTTCGCGTTCTGCAGGTGCTACCGACGGCCGCTGGCCGCAGCTTAGTGCGTGAGCATAATTATACGCTGTGCGGCGCAGACCGGACCGCGCGCGCCGCGTGTTACGTGGCAGCGCGGCTCAATCCCTATGTACGGCCGTCGACGATTGCAATCGCGGAATCGACCCAGCAGGGCATCGTTACTTTCGGCCACACCGCGGCGAATGGAGCCCCGGGTGGGGCCGCGTCGGTGTTCCGTCGTGAATTGGCGGCGCTCATGCCGTTGCTGTGGCTCGCCCGGGCACCGAACGACCTTTGAGAAATTTGACTATACTGATTGCATCATTCGCGAATTTTATCGGGAGTATCAGCAAATGAATTTGACGTCATTGACTACGAAAGATTGGCATGCGCGCGCCGCTGCCCTGCGCTACGAGACACGACACTTCATCGACGGTCAATACGTGGATTCGATCGCCGGCGGGCGCTTCACGGTGGTAAATCCCGCCACGGGAAAGCCCTTATGCGAGGTGAGCGCCGGAACCGCCGCCGACATCGACGTCGCGGTTGCGGCGGCAAAACGCAGCTTCGCCTCGCGGGTCTGGAGCCGCATGGCGCCGCGCGATCGCATGGCAATCATGCAAACCTACAGCCGGCTGTTGGAAGCAAACAATGAGAAATTCTCGTTGCTCGACACGCTGTGCATGGGAAAACCGATCACTGACATGGTCACCATCGATGTGCCGGCGGCGGCGCGCAATTTCGCCTATTTCGGCGAGTTGATCGACAAGATCGACGGCACTGTCACCGCCACGGCTCAGGACGCGTTCCATTACATTTTGCGCGAGCCGCTGGGTGTGGTCGGCTGCATCGTGCCCTGGAATTATCCCCTGTTGATGGCGGCCTGGAAAGTCGCGCCGGCTCTCGCCGCCGGAAACTCGGTCGTGCTGAAACCCGCGGAACAGTCGCCGTTGTCGGGGTTGCTGATGGCGCAATTATTCGTGGAGGCGGGCGGTCCGCCGGGCGTGTTCAATGTGGTCAACGGCATGGGCGAAACCGCCGGCGCCGCGCTGGCGCTGCACAATGACGTCGCTAAAATCGCATTCACGGGCTCGACCGAGATCGGTAAGCAAATGCTGATTTATGCAGGCCAGTCGAATATGAAACGAGTGGCACTGGAATGCGGCGGCAAAACTCCGCAGATATTCCTGGCCGACCTGCCGGATCTCGATACGGCGGTGACCTACGCGATCAACGGTATCTACGGCAATATGGGCGAGGTCTGCAATGCAGGCTCGCGCTTGTTGCTCGATCGTCCCATTGCCAAGGAATTTCTGGCGCGATTCATCGAGCGCGGCAAGGATATGTATCGAGCCGGTGACCCGTTCGATCCCACGACCAATCTGGGCCCGTTGGTAACCGCTTCGCATCGTTCGCGCGTCATGAGCTACATCACGCGCGGCAAGGCGGAGGGCGCCCGGCTGGAATTCGGCGGCAACACGCCGGATTTGCCCGGAGCCTATGTCAATCCGACCCTGTTCAGCGGCGTGAACAATCGCATGGCCATTGCCCAAGAAGAGATTTTTGGGCCGGTTGCGGCCGCCATTGAAGTCGACGGATTGGCCGAGGCGCTTACGGTGGCCAACGATTCGATCTACGGATTGGCCGCGGCGGTATGGACCCGTGACCTGAATGTCGCGCATAAGACCGTCCGCGACCTCGAGGCAGGTGTCATTTGGGTCAACTGCTTCGACCACGGTGACATGACGCAGCCCTTCGGCGGCTACAAGCAGTCGGGCCAGGGCCGCGACAAGTGCGTGGAAAGTCTGCTCTCGTACACCCAGACGAAATCGGCCTGGATCAACCTGGGCTAGGTGCAGCAAGGTCGGGCGCGGCTGCGCGCCCGACCGTCAGGCGAATTGCTGGGGCGCGTTAGCCAGGGCGAATTCGGGAATTCGCTCCCGCAGCAAGTTGTGGAATTCGAGCATCCAGCGCTCCAGCTGCGACAAGGGTCCCGGCCTATAACTGCCGGATTGCAGTCCGCGCTGCACTCGGCCGCACAGCCACTTATCTTCGTTGTTGACCTGAGTGTTGATGCGCGAGCTCAAATAGCGCACGGCGCGCATCTCGCGCCGCTCGTCGGGCAATCCAAACACGCCGCCGCGCACCATGCACTTTCCGGGTCCCGCGGGCAGCAGCTGAAAGAAATCCATCTGGTCCGGAAATATATCGATCCCAAGATTCGGTAACGCGCTGTAGAAGCGCCAGCAGCGGCGCTGTGCCTCCGGCAGATGCGTCGCCACGCTGCCGATCATGCGTTGATACAGGCCTTCGGCCCAACGGGGCGATGACTGCTCACGCAGCCAACTGACGCCGCGGGCGACGCCGGGTACCGACGCTTGGTCTTCGTAGTCCGGCGTAAACATGCGGTACAGGCCGGGGTGGCCGATGGGCACGTGGTACGACTCGAGATAATTGTCCATCGCAATCTTCCAATCGACGTTCCATATCTCCTGGCTGATGGGGCCGAGCGGCATCATCTCCTCGAAACGATACGGCGCAAATTCCTCTGCGAGTTTTCCCCATAGCTTCGCCACGGGCGGCGGGTCGCCCGCCAGGCAGACGAACACGAAGCCGAAGGCAATATCGGTGCGCACGGGTCGCAGACCGTGGTCGGCACGATCGAGCCCTGGAAAGCTTTCGCGCACCGGCATGCCGATCAATCCGCCGTCATGACGGTAGGTCCAGCCGTGATAGGGGCAGGTGATGGTCGCGGGACAATTCCCCGAGCCATCCAACAAGCGCGCGCCGCGATGCCGGCAGACATTGTGGAAGCCGCGTATCGAGCCGTCGCGGTCGCGCAATACCATGACGCTTTCCGGCCCCAAATCGAAGGTTTCGTAGTCGCCTGCATTGGGAATGGAATTGATGTGGCACACGATCTGCCAACTCGGCATGAGGATGCGTTCGAGTTCGAGCCGATGCAGTTCGCTGTTGTTGTAAACCCAGGCGGGCAGTGCGCGTGGCAAGGCTTTCGGGGCCTCGTCGAAGCGCTTCGCGACGGATAGGTTGGTCATGGCTTTCCCCGACGACGATTATATGGTCATTTAATGTACGCCGTCGGATGCGGTGTTGGCAAGTCAGCGCAATGCAGCACGACAATTCACGCTCAAATCAGCAATTCGAAGCTACGATTGCTCGAGTTTTTTTGCGACGAACCACCTTGAATGGCGGACGCGGGAGTTGAAATTATATAACCATATAATAACCCTGGACGGGGCCTGCGGCGAGTGCTACGGTCGCATAAAATCGTATCGATTCGCGACTCAATCGTAAGGGGGATGTCATGGCCAGAAAACTGACCAAGAGCAATGCGCATTTCAAACGCGCCGTCAAACGTCTGCCGCTCGGTGTGGCATCCAATTTCCGTTACTGGGGCGATGACCGCACCATCTATGTGAAAAGCGGCATGGGCGCCCGCATCACCGATCTCGACGACAATAATTACGTCGACTATCGCATGGGCTACGGCCCGGCGATTCTCGGCTATGCGCATCCTGAGGTCGATCAAGCCGCGCGCGAAGGCATGGCTGTCGGCGGCGTGTTCGCACTGTCGACCGAACGCGAACTGACGGTGGCCGATCGGATCTCAAAAATGGTACCGGCCGCGGAACTCGTGCGCTTCTCCAACTCAGGCACCGAAGCGGTCATGGCCGGATTGCGCCTGGCGCGCGCCTACACCGGAAAAGACGACTACGTGATTCTCGAGGGCAGCTATCACGGTTTGTTCGATGCGGCCATGTGGTTCACGCCGATGGACAAGTGGTCGCAGGTCGGCGATCCGGAAGTCAAGCCATACAGCGAAGGCGTGCCGATCAGCACGCGCAGTTTCGCGCACTTCGTGCAGGCCAATGACGCGAATCAGCTGGAGGACGTCTTCAAGCGGCATTCGAGCCGAATCGCCTGCATGCTGATCGAGCCCATCATGGGCAATTGCCTGGGCATTGCGGCGGAGCCTGAATATCTGCGCGCGGCGCGTGAGTTGTGCGACAAGCATGGCGTGGTGCTGCTCATCGACGAAGTAAAAACCGGTTTTCGCGTCGCCCGCGGCGGCGTGCAGGAGCTCTATGGGGTCAACGCCGATCTTTGCACTTTCGCCAAGGCAGTTGCCAACGGCTATCCGATTTCCGTGCTGGCGGGACGCGAGGAGATCATGCGCAAGATCGGCAAGGGCGTCGCGCATGGCGGCACCTACACCGCGCATTCGATCTCGCTCGCCGCCGCCGAGAAATGCCTGCAAATTCTCGACGAAACGGATGCATTGGAGCGCATCGCCGATTACGGCACGCGTCTGCGCAACGGCATGCGCACCGTGCTGGGCGCACGCGGCATCGCGCACAGCTTTGTCGGCCACCCGTCCATGAGCGGCCTGTATTTCGCCCACGAGCCGCCGCGCAATTATCGCGATTGGAAGGGCAGCGACTATTCGTTCTACGACGCCATGGCGCAGGTGCTGCATGACGAGGGCGTTCTGTGCGAGCCGGATTCGCGTGAGCCGTGGTTCGTTTCGGCGGCGCATGATGCCTCGTGTCTCACCGATACATTGAAGGCCTTCGAAATCGCGGTCGACGCGACGTTGAAGGCGAGCGGCGCCTCGCACAAAGTAACCGCTTGAGCGGCAGCGGCGTGAAAACTCCGGCGGGCCTGGACGCCGTCATCGTCGGGGCCGGCCACAACGGCTTGGTTGCCGCCTGTTATCTGGCGCGCTCGGGACTCAAGGTGTTGGTCCTCGAGCGCCAGCCCTATATCGGCGGGGCGGCCGTCAGCCGCCGGCTGTACGAGGACTTCACCTACTCGAATTGCTCCTACGTATGCAGCCTGCTGCGCCCGGAAATCATCCGCACGCTTGAGCTGCCGAAATATGGCTTGCAGGTGATTCCTTACGAAGGCGGCTGCACCATGATGCAGGGCGGGGGACATCTGGCCCTGTACGACAACCACGATGCGCTGCGGCGCGAGATCTCCCGGCATTCGAAGCGCGATGCGGAGGCCTACGACCGTTACTCGCGCGACGTGATGCGTCAATGCAAATTCATCAAGCCGCTGCTGATGCACGAGCCGCCCGACCCGACGTCGTTCAAGCCTCGCGATCTCATGGAGTTGCTGTATTTGGGCAAGCGCTTTCATAACCTGGGCGAAAAGCGCATGTACGACACCTTGCGCTTCTGGACCATGAGCGCAGCGGATTTTCTCGACGAGTATTTCGAGAGCGAAATCGTCAAGGCGCATTTTGCAGGCAGTTCCATCATCGGCACCGCATTGGGGCCGCGCTCGCCCGGTACGGCTTACGTGCTGCTGCATCACTACATGGGTGACATCGACGATACGGTCGGCGCCTGGGGGTTCGCGCGCGGCGGCATGGGCGCGATCTCCAACGCGCTCGGTGCGTCCTTCGAAGCCAGCGGCGGCACCATCCGCAGCGGTGCGCCGGTCGCAAAAATTCTAGTGCGTAACGGCCGCGCGTCCGGCGTCGCGCTGGCCGACGGCGAGGAAATTCGCGCGCCGTTGGTGATTTCGAATCTCGACGTGCGCCGCACCTTTCTCGAGACCATGGACGCCAAGGATTTGCCGGAAGAGTTCCTGGGCCAGGTGAAGAATTTCAAGATTCGCGGTTCATCGGGAAAGCTCAACATCGCCCTGGATGGTCTGCCGCAATTTCCGGCCATTCCACCGGGCTCGCCCTGTACGCGCGGCGATATGCATGTGACCGACACCATCGAAATGATGGAGCGCGCCTATGACGATTGGAAGGACGGCCGCTGGTCGCGGGCGCCTTACATCGACATGCTCATTCCCTCGCAGATCGATCCGACCATGGTTCCCGCTGGCAAGCACTATATGTCGGTATTCGTTCAGTACTGCCCGTACGAACTGGCCGACGGCCCATGGGATGCCGCCAAGCGCCAGGCTTTCGGTGATACCGTCATCAACACCATTGCGCAGCACAGTCCGAATTTCAAGAATCTGATTCTGCACGCCGAGATACGTACACCCTGGGATATCGAGAACGAAGTGGGCCTTACGGAAGGCAATATTTTTCAAGGTGAATTGACCATGGATCAGCTGCTGTTCAACCGGCCTGTGCCGGGCTACGCGCAGTATCGGTCGCCGGTGCGGGGCGTCTATATGTGCGGTTCCAGCACGCATCCGGGCGGCGGCGTCATGGGCGCGCCCGGCGCCAACGCGGCGCGCGCCGTGCTGCGCGATCTCGGCAGGGCGCCGTGAGCGTGGCGGCACCGGCTGCACCATCGCGCTACGACTGCGTCGTCATCGGCGGTGGTCACAATGGACTGGTCTGCGCCGCCACGCTGGCTCGCGGCGGCCGCTCGGTTCTGCTGCTCGAGGCTGCGGCTCAAGTGGGCGGAGCGGCGCTGACGCGCGAGTTTGCGCCTGGGTTTCGCGTGTCGGCCGGCGCGCATTTGCTGCATCTGATGCCCGCGGATCTGTTGCGCGACTTACGGGTGGAATCGCATGGGCTCGAATGGGCGGCGCGGGGGATGAGCACCACCGCGTTGTTGCCCGGCGGCGCGCGGCTGGTGGTGGGGGAACTCGAACTTGGCGATGGCGCGTTGCAAGGCCTGTCGACCAAGGACGCGCAGGCTTATTCGGCGTACGCAGCGCGCATGCGGCGGTTTGCCGCGGCTCTGGTACCGATGTTCTCGCGCGTGCCGCCGCGTCTGGGCACCACGGATTGGTCGGATCGCCTGGCCATGCTCAAGCTTGGCTGGCAGATCCGCCGGTTGGGCAAGCGCGACATGCGCGAACTGCTGCGTATCGGCGGAATGAATGTCTACGACCTGCTCGAAGAGAATTTCGATTCTGCCGCGCTCAAGGGAGCCTTGGGCTTCGACGCCGTGCTCGGCGCCAATTTCGGGCCACGCTCTCCCGGCACGGTGCTGACGCTGCTGTATCGACTGGCCGCGGAATCTGCCGCAGGCGCCGCGGGTTTGTCTCAGCCGAAGGGTGGCATGGGTGCGCTATGCAACGCGCTGGCCAAGGCCGCGAGCGCTGCCGGGGCCGTCATTCGCACTGCTGCACCGGTGGCGCGCATTTCGGTGGAAGGCGATCGCATCGCGGGTGTCGTGCTCGAGTCCGGCGAAAGCATCGCCGCGCACACTGTGATTTCCAGTGCCGATCCCAAGACGACTTTTCTGAGGTTGCTGGGCGCGCGCTACCTCGACACGGGCTTCGTGCGTCGAGTCGACCATATCCGCTCGCGGGGACTCGCAGCCAAGCTGCACTTGGCGTTGAATCGCCTGCCGGCGTTTGCCGGCGTGGGCGAGGCGAATTTGCGCGGACGATTGCTTATCGCGCCGTCGTTGCAGCACATTGAGCATGCGTACAACCATGCCAAGTACGGAGAATTTTCCGCCGCGCCGGTCATGGAGATCACGGTTCCTACCGTGAATGACGCCACGCTGGCGCCCGCCGGCGGGCACGTGCTGTCGGCGATCGTTCAATATGCCCCCTATACCCTCAAAGCGGGTTGGCAGGCAGGCAAGCAAGCGTTCATGGATGCCGCGTTGGATACCTTGGAACAATTCTCACACGGACTTCGCGGCAGTATCGTTGGTGCGGAGTTGCTGACTCCTGACGATATGGAGCGGGAATTCCGCATGAGCGGCGGTCATTGGCATCACGGGGATCTGGCCTTCGACCAATTCCTGATGGTTCGCCCGGTGCCCGGCGCGGCTCAGTATCGAACACCTGTGGACGGGCTGTTCCTGTGCGGAGCCGGCTGCCACCCCGGCGGCGGAGTCATGGGCGTTGCCGGCCGCAATGCCGCGCAGCAAGTACTCACAATGGGCATGAAATCACCATGACTGATTCCCCGGCACCGCATTACAAACAGCCGCTGCTGAAGACCCCGTTCCATGAGCGTGCGCGGGCCTTGAGCCAAATCGACAGCTTCATTCCATGGGCCGGATACACCACCGTCGATGTATTCACCACGATGGAGCAGGAATATTTCGCGGTTAGAAATGCCACCACGCTGTATGACTTGACGCCGATGGTGAAGTACCGCGTATCGGGTCCCGATGCGGTGCCCTACCTGAACCGCCTGGTCACGCGAGATGTTGCGAAGCTCAAGCCGGATCGCGTCGCCTATGTCGTGTGGTGCAACGATGCGGGTCATCTCATCGATGACGGCACGATATTCCGCTTGGGTGCGGGCGAGTACCGAATTTGCACCGCCGAACGCCAGATCGATTGGCTGCTGGACTCGGCGATCGGCTTCGACGTCCAGATCGGCGAAGTCACTGAGCAGATTGCGGCCCTTGCGGTCCAAGGTCCGACCTCCTGCGCCATGCTCAAGGCGGCGGGCCTGCGCGGCATTGAATTGCTCAAGCCGTTTGAAATCGGCTATTTCTCGCTCGGCGAACATCGGTTGACGCTGTCGCGCACGGGGTTTACCGGCGACTTGGGTTATGAGGTCTGGATGGATCCGGCTGCGGCCGAGACCATATGGGACATTTTGATGGCGGCGGGCCGCTCGCGCGGCATTCGTGCCATCGGCTCACAGGCGTTGAATATGGCGCGCATCGAAGCCGGATTTATCATGCCGAACGTCGATTTCGTGTCCGCCGAGCACACGATTCGCACCGGCCGCGACCGCTCGCCTCTGGAACTGGGCTTGGGCTGGCTGGTCGATTTCAACAAGGGTCACTTCACTGGCCGCCGGGCTTTGCTCACGGAGAAGAAACAGGGGTCGCGCCGGCAACTCGTCGGCCTGGACATCGCCGGCAACAAGCCGGCCCACAACGCCCTGATTTACACCGATGACGGCGGCAAGCGTGAAATCGGCAGCGTCACCTCGGCAATGTGGTCACCGACTTGCAAGCGCAACATCGCCCTTGCTATCGTCGATGCACCACATTTCCAAGTCGGATCGACGGTTTGGGCGGAAATCTATTTGAATCGTGAACTCGTATGGGAGCGTCGAATGTCGCGAGCGCAGGTCGTGGAGCGACCCTTTTTCGTGCCTGAACGGCGCCGCGCGACCCCGCCAGCGGAGTTCTAGGACGCGTGGTCGCTACGCCGAAATCCATCGCTGACCGGCCCTGGCTCGATCCGGACGCGAAACCGCAAATCGTCATCGAGAGCATCAACAAGAGCTTCGGCGCATTCACCGCGGTGGACAGCGTGAACCTGCGCATCTACAAGGGCGAAATGTTCGCGCTGGTCGGCGCCTCCGGTTGCGGTAAGACGACGCTATTGCGCATGCTGGCCGGCTTCGCCAGCCCGAGTGCCGGACGCATCCTGATCGAAGATGCGGACATGACCAAGGTGCCGCCGCACGAGCGTCCGGTCAACATGATGTTCCAGTCGTATGCCCTGTTTCCCCACATGACGGTGGAGGAAAACGTGGGGTACGGACTGCGCCGCATGAGCCTGGACAAGCCGGTCAAGCAGAAGAGAATTCAGGAAGCGTTGGACATGGTGCAGTTGGCGGCCTTGGCCAAGCGCAAGCCGCATCAACTGTCGGGCGGGCAGCGGCAGCGCGTCGCCCTGGCGCGGTCGCTCATTCGCAGGCCGAAAGTATTGCTGCTCGATGAGCCGCTGAGCGCCCTCGACAAGAAATTGCGCGAGCAGACGCAATTCGAGCTGATGAACATACAGTCCCAGGTGGGCATCACCTTCGTATTCGTCACCCACGATCAAGACGAGGCCATGGCGCTGTCGACGCGAATAGCGGTCATGAACCGCGGCCAGGTGGTGCAGGTGGGCACGCCGTCCGAGATCTATGAGTTTCCGCAAAATCGCTTCGTGGCCGACTTCATCGGGACTACGAATTTATTCGAAGGCACCGTCAGCGGCAGCGAGCCGGGCCACCTCATCATCCGCAGCGCCGAAGCGGGCTGTGATCTGATTGTGGATGAATTAGGACGCTTCGGCAGCGGCCAGCGTGTTTGGGTGGCGTTGCGGCCGGAGAAAATCCGCTTGAGCAAGGAGCCGGTTGCCGGCAATCGCTTCAATCAGATCAAGGGCATGGTTTGGGAGCTGGGCTATCTCGGCAATCGGTCGACCTATCGGATCAAGACCGAGACCGGCAAGCTCGTGACCGTGTTCGCCCAGAACGATCGGCGCACCTCGGAGTGGTCCATTGACTGGAGCGACGAAGTGTATTTGAGCTGGACCGCCAATTGTGCGGTGGTTTTGCAGCAGTGATGAGATACTTCGGCGCCGGCAACTGACAACTCGGCCAAAGGCTACACATGCAAACTCGATTCGGCACTTTCATCGCCGCGTGCTGCGCCGGCGTGCTCTTCCTAGCGGGCACGGCGCCTGCGCTCGCGGGCAAGACTCAAAACGTCGTACTCATCGTCAGCGATGGATTGCGCTGGCAGGAAGTGTTCACGGGCGCCGACAACGCGCTGCTGAACGATAAGGCAGGCGGCAATTGGCTGGCGGAGCCGGAACTGCGCAAGCGTTACTGGCGCGAGGATCCTGTCGCCCGTCGCGCATTGCTGTTTCCATTCCTCTGGAAAACGGTGGCCAAACAGGGCCAGATCCTCGGCAATCAATTGAAGGGCAGCGTGGCGCACGTCACGAACGGCAAGGCCTTCTCGTATCCCGGGTACAACGAAATGTCCACGGGCTATCCGAACGATGCCATCACCAGCAACGAATTTGGGCCGAACCCGAATGCGACGGTGTTCGAGTGGCTGAATAAATTCGATGAATTTCGCGGCAAGGTTGCCGTTTATGGCACATGGGATGTGTACAAGAACATCTTCAACGTTAGCCGCAGCGGTCTTACCATACAGACCGGCTGGTCGCTGCCGCATAAGGCACATGAGACGCCGCGCGACGCTCTGTTGCATGAGCTCTATGAGACGACGACTCATTTCGACGAAGAAGACGTCGATAACTCGCTGTTGCAGATTCCCCTGTTGGACTACGTCAAGTCGTCACATCCGCGCGTTCTATTCGTCGGGTACGGCGAGACCGACAATTGGGCGCACCAGGGCCGTTACGACCTGGTTCTGGACAGCGCGCATCGCATGGATCATTTCGTGCAGCAGTTGTGGGAGACCATGCAGGCCATGCCTCAGTACCATGGCAATACGACTTTCATCATCACGACCGATCATGGCCGTGGCAGCGGCTTGACCGAGTGGAAAGAGCACGGCGTGGAGGAGAAGGGCTCCGAAAATATCTGGATCGCAATCATGGGGCCGGACACGACGCCTTTGGGCGAGCGCACCCATATCGGTCCCGTGGCGCAGGCCCAAATCGCGGCGACGCTGGCGGCCCTTGTCGGCAAGGACTATCACCACGACGTGCCCAAGGCCGCATTGCCACTGACCGAGGTCCTGAACTCCGGTCAGAAGTAGTCGACTTAAGCGGCGGCGTTCATCGCCGCTTGGCTGCGATGACTTCAACTTCCAGCAGCGCACCTGGAAGGACCAGCGCCGCAACTTGCACCGCGCTGCGCGCCGGTTTGTTTGGCTGCTCCTTGGTGCCGAAGAATTGACTGTAGCCGGCCATCAATGCCGGAAAATTGAGCTTATTGTCATTAGCCGGATCGGCGACCATGAATACCGTCATTTTCACCACGTCGCCCATGCCCAGGCCGAGCTTCGCCAGCGTGCCTTTGATGGAATTGAGCACGCTGACGGTCTGAGTTTGCATGTCGCCGAAAACCGGCGCGGTGCCCTTGGGCGCGTCCTTGTTGACGGCGGCTGGTAGTGCGCCGCTGACGTACACGGTATCGACACCGGCGGCCACCGTGACCGCGGCAGAAATAGGGAAGGGATTACCGTCGGGCAGCGGGGTGCGCACCACGTCTTCTGCAGCGAGGGCTGCGCCGGAGGCAGTGGTAGCCAGAATCGCCAAGCTGAGCAGCAGTGGCCATCGACGGTCGAATTTTTGCATTCCAATCTCCCCAGATTTTGTCGAGGTTAATAGCTTAATCGCATGAATAATAAAATTAATATGCCAAACATTTAAGGCGGATGGGGCAGCGATGCCACCTGTGCGGCGGTGACATTGCCCTTCCATCGATTGCCGAAATGGTTGCGCAAGTAGTTGACCACATCGGCAATGCGCGAGTCGCTCAGACGAACCGCGCCGAACTCCGTCGCCTGAGACACCGGTTGGCCGAACGCCGGCATGCCGTTTCTGCCGTTGAGTATGGTCAATGCCACGTATTCCCAGGATACCAGTGCCGGGTCGCCGGCAAGTTTCGGATAATGCCCCGCACCGACGGCACCTTGAGCGTCGGGCATGTGGCAGCCCTGGCAGATATGTTGATAGACCTGGGCGCCGGTGACCGCAGTGATGCCCGCTGCCGCATTGAAGGCGGGATCATCCGCACGGGCGGCCGCCGCGTAGCTCAAGGCCGTCACAAGGGCCGCGATGCGCAGCATCTTGAGTCGGTTGCCGGTGGCGGTCACGCCCTTTCTCCCTGCGCGACGGCGCGGCGATGCAGTCTCGCGACCGCATCGAGCGCCGACGTCACGGCGCCTTCCTGCCAGCCGCCGATGAACGAGGCGTGTTCGCCCGCCAGAGCAATGCGTTCGTCGACCGCACACAAATCGTCGTAGTGCTTGGCGCGGGCATCCTCGGTCCACAGCCCGAAGCAGCCCATGCTGAACGGGGCGCGATGCCAGGCAACCGCGACGCCGTTGTCGAACTCGCCGTGATATTGAGGGTGTATCTGGCTGCCGTATTCCAGGGCCTTGCGCACGCGTTCATCCGGCGTCATGGCGGTGAAGTCCATGGCGTTGATGCCGAAAATGTACGCACCCAGCAGGACTCCCTTCCCGGCGCCGTGAAATCCGGTGCTGGGATATGAGATGACGGTAATGGGTAAGTCGGTGTAACTGACGCCGCCATAGATATGATCGTCCTCTTCCCAGAATCTGCGTTTGAACTGCAGGCCTACCTTGACCGAGGAAACGTATGGAACCGCGGAAATCGCCGCCGCCATAGTCGGTCCGACATTCATGGGAATCTGCGCCAGAATGGGCAGCGGAATGGTGCACAAACACCAATCTGCTCGGGCCTGCAGCGAGGTTCCTGGCTTGCTCATGTCCTCATAGGTCACGTTGACGTTCCGATCGTCCTGACGGATCTCCGTGACCTTGGCGTTGTAGCGAATCAGCGGACCCAATTCGCGACCGAACGCTTCGCCGATCCTACCCATGCCCCCCACCGGCTGGAACAAGGTAGGCTGCATATCGAATCTGTCGCCGGCGGATATACCCGACCAAAGCTTGGAATCCAACATATCGGTCAGGCCGATGGGCACTGAGGCGATAGGTCGGCCGTTCAAGCCGCCGCCGGGTTCCTTCTGAAAGCCGCGCCGATCGCTGCCCGCACGATTCGCGACATAGGCATTGGACTTGTCCAATGCCCCCCACTCGCGCAGGGATTCGTATAATTTTTCCTGATCTTCCTTGCTCACCGACGCATCGAGGGCGCTTTGCCGCGTGGCCTTGGACAGCAACTCGGCCACATGACCTTGATAGTCCGCCTTGATCTCGCGATAGCGCTGGGGTTTGCCGCCGAATGCTCGGCTGCTATGCAGGTAGGCGTTGTAGTTCACCTGCACGAATGGTTCGAGCGGTACGCCGAGACGCTTGCAATAATGCAGCATGGCGCGGTGATGATAAGGAATGCGCCACGGTCCGGGGTTCAGGTACAAGTCTTTGTCGAAACGGCACTCCTGCGTGAGTCCACCGAGCTCCGTGATACGGTCGCCGCCGCGCACCGTCCAGTTGCGTCCCCCCGCGCGGCCGTTGAATTCCAAGATCTGCACCCGATACCCGGCATTGCGCAATTCGTAGGCCGCGCACATGCCGGCCAAACCCGCACCGAGAATCAACACGGACGCACCCTTGGGCGCACTTTGCAGGTCGACCGGTCCTAGGTACGGGGACTCGGCCGCAAGCCCCAAGCTGCTCATGGCCTGGTACATGGCAGATCCGCCGGCGGTGATGCCGATCATCCGCAGCAATTCGCGCCGCGTGGGCGAGGGCGCTTCGAAATCTTCCTGCATGGCCACCTCAATAACGAAGAAGGGCCCGCGATCGGGCCCCGTCCGTGCGCGATACGCACGCGAGTCCTCTCTTATCACACGAAGCAGGGCTGCAGGCAAGGCGGCGGCGCTGCTACCGCGCACGGCGGCCGAGGGGGGGCGGCAGGCACATGCGCAAGAGCAAATCTGCCGCAATTTTGCTTTTTATATTATACTCGTAACATTACAAAGATCACGGCGTTTGCGAGGGTGACAATCATGCGGAAAGTGACGACTCTAGGGCTGCTTGGAACGGGCGTGATCGGCGGCGGATGGGCTGCGCGGGCGCTGCATTTCGGCATCGATGTCATCGCGGCGGACGTCAAGCCGGAAATGGAAGAATGGATACGCGGCGCCGTGGCCAACGCCGAGCCTGCGTTGTCGCGTTTGACTTCTGCGCCTCTGCCGCCCAAGGGCAAACTCTCGTTCACCACCGACCTGCGGGAAATGGCGCAGCGCGCCGATTTCATCCAGGAGAATATTCCCGAACAACTGCCGCTGAAGCAGCGCATGCTCGCGGAAGTCAGCCGGCATGCCGCGGCCGATGTCATCATTGCGTCCAGCACCTCGGGGCTCACGCCGACCGACCTGCAGCGCGATATGGTTGCCCCCGAGCGCTTCTGTGTCGCGCATCCATTCAATCCCGTCTACCTGCTGCCATTGGTTGAATTGGTGGGGGGGGAGAAGACTGCGCAGAGCACCATCGATGCGTCGGCGAAGTTCTTTAAGTACATCGGCATGCATCCTCTGCATGTGCGGCGTGAGGTGCCGGGGCATTTGACCGATCGCCTGCAGGAAGCGCTGTGGCGCGAAATTCTTCATTTGGTCAACGACGGCGTGGCGACCACCGGCGAATTGGATGAATCCATCATTTACGGACCCGGGCTGCGTTGGGCGGCGATGGGCACGAACCTCATCTATCACCTGGCGGGCGGCGAGAGCGGAATGCGGCATATGCTGGCGCAATTCGGTCCCTGCCTTAAGTGGCCGTGGACCAAGCTCGAAGCACCCGAACTGACGGACGCCCTGATCGATCGCATGGTCGAAGGCACCCAGGCGCAGGCCGCGGGCCGGTCGATTCGAGAACTCGAACGCCTGCGCGACGATTACTTGGTGGCGATCCAGCAGGTGCTGCGACAGTACAACATTGGCGCCGGGTCAACTCTGCGCGCACTGGAAGAGCGGCTTCACCAGGATGCGACCCGCACCCAGGCCGCGCAGCCCGCTACGGGAGGCAAGCCGTTGCGGCTCATGGACACGGTGGTGCGGTCCGAATGGGTGGACTACAACCGCCACATGTCCGATTTCCGCTATGGACAGGTTTTTGGCGACGCGATAGATGCCATCTTTCGCCAGGCGGGAGTCGACGAAACCTATCGTGCGAGCGGGCGCATGTACTACACCGTCGAGAACCACATTCGGCACCTCGGTGAGGCGAAGGCAGGTGAGTCGCTGTACGTCACGGCGCAGGTGCTTGCGGTCGATGACAAGCGCCTGCATGTGTTTCAGAGCATGCATCGCGGCCGCGACGACAAACAAATCGCGACCGCGGAGCAAATGTATCTGCACGTGGACAGCGCCGCAGCCAAGGCGACGACCGTCGATCCGCAGGTTCGCGCCAAGTTCGACGCAATATTGAGCGCTCAAGCCGGTCTGCCGAAACCGCCCGAGGCAGGTCGGGCGGTCGGGCGCGCGCAGCAGTAGCGCTCTCACCGGTACTCATCACGCCATGCCGAAGATCGTCGACCACGCCGCGCGCCGCGATGAAATCGCCCAGGTGGCCTGCCGGGTGGTGGCGAATTACGGCTTCGAGCAGGCTACGGTGGCGCGCATTGCGCGGGCGGCCGGCTATACCACCGGCATGGTTGCGCACTATTACGAGTCGAAGCAGGAAATAATCCTGGCTGCGCTGCGCTTGATGTTGTTGCGTATAGAAGAGCGGCTCACGCGCGAACGCGAGCGCGATGAGGCGAATCTGTTGGAGGCGCTGTCCGAGGCGCTGGCCATCGACTCGCAGCGATTTACCGAATGCGCTTTTTGGATGGCCTTCTGGGGGCAGGTATCAGCGGACAAGAAACTCAAGCGGCTCAATGCCTGGGTGCACCGTGAATACATGCGCCTATTCGAGCGTTGTTTTTCCGAGTACTGGTCCGAATGGTCGGCTTGGCCGCAAGCGACTCGGGACCAAGTACTGAGATCAGTGGTGACCTTCATGAACGGCTTGACGGCAAGCGCCGTCACCAGTCCGCGCGACTGGCCCGCGGACATGCAAGTGGAGCAACTGCGGCTGCAGTTGGATCTCTTGCGTCAATGGGCCGGCAAGCGCGCGACGAAGTCTAGATGAACCGGAAATTGGCTGCGGAATAGGGGACCGATCATGGATTTTTCGCTCAATGATGAACAACATATGGTCGTCAAGACGACCCGGGATTTCGTGATCAATGAGCTCTATCCGCATGAGCAAGAGGTCGAAGAGACCGGCGTGCTGCGCGAGGATCTGCATCGGGAGCTGAAGGCGAAGGCGATCGACGCCGGCCTCTACGCTGCCAACATGCCGGTGGACGTGGGCGGCGCAGGCCTGGATACGGTTACCTGGGTGCTGTACGAGAAGGAGTTGGGCCGCACCAGCTACGCGCTGCACTATTCCTGTGTCGGCCGCCCGTCGAATATTTTGCTGGCTTGCGAGGGCGAGCAAAGAGAGCGGTACCTGCTGCCGACAGTGCGGGGCGATCGAGTGGAATGCCTGGCCATGACCGAGCCGGGAGCCGGTTCGGACCTTCGCGGCATGAAGACCACGGCGGTGGCGAACGGCGGCGATTTCGTCATCAACGGTACCAAACATTTCATCAGCCACGCCGACCATTCTGACTACGTCATTTTGTTTGCGGCGACGGGCGAGGAAACGACTTCGCACGGTACCCGCAAAAAGATGACGGCATTTCTGATCGACATGGGGCATGCGGGCTTCGAAGTGCGGAGCGGCTACAAGAACGTGTCGCATCGCGGCTATACCAACAGCATTCTCGAATTTAACAATTGTCGCGTACCGAAGTCCGCGATTCTCGGTGAGCTGCACCGAGGCTTCGATGTGGCGAATACCTGGCTGGGCGCCACGCGATTGCAGGTGGCTGCCACTTGCCTGGGGCGTGCCGAGCGGGCGCTCGAGTTGTCCAAGCAGTGGGCGGTGGATCGGGTGCAATTCGGCCAGCAAATCGGCAAATTTCAAGGCGTGAGTTTCAAGCTGGCCGACATGGCGGTGGAGTTGCGCGCCGCGGAATTGCTGACGCTGGAAGCTGCCTGGAAGCGCGATCAAAAAATCGACACCGACATGGATATGGCCATGGCGAAGGTCAAGTCCAGCGAAATGCTGGCGATGGTCGCGGATGAAGCCTTGCAAATTCACGGTGGCATGGGACTCATGAGCGACCTGCCGCTGGAGCGAATTTGGCGCGATGCGCGCATCGAACGCATCTGGGACGGCACCAGCGAAGTTCAGCGCCATATTATTTCACGCAGCCTATTGAGACCGCTAGGCGGCTAATCCGGCGATAAAACCTCGTAAGCCACGCATCATTTAACATCATGCAGGATAAGCCGACATATGCGCGCGAATCTTCAGCGGCGTCCTACATACTCCCCGGGACCGCGGCTTGATAATGGCGCTATAGCCCCGCTGTACACCCATCTGATGGATGTGCGTTAGGACTTGGGGGATAAAACAAAGGTGGGTTGACACATGATCGACACCGAAGTGGTTCGATTGCGACGATTGCGTAATGTGGTGCTGAGAACTCGTGCGATTGCGGTGGCTTTGGATTCCGATCCGTCGCAGCGCAATTCGGTGTTCTCGCGCAGCGCCGTGAGCTGCTGGAGGATCGCTTGCACGATCTCCGGCCGGCTCCGTGCCCATCCCTATCTCGCGTATCAGCGCGGACCCAGCAATGTGCGCGGTGCGTGCGATCGAGTGGTCGCGAGTCTAACGAGCGACTTTGCGAAATATCGCGGCCATGGCACGCAGTTGTTGTTCGCCGAATTGCAGCGTGTGGCCCATGAGTTGGAAGATGCTCGCTCGCTGACTTGGTCCGTGGACTTTAGCGCGACTTTGGGTCGAGCGCAGACGCGCTTGCAGCGACTGATGCGGGAAGTGGATGACGGCGCGCATCATGAAACCGGATCTCGCGTGTGGACTTCTCGACGAGCGGCGGGCGGGCCGGTCGCCGCACGTGCCGAGGCAGAGGGCGTTCGCACGGATTGGCCTTTTCTGGCGTTTTGATGCATCGCGGCAAGCGGCCGCGCTGATGCGCGGCGTCTGATTTCTCCTACAGCAAGCGCCAACGATCGCTGATCGCCAGAACCGGAATAGGGCGGGATACTCCATGACACGTTAAGTCAAGTGATGAAGGATGCCCCGATGCGCACTGAAACCGTTCCCACGCCTTCGAATCCCGAGAGGCCACCGTTGGCGCCCTACGATCCGCCTGAACCTGCACCGCAGGCCAAGGCATGGCACAGGGCTCTTAAGGTTATAGCTTGCGTTCCACCGCCCCCCCGTGGCCAAATAAGCCTGCGCAACGCGCGCAGAGTCAAATGGTGGTAGCTGCCATGGACAAAAAGCGAGAGATAGCCATCGGTATCGCTCTTCAAACCCGGGTGCTGAAGACCTGCCCGATTCACGATCATTGGTTTTGCGAGAACGATGAACTTATCGACGATGAGGATATATCGCGCGCGTACTCGGTGGCCGTCGAACTGGTTCGCCAGCACGAGATGTATGCGGAAGAATTTCACCACGATCCGCACGCATTGACGGAGCTGCTGACGCAAATCATCTCGACGGCGCCCGACCACTGCCCCGACTGCAGATCGACGAGGACCCCGTCCGCGCCGGGCCGCGGCCGTTACCCTGAGCGCCGCGCGGTGCCTAGAACTTGATCAGCCTTAACGGCCGGTCCAATTCGGTTTGCGCTTTTCGCTGAAAGCGCGAGTGCCTTCCTTCAGATCCTCGGAGCGAATGACTTTCTGCACGGCGTCGAGTGAATCGTGCAGTTCAAATGCCTCGTGCTCAGGCACCATTTCCGTGTGCCGCAGCAGTTGCTTGATTGCAGGGAAGAGCAGCGGCGGTCCGGCGACCAGCTGCTGAGCAATCTCCCGCGCCTTCTTCATGCCTTCCCCCTTGGGCACGACATGATTCGCCAGGCCCCAATGCTTGGCTTCGGCGGCGTCCATCCAACGCCCGGTTAGCAAGAACTCCACGGCAACATGGTAGGGGATTCGCCGCCGCAGCTTGATGGTGCCAGCGTCCGCCAGCACACCGACGTTGATTTCGGGCAGCGCAAACTTCGCGTGCTCCTCCATCACAATGATGTCGGTGCCCAGCACGACCTCGAAGCCGCCGCCGCAGGCGATGCCGTTGACGGCTGCAATAATGGGCTTGTTGAGATTTCGCGGATAATTAAATCCGGCAAAGCCGCCCACGCCCCAGTCAGAATCGGATTCTTCGCCGGCCGCGGCGCCCTTGAGGTCCCAGCCGGGAGAGAAAAAGCGCTCGCCCGCGCCGGTGATGATGGCGACTCGCAGGCTCAGGTCGTCGCGAAACGACGTAACGATCTGATTCAGCCTGCGGCTGGCGGTCAGATCAATGGCGTTCGCCTTGGGACGATCGATGGTTATCTCGAGAACGGCACCGTCTTTGACGGTTTTGACTCCATCCGACATATCAGCACTCCTTCACGAGAATCTCTTCAGGCGAATCATAGTATCTACCGCAACCGCACCCTTGCCGACGGGACGAACGATCACGGGGTTCACGTCCAATTCAACCAGGGTGGCCAGATTGGTTTCTGCATAACGCGCCACGCCCACGACGGTGTCGATCAATGCGTCCACGTCGCCCACGGGCTTGCCGCGATAGCCCTTAAGCAGCGTGCCGACACTCAGGCGCTGCAGCGCGGAGCCGATGGATTCCCGCGTCCAGGGCGGCAACAAACTATCGCTGTCCGACATTAACTCGGCCAATACGCCGCCACCGCCCAATACCAATACCTGGCCGAATTGCGGATCGACGATGACGCCGATGAGGATTTCCACGACCCCATCGTTGAGCATTTCTTCGACGAGCACCGTGTCCGACAACTGGGACATGCGATCGGCCGCAGCTTGCGCCTCGGCGAGGGTGCGGATATTCAGCGCGACACCGCCCACTTCGGTTTTGTGTTCCAGGTGCGCGCCGGATGCTTTGATGACGACCGGAAATCCCAACGCCTGTGCTGCCGCCGCGGCGTCGCGCGCCGGCACCAATTTTCCACGCGGGGTGCGCACGCCGAATTCGGCCAGCGCGCTCTTGCCCTCATGTTCGCCGAGTGAGCGGATCTGCGAAGCACTCTGCGTATTCGGCGGCAATTGCAGTTGAACCGGCGCATTGCTGCGCCAGGCAATGCCGATGCCGCCGGCCAGCGACAGGGCCTCCAGGGCTTCACGCTGACCCTGCAGCGGAACGACGCCGCCGTCGAAGCAGCGCTGACGTACCGCAGGGCTGATGGTTTCGGGCAAGGAAGCGATCAAGGCCGCACGGGTCGGCGCGCCGCGCGCCGCTTCGATGAACACGTCGATGACCGCGTCATACGCTGCAGAATCTGCCTTGCCCTCCGGAGGGCTATCCAGCATAAACCCCACGGCGTCGTAGCCTGAGTGCAGCACTTCGCTGAATACGCGCTTGAGCGCCGGCGGGTCGAACCATAAATACGTGTGAATATCGAACGGATTGGCAATGGTTACGCGATCGGTCAGCACTTCTTGCAGGGATGCCGCGCGTGCCGGTTCAAGAGGTGCAAAATCCAATTCCATATCGCGCGACACATCGGCCGTCATGGCCATGTCGCCGCCCGACGCTCCCATGACCAGAACCTTGCGGCCGGCGAGCGGGCCACCGGTGTGGAACAGTTTTAGAGTCTCGCACAGGGTGCCCAGTGTGTCGCAGCGCGCGATTCCGGCCTGGCGGCAGAATGCGTCGAATACCTCGTCGGCGCCCGCCAAGGCGCCGGTATGACTGTGCGCGGTGCGGGCCGCCGCAGCTGTGCGTCCGGACTTGATGACGGCAATGGGTTTGCCGGCGGCGCGCGCCAGTTCGGCGGCGCGGGCGAATCGCTCCGGATCCTTGATACCCTCGAGATACAAGCCGAATGCCGTCACCCGCGCATCCTTGCAGAGAATCTCGATGAGATCTTCCACCGCCAAGCGGGATTGGTTGCCGACGGTAAACAGGCAGCCGATGGGCAGTGAGCGGTGATTGAACATGAGAGTGAGCGCAATGGTGCCGCTCTGGCAGATCACCGCGACGCCGCGATCGATGGGTGATCCCACGATCTGATCGGGCATCATTGCCACTTGATCGAAGAAATTGACGAAGCCGTAGCAATTCGGGCCAAAAAACGCTAGCGCGCCGGCACTGCCGATCAGATCTTCGGTGAGCCGATGTCCCGCCTCGGTGCCGGTTTCCGAGAACCCGGCAGTGAAACACACGAAGCCGCCAGCGCCCTTGGCCGCCAGGGCGGCGGCGACTCCCGGCGCTTCCTGTTTCGGCACGGCGACAAAGGCCGCATCCGGTATGCCCGGAAGATCGGCAATCGAACGATAGTAGGTGGTGGTGGCGGTGGACGCGCGAGTCGGGTGTACCCGCCACAGGGTGCCGGAGTAGCCGATGGCGGCGTTCCCGACGGCGACGGCATCGGTCCAGGCGCCGGCGCCGATCAACGCAATGCTGCGCGGCGCAATAAGTCGTTGTATATCGACCGGCGGCATCGCTCAGCGACGCTTCAATTCGATCTTGCGCGAGATCGGTCCAAAGGCCTCGCGGGCCTCGGGCCCCAGCTTGAGCGCTTCGAGCGTCTGTAATACGGCGTCGGGAAAACTCGCCGACGCGGGCTTCTCGCCTTGACGTACGTGCAGCAGCATCATGTCGGCGCTGGCGACCGTCTCGCTCACGCGGGAGCAAACAAATCGGCAGCCGAGGTGGATCCGCTTGCGGTCGCAATCCAATATCGATGAGATGACGCGCAGGTCATCCGAACTCTTGACCTCATGCAGATAATGCAGATGCAATTCGAGCGTGTACAACGTGCAATGCGTGGTCTCGCGGTAGGCCGCGTTCAGACCCAGATGATCCATCACGTCATCGACGGCGTAGCTAGCGACCAGTCCGTAGTAGGCGTCGCGCACGTGCCCGTTGTAATCGATCCAGGCCGGCTCGATGCTGGCGCTGTACACAGGCAGCTGCGTCATGGCTGCAGCGCTCAACGCAGCTGCAGCTTCTCGCGCGCCTGCGCGGGGGTCAGTACCCGGGCTCCCATGGCCTCGATGATGGTGCGCGCCTTTTCCACGAGCTGCGCGTTGCTGGCATACACGCCCTTGCTCAGGTAAAGATTGTCCTCAAGTCCGACACGCACATTGCCGCCAAGCAGCACTGCCTGCGCAACCCAGGGCATCTGCATACGGCTGATCGCGAACGTGCCCCAATTGCAATTCTCTGGCAGCGAATTGACCATGGCCAGCAGATGGCCCACATCGGCAGGCACGCCGTAGGGGATGCCCATGCACAATTGGATGAGCGACGGGGCCGTAAGCAGCCCCTCCTTGACCATTTGTTTGACGAACCAGAGATTGCCGGTGTCGAACACTTCCAGTTCCGGCTTCACGCCGAGATCCTTGCAGATGGACGCGCCCTGGCGCAGGTAGTTGGGCGTCGACACATAGGCGCGATTGCCGTCGCCGAAATTCAAGCTGCCGCAGTCCAAGGTCGCGATGTCGGGGCGGTACAAGCCTTCCTGACACAGATCGATGACATGGCGCATGCGATCCTCCTGGCTGCAAAAATCGCTACCTGGGCCCGGCGTGTCTTTGAGGCCGTTATCGCCCACGACGATGTAGCCCCCCATGCCGCAGGTCAGATTGACGATGACGTCGACCTTGCTTTCGCGAATGCGCTTGACGACTTCGCGGTAGTGGCGGGTTTCCATACTGAATGCGCCGGTTTCCGGCTCGCGGACGTGAATATGAACGATGGCTGCACCGGCCTGCGCTGCGGCAATGGCCGTGGCGGCGATCTGCTCCGGGGTGACTGCGCAATGCGGGCTCTTCGTGACCTTGGTATCGTCGCCGGTGACTGCGCAAGATATGATGACGTCGTGATTCATGAAATTCCCCTCAAGCTCGAGCCGCACGGCAACCGGTGGATTTTATTATCTTCATGATAATATTTAAACGAGGCCACGGCAACTATGTTCGTCCCGAGCCGAGCAGCCTGTCGAGGATGAGCGCGGCACTCCTCGTCACCGCTCCGGCGCAACATTTCCGACAGTGAAGGGCCGGCCTTGCCCGGCCTAGGGTGCTGCGACCCTGGCATGCCGGCCGCCGGCAAGCGCCCGGATGATCTCCGCTTCGCCGCAGACGCCGAGAAATTTGCCGTCTTCGGCGAACAACACGGGGTGCCCGGTCGATTGGCGTAAATGAATGATGGATTGTAGGGACAAGGAGCCGGGCGCCACAGCCACTCCCGGGGCCAGGCCGTTCGGGTCGTCGTCCTCTTGAATGTGATGCAGCGCTTGCGTTATTCCGTCGTGCTGCAATCCTTGCGTTTGATGCGCAACGTCCAGCGACAGGCGGTAACGGCGTGCGCCATCCAGCCACACGTGGCCGTCCTCGGCTAACAGCGCCTCGCGTCGCTGCATGATCATGCTGCCCGTCAGGACGGTGAGCGGATTCATGTGCCGCACGAATTCGGCGACGTATTCGTCGGCAGGCGCCAGCACGATGTCCTCGGCGGTGCCGGTTTGGATAATCCGGCCGTTCTGCAGGATGGTGATGTGGTCGCCGAGCCGCAGCGCCTCATCCAAATCGTGGCTGACGAACAGGATGGTTTTCTTGACCCGCGCCTGCAGCGTCAGCAGTTCGTCCTGCAGCTTGCCGCGGATCAGCGGGTCCAGTGCAGAGAATGGTTCATCCATCAGCAATATATCGGCGTCGGTGGCGAAGGCGCGCGCCAGCCCGACGCGTTGCTGCATGCCGCCGGATAACTCGCTGACGTATCGTTCGGCCCATTGCGACAAGCCAACCAATTCTAATTTTTCGTCGACGATGGCCTTGCGCTTCGCAGCGGCTTCACCGCGCAGCTCCAGGCCGAATCCGACGTTTTCGCGCACCGTGCGCCAGGGCAGCAGGCCGAACTGCTGAAACACCATGGCGACCCGCTCACGGCGCAGCCGGCGCATTTGCAAGGTGTTGCAGGTCGCAACATCTATGGCGGTTTCGCCGTCGCGAACCAAAACCGCACCTCGTGTCACGGGGTTTAAGCCGTTGGCGGCGCGCAGCAGGGTGGATTTCCCGGAGCCCGAGAGGCCCATGAGCACGGAAATCTCGCCGCGAGCGACACTCAAATTCGCGCCGGCGACGCCGACGATGACGCCGTATTTATTTTGAATGTCGGTGCGTGAGCCGCCGCCATCGAGTGCCGCCAGGGCCTCGCGCAAACTCTTGCGTCCGTCGCGTCCTTCCTGCGTGAACAGAATATCGACGTTCTGGAATTCCACGGCTGAATTCATCGCGAGGCTCCCCGCTCTTTGGGTCTGCTGATGCGATCCAAGATGATGGCCAGCAACACGATGGTGAACCCGGCTTCGAAGCCCATGCCGACTTGAACCGAGTTGAGGGCGCGAACCACCGGGACTCCCAGGCCGCCGGCACCGACCAGGGCGGCGATCACCACCATGGACAGGCTCAACATGATGCACTGAGTGATGCCGGCAATGATGGTGGATGCAGCGCTCGGCAATTCCACTTTCCACAACAGCTGCGTGGGCGTGGCGCCGAATGCCTCGCCTGCCTCGATGAGCGGTTTCGGCACCGAGGAGATGCCCAGGTGTGTAAGTCGAATGGGGGCGGGCAGGGCAAATATCACGGTGGAAATCAGTCCCGGAACGACGCCGAGGCCGAACAGCACCAGGGTCGGAATCAAGTATACGAAGGTCGGCAGGGTCTGCATCAGATCGAGCACAGGCCGCAGAGCGGCGAACAGCCGCGGACGATGAGCGGCTGCGATCCCTAAGGGGACGCCGATGGCGGTGGAGGCCAGCGTGGCCACCATAACCAGCGAGAGAGTCTCAAGCGTGGCGAGCCAATAGCCCTGATTCAAAATAAACAACAGCGCGAGCGCAACGAAGGCGGCGAGGGGCAGCGAACGCCGCAGCAGCCACGCCAGCACTGCAACCGCGACTATCAACGCCGGCGCGGGTAGCGCGCGCAGCAGGGTGGTGACGCCGTCAACCATGCCGCGAATGACGATGGATATGCCGTCGAATAGAAAGGTGCCGTGAGTCTTGACGTAGTCGATGGCCACCGCCATCGCATCGCCGACCGGGATCTTGTGGCTGACGATCCATTGTTCGAAGCCGCCGGGCCGCGGGGGCGGCACGGCATGCGCCAAGGCGCTGGCCGCCGGCCGGCCTTCAAAGGTCAACACGCCGTCCAGCCATTCCTTGGTGGCGGTGGGATTGGATTTCAGCCATTCGGTGGCGGCGATGTCGGGAGCCTCGTGCCGATCCAAGATCGCGGCCATCATTTCGCTCTCGCCGCGCAGAGTGAATTTCAGATTGGTGAGCAACCGGCCGATATTCGGACACTCGGCGCTGTAGCCCTTGCGGGTTACCGTGTAAATCGTGGCGCCGCCGTAGTTCGGACCGAATACCTCGTCGCCGCCTGACAGATACTTCAAATCGAAGCGCATGTTCATGGGATGCGGTTCCCACGCCAGGAACACCACAGGCTTCTTGTCGCGGTAGGCGCGTTCGACTTGCGCCAACATGCCTTGCTCGCTGGATTCGATCAATTTGAAACCGCCCAGACCGAACTGGTTTTGCTTGAGCATTTCCAGCACATGTCGGTTGCCGTCATTGCCCGGCTCGATGCCATAGATGGAGTCGCTGAGCGCCGGCCCGAAATGCTGGATGTCCTTGAAGTCCTGCAAGCCGGCCGCGAACGTATAGGCGGGAACGGCCAGGGTATATTTGGCGCCGGTGAGATTCGCGCGAATCACCACCACGGATCCTGCTTCGACGTAGCGCGCCCGGTCGGCCTCTTGGGCGGGCATCCAGTTGCCCAAGAACACATCGATGTCCTTGTTCTGGATGGAAGCAAAGGTGACCGGGACCGATAGCACCGTCACAGTGGGCGAGTAGCCGATGGAGCGCAGTAGCTGGCTGACCAGCGCCGTAGTGGCGGTGACATCGGTCCAGCCCACATCCGAGAAGCGCACGATCTGACAGCCGACCGGATCGCGCGTGCCCGCGGCCGAGCCGTGCATCGCAGGAACCGGCGCGGGAACTTCAGCGGCTGGCGTGGAGCGCACACTCGGCAGCATTAGCCACAGGGCCGCCAGGAGCGGCCAGGCAGCCTGCATGAAGCCCCGCACGAGGAATGTCCAGGGCTTGACCAGCCGGCCCGTCGGGCGGCAGAATTGAGACAAGAATCCTACCTTTGAACAGGCGTTTAACGAGTTCCGGTTAGCGCGCACCCATGTTTCCCTAGTAGATTGAAAACAAACGTATAAATTCTTTCGCCACCTATCTTAGACACATCTCCCGCCGGGCGTCCAGAAACCCCTTGGCGGCGATGTGGAGGCAGCCGAATTGAATGATCAGTCAATGACTTCTCCAGACAACACTCAGCTACCTCTAGAGGACACGCGCCGTCACCAGCTGGTCGAAGTCACCATCGATAGCCTAGCGGAACTGGGCTATGTGGGCACGACGCTTGCGCAGATCGCAACTCGTGCCGGCGTATCGCCGGGTCTGGTGGCGCATTACTTCGGCGACAAAGACGGCTTGCTCGATGCGGCATTCCGTTCGTTGGCGCGGCGCGTAGGCAATCGGGTCAGAGCGCGCTTGCGCCAAGTGAGTACGCCGCGGGGACGCATTCAGGCTGTGATCGATGCAAACCTGGGTCCGGAGGAATTCGAACAGCGCACGGGAACGGCGTGGCTGGCTTTCTGGGGTCAGGTGCTGCAGGTGAAATCCTTGAAGCGCGTGCAAGCGGTTTATCAGCAACGCACCTTGTCGAATCTGCGCGGTTCTTTGCAGAAGCTGGTGCCGGCTGATGAAGCGCAGCGTCTCGCATCCATGATCGCGGCCATGATCGATGGTGTGTGGCTGCGCGCGGCCCTATCCGGATGGCGCGAGGCCGACAGCGAGAGCGCGCGGGCCCTCTTGACGGCATTCGTCGACGGACGGCTGAATCACGTCGCTCAAGTCACGCCCGCGCGAGTGCGCGGCGCGGGCCCCGCCGCCGGCGAGCGATTTGCGTCGATCAATCCTGCCAACGGTGAAGTGCTGGGTTACGTCACGGCCGCAGGGCCGGAGCAGGTGAACGCCGCGGTGCGGGCGGCGCAAAAAGCGCAAATTGGCTGGGGGGCCATGACGGGCACCGAGCGCGCCCGCATATTGCGACGAGCGGCGGATATTTTGCGGTCCCGCAATCAGGAACTCGCCGAGCTCGAGACTCGCGACACGGGCAAGCCCATTCAAGAGACCCGGGTAGTGGATGTGGCGTCGGGCGCCGACTGCTTCGAGTACTTTGCGGGTCTTGTGCAAAGTCTCAGCGGCGAGTACATCAATCTCGGCACTCAGGCCTTCGGCTACACCCGACGTGAACCCTTGGGCGTGGTGGCGGGTATCGGCGCATGGAACTACCCGCTGCAGATTGCTTGTTGGAAGGCTGCGCCGGCGCTGGCCTGCGGCAACGCGATGATATTCAAACCCGCCGAGTTGACTCCATTCACCGCCGTCAAATTGGCAGAGATCTTGCTGGAGGCGGGATTGCCGGCCGGCCTATTTCAAGTCGTGCAGGGATTTGCAGGCACCGGCCGGCTGCTGACTCGGCATCCCGACATTCGCAAGGTCTCGCTCACCGGCGAAGTCGGCACTGGCAAGGCCGTCATGGCCGATGCCGCGCAAACCTTGAAAATGGTCACCCTTGAGCTGGGCGGCAAGTCGCCACTGATTATTTTCGATGACGCCAAGCTGGACAATGCGGTGGCGGGAGCCTTGTTGGCGAACTTCTATTCATCCGGGCAGGTGTGCTCGAATGGCACGCGAGTATTCGTGCACCGCAAGGTCAAGGCAGCGTTTCTCGATAAACTGGTCAAACGAGTAAAGGCCATGCGCATCGGCGATCCCATGAATCCTGAAACACAGGTGGGTCCACTCGTATCCGAAGCGCATATGCACAAGGTGCTGTCGTACATCGAACGCGGCCGCGCCGAGGGTGCGCGCGTCTTGACCGGCGGAATGCGGGTGACCGGCGAGGGCATGGAGAACGGCTATTTCGTCGCACCGACGGTGTTCGAGGCATGTCGCGACGATATGGCGATCGTGCGCGAGGAGATCTTCGGCCCGGTCATGTCGGTGCTGGAATTCGACGACGAAGCAGAAGTCATTGAGCGCGCCAATGCCACGGAGTTCGGACTGGCGGCGGGTGTATTCACCAACGATTTGACCCGCGCCCACCGGGTGATCGCCCAGCTGCAGGCCGGCACCTGCTGGATCAATCAGTACAATATCACCCCCATCGAACTGCCGTTCGGCGGCGTGAAGCTGTCGGGATTGGGCCGCGAGAACGGCCGGGCCGCGATCGAGCACTACACTCAACTGAAAAGTGTCTACGTCGCCATGGGCGACGTCGATGCACCCTATTGACGGAGCACAACTCTTTGGCTGACGAGACATTCGATTACGTCATTGTGGGCGCTGGCTCCGCGGGTTGCGTGCTTGCGGATCGGTTGACCGCGGACGGGCAGAGCAAGGTGCTGCTGCTGGAATACGGCGGCTCCGATCGTTCCATATTCATTCAAATGCCGTCCGCGCTCTCCATTCCCATGAACATGGAGAAGTACAATTGGTTCTACCACACGGAGCCTGAACCGCACTTGAACGGCCGGCGCATGCATACGCCGCGCGGCAAGGTATTGGGCGGCTCCTCGTCGATCAACGGCCTGGTCTACATCCGCGGCAATGCGCAGGACTTCGAGGGCTGGAGCGCCCGCGGCGCGTCGGGATGGGCCTATCGGGATGTATTGCCGTATTTTCGGCGCGCTGAAACCCGCCAAGAGGGCGGTGACGAGTATCGGGGCAACAGCGGCAAATTGCAGACTTGCTACGGTACGGTCAGCAACCCCCTGCATGCAGCGTGGCTGGCCGCCGGCGCCCAGGCCGGCTATCCCCGCACCCCCGACGTCAACGGTTTTCAACAGGAGGGCTTCGGCCGCATGGACATGACGGTGGCCGGGGGCAGGCGCTGCAGCGCTGCGAACGCCTATCTTCGTCCTGCCATGCGCCGCCCCAATCTCAAGGTGCTGACCCATGCGCTGGCGACGCGCATCGTATTCGAAGGCCGGCGCGCCGCCGGCATCGAATACACGCGAGCGGGCGCGACCCAGCGTGTGAATGCGACGCGGGAACTGATTGTGTGCGGCGGCCCGATCAATTCGCCGCAGCTGTTGAAACTGTCGGGCGTGGGACCCGCGGCGGAGCTGCGCACGCATGGAATCCCGGTCATTCACGATCTGCCCGGAGTGGGGGAGAATTTGCAGGATCATTTGGAATTTTACTTCCAGGTGGCCTGCAAGGAGCCCATCACCTTGTATTCGTCCATCAACCTATGGAGTCGCGTTTTGATCGGTGCGCGCTGGTTGCTGCGCAAGGATGGATTGGGCGCCACCAACCATTTCGAGACCTGCGGTTTCATCCGCAGCAGATCCGGGGTTCCCTATCCCGACATGCAATATCACTTCCTGCCCATGGCGGTGGCCTACGACGGCTCGACACTGGCTCAAGAGCATGGCTTTCAAGCTCATGTCGGCCCGATGCGCAGTAAGAGCCGCGGCTGGGTACGCCTCGCGTCAGCCAACCCTCTCGACAAACCGCGGGTCCTGTTTAATTATTTGAGCGAGCCGGACGACTGGACCGAGATGCGCGCCTGTGTGCGATTGACACGCGAGATTTTTGCCCAGCCTGCGTTCGATCGCTATCGGGGCCGGGAACTGCAGCCGGGCAGTGGCGTGCAGACCGATGAACAAATCGATGAGTTCATTCGCGCCAAGGTCGAGAGCGCCTATCACCCCTCGTGTTCTTGCAAGATGGGCAGCTCTCAGGACCCGATGGCGGTGGTCGATTCGGACACCCGGGTGCATGGGCTGGAAGGCTTGCGCGTGGTGGATTCCTCCATCATGCCGTCGGTTACCACGGGCAATCTCAACGCGCCGACCATCATGCTGGCAGAAAAGGCGGCCGACCATATCCTCGGCCGCGGCATGCTGCCTGCCGAGAATGCGCCATACTATGTGGCGCCGAACTGGCGCACGGCACAGCGATAATTCCTGCGGTCGCCGAGCCGCGGATCGCTAACGGGTAATCATGCGGCGTCTGGGCATTCCTCTCGCATTCGTACTGATTTGGTCCACGGGGTTCATCGTCGCCAAGGCGGTGCTGCCCCACGCGGATCTGCAGTTATTTCTATTCATGCGGTTTTCTCTGACCGCGATCGTGTTGGGCTGCGCTGCTGTTCTCGCCCGCGCAGCGTGGCCGTGCGCACGAGCGACGGGAACTCACCTGCTGGCAGGCGCCCTCATGCAGGGCATTTATTTGACCGCGAGCTATTGGGCCATCACGCATGGCCTCCCCGCAGGCGTCATGGCGCTGCTCGGCGCATTGCAGCCCCTGTTCACGGCATTGTTCGCGGTTTCCTTTCTCGGCAAAACTCTGCAGCCGCGCGCATGGCGGGGGCTCCTCGCGGGTTTCACCGGCGTGGCGCTGGTGCTGGCGCCGAAACTCATCGGCCACGATACGGGCGCGCTCACCTTGTTGACGGTTGCCGCGGCTGTGCTCAGCGTGCTGGCCGTGACCACGGGAACGGTCGTTCAGAAATGGCTGGCTGCAACGGATTTGCGCGTGGCTGCGGCCATTCAAAGCATGGGCGCTGCGCTGGTCGCCGCTGCCGCGACGCTGTTCCTGGGAACGCCGCATTGGGACGCCACGCCGTTCCTGTGGGGTGCGCTGGTGTGGGCGGTATTGGTGCCGTCGATGGTCGGCAACACCCTGCTCATGTGGATGATGCGCCACGGCGACGCGACCAAGGTCACGGCCTTGTTGCTGCTTGTGCCGCCGCTCGCCTCCGTGCAGGCCTATGCGTTTTTCCATGAGACATTGGCGCCCCTGCAGTTCCTGGGCTTCGCACTGGCGCTGGGCGGTGTGCTGCTGACTCGCTCCAGCCGCGGCGCCAGTTGATGCCCGGCGGCCTCCAGCATGCTAAAATTTGCTTCGAGCACACACAGAAACACGACATGACCGATCGATTGACATCTTTATTGGCGGAGCGCCCATGGCTGCTCGCAGACGGCGCAACCGGCAGCAACCTCTTCGACCGCGGTCTTCAATCCGGCGACGCACCGGAGCTCTGGAATGCGATTCATGTGGATCGCGTCGCGCAATTGCATCGCGCGTTCGTGGACGCGGGCGCGGATATCATTCTGACGAACAGTTTCGGTGGCACCCGCTATCGCTTGAAGCTGCATAAGGCAGAGGCGCGGGTCGCGGAGCTCAACGAGAAAGCCGCGCAAATCGCGCGCACCGAGGCCGATCGCGGCGGGCGCGTGGTGCTTGTCGGGGGCAGCATGGGGCCGACCGGGGAAATACTCGAGCCACTGGGACCGTTGAGCTTGGATGACGCGCGCGAGGCTTTCGCCGAGCAAGCGGCGGCCCTGGCCCGGGGCGGCGCGGACCTGCTGTGGATTGAAACCATGTCCTCGGTCGAGGAGACGGAAGCTGCGGTTGCGGGTGCACGGACCACAGGCCTGCCCGTAATCGCCACGTTAAGTTTTGATACCAACGGCCGGACGATGATGGGCATTACTCCGTTCGAATTGGCCGCATTGCATCGCAGAAACCGTCTCGCCGCTTGCGGCAGTAATTGCGGCACCGGTCCGTCGGAACTCGTGGCCTGCATCGTCAACCTCGCTACGGCTTCGGACACGTCGGCCATTCTGGTCGCCAAGGCGAACTGCGGAATTCCCCAATATGTCGATGGCGCGATTCGCTTCAATGGCACCCCGGAGTTGATGGCTGAGTATGCGCGTATGTCATTGGATGCCGGCGCGCGCATCATCGGCGGCTGTTGCGGCACGACGCCGGAACACTTGCGCGTCATGCGCCAGGCGCTCGAGACCCATGTGCGCGGGCCGAAACCGGATCTGGCGACGATTGAATCCCGGCTCGGAGCCATTTCGACCGGCGCCATCGCGCAATTGCGGGGCGAATTGAGCCGCGAGGCGGGCGCCGCAGCGGGCGCGCGCGCACGGCGCTCGACCAGCCACCGCGGTGCGCGGACCGAAAACAGCTAGGACGGAAGGAGCGCCCGCGCTCAGGGGTATTTGTTTTCCACGATATCACGTACCAAATGCGTGTCGTAAACCAGCACCACCGATGCGATGTGCCCGGTATCCGGATCGAAGTTGAAAACATCGGCGCATTCGAACGCCACCTGCGAGCCGTCCTTCAGCCGCCAGTCGTAAAGATAGTAGGCGACGGCGCGCATATTCCCTTCGGCGCTGACCAAGACATCGTGCACGGTGAGTTGGCTGGACTTCGAGGCACCGGCGACTTTCGCGATGTAGTCGCGCACGGGAAGTTTGCCCAGGAACGGCGACTGTACCCAGCCGTCGGGCGTAAATAGAGCGGCCGCCTTGTCGACGTCGCTCGACTCAAGGGCCTTGAGATACTTGCGCACTGCACCTTGCATATGCCTCTCCCACGTAGCGATGCCCGCGGCACGAGCTTAGTCGTCCATGCACGACAAGGAAAGGGGCACGGCGCAGCCCGGGGGAATCCTGTATGTTACGCGGCGCGGCGGCGCGGCATGCCGGCGGAAATGTAGGGACCATTGATGACGGCGAGACAGAGGGCGCAGGGCCTGTGGCTGGGCCTGGACACGGGCGGCACATTTACAGACGCCGTGCTGCTCGCCGGCGGCCGCGAGGTGATTGCCAGCGCCAAGGCGCTGACGACTCCTTGGAACCTCGCATTCGGCATCAGCGAGGCCATAGGCTCGGTGCTGAAATTGCTGCCGGCCGAAGCCGGCCGCCAAGACATCACCCTGGTATCCGTCTCGACCACGCTGGCGACGAACGCCGTCGTTGAAAATCGCTTCAGCCCGGTCTGCACCCTGCTCATCGGCTTCGACGACGCCATGGTCGTGCGTTCGGGTCTGCAGCGTCCCGGCAGCGGCGGGCTGGTGGCGCGAGTGCAGGGAGGTCATATGGCGACCGGCGAGGAGTCTGCGCCGCTCGACGAAGCGGCTGTGTCGCGCGCGGTGGCGGAGCACGAAGCACGCGTCGAGGCGTTCGCGGTGGCGGCTAATTTCTCGGTGCGCAACCCGGCCCATGAATTGCGTGCCCGCAAGCTGATTCGTGCGATGACGCCGAAGCCCGTGACCTGCGCCCATGAATTAAGCTCCAAACTCGATGCGCCGCGACGTGCGCTCACCGCGGCCCTGAATGCACGTCTCACGCCGCAGATCCGGCATTTGATCGAAGCCTTGTCGCAGGTGCTCGCGGAAGAATCGATCGATGCGCCATTGATGATAGTCAAAGGCGACGGCTCCCTGATGAAGGCGCAGATCGCGCTCGAATATCCAGTGGAGACCATTCTGTCCGGTCCCGCGGCAAGCGTCGTCGGAGCGGGATTTCTCACCGGTCTGCGTGACTTTGTCGTGTCGGACATGGGCGGCACCACCACCGACATCGCGGTGGTATCGGGTGGGCGTCCGGTGATCAGCGGCGAGGGCGCATTGGTCGGTGCATGGCGCACCATGGTCGAGGCCGTCGATGTGCGCACCAGCGGTCTCGGCGGCGACAGCGAAGTGTATTTCGACCGGCAATGCCGGCTATGCGTAGGTCCGCGCAAGGCCATGCCCCTCAGCCTGATGTCGCAGAAGTTTCCGGCGGCGCTCGCGCAATTGCGAGGACTGGCCGATCTCGAGCGCCTGCCCTCGCATCCGGCGCAATTCGCGTTCCGCAATCCCGATCGGGCCCCGCCGGCGCACTTGTCCTCGATCGAACGGCGGGTATGGGAGGCGCTCGTAGCGGAGCCCCGTCAAATGTCCGAGATCGCGCGCAGCGGCGCAGGACTCGATGCACTTCGGCGCCTCGCCGATGCGGGACTGGCGACCCTGGCGGCATTTACGCCCAGCGATGCCATGCATGTGCTGGGCCGCCAGAGCGGCTGGTGCCGCGAGGGTGCCGAGTACGGCGCCCGCATACTCGCCACGGAGGAGCGCAATGCGCGCGCCGCGCGCGCCGCAGTTTCGCCGCAGGACATGAGTGAGCGAACTTACGAGCATGTGGTGCGGGAGACGGGCCGCGCACTGCTGGCCGCGTCACTGGCTCACGATCCCGGGGTCCAGGCGGGAGGGCGCGGCTGGGGGGAGCTCGGCGAACGGCTCATCGAAGAGACGGTCGCGGGGCGTCGCTTCTCGACGCTGCTGCAGGCGACACTGGCGCTGGCCCGGCCGTTGGTCGCCATTGGCGCACCGGTGGGTGCGTACTATCCCGAGGTGGCGCGACGCCTCGGCGCGGCGCTGTCCATTCCTGCGCATGCGGAAGTCTGCAATGCCGTGGGCGCGGTGGCCGGTGTCGTTTCGCAAACCGTCGAGATCCTGGTCAATCAACCCAGCTTCAAGGTTTTTCGAGTGCACGATCCGGCGGGAAGCCGCGATTATCCCGATGCGGAACCGGCACTCGAGCATGCGCGGCGCCTGTCGCGCGAACTCGCCATGGCGGCCGCGCGCCGTGCCGGCGCTGCTGACCCACACGTAGAAACCAGCGTGACTGAACGGCTCGCGTCGGTGGGCCCGGGAGCCGACTATCTGGCGGAGGCGGTGGCGCGTTCCACGGCGACCGGCCGTCCGCTGCTGGGCGATGCCGGCGTCGTGCAATCGGATAAAGGCATATAGCTGCGGCGGTATATCGGATAAAGGCATAACTGCGCAAAAATACTTCACCGCAGAATGCGGAAACACCGCATGGCCGCACGGAGTGCCGGCATTATTCTCTATACTATTTTCCCGCCAATAAACTCCCGAGCAGTGATTTCATGAAACAACCCGAAGAGACGGTTGGCCGGCGCAGCCGGCGCCGGCCCGGCAGTGCGGACGTCAGTCACGCGGTGTTCGATCGCACGCGGCCTTACCGTCACTTGCGCAATCCATTTCAGCCGATGAAAGTTTTTTCCGACGATCAGGTTGCGGCCATTCACGAGGCGGCTCTGGTCATGCTGGAAACGCAGGGCATGAAGGTGCTGTCCGCCGACGCGCGGGTCTTTTATAAAAATGCCGGCGCCGAGGTGGACGAGGCGACGCTCATTGTGCGGCTCGCGCGCGAGCTGGTCGGGGCTTCGCTCAAGACCGCACCCCGCGACATTACATTGCATGCCGTGGATCCGGAACGCCACGTGCCGCTCTCGAATCAATGCGTGGCGTTTGCGCCGACGTCGGGACCGCCCAACATCATGGATACCGCGGGCGGGAGGCGCTCGGGGACGATGGAGGATTTTTGCAATCTGATCAAGCTGTGCCAGACCTTCGAGGTCATTCACGTACTGGGTGGCGCCACTGAGCCGCAAGATGTTCCCGTCCATGTTCGCCATCTCGAGGTAACTCGTGCGCAGCTCATGCTGTGCGACAAAATTCCCTTCATCTTCTCCCGCGGCCATCAACAAGTCGCCGATAATTTCGAACTCATTCGGCTGGCGCACGGGATCTCGCCGGAGGAGTTCCGCTCACGTCCTTACACGTACACCATCATCAACACGAACTCGCCTTTGCAGCTCGACATTCCGATGGCCGACGGCATCATCGATTTTGCGAATGCCGGACAGGTGCTGATCATTACGCCGTTCACGTTGTCGGGAGCGATGGCGCCGGTGACAATTGCCGGCGCGCTGACCTTGGCGCATGCTGAGTTTCTCGCCGGATTGACGCTGGCACAAATCGTGAAGCCGGGAGCGCCGATCGTCTACGGCAGTTTCACGTCGAATGTCGATATGAAATCCGGATCACCGGCGTTCGGCACGCCCGAGTATGTCAAGGCCGCCTTCGGCGCCGGCCAGCTGGCCCGCTTGCTCGGATTTCCATGGCGTTCCTCTAACGCGACCGCATCGAACATTCCCGATGCTCAGTCTGCTTATGAATCGCAGATGAGCCTGTGGGGCGCGTTGTTCGGCGGCTGCAATTTTGTGTTGCACGCTGCGGGCTGGCTCGAAAGTGGGCTGACTACGTCCTATGAGAAATTCATCCTGGACATAGAGATGCTGCAGATGTTCGCCGAAGTGTTTCAGCCGGTGGGGGCGGCGCCTGCCGATCTGGCCCTCGAGGCGGTCGCGGAAGTCGGTGCGGGAGGACATTTCTTCGGCTGCGCACACACCATGGAACGTTACCGCAGTGCCTTCTATGCGCCCTTGGTTTCGGATTGGCGCAATGCCGGACAGTGGGCCGACGACGGATCGAAAACGGCGACCGAGCGGGCAACCGGGATCTGGCAGGGCGTATTGAAGGATTTTGTTGCACCGCAGCGGGATGCTGCCGTTGTCGAGTCGCTGGACGCCTATGTGGCTCGTCGCAAGTCCGAAGGCGGCGCGCCGCCGGTGACTTGAGGATGTCGCATCTGGACTGGTCGCCGTCGCGATATCACAAGTTTGGTGTGCGGTTGCGTCTTAACATGATTGCCAGCTGAACCGTGTAAGGTTCGGTAGCGATTCGGAAAATTAAGCTTTGGAGAGTTTGATGTCAGAGCCGACTGAGGGTGAATTCGACTTAGGCCAGCTCAATGACGAGGAGCTGACCGAACAGGTCCATGATGACCTGTATAACGGCCTGAAGGCCGAAGTCGAGGAAGCCACGCGGCTGTTCCTGTCCCGTGGTTGGTCGGCCGAGCGCGTGTTGAACGAGGCCTTGGTGGAAGGAATGCGCATCGTCGGCATCGACTTTCGGGACGGTATTCTGTTCGTTCCGGAAGTATTGCTGGCGGCGAATTCGATGAAGGGTGGCATGGAGATCCTGCGGCCGCTGCTGGCGGAGACCGGAGTCGAACCCATCGGCAAGATCGTCATCGGCACAGTGAAAGGCGACATTCACGACATTGGCAAGAATTTGGTGTCCATGATGCTCGAGGGTGCGGGGTTCGAGGTCATCGATCTCGGCATCAATAACCCGGTCGAGAAATACTTGGAAGCACTCGACAAGCACAAGCCCGATATCCTGGGCATGTCCGCGCTGCTGACCACGACCATGCCGTACATGAAGGTGGTCATCGATACGCTGAAGGAGCGGGGCATCCGCAACGACTACATCGTGTTGGTGGGCGGTGCGCCGTTGAATGAAGAATTCGGCAAGGCAGTCGGCGCGGACGCCTATTGCCGCGACGCCGCGGTGGCGGTCGAAACGGCCAAGGGGTTGATTGCAGCGCGACGGGCCGGCGCGGCGGCGCACTGAGTGCCGAGCGCGCGATGGACGCGAGCGGCACGTCTGATGTCTCGCTGACCGATTCGCCGGACGGCGACGGCATGCTGGTTATTGCGTGCGGCGCATTGGCGCACGAGATCACGACTCTGCGCCGCGCGAATCGCTGGGATCATCTCGATGTGCGCTGCTTGCCGGCGGAATTGCACAACCGGCCTGAAAAGATTCCCGACGCGGTCCGCGGGCTGATCCACGCCGCGCGTGGCCGGTACCGCTCGATCTTCGTGGCCTATGGCGATTGCGGCACGGGCGGGTTGCTGGATGTGGTGTTGCGCCAGGAGGGGGTCGAACGCATCCCCGGCGCGCATTGCTACGAGTTCTTCGCGACGGCACCGATATTTGCGGAGCTCGCCGAGGCTGAACCGGGTACGTTTTATCTCACGGATTTTCTGCTGCGCCATTTCGAACGTTTGGTCATCCGAGGGTTGGGACTGGATCGGCACCCCGAATTATTCTCCATGTACTTCGGCAACTATCGAAAGCTGTGTTATTTGGCGCAGGCTCCGGAGCCAAACTCCGAAGCACAAGCGCGCGCCGTCGCCGTGCGCATGGGATTGCAATTCGAGCATCGCCTGACCGGATACGGGACGCTGGGTACGAGGCTCGTCAACGCGGTTAACCGCAACGAAAAGGTAGTGACATGGGTTCGCTGATCGTTATCTCTTGGCGCGACATTCCCGCACAGGTCATCGTCAAGCGCGGCCGCGAGGCCGCCAAAGTGCAGCTGTCGCAACGCTTTCAAGAGGCGGTGGACCGGGCAGCGATGCGCGCCGGCAAGGGCAGCTCGGATGCCTATCTTGCCGACTGGGCGCGCAGCGCGCCGAGTCCGTGTGGCGATGATCTGCAAGCAGAAGCGGCTGCGGAGGCTGCGCGTCTCGAAGCGAAATTCTCGGACGAGGATCTTGAGCGGCTGATTCGCGCCAAGGGCGTGGATGTGAACCGCGTCGCCGCAGCTCCTGCGGCTGGCGCTTCCGAGCCGACCTGATGTATTCAGTCAGACTATGGTCGGTACGCCACGCTCGCGGCTTGAATGTCTTTTATCGCGGCTTCGAAGGCGTCATGGTGCGCCTGAACGGCGTGTTCCGCGCCATAGGATATGAACGCATGGAGCGGCCGACGGCGGCGCTGGAAAAAACCGTCAAGCGCCTGTTGTTCGATTGCCGCATGTGCGGCCAGTGCGTGCTCAGTTCGACCGGCATGGCGTGTCCGATGAATTGTCCGAAGTCGCTGCGCAACGGTCCCTGCGGCGGTGTGCGTGCCAACGGCAATTGCGAGGTCAAACCCGAGATGCGCTGCGTTTGGGTCGAGGCTTACAAGGGCGCCGAGCGAATTCCCGGCGGCGTTGACGCAATGCGGGAAGTGCAATTTGCCGTCGATCAACGTTCCCTCGGCAAATCGTCCTGGTTGCGCGTGAGCCGGGAAAAGGCCGACAGCCGTGGCGCTGTCGACGGCGCGACGAACAATACGCCATGAGATTCGAGGACGAGCCGGTCCCCGGCTATCCCTTGCCGATTCTTCCCGGGCACACTTCGCCGGGGCGATTCGAGCGTGTGTTGCGCGCGGGTACCTTCGTAGTCACCACCGAGCTGGCGCCGCCGGATTCCGCCGACCCCGAAGACGTTTACAAGCGGGCGCGGGTCTTCGACGGCTATGTGGACGCCATCAATGCCACCGATGGCAGCGGTGCCAATTGCCACATGTCGAGTCTCGCCGTGTGCGCATTGCTGACGCGAGTCGGCCATGCCCCGATCATGCAGATCTCCTGCCGCGACAAGAACCGTATCGCCATTCAAGGAGACATCCTCGGCGGCGCCGCCATGGGCGTGTGCAATATGTTATGCCTGACGGGGGACGGCGTGCAGGCGGGCGATCACCCGCAGGCCAAGCCGGTCTTCGATCTGGACTGCGTGTCGCTGCTCGGCGTCGCGCGCACCTTGCGCGATGACCATCAATTTCAAAGCGGGCGCAAAATCAGTTTTGCTCCGCGCGTCTTTCTCGGCGCCGCCGAGAACCCCTCTGGTCTGCCGTATGCCTGGCGGCCACACCGTCTGGCCAAGAAAATCGCCGCCGGCGCGCAATTCATCCAGACTCAGTATTGCTACGATCTGCCGCTGCTGCGCACGTTCATGAACCAGGTGGAGGCGCTCGGTCTGCTCGACAAGGTCTACATTCTGGTCGGCGTGGGACCGTTGCGTTCCGCAAAAACAGCGGAATGGATGCGCAAGAACGTTCCGGGCATGCATGTTCCGGACGCTCTCATTGCGCGCCTCAGCGGTGCGCAAGACCAGGCCCGCGAGGGCCGCAATATCTGCATCGAGTTGATTCAAGCCATGCGCGAGATGCGCGGTATCAGCGGCGTGCACATCATGGCCTACCGGCAAGAAGAGTCGGTGGCCGAAATCGTCGATAAGTCGGCGATCCTTCAAGGCCGCACGCCCTGGTATCCGGGGCGCGACACGGCAACACAGTCTTAAGAGGACCGCTTCATGACCGACACCATCATCAGTTCCGCCACCAAAGAGGTCGTCATCGGCTTCAATCGGCCCTTCGTCATCATCGGCGAGCGTATCAATCCGACCGGGCGCAAAATTCTCGCCGCCGAGATGGCGGCGGGAGACTTCACGCGCGTCGAGGCGGATGCTCGCGCGCAGGTCGAGGCGGGTGCCCACATGCTCGATGTCAATGCGGGAATCCCGCTGGCGGACGAGCCGGCGATTCTGGCGCGCGCGATCCAACTGGTGCAGTCCATAACCGACGTGCCGCTGTCCATAGATTCGTCCATCGTCGCTGCCCTGGAGGCCGGTCTCGCGGTCTACAAGGGAAAGGCGCTGGTCAATTCCGTCACGGGCGAGGATGAACGGCTGGAGTCCGTGCTGCCGTTGGTCAAAAAGTATGGCGCCGCTGTGATTGCGATTTCCAACGACGAAACCGGAATCTCCGAAGATCCGGACGTACGTTACGCGGTGGCCAAGAAAATCGTCGAGCGGGCGATGGACTACGGTATCCCGGCGAGCGATGTCGTGGTCGATCCGCTGGTGATGCCCGTCGGTGCGATCAATCAAGCGGGAGTGCAGGTCATGCGTCTGGTCCATAGGCTGCGCACCGAACTGAAGGTGAATACCTCTTGCGGCGCGTCGAACATCAGCTTCGGGCTGCCGAATCGCGACGGCATCAATGCCGCATTTCTGACCATGGCCATGGGCGCCGGCATGACGTCGGCCATCACCAATCCCCTGCATGTCGAAGTTATCAAGGCCGTCATGGGGGCCGATGTCATGATGGGGCATGACCCCGATTGCGCGCGATGGATCCGGCGCTTTCGCGACATGAGCCCGCCCGTCGCGAGCGCGCCCGGCGAAGCGCCGCGCGCCCGCCGCGAAGGCGGGCATCGACGCCGTCCGACGTAGCGTTCAGCCAGCCGTATGTCCACTCGCGACCCACTCGTAGTGTTTACGCCCTCCGGCAAGCGTGGGCATTTTCCGGTCGGTACGCCACTGCTCCAGGCTGCGCGCAGCCTGGGCGTCGACATCGACTCGGTCTGCGGCGGGCGCGGCCTGTGCGGCCGTTGCCAGGTGTTGGTCGCCGAGGGAGAGTTTGCCAAGCATGGCGTTACTTCGTCCAACGCCAGCCTGTCCGCGTTCAGCGAACCGGAAAAGCGCTACTCGCAGCGTGTGCCGTTGGCGCAGGGTCGGCGCCTGTCCTGTTCGGCGCGCGTCGAGTCCGACGTAGTCATTGACGTGCCGGCGAGCAGCCAGGTGCATCGTCAAGTGGTGCGCAAGGAAGCTGATGCGCGCGCCATCGAACTCAACCCGGTGGTCCGATTGCACTATGTCCAGGTCAAAGAGCCGGATATGCACGATCCTTCCGGCGACCTGCGCCGATTGTTCGAGGCGCTCGAGGCGGAATGGAGCCTGAGGGAGTTGACCTGCGATTTGTCGGTGCTCCAGAGTCTGCAGCCCACGCTGCGTGCCGGCGCATGGCAGGTCACCGTCGCCGTACACGCCGGCAAGCAGATCATCGGCGTCTGGCCGGGCCTGCGCGAATTGGCCTACGGTCTCGCCGTGGATATCGGTTCCACCACCATTGCGGCGCATTTATGCGATTTGACCAGCGGCGACGTGGTTGCCTCTGCCGGGGTCATGAATCCGCAGATCCGCTTCGGCGAGGATCTGATGAGCCGGGTGTCGTATTCCATGATGAATCCGGGCGGCGCCGCGCAAATGACCACGGCCGTGCGGGAGGCTTTATGCGGACTTGCCGCGGATGTGGCGCGGCAGGCCGGGGTTTCGCACGAGGACATTCTCGAGGCGACCCTGGTGGGCAATCCCATCATGCATCACCTCGTGCTCGGCATCGATCCGGTGGAACTCGGCGGCGCGCCGTTTGCGCTGGCCACGGATCATTCGTTGACCCTGCGCGCCAATGTCATCGATTTCAAATTGAATCGCAACGCACGTATCTATGTGCTGCCGTGCATCGCGGGACATGTGGGCGCCGATGCCGCGGGCATGGTGCTGTCCGAGCGGCCTGACCTTGCCGATGAGATGACACTGTTGGTCGACGTGGGCACGAATGCAGAAATCGTGCTCGGCAATCGCCACCGTCTGCTGGCATGTTCCAGTCCCACCGGCCCCGCGTTCGAAGGCGCTCAAATCAGCTGTGGTCAGCGCGCGGCGCCCGGCGCGATCGAGCGCGTGCGCATTAATCGCGAGACTCTCGAGCCTCGATTCAAAGTCATCGGCTCCGATCTTTGGTCGGATGAGCCCGGCTTCAATGAAGCAACGGCCGGCAGCGGCATCACCGGGGTCTGTGGTTCCGGCATCATCGAAGTGATCGCCGAAATGTACCTTGCGGGCATCATCAATCAGGACGGCGTGCTCGACGGCCGAATGGCGGCGAACTCTGCACGCATCGTGCCGAACGGGCGGACGTTCGCCTATCTGCTGCACCAGGGCGCGGTTGAAATGAAAATCACGCAAACCGACGTGCGTGCGATTCAGCTCGCCAAGGCCGCGTTATATGCTGGCGTGGCGCTGCTCATGGAGAGGCTCGGCATCACTCAGGTTGATCGCATACGCCTCGCCGGTGCGTTCGGCAGCCACATCGACGTCAAGTACGCGACCATCCTCGGCATGATTCCCGATTGCGATCTCACCCAGGTGAGATCCGCCGGAAATGCCGCGGGTACGGGCGCCCGCATTGCGCTGCTGGACGCCACGTCCCGGGACATCATCGAAGCTCTGGTCCGGCGCATCGAGAAAGTGGAGACCGCCATCGAGCCGCGGTTCCAGCATCATTTCGTGGAAGCCATGGCCATCCCTCACAAGACGGCGGACTATCGCAACTTACGCAAGGTTGTCGAACTGCCTGCGCCGAAGGAATCCGCCAGTCAAACCGAAACGCGCGGCCGACGGCCGCGTCGCACCGATCCTTCGAAGACGGAGTAGATAAGCGGCTAAGCTTCGATCAATAGGCGGCTGAGCCCACCGGGATGGCCGGCAGTTCGGCCGGGAAATGCCGGCGCCAGAAGCCACAATGGTGGGAGGCGGCCGCATCGAAGGGGTGTATCTCGCCGGGTTCGAAGCGCATCGTATCTTTGGCTAAGTGGTAGCGCGGCCAATTAGGCAGTCCGGCGGCAGTGGGCCGTCCCGTGTAGGCGAAGCTGCTCCAATACGCGACCATGGCCGCTGATACCGGTCGGCTCGCGGGTTCAAGATCCGGTCCATCGATTTTGCTGTTGTACGAGATATGCGGGAAAAGGTACGGTAGCTCGGCCGCATGAACCGCGCCCATTTCAAAGCCGGGGTCGTCCATTTCCGGCGGCGCATGGCGATCCGCGAATTCGTACTCGTACACCGGCGCATAGCGCGATGCCTGATCGGCCATCTCAAGATAATGGCAATTGCTCAGCGGGGCGCCAGGGATGAAATCCGACTCCACCGTGCCGAGCGCTGCGGGCGCAGCAGGGAAGTTGTCGAGCGGATACTCCAATAGAACGTCGGGCGCCGCTTGTCCGTACAGCGACGCCAGCAGTTGCGGATAGGCGTCGCTAGTCACGCTCTGTCCGGCAGCAATCGCGTAGGCCACATACAGCCGCATCTCATCGCGATTTCCACCATTGATGATCGGCATGCGCAGGAATCTGCCGGTGGAAAAGGCCTCGGCGCCCTGACGCGGCACGCTGGTCGATCCTACGCTGGGTGTGAAAGCACTGCGGTCGACGGCACTGATGGCAGTCTGCGCCGCCAGCAGGTCATGAATTGACGCAGCGCGCAGACAGGCAGCGGCCGCCGCGGCATCGGCCGCCGCGGCATCTGAGCAGTGCAGTTGCTGTGCGAGCTTTTCGCCGACATGGCTCGCTTCGACAGCCGTGGTTAAACGAAGGCCGCACGCCAGACTCTGCACGATGGCTTTGTGGAACAGCCCGCGGGATTCCTTGACCGCAATCAATTGCAGGCAAACGCTGGCGGCTCCGGCGGACTCTCCTGCGAGAGTCACGTTGCCCGGGTCACCGCCGAATGCGGCGATATTGCGCTTCACCCAGCGCAGCGCCTCGCGTTGATCCTCGAGGCCGAGACTGCCGTTGTGTGCGGCTGCAAAGGCTGGATGAGACAGGAATCCGAGTGCGCCGAGGCGGTAGTTGATGGAAACCACGACGAGATCGCCGTTGCGCGATAGATAATCCAGAGGATACAAATTGGCGGAGCCGCCGACGAAAGCCCCGCCGTGGATCCACACCACCACAGGACGCATGGCGGCGTCGTGGCGGGCCGATGCCGGCACGGTTACATTCAGATACAGACAGTTCTCATCGTCACTCGCGTCTGTCACGCCGAAGCGCGCTACCTGCGGGCAGGCACTGCGATAGTGCGTGGCATCGAGAACTCCGTTCCACGGTCCCGCTACTTGGGGCGGCGCGAATCGGCGCTCGCCGACAGGGGGACTCGCAAAAGGGATGCCTTTGAATTCAAGCACTCCGGGTCCTGGGGCGCCACGCAGCATGCCGCGGTCAGTTGCGATCAACAGCGGATCCGGCGCCGCTGCTGCGGCGCCGGTCGACAGGGATCCGACAATGAGGACTGCGAGCGAGATCGCGCGCAAATTAAACATTCGAGTCGGGGAATTCCGCCTTGCGTTTGGCCATGTACTCGAGCAAGGCCTCGTCAATCGCAGGATCCATGGGCGGCGCGACGTATTCCGCCAGTTGTTTCTTCCACAGGGTATTTGCCCGCTTGGTCATGTCGGGCGAGCCCTCGGCTTCCCATTGCTCGTAGCTGTTGTTGTCGGCCAGCGGCGAGCGGTAGAACGCATTTTCGAAATTCGCCTGGGTATGCGCGCAACCCAAGAAATGCTTGCCGGGCCCTACCTCGTGCATGGCGCTGAGCGCCTGGCCATTTTCCGACAAATCGACACCGGCGAGCAGCGTGTGCATCATTCCCGCCTGATCCGTATCCATGACGAATTTCTCATAGCCCATGGAGAGCCCGCCTTCGAGCCACCCAGCCGTGTGCAGCACGAAATTGACACCCGCGAGACAGGTGGGCAGCAGGGTGTTGGCCGATTCGTAGGCCGCTTGTGCATCCGGGATCTTCGATGCGCACAGGCTGCCGCCGGAGCGAAATGGAATGCCAAGTCGCCGGGCCAGTGCTGCCATGGAATAGAGCACCAACGCGGGTTCTGGCGTGCCGAAGGTTGGGGCGCCGGACTGCATCGAGATTGAGGAAGCAAAACTGCCGAGAACCACCGGCGCGCCGGGGTTGACCAATTGCACGAAGGCAAGCCCGGCCAGCGCTTCGGCAAAAGTTTGTGCGACAGTGCCCGCGACGGTGACCGGCGACATGGCCCCCGCAAGAATGAAGGGCGTAATGATCAGCGCTTGATTGGCACGCGCGTAAACCTTGGCAGCTCCGAGCATGGTCGAGTCGTAGGTCATCGGCGAGTTGACGTTGATCAGATTGATGATGGTGGTCTTGGGGCGGCCGGTGAGCGGATCGGTCAGCTCATTGCCGAATACGATGTTCGCCATGGCGACGGAATCTGCTGCCCGCTCTGGGGCGGTTACCGACCCCATGAATGCCTTGTCGCTGTACTTCAGATGGCTGTACACCATGTCGAGATGGCGTTTGTTGACCGGCAGATCCACCGGCTCGCAAATCGTGCCGCCGGAATGGTGCAGAGAATTGGCCATGTAGGCGAGCTTGACGAAATTACGGAAGTCCTCGATGCGCGCATAGCGGCGCCCTTCGTCGAGGTTGCGGATGAAGGGTGAGCCGTAGGCCGGGGCAAAGACGGTGTTCTTGCCACCGATGACCACACTGCGCGCGGAGTTGCGAGCATGCTGGGTGAATTCGCGCGGCGCTGAGCGCTGTATCAGGGTTCGGCACATGCCGCGGGCGAAATGCACCCGCTCACCCTTTACGTCCGCTCCGGCCGCCTTCCAGATCTCGAGCGCTTCGGGATCGTCCCGAAAATCGATGCCGATTTCCTCCAGAATGGTGTCGGCGTTGCGCTCCATCAGAGCGAGGCCTTCCTCGTTCAGCACTTCGTAAAAGGGAATATTGCGGGTGATGTAGGGGACCGAGGCGCCGGCCCGCGCGGCGCGCTTCGCATCGCGGCCACTGGGGCGTCTGGCGTGAGGTGTCGGCGTGCTTTGTTCGTCCATCGTCGCTCTCCCGATCTAAACTGACAGACCTGAGACCGGCGCCCCAGCGCAGCCGATCATGGGGTCAAAACAGCCAGTATGGTCACTGCGGATGGGGGCGGCTAATCAATTTGCGTCGTGGACTTGTCACGAAGCGCCATTCTCCGCGGTCCCAGGCGGGATCGAGCGTCAGAGGCAGGCAAGCGCCATTCGGCCCGCATCGGCGTTCTCGCGTTCCATGCGACGATAAGCATCCGACCAGGCCTGTTCGGCCGCGATACCGCGTCCCTGCACGTGATCGACGCCCATGCGCCTCAAGGCGGCGAGCGTGGAGTTGTTTTCGACCCATTCGGCGACCGTGCGGATTCCCATGGCGCGCGCCACCTTGTGCATGGACTCGACCATGGCGTAGGCGACGGGGTCATGATTCATGTCGCGCACGAAGCGACCATCGATCTTCAGAATGGTCACGGGAAGTTCGCGCAGGTAGCCGTACGAGGACATGCCGGCACCGAAGTCATCCAGCGCGACCGGGCAGCCCAGTTCTTTGAGCCGGTTCATGACCTTGACCGCTGTGGTCAATCTCGAAATGGCGGCGGTTTCGGTCAGCTCGAAGCCGATGCTCCCGGGCGGCAAACGATGCTGCCGCAGACGCTGCTCGATGAAGTCAGCCAATTCCGGATTATCGAGCGAGGCGCCCGAAAGATTGATCATGCAGCGCGGGGCGGGCAACCCGAGCCGGATGCGCCGGCTCTGCTCGGCCAAGGTATGCTCGATCACCCATCGGTCGATCTGCGGCATCAGGCCGAAGCGCTCCGCGGCCGGAATAAAGGCCATTGGCGGAACCAGCTGCCCCGATTCGTCCTTCAGCCGCAGCAGCACCTCGTGACACAGGGGAGGCGAGCCGGCGGCTGCGCCGATCGGCCGGATTTCCTGGGTATACAGCACGAATCGATTCTGCTCGAGCGCCTCTTGCAGCCGCGATATCCAGCGCATTTCCCCGCGCCGGCTGTCTATCTCCGGATCGTCCGCGCGGTAGACGTGCACTCGATTGCGGCCGGCTTCCTTAGCCGCATAACACGCCCGGTCCGCCGCGCGCAACACATCCTCCACTGATTGCAGTGCCTGGTCGCTATGCACCACGCCGATACTGGCGTTGACCGTGAAAGTGCAGCCATCAGAAACATAGCGTAGGGTTTCGACACTGCGCCGCATTCGCTCGGCAATCTGTACGGCAATGTCGAGACTGCAGTTGGGCAGCACCAGACCGAACTCATCGCCACCCAATCGGGCCAGCAGGTCGCCTTCGCGCAGCTGTGCACGCAAGGACGCGCCGACGCGACGAATCAATTCGTCTCCGGCGGCGTGCCCTCCGGTGTCATTCACTACTTTGAATTGATCCAAATCAATGAACGCCGCCGCGTACGTGTGACGGGCCGACTGGCTGCGACGCAATGTCGCAGCCAGTCTTTGCTCGAACTGCACGCGATTGGCAAGACCGGTGAGAGCGTCATGCATGGCTTCATGGCGCAGCTGATCCGACAGACGCCGCTCCGGCGTCACGTCGCGCATCACCAGGACCATTCCGACGATCTGTCCGTCGCGGTCTCTGAGCGGGGCAGTGCGCTCGCCGATGGGCGTGCAGCTGCCGTCGCGGCGGATCAGTTTGGTCGATTTGTTCCCGGAATCGCCGGCGTGGTGCAAGCGGAATACCTCATCGATCGGGCGTCCGTAGGCTTCGGCAATGCTCCATCCAGTCAAGTGTTCCGCGCCGCCATTCAAGAACTGCACCAGGCCGCGGCGGTCGGTGGCAATGACGCCGTCCTCGATCGAGCGCAGCAAGACCGATGCGCGTTCATGTTCCTCGAATGCGCGTCTCTCGATGGTGCGCAGGGCCGCCGCCATCGTATCGGTGCGGCGCAGAATGCGGCGGACCGCAAGATAACCGCCGGCCAGCAGCAGCACGCTGCTGATGCAGAGGAATGCCAGCAGCGATGCTGTCAGGCGGCGCGCGTCGGCGTCGATGGCTTGGGCGAATGCATGCTCAAGCGAGACGATGGCCTCATGCACCCGATCCAGTTGCGGCCGCCAGGCACCAAGCTCCTCCGGAGCGGGACTGTCGACGGCAAGACCGGCCAGCATGCGCTGCCTGAACGGTAAATAGTTCTCGTACTGGCGATCCGCGGCGGCCCAAACGCGCACCGGTTCCTGCCATGCAGGAAGCAGCAGCATGCCGCGAAACAGCCAGATCAGACCTTCGATATCCTTGGGATGATTTCCGCCGGCGAGCAGCTCGCGTCGTGCGATAGCATAGTCAGGATCGGATTTCAGCAGTTCGAGGCGAGCGGCATGGTCGCCCTCCCAGATGGAAATCGACTGTCGCAGGTGCACAAGATCGACTTCCTCGGGATGCGTAAGATATTGCCGCATGGCTGCGTTGGCATCGCCCTCGGCGCTTACCCAGATGGCGAGTCCCGTTACATAGGCGCGCATGGCGGACAGGGCGTAGATGCTGCCGATAGAGATCATCAGCATCAGCAGCATTCCGGCAAGGAACGGCCACGCGACCGTGAGTACTTCGAGTGGGGATTCCGGCGACTGGCGTCTTACGTGCAACTTGGACCAACCTGCTGAATGTGCTCACCTCAAGGCAACGGCAAGCCTGAGTCAATCTTGAGCAAATGGCTGGAAAGGAGGGCTTTATGTCAGATTGCGGCTTGCTACCGCGACCTGTTGCAGGGGATCCACTACATCGATAGAGGGGGCATCCGCAAGTGAGTGCTTAGACTCGGTGAAATTCCAAGGCGATCTCGTTCAGCAGGCCCGTGACATAGCCGCTGAACGAGCGCCAGACTTCGAGGTGGAAGACCTCGGCAGCTGTACGCCACAACACGATATCGGCCTTTGCCAATGCCGTGCGCGTGCACATACCGATGGGAAACTCCGCCAGATCCAAATCGAGCGGACACGCGCCGCTCAAAATGGTGGCGGCGTGCGGGCCGCGTATCTCAAGTGCAAATTGTCGATGACTGATATTGACCAGGGCGTGGGGCAGGTCGCCGAGTGCCTGTTCGAGCGAAGCGGCGAGCGCAGCTTCGGACTCTATGTCGGCGCTCAGCAGCAAGTACTCGTCAGGCCCAAGCCAGAGTGCCGCCCGGCCGTTGCCGATTTCGGCCCGACATGCCTGCTCGGCAAAGGCTGTTCCCCAGACCGGTGCAGCAGCCGCGCGCGCCGCCGCATCGCCATGCAGTACGAAACGCGCCGCGGGCGGCATGGACATCAGCCATTGGGTGGCAGCCGCAGAAGGCAGGCTGCGTGTGGTGGCGTCAGCCATTGATGCGTGCTCCGGTGGGATCATAGAAAACTGGCGAGGTCACTTCGACTTCGAGGTCGCCGTTGGGCATGGGCACATACAACGTTTGCCCGATTCGTGCTCGGCCGCCTGCGACCAGGCCCAAGGCGATCGAGTGCCCGAGCACGCTGCTGGCGTAGGAGGAGGTCACGTGGCCGATTAATATCATGGGCGGCTGTTGGCCCGGCTTCTCGGCCACCTGCGCGCCTTCTTCCAGCACGACGCCCGGCTGCTTGGCTCGCAAGCCCACCAATTGCTTGCGGTCGGCTGCCTTCATGGAGGCGCGGTCCAAAGAGCGCTTGCCCACGAAGTCAGTCTTGTTCTTGCCGATGGCCCAGGTGAGCCCGGCGTCGTCGGGCGTCACCGTGCCGTCGGTGTCCTGGCCGATGATGATGTAGCCTTTTTCGGCACGCAGCACGTGCATGGTCTCCGTGCCATATTCAGTGATGCCATGCTGTCGGCCGGCGGCAAAGACCGCTTCCCAGACGCTCTGACCATAGTCCGACGGGACATTGATTTCGAATCCCAACTCGCCCGTGAAGCTGACGCGAAACAGCAGCATCGGGACACCGCAGATCTTGCCGCGGGCGACGCTCATGTGCGGCCAGGCTGCGGCGCTGATATCGATTCCCTCGACCATGGACTCCAGTACCAGCCTAGCATTGGGCCCCTGTACGGCAATGACCGCCCATTGTTCCGTCGTAGAAGTGAGCCACACCTTGAGATCGGGCCATTCGGTCTGGCGATAATCTTCCATCAAGCCGAGAACCCGCGGCGCGCCGCCCGTGGTGGTGGTCACATGGAATCGATCGGCGGCGGTGCGCGCCACGACGCCGTCGTCGTAAATGAAACCATCTTCGCGCAACAATATCCCGTAGCGCGAACGGCCGACGCCTAAATTCGCCCAGTTGTTCACATACAGGCGGTTCATGAATTCGGCCGCATCGGGCCCGACGACCTCGATCTTGCCCAAGGTGGAGGCGTCGAATATTCCACAGGCATTGCGCACGGCGCGGCACTCGCGGGCAACCGCCGCATGCATGTCTTCATTGCCGCGCGGGAAATACCGGGCGCGTTTCCACAGGGCAACATTCTCGAACACAGCGCCGCGAGCCTGCGCCCAGGCGTGAGTCGGCGTGGTGCGTACCGGATCGAACAGATCGCCGCGCGAGGTGCCGGCCATGCTGCCGAAGGTCACCGGTGTGTAAGGCATACGAAATGTGGTCAGCCCCACTTGAGGAATGGCGACAGCCAGACTCTTGGCCACGATGGCCATGGCATTGAGATTGGAGGTCTTGCCCTGATCGGTGGCCATGCCCATGGTGGTGTAACGCTTGACGTGCTCAATCGATTGAAAGCCCTCACGGGTGGCCAGAGCCAGATCGCGCGTGGTCACATCGTGCTGCCAATCGACGAAGGACTTATCGCCGCTCGGCGATGTTGCTTGCGGCAACACACCGAGGTAGGACTCGCTGCCGCGCTTCGGTGCGCTGACGCTGAAGCGGCGTTGCGCGGCTCCGGTTGCGGCGGGCTCACCCGCGGCGGTGCCGGCTGCTGCGCCGTCGGCCAGCACATCGCCCAGATCGTAGACGCCGCGACAGGCGCCCGCCGAGCGTTCTTGCTCTGCCGACACCGCGGGCACGAAGGCCTTGAGTGCGTCGCTCCATTGCAGCTTGCCGCGCGATTGCGAAAACAAATGTACGCTGGGCGTGAAGCCTCCGGACATCAATACCACGTCGCATTCGAAGCGCTGTCCCGGCTGTATCGAACCGGCTTCCACGCGCCCGAGGGTAATGGCCTTGACGCGCAAATCCCCTTCGGTGCCGAGCACCGTCGATGCAGGAAGGACCTCGATGCCCGCCTGACGCACGGCCTCGGGGAGGGCGCCGATCGCCTCGGGCCGCAGGTCCGCGACCGCGGCGACCACGATTCCGGCGGCCTTGAGGTCGAGCGCCGTCTGGTAGGCGTCGTCGCCGGAGGTCACGATGACGGCGCGCGTGCCGACCCGCACGCCATAGCGATTCAGATAGGTCTGCGCGGCGCCTGCCAGCAATATTCCCGGGCGATCGTTGCCTGGAAATACCAACGGGCGTTCGATCGCGCCGGTGGCAAGCACAACTTGTTTTGCGCGAACCTGCCATAGCCGCTCGCGAGGCTGATGTTGCGGCGGCTTCTCGCAATGATCGTTGAGCCGCTCATTCAGACCGACGAAATTGTGCGGGAAATAGCCGAAGGCCGTGGTCCGCTTGAGCAGGGTGACACGGCGGTTCGATTGCAGGGATTCGATGGCCTGCCGCACCCACGCCTGCGCGGCAAGTCCGTCGATGAGTGCACCGCCGTCGGCCAGCAGGCTGCCGCCGAACTGCGCCGTCTCATCGCAGAGCATGACTCGCGCGCCGCTTGCGGCGGCCGTCAAGGCTGCCGCGATGCCGGCCGGACCCGCGCCGACGACGAGAACATCGCAATGTGCATAGCGTTGCGCATAGCGGTCCGGGTCGGCATGAGTGGGTGCGCGACCCAAACCCGCGGCGCGTCGAATCACGGGTTCGTACAGGGCCTTCCAGGCCTTTCGCGGCCACATGAAAGTCTTATAGTAAAAGCCCGCGGGAAAAAATGCCGACAATAGGTCGTTGATGCGGCCGAAGTCGCGCTCGAGGCTGGGCCAGCGGTTTTGGCTCTCGGCAATCAGACCCGCGTAGAGCTCCACCTGGGTCGCTCGCAAATTCGGGGTCACTCGCGCCGCGTCCCGGCTCACTGTCACCAGTGCATTGGGCTCCTCGGACCCTGCGGCGAGAATGCCGCGCGGCCGATGGTATTTGAACGAGCGGCCCGTGAGGTGCACGCCGTTCGCCAGCAGGGCGGAGGCGAGGGTGTCGCCTTCGATGCCCTCATAGGATCGGCCGTCGAAGCTGAAGCTAATACGCCGCGTGCGGTCCACCAAACCGCCGCTCGGCGTTCTCAGGCCGTCGATGGGGGCGTTCACGTCGTCCGCTCGTGCTGCGCCGGCAGGGTCGGCCGCGGTTCGCCGGTTTTGTAGAAGGCCAGGAAATGGTCGGTGGTGGTATCGCGCAGCGCATTGAAGAACCGTCCGCAACCGCGTGCGTGACGCCAGCGCTCGGCATACACGCCCTTGATATTGGTGCGCATGTACAAGAATTCCGCCCACGCTTGATCGTCGAGCTGCGCGGGTTGCTGTGGGCGCGCAAGATGCGCCTGGCCGCCGTAGCTGAATTCGATTTCAGGGCGCTTACCGCAATACGGGCAGTCAATGATCAGCATCGGGTATCTCTTTCAATGTGCCACTGCGGCGGCGGCGGCTTCGTCGATCAGGAATCCGTCGCGGAAGCGCTCGATGGTGAATGGCGCGTTAATGGGATGCGGCTCGTCGCGCGCGATGGTCCAGGCAAACACATGCGCGGATCCCGGCGTGGCTTTGAATCCTCCGGTTCCCCAGCCGCAATTGACGTACAAGCCGGGAACTTCGGTCTTGGCGATGATGGGCGATCGGTCCGGCGTCACATCGACGATGCCGCCCCAATTGCGCATCATCCGCAGGCGGCGGAAATTCGGAAACAATTCGCAAATGGCGTCCAAGGTATGCGTATTGATGTGCAGCGCGCCGCGCTGGGTGTACGAGGTGTACGCATCGGTACCTGCGCCGATGACCAGTTCGCCCTTGTCCGATTGGCTGATATAGGCGTGAATGGTGTTGGACATGACCACGCAGGGGAAAATTGGCTTCACGGGTTCGGAAACCAGTGCCTGCAGCGGATAGCTCTCCAAGGGCACATGCACGCCGGCCATGCGCATGACCACGCTGGTATGGCCGGCTGCGGATACCCCCACCTTGCGCGAGCGGATGATCCCGCGCGTAGTTTCCAACGCCTCGACGGCGCCGTTGGTGCCGCGCCGGATGCCGATTACTTCGCAGTTCTCGATGATATCGACGCCCACGGCGTCGGCGGCGCGTGCGTAGCCCCAGGCCACCGCGTCGTGCCGGGCGGTGCCGCCGCGCCGTTGCAGCGCCGCGCCCAACACCGGATAGCGGATATTGTTCTCTATGTTGAGCGGCGGGCAGAATTCCTTGGCCTGCTGCGGCTCCAGCCATTCATTGTCGACCCCATTGCAGCGGTTCGCGTGCACGTGGCGCTTGAATACTTGAATGTCGTGAACGGTGTGCGCAAGCATCATGACGCCGCGCGGCGAGAACATGACGTTGTAGTTCAGAGCCTGAGAGAGACCCTCCCACAGCTTGACCGAGTGATCGTACAGCGCCGCACTTTCATTAAATAAGTAGTTCGAACGGATGATGGTGGTGTTGCGGCCGGTATTGCCGCCGCCGATCCAGCCTTTTTCCAACACGGCGATGTTGGTCATTCCGTGTTCCTTGGCCAGGTAGTACGCGGCGCCCAAGCCATGGCCGCCACCGCCCACGATGATGGCGTCGTATTCGGCTTTCGGCTCGGCCTTGCGCCATTGCTTTTGCCAGCTGCTGTGCCGTGAGAGACTGCGCAAGATCAGCGATAGTGCGGAAAATGATTGCCTGCTCATGACGTATTCGACCCTAGGCTCGCAAATCCTTGTTCTCGGGATCATACGGCGAATCGACCAGTATCGTTGCGCGCTTGCGCTCGCCCAGGATTTCTATTTCGATCTCGGTGCCCACGGCGGCGAACTCAGGCTTGATGTAGCCCAATCCTAAGCTCTTGCGCAAGGAGTGCCCGTAGTAGCCCGCGGTGGCGCGGCCGACGATGCTGCCCTTGGTGTCGAACAAGGGCTCATTGCCCAAAGGATCGGCATCCGTGACTCCGTGCACCTCGAAGGTCACAAAGCGATGCGGCACGCCGTCCGTGAGCTGCTTCTCGAGGGCTTCCTTGCCGATGAATGGACCTTTGTTCATGCGTACGAAGCGATCGAGTCCCGCCTCGTAGGGCGTGTAGTCGGGAGTCAGGTCGCTGCCCCACATGCGGTAGGATTTTTCGAGACGCAGGGATTCCATCGCGCGCATGCCGCACATGCCGATATTGAATTCCGCGCCGGCGGCAAACACCGCGTCGAAAAGATGATGCGCATACTCGATGGGGAAATGCAGTTCCCAGCCAAGCGCGCCCACGAAGTTCACACGCAGCAAATACACCTCGGTGGCCAGCCCGACTTCGGCAACCTGTCCCGTTAGCCAGGGAAAAGCTGCATTGTCGAGCGGCGCATCCACGAGCTTGGCCAGCACCTCTCGTGAGCGTGGTCCCGCCACCACGAACACGCCGCGGCTGGTGGTGACATTGCGCAGGGTCACGCTGCCGTCCTGTGGCAGCGTCTGCTGCAAGTAGTCACTGTCGTAACGCTCAGCAGCGCCAGCGCTCACGACGTAAAAATGCTCATCGGCGATCTTGGTGATGGTGAATTCGGTACGAATTCCGCCGCGTTTCGTCAGCGCATGGCAGAGCGCGATGCGACCGATTTTAGTGGGCACCTTGTTGGCGACCAAACCGTCCAGCCAGCTTTCCGCGCCCGGGCCCGTGACCTCGTGCTTGGTGAAGGGGGACAGGTCGATGACGCCGACCTGCTGCCGCAGACGCAGCGCTTCATTGCCCACGTGGGGGAAGTAATTCGAGCGGCGGAAGCTCCACTGATCCTTCGCCGGAACTCCGGGCGGCGCGAACCAGTTGGCGCGTTCCCAGCCGTAGCGCTGACCGAACACCGCGCCCATGCGGGCGAGTTTGTCATACACAGGACTGGTCTTGGCGGGCCGCGCGTCGGGACGCTCTTCATCCGGAAAATGGATGACGAAGACATTGCGATAGGTCTCTTCGTTTTTCTGCACCACGTAGCGCTTGCTGGTGTAGGGACCATAGCGGCGCGGATCGACCGCCATCATATCGATGCCGGGTTCTCCTTCGACAATCCATTCGGCCAGCTGCCAGCCGGATCCCCCGGCCGCGGTGATGCCGAAGCTGTGGCCTTCGTTGAGCCATAAATTCTTCACTCCCCAAGCCGGGCCGATCAGCGGACTGCCGTCCGGCGTGTATGCGATGGGCCCGTTCACGATGTCCTTGATCCCGCAGTTGGCCAGCGAAGGTACGCGTCGCTGCGCGGCTTCCACGTGCGGCAGCAATCGTTCCAAATCACCCTCGAACAGGCTTTTGCCAAACCAATCGGGCACGCCGTCGGAGAAGCGCGCCGGAGCACCCGCTTCATAGGGGCCCAATATCCAGCCCATGCGCTCCTCGCGAAGATAGTAGGACTGATCCGACTCGCGCAGCACCGCGAGTTCCCGTCCGCCGCCTTGGCGATAGGCCTTCAGCTCCGGCGATTCGTCGTACACGATGTATTGATGTTCCACGGGTATGGAGGGAACGTTGATGCCGAACATGCGTCCGGTCTGGCGGGCGTAATTGCCTGTGGCGCAAACCACGTGCTCGGCGACGATGTCGCCTTTGTTCGTGGTCAGGTGCCACTCGCCCGAGGCGGTGCGCTTCACGGCGGTCACTTCGGTCTGTTCGTGGATTTCTGCCCCGCGGGATCGTGCGCCCTTGCGCAGCGCCATGGTCAGATCCGCCGGTGCGATATGACCGTCGTCGGGGTGGTAGAGCGCTCCGACAATGTTCGGCGTCGCGCCGCCGTCGCCGAGTTCGACCAAGGGCCACAGGTCGCGCACTTGTTTCGGACCGATGACTTGGAATGGCACGCCGATGGTGTTCGCCGTGCCACAGTATTTCTGGTATTCGTCCATGCGGTCGCGGCAGGTCGCGAGACGCAAATTCCCCGTGACGTGGAAGCTCACGTCCTGCCCGGTTTCGGCCGGCAGCCGCTTGTAAAGGTCCACCGAGTACTTGTGCAGCTGGCCCACCGTGTAGCTCATGTTGAACAAGGGCAGCAGCCCGGCGGCATGCCAGGTAGATCCGGCGGTCAGCTCGGCCCGCTCCAAGAGCACCACATCCGTCCAGCCTTTGAGGGCCAAGTGGTACAGCGTACTGACGCCGATGACACCGCCGCCAATAATGACCACGCGGGCATGACTTTTCATCGAGGATCTCCCAACGCAAATGCGTGAGGCAGTGTAACCACCGGGCCGCCAAACAAGACGCCAATTGCGACGACCGCTGATGGAAATGCGCCAGGCCAGGCCGAATCCGAGCGTTTATGGGCCTGAATAGCCTCCCCACTGCATCCAAAAAACGACAGTAGTATGTCGGAAACAGACAAGATGCAGACGTCGGTGGCATAATGACCGCGCCCGATCCGCTTGCTTTTTGTCCCTCGGAGGCACTTTGGAATCGCCCGCCGTGCTACGTAAGTGCAAGTACGCTTTCTTGACGCTGCCGAACTATTCGCTGATTGCTGTGGTGAATGCCCTCGAACCGCTGCGCATGGCCAATCGTTTGGTCGGAAAGGACGTCTACGAATGGTCGGTCATCAGTCTGGACGGCCGCTCCACCGAAGCCAGCGGCGGGCTCAATCTGTCGCCAACCGGCGCGCTCGACAAGCTCGGTGCGGTCGATATTCTTTTCGTCTGCGGCGGCGTGAATGTCCGAGAGGCTGTGTCGCCCGCGCTGTTGACGGCGCTCAAGCGCCTGGCCGAACGGCGCGTGCCGCTGGGCGCGCTGTGCACCGGCGGCTATGCGCTGGCGCGCGCGGGACTGCTGGACAATTTCAGCGCGACCATCCATTGGGAAAATCTCTCCGCGCTGCGCGAGGAGTTCCCGCGGGTGCGCATCAGCGATCAGCTGTTCACCATCGACCGGGATCGTTTCACGTGTTCCGGCGGCACAGCGCCGCTGGATCTGATGCTGAATCTCATCCAAGCGAAGCTGGGGCCGCGAATCTCCCAGCTGGTGTCCGAACAATTCATCGTCGAGCGGGTCCGTAAGGACACGGATCGGCAATACGTGCCGCTGCGCGCGCAGGTCGGCGTGTCACACCGCGGGCTGATTCGCGTCGCGCAGCTCATGGAAGAAAATATCGAGAAGCCGCTGTCGCTGGAGAAAATCGCCAAATCCACGGGCTTATCGCGCCGCCAAATCGAGCGCCTGTTCAAGCGCGACTTGAATTGCGTGCCGAAACATTATTATCTGGAAATGCGCCTGCGCCGCGCACGCGAGTTGCTGCTGCAAACCGCCATGCCCATCATGGATATCACCACGGCCTGCGGAGTCCAGTCGCCGCCGCATTTCTCCAAGTGCTACCGCATTCAATTCGGCTACCCGCCGAGCGCCGAGCGCAAGATTGGCGACAAGCGACCGGTGGGGCGCGTACCGGGCGATACGCCGGCCGTCGCCAATTGAATCACTGTACGGCGCTCGTCTGCTAGCCACCGCCATACGATGCGGCAGCAAATTCAAACACATCTGGGTACCGCTTATGGTGCCGCTCTCGCAGCGCTCCGAGAAGGCCGGGCCGCTACAGCCGAGCATTTGCTGCGGGCGATCGAGGCGCAGGTTCCCGGCGAGGTGAATTGCTTGTGGTTGATTGGCGCGACGCTCCTCGACCAGAATAAGATTCCCGAAAGCGTCGTCGCCCTCGAGCGGGTGTTGGCTATTGCTCCTGATTTTGCCAATGCCCGCGTGGATCTCGCGCGTTCCTACCGGGGCGCAGGCCGGGCCGCACAGGCACGTGAAGAGGTGCGGCGAGTGCTGGAGAAGGCGCCCCATCATCATCGCGCTTGGCTCGCTTACGGGGATGCGCTAGTCGATCTCGGGCAGCATACTGACGCCGCGATCGCCTACGAACGCGCCCGGCTCGCTGATCCGGAGAGGCCGCGTGTCGAGGCAGCGACGGCGGCGTTTGTGAGTGACGACCGGAAAGGCGCGGAGCTCATTTTCCGGGAAATCTTGCACCGCGATGCGAGTCACGTGGCCGCACTGTGCGGCCTTGCAGGGCTGTCACTCGTGGCCGACATGCCCGGAGATGCCGAGCGCCTGCTGCGCCACGCCCTGAAGCAGTCCGCGCATCTTCCGCTCGCCTACCGGGGACTCGGGCCGGCGCTGTTGGCTTTGGGCCGAATCGAGGAAGCGCAGATCGCCGCACGCCACCTCGTGGCGATCGAACCCCAGAGTCCGCAATCCTGGGTCTTGAGCGCCGGCGTTGCGACGCGGCTCATGCGACAAGAGGAGGCGCTCGACGCTTATGAGCAAGCGGCGCGTCTAAAACCGGAAGAGGTGGGGCTGCGCATGTCGGTTGGCCACGTGCAAAAGACACTCGGCCGCCGCCGCGACAGCGAGGCCTCCTATAAAAGAGCGTTGCAGATTGATCCGGGCCGTGCCGAAGCCTACTGGAGTCTCGCAGACCTTAAGAACTACGACTTCAGCGATGCGGAAGTCGCAGCCATGCAGCGGCTGCTGGCGGTGGATAAGCGACAGCGCTCTAACGAGGCCCAGCTAAATTTCTCGCTGGGGAGGGCTTTCGAGCAGCGCCAGCTGTACTCGCAGGCCTTTCTGCACTATGCCCAGGGTAACGCGCTGCGGCGCGTGGACGCGCCCTTCGACATCGAGAGCTTTGAGCGCCGCAACTCGAGGATCCGCGCCTTTTTTGATGCGGCGTTCTTTGCCGAGCGCGAGGGCAGTGGGGACCCGGGCCCGGCACCGATTTTTATCGTCGGACTGCCGCGTTCCGGGTCTACCCTCGTGGAGCAGATCCTCGCCAGCCACTCGCGCGTGGAAGGTACAATGGAACTTCCCAATATTCTCAACATCGTGAGCCAGTTCGATGACATGGCCCCGACTCGCGACGGTTATCCCGAGAGCGTGGGAAAGGTGCCTGCCGCCCAACTCGGCAGGCTCGGCAGCCGTTACCTCGCGGAAACCGCGCCGCTGCGGCGTGGTCGCGAGCGATTCACCGACAAGCTGCCCAATAACTTCAGTCACGTCGGACTTATTCACGCGATTCTGCCGCACGCCACGGTTATCGACGCGCGCCGTCATCCCATGGATGCGTGCTTCAGTACCTTCAAACAGTACTTCGCGGAGGGTCAAACCTTTAGCTACCATCTCGAGGACCTCGGGCGCTACTACCGTTGCTACCTCTCCCTGATGGACCACTGGGACGCAGTCCTCCCGGGCAAAGTGCTGCGCGTCCAATACGAAGAGCTAGTGCGCAATCCCGAGGGCAATATCCGTCGGCTGCTCGAACACTGTGGCCTGGAATTCGACCCTGCCTGCCTCAATTTCCACGCGACACAGCGTTCGGTTCGCACGGCGAGCGCCGAACAGGTGCGTCAGCCGTTGTACTCCTCAGGAGTCGGCTATTGGAGGCATTTCGCCAAGGAGCTGGAAACCCTGCGGTCTAGCTTGGGCGATTGTCTCGCACGCTTTGCCGACCCTGACTAATCCACAATTGAACGATTGATCAGTGGCAGGTATCAAATCCATTGACGCGAGCCGCCCACTCAAGGGATGATCGGGCAATACGCCCGTGAAGGGCGAAAGACACGGGGATCCAATGAGCACCATTCCGAAGCATCGTGGACTTGCGCTGCTGGGCCGACGCCGAGATACACAGAGTTTCTATAGTCGTTCGACGCTCAGTCTCGCCATCGCCGCGGTGCTGTACGGGGCAGGTGCAGTGCATGGAGTTCCGGCCCTGGCCGCCAGCGGCGCATCTGATTCCCTCGAAGAGATTACCGTGACCGCGCGCAAGCGAACGGAGAATCTGCAAGATGTGCCGATGAGCATCGACGTATTTACGTCGAAGGCTCTAAAGGACCTCGGCATCACCGCTATGGATGAGTACATGCAGAAAGTGCCATCCATTTCCTTCGTCAGCACCGGGCCCGGCACGCAGGTTTTCGTCATGCGCGGGGTCTCGGACGGCAGCAATCCGAACTACGGGAACTCCTCGTCAACCGGCTTCTTCGTCGACGACATGTCCATGAGCGAGAGTAGCGGACAACCGGACCTGCATCTTTACGACATCGAACGCATCGAAGTGCTGAATGGTCCGCAAGGCACTACTTTTGGGGCCGGGGCAATGTCGGGCGCAATCCGCTACATCACCAATAGGCCCGACGTGAAAGCCTTCAGCGCCGGCGCCGACTTCGACGGCGGTAAGATCCAGGGGGGTCAGAACAACTGGAGCTATGAGGGATTTTTGAATGTGCCCCTGATTGAGGGAAGCCTTGGATTGCGGCTCTCCGCTTTCAGCGACTCTCACGGCGGATTCATCAACAACAAGCTGACGACGCGTACCTGGGTCAACGGTGCCGTTTCGAACAATGCGCCATGGGCGCGCAATAACTACAACCGCGAGCACGTGGAAGGCGGCCGGATCGCCTTGAATCTGGTTGTCAAGGAGGGCTGGGACGCCTTACTTACGTACGGCTATCAGCGCCAGCACACACAGGGTGCGTGGGACGAGGATCCGACGCTGCCGGCGCGAACCGTTGCGCGCTTCGGCCCCGAGTCCAATGACTTCCAGGCAAAAATGCTCGACTTCCACGTAGACGGCGATGTAGGGATCGGCGATTTGGTATTTGCGAGCACCTATTGGGCGCAGCCCAGGCGTCAGTGGAACGAGTACTCGCAGTACGAGGAGAATTACAACGCCGGCGCCAAAAACGGCACGGGGTTTAAAGGCACCCAGGAGGGCTTCACCTGCTTGACCGACCCCTATTACGGCGGCGGGGCTCCCTACAGCGGCTGCAACCCGCCGACACAGTTCTACTCCTATCACACGAACACGGCGCGCTGGTCGGAAGAGATTCGTCTACTGTCCAAGCCGGGCGGCCGCTTTCATTGGCTCGCGGGCTTTTACTGGGAGAGGACCCAGGACAAAAACTACGGTAGTACTTTTTACATGCCGGGGCTGCAGTACCAAGGCGCGGCGTTTCAGTCCTACCTCTCTTACTATGGCCTGACGCAACCGTCGCTGCCGCCGGGCCAATGGTATTCGTACACGGAGCGCTCCGATTATTTGCAGACCACCGAGTTCGCCAACATCAGCTTCGATATCACAGACCGCCTCAATGTCGAAGCGGGCACGGTGCATTTCAAGTCTCACTCTGCGTACGCCACGCCAAACTTCTCGTTCGCTTACTCCCCATCGCTGCCGAGCTTTTATGCGAGCGATTCGCACAAGTGGAATAGCAAGTTTGGCATCAACTACAAGGTGACCGATAAAGCCCTGGTGTATGCGGATTTCGCACAGGGCTTCCGCGACGGCGGTACCAACGCCGGAAGTCCGTCGAATTGCTACAAAAATGGAGTTCCCTACACCTACACTCCCGACACTCTTAACAATTATGAGCTGGGCTGGAAAACTACCTGGTTGAACGGCCGCCTTCTCTGGAACGGCGCGGCTTACTACATGGACTGGAACAAGCTGCAGACGCTGCTCTACAACGCCCTGGTCTGTCCCTCCTCCAGTTACAACGTCAACATCGGTCAGGCGCGGATCTATGGCACGGAATCGAATGTCAATTACAAGATCAACGACAACCTATCGGTCCAGGCTGCGGCCAGCTATAACGACTCGCGCATCGTTTCGACCCCGGACGCTAGCTACCGGGCCTATGTCGGCGAACGACTGCCCTTCGCGCCCTACTTCAGCTGGAGCTGGAATGCACGTTACGAGCACCCGCTCGGCGGCAACTTGCGCGGCTATGCGCAGTTGGACATGGCGCACAAGGGCGACATGTGGAACAACATCAATCCCAACGACAAGAATACCGGGCTGCCGCGGTTCCTGCAGCCGAACTACACGCTCACCAATCTGCGCGTAGGTTTGAATCCCGAAGGCGAGAGTTGGCTCGCGGAGTTCTATATCACCAACCTTACGGACAAAAACGCCATCATCTACAGCAACACCGGTAATTTCGACCTTCGCCTGACGACTAACGAGCCGCGTGTGATCGGGGTGCGCATGAGCTACAAGTGGGGCAACGGCGGCAAGGACCACGCCGGCGAGTAGTACCCATGCGTCTACGAATAAACATATCCTCGGCGTTCATGCTCAGCACGGTAGTGTTGCTATGCGCGCTGCAGGCAGCACCTACGGCGACTCGCGCGGCAGCGGGCGAAGGCGGTCCTAAGGCGCGTCGAACGCTGACACCCGACGATTTGTACCGGGTTCAGGATATCAGTGATCCTCAAGTGTCGCCGGACGGCGCGTGGGTCGCATACGTTCTGACCAGCAGCGATCGTGAATCAGACGAGGCGCGCAGCGCGATTTGGATGGTCAGTTGGGACGGCACGCAACGAGTGGCGCTTACGTCGCCGGCGGAGGGCACAGGTAAGCCCAAATGGAGCCCCGACGGCCGCTATCTAGCGTTCGCGGCAATGCCTGCAGGATCCGACAAGACTCAACTCATGCTGTTCGACCGCCGCGGCGGCAATGCCAGTCAACTCACCAGCGCGGTCGGCGACGTGGGCGAGTACTCCTGGTCGCCGGACGGCAAGCGTGTGGTGTTCGTGTTAGAGAAGAGCGATTCAAGCCCGACTCCCAAGCCCATCGTCATCGATGCGCTGCAGTTCAAGCAGGATGCGGACGGTTACATCAGTCAAGGCAGCGGCCGCCATCTGTATTTGATCGATGTCGCCGGCAAGCACGCGGAGGCTTTGACCGGCGATCCGCGCTACAGCGACGATTTGCCGGCGTTCTCGCCGGATGGCCGGCGCATCGCCTTCATCCGCACTTCTGGCCGGGTGCCGGATCCGGATGGGCGCGAAGACATCGATGTGATAGACGCGGCAGTAGGCGCCACCGCGCACACCATCGCTCGTCCGTTTGCGCCGAACGCGCAGAAGATCGCCTGGAGCCCCAACGGCGCGTTGCTTGCCTATCTGCAGGGCGATGAGCTCAAGTACTACTCGTACATGCAGGATCATCTGGTGCTGGTCCCTGTTTCGGGCGGTCAGCCGCGACTGCTGGCTGAGAAACTCGATCGGCAGATCACCTCGTACGCGTTCGCCGCGGACTCAGGTTCCATCACCGCCAGCGTGGAGGATGACGCCACGGCCTATCCGGTGCGCATTGATCTCGCCAAAGGCGATGTGACGCGCGAACTTGCCGCCGGTCCCTTCGTGATTTCGGAGCTATCGCGCTCGGCGGGCCATACGGCGGCGCTGCAAACCAATGATGGCGCTCTGGCTGAAGTGTATGCCCTGGAAGGAGGGCGCTTGCGCAAGCTCACTGCGCACAATGAGTCGTTTCTGTCTGAGCTGCAGCTCGGCACCGTCGAGGAGACCCGCTTCAAGAACAAGGATGGCGATGAGATCCACGGACTCATCGTCAAGCCGCCGAATTATGTTCCGGGCCGCAAATACCCCACGGTGCTGTGGATTCACGGCGGACCCAATGGTGCCGACCAACATTCGCTGAGTCTGGACGGCTATTTATTCGAACCACAGATGTTCGCTGCCAAAGGCTTCGTGGTATTGCGAGTCAATTATCGCGGCGGCGGCGGGCGTGGCCTGGCATTCGCGAAGACCATCTTTGCCGATTGGGGTCATAAAGAGGTGGTCGACTTGTTGGCTGGGGTCGATCATCTGGTCGCCGACGGCCTGGCGGATCCCGAGCGGCTTGCCATCGGAGGCTGGAGCTACGGCGGCATATTGACCGATTACACCATTGCCAGCGACACCCGCTTCAAAGTCGCCATCAGCGGTGCCGGCAGCGCCAATCAGACCGCCACCTACGGCAGTGACCAATACGTCCTGCAGTACAATAATGAACTGGGACCCCCGTGGAAGGACACGCCCCTGTGGCTCAAGGTGTCATATCCCTTTTTCCACGCCGATCGCATTCATACACCGACGCTGTTCCTGGGCGGCGAGAAGGACTTCAATGTCCCCGTCGTCGGCGGCGAGCAGATGTATCAAGCGCTGCGAACGCTCAATGTGCCTGCGCAGCTCGTCGTGTATCCGGGCCAGCATCACGTGTTTACGCGGCCGAGTTTCGTCAAGGATCTTGCCGAGAGAACGTCGGCTTGGCTCGATCGCTATATTCCGCCGGCCCCTTAGAAGGTGATGTGGCGGTCGCGCGAGAGCTAGTTCAGGGCGCCGGAGTCTGCGCCATCACCGCGAGACCCCCGAGAGTCCCTTGAATTCGCGCGATGGAGCCGGTCACGCCTTCCGGCCATGCCACATGTAAATCGCCCAAGAGGCCGCCGGACGCGGCGACATGCAGTGTTGCGTGCACAGTCCCGATGCGCGAGGCTGGTTTGTCAATGGTGCCGCTGACCGCCAAGTCCTCGGTCCACTTCACCTGGGTAAGAGTTACTCGGGTGGCTGAGACATCGTTCACAAGGTGAAACCTGCCGCCGCGCAAGCCCACACCCGTACCGCTGGAGTTGCCGGCCACGCGGGCGAGCACATCGCCGGCGGTCATTACCGCGGCGCTGATCCAGCGCAACTGCTCGGAATCGGCCTTATTGCCCGGCAGCGCGGTCGCGGCATCGACCTGCGCGGCGCGGAGCGCAAAGCGCGGGACCAAACGCAGGGGCGGCACCGCGGCCGCGCAGGCCGTGTCGCCCACACTCAATGTTTCAATAAACCGGCGCACGATGTCGGCGCCGCAGGTGCTGCGCGCGTGCGGCAGGGCGTTGACGTGAAAACTGTTCGCGATGCGCACTTGCTTGCCGTGCGTGAACGCGTCCGCCACCGCGGCGCCGTCGGCCAGCGTGGTGATGTTGTCGAGTTCTCCCGACACGATGAGTGCGGGCACGTCGGGATAGCGCACGTCCGCGGCAACGACATGTGAGGCCGGATGGCTGGACGGAGAGACAGGCCATTGCACGCATTGATCGATGAAGCTGTAGTCGAGCGGCATGCCACGGTATTCGTCGATTGTGAATGGCGCGTAGGTGTCGGGATTCGTGCGCTTGCGCTCGGCCACGGCGCGGTCCCGATCCGCGACGCGCAATGCCGATGCAAGGCGCATATCGAAAATCTGCGGCGGATCCTGGCACATCACGGCGGCCGCCAGTCCCGCGCTGTACTTGGTTGCATCGCCGGTGGGATCGCGAGAATCCACGCCGTTGATGGTTTCGGCCATGAGCCGCAGCAGGGGCAGCCGGTCTCCGGCGCTGAACGCGCGTGCCGCGGCGTCGACTTCGCGCGCCGTGGCAAAGGTGGGGGCCGAGCCGTACATGACGATGGCAAGTTGCGACGCGTTCGCCGTAAATACGCGCTCCTTGCCATCACTGTCGATGCCGCGGGCTGCAAACGGATGCGAACGCAATTCTTCGATCACCGGCTGGATGTGTTGCATCGAATCGCCAGGCAGCCGAGCGCAAGGCTCGAAGCGGCGGCAGGCGATATTGAATTTATCGCGCATGGCCGGCGCATAGCTCGGGTACCAGGGGTAATCAGGGCCGTTCAGGGGATACGCGCCGTCTAGCACGATGGAGCGCACGATCTGCGGGTGACGCACGGCAAACACCTGTTCGAAGTAGGTTCCGTACGAATCCCCGTACAGGTCTATCCGGCGCACGCCCAGCTTGTCGAGAATCGCCGCGAGATCGTCGGCGGCGTACGCCGTGCTGTAGAGCGCGGCGCGTGCGCCCAAGGAATCCCCGCAGGCAGCGTTTAATTCCACCGTCCACTTCTCGGCGGTCTGGAGCTGCCGGCAATCGACTGCGCCGGATTTGCCGGTGCCGCGATTGTCCATCAGCAAGACATCGCGGTGCCGGCGCAGGGGCTTGAATAGGTCGAGATAGGCGTCGCGAGATTCGGTCGCCGGATAGCCGGGCCCGCCCTCCGTGGCGACCAGGGTCCCCACGGCTTCGCCTGGCGCCAAACGGGGGTAGTACTCGAAGTGGATGGAGACTCGCCCGGGTGTCGCTCCCGTGGGATCCATGGGTCGGTCGAGGCTGCCGCAATAGGCGGCGACGTTCGGGCACCGGCGCAGCTCGATCGAACCCACGAGCAGCGTGGCGCGCGCGCCGCTGGGCCAGGGATTCGCGTGGCCGGATGCAACCGTATTGAATACGAAGAATGCAGCCGTCCCCCAGAGGGCAAATCCGGCGGCCGGCGCGGTGCGGCGCCGCGGAAGCGTTTCGGATAGCTGGGCCGCCATGCTCTGGGAGTTTACGCATTCCCCGCATGAGCGCCAATCCCGCTCCGTCGTAAATTTCGTCAAAGGCGTCGCTTCGTGGCATCGCGCCGCCCTGGAATGTTGATATGTTAGGTATACCTGAACGAGGACTCCATCATGACAGAACGCGACGCCATGCTGAGCCGCTTACGCGGACGCAATCTCGAGACTGCTTTGGAGCGGGAGTTCTACTGCAATCCCGAGGATTACCAGGTCGACTTGGAAATGATCTGGTACCGCGATTGGCTGTTCGTCGGCCACGACTGCGAGGTGCCGAATCCGGGCAATTTCCTGACAGTGCAGATTGGCGAGTATCCCATCGTCGTGGTGCGCGATCGCGACGGCGGCCTGCACGCGTTTCACAATAGCTGCCGGCATCGTGGCTCGAGAATCTGCGCGGCGGAGCGTGGCACCGCCCCCCGTCTGGTCTGTCCTTACCATCAATGGACCTATGCGCTCGACGGACGGCTGATCGCGGCGCGCGACATGGGCAGCGAGTTCGACAAGACACAGCACGGCTTGAAGCCCGTTCATTGCTCGAGTGTGGGCGGGTACATCTGGATTTGCCTCGGCAAGGTGGCGCCGGATTTCGAACCGATACGGCGGCACCTCGAACCCTATTTCCTGCCGCATAAGCTGCACCAGACCAAGATCGCTTTCCAGTCGACCATTATCGAGCAAGCTAACTGGAAACTGGTGTGGGAAAACAATCGCGAGTGCTACCACTGCGCGGCGAATCATCCCGAATTGATCAGGACTTTCCCGGAGGATCCGACCGCGACGGATGGTGAAGGCGCGGAATCGGACCCGCGTACCTCAAACAAGTGGCGCCATTGGGAGTCCATCGGCTTGCCGAGCCGGTTTCGAATTTCCGCCGACAGCCAGTACCGTACGGTTCGAACACCCTTGCTTGAAGGCGCGGTGAGTTTCACCATGTCGGGAGCCGCCGCGGTGCGCCGGCCGCTGTGCGATTCGGTGACGGAACCCGACATCGGCTCGCTATTGATGTTTCATTTCCCGACGACTTGGAATCACGTGCTCGCCGATCACGCCATCTCGTTTCGCGTGCTGCCGATCAGCCCGACCCAGACCCAACTGACAACCAAGTGGCTGGTTCATCGCGACGCCGTCGAAGGCAAAGACTATGACCTCAACGAATTGACCAAGGTATGGCTTGCCACGAACGCCGCAGACACCATCAATTGTCAAGAGAATCAGATCGGCGTCAATTCGCCGGCCTACGACCCCGCGCCCTATTCTCCAATCCACGAGGCCGGAGTGACTCAATTTGTCCACTGGTATTGCACGCATCTTGAGGGCAGACTAGTGGAAAATGCGCAGTAATTATTCGGCTTGGTCTTTATTGCGTGGAGCCTTATCGGGACAACGGCATTGGGCAGCCGCTTGGCGTGATGCCACCCTGCAATCCAGTTATGACGTCATTATCGTCGGCGGCGGCGGACACGGCCTTGCCGCCGCATACTACCTGGCAAAGAACCACGGGATCACCCGGGTAGCCGTGATCGAGCGCGGCTGGATCGGCGGCGGTAATACGGGTCGCAACACCACCATCGTTCGCTCGAATTATCTGTTCCCGGAAAGCGCGCGTCTGTACGATTTCTCCTTGCAGTTGTACGAGGGGCTCTCGCAGGCGTTGAACTTCAACATCATGCTCAGTCAGCGTGGCTTGATCATGTTGGCCCACAGTCGGCACGATTTGGACTCCATGTCCCGCTGGGCCAATGCCATGCGCATGAACGGCATCACTGCCGAGCTTTTGACCCTCGAAGAAGTCGGCGCTCTTGCGCCCGCCCTCGATCTGTCGCCGCGGGCGCGTCTGCCCGTACTCGGCGGGTTCATGCAGCGGCGCGGCGGTACTGCGCGGCATGACGCGGTTGCCTGGGGCTATGCACGTGCCGCTTCCTCGCTGGGCGTCGACATCATTCAGAATTGCGAGGTCACCGGCTTCATCAAGGAAAATGGTCGGGTTGTCGGCGTCGATACGACTCGAGGCCCCGTTCGCGCGGAACGTGTGGGCATCGCCGCAGCTGGGCATAGTTCGGTGCTGGCGAAGCTCGCGGGTTTCCGTTTGCCCGTGACCAGCTACGCATTGCAGGCCATGGTGAGCGAGCCGATCAAGCCCGTGCTCGATACGGTGGTTATCTCGCCCGGCACCGGCGCCTATGTAAACCAGTCCGACAAGGGCGAGATCGTCATGGGCGCCATGCTCGATTTGTTCCCCTCCTATGCGCAGCGCGGCAGCTTTGCCGTCAAACAATCCATCATTGCCTCGACCCTGGCCCTGTTTCCGTCTTTCAGCCGCCTGAATCTCATGCGTCAGTGGGCGGGCACAGTCGATGTGGTGCATGACTCCAGTCCCATCATCGGACCGACTCCTTTGCCCAATTTGTATATCAATTGCGGCTGGGGCACCGGCGGCTTCAAGGCCATCCCTGCGGGCGGCTGGACTCTCGCCCATGTGCTGGCGACGGGCCAGAATCATCCGCTGGCCGAGCCCTTTCAACTAGAACGTTTCATCAGCGGACGCCTGATCGACGAGGCCGCAGCGTCCGGGATTGCACACTGATGATGCAAATTCCCTGCATTCACTGTGGTCTGCGCGACGAGAGCGAATTCGTCTGCGGCGGCACTTCGCATTTGGCACGGCCGGGATTG